>NZ_JACBFT010000007.1:0-293951 GCF_021401195.1 Shinella sp. NM-101 | reverse complement strand
GCTGACGACTGCGGCCCGGATTTCTGTCTCATCTTCGCTTCCTTTGATAGAGCTACGATGAGCCGAAAATCCTCTCTTCTCAACTAAACCAGTTCTGTCTCAAGGGCGCTGATCCGGGACACACGGAGGCCGTCGATTCGTCCAGCAGTGTGATTGGAGCATAAGCAGGATGGCGCGGGCTATCGCGAGCCTCTGGCTCACCGCCGATAGGCGCGCGCCACCCTCACCCACACGCGTCTCAACACCGTCCTCCAGAGCACGCGCTGGGAGGTACGATTGCAAAGGGATTGCATAACCAGCGCCGCTGCGATCGCGGCAGTGTAGAGCCTTGCGCTGGGCGAGGGACAGAAGGTCGTCGCAAAGGGTGGACACCGTCGCCCATGTCGCGACGACCGGTGCGCCGAACAAAGAGCAGCAGCCGAAGCGCCTTTCCGACAAGCCGCCTAACATCGGGCCGACAGCGCAAGGAAGAGCAAAACCGTGCGCCGCGCTGATTTGTCCGGGAGGATTCACCCCTGCAATAAGCCAAACAAGTCCATCAGCGTGCCATGGAGCAGACAACAGAAAGCGAAGTGTCCTTGTCTCTCCAATCGAGACCGGGAGCAATCGCGGCCAGATTGCCGTTCGCGTTCAGCCTCGCGGAGAGAGCATCCCAGCCCTGAACGATCCTGTGAAAGGCGCAGCACTTCGCGGGCGGTGAAAAATCGCAGCGAACGGAACCCAGTCGGCCGTTCCACCATTGGGCGAGATCTTTCCAGACCACGCGGCGTTGCAGATTGTTGTCCTGCTTGGTCGTCTTCACCGGAAAGCTTTCAGGCCATTATATGTTTGTCCATCAAGGTCACGCCTACTCTGCGCCTTCTCAACCGGTAGCCGGAAGAGACGGCGCTGCGTTTTACGCAAAAGTCTGCCTGCCATTTAAGGAGGGTGGGCGGATCGCAAGATCAACATCTATCGGACACTCTGGACGTATCACGGCCTGCTCCGACAGGCGCGCTGCGCACTAGCTCAGCTTCTTACAAATCGCCGATCCTCGATAGGGAGACGATGAATGCCGATCTGGATTTGCCGCCCGCTCATTTTAAATGTTGACACGGGAACGGTCGCATGAGAGGTATAGAAACGTTTTCGGAAAACGTTTCTATATTTTGTCGCCGTTGGTGGGCAGGAGGGCGCGCCATCGGCTTTTCCATGGGAGGAGAGTCATGAACAAGTTTGCACGAGGCACGAGGATAATGACGGCGGCGGCAGCCGTGGCATTGTCGGTAGCGTCCATCGCTCAGGCGCAGCAGGCGCCAGTCATCGGCGCGGTCCAGATGGATTCGCAGTACGAATGGTACCGCACGGTGGAGATGGGTGCCCAGGAAGCGGCGAAGACGCTGAATGCCCAGGTCGTGCTGGCGAATTCGGCGGGAAAGGTCGACAAGGAGGATGAGGCGGTTTCCAACCTCATCGCCAGCGGCGTCAAGGGCATCATCATCAGCGTCGTCGATTCCAAGGCTTCGATTCCGGCGATGGAGCGGGCTCGCAAGGCCGGGATTGTCGTCATCAACTACGATTCCTTTGTCGAGTCGGATCTGATGGATACCTTCGTCGGCGTCGACAACAAGGAACTCGGCGCGATGATGGGCCGCCATGTGGTGGACTACGTCAACAGGGAGATGGGCGGCAAGGCGAAGATCGCGCTTCTCACCGTGGTCCGCTACGCCCAGTCGGTGCTGCGCCGCGATGGCTTCGTCGAGGAGATCAAGAAGGCGCCGGGCATCGAGATCGTTGCCGAGCAGGAAGGCGTCATGCCCGAGCAGGCCTCCACCAATCTCGAGACGATGCTGCAGGCTCATCCCGACATCCAGCTCGTCTGGGCTGCGAATGAAGGCGGTCTTGTCGGCGCGCAGACGGCCAAGCGCTCGACGGGCGCGGACATCAAGATCTTCGGCACCGACATGAGCCTTCAGACGGCGGCATCGTTGACCGATCCGTCGAGTGGCGTGGTCGCCGTCGCGACGCAGGATCCCTACTCTATCGGCGAAAAGGCCCTGCAGCTTGCCGTGGAGGCCGTCAACGGCAAGAATGTGGCTGGCAAGTACACCATTCCGCTGGCGCTCTACTCCAACGACAAGCCGGACGACGTGAAGGCCTATCTGGAAAAATATCAGTCGCTGGCAACCCGCTGAACCATCCTTCAGCGGTCGGGGGATCGACAATGTTCCAGATGCGCGGGATCACCAAGCATTATTCCGGCGTGATGGCGTTGAACGGCGTCAACCTCGATCTTGCGCCCGGCACCGTCCACGCCCTCGTGGGCAAGAACGGTGCCGGCAAGTCGACCCTGATGAAAGTCCTCTCCGGCGTCACGCAGCCGGATTCCGGAGAGATTCTGATCGACGGCAAGCCGGTTGTCTTTCGTGCGCCGGCCGATGCGCATGCGGCCGGAATTGCCATCGTCCACCAGGAACTCAGCCTCGTGCCGAGCATGTCGGCGGCAGAGAACATCTTTCTGGGTTCCTGGCCGAAGAGGCGCGGGCTGGTTGATTGGCAGGGGCTTTCCAGCCAGGCTTCGGAAGTGCTCGCACGATTGAAGTCCAAGATCGCGCCGTCGAGCATCGTTTCCGAACTCAGCATCGCCGACCAGCAGATGGTGGAAATCGCCAAGGCCCTGGCGAAGGCGCCGCGCGTGCTGGTGCTCGACGAGCCGACATCGGCGCTCGGCGACGCGGACTCCGCCCGGCTGCTGCAGGTGATCCGCGATCTTGCCGAAGCCGGGGTGTCGGTGGTCTACATTTCCCACCGCCTGGCCGAGGTCGAGGCGGTCTGCAGTCATGTCACCGTCCTGCGCAACGGCGAGACCGTCGGAGAAACCGCGATCGGTCACCACAAGCGCAGCGACATCGTCAACATGATGGTCGGGCAGACGGTGACCGTCCCTCAACCCGGACGCACCGCAAGACCCGACGTGATCCTGTCGGTGCGCGGGCTCACCCGGCGCGGCGTGTTGACCGACATCGATTTCGATCTTCATGCCGGCGAAGTCCTCGGCATCGCCGGCCTCGTCGGGGCAGGGCGGACAGAGCTCGTCAGGGCGCTGTTCGGCGTCGACAGGATCGATTCCGGCACGATCGACATCGACGGGACGCGCGTCCTGCATCCGACGATCGCGACGATGAAGCGGCTGGGAATGGCTTTCCTGCCGGAGGATCGCAAGCATCAGGCCCTCGTGCTCGACCTGACCGTTCGGGAGAACACCACGCTTGCCGTTCTGGCGCAGCTCGGCTCCAGGCTCGGGCTGTTCCGCCATGCAAAGGAGCGCGCCATCGTCGATGATGTCGTCGAGCGTTTTCAGGTGGCGCTGGCCCACGCGGAAGTCCCGGTTCGCGCCCTTTCGGGCGGCAATCAGCAAAAGATCGTGTTCGGCAAGTGGCTTGCCACTGCGCCGAAGGTCTTGCTTCTCGACGAGCCGACCCGCGGCATCGACGTGCAGGCCAAGGCCCAGATCGTCGGAATCCTGCAGGCGCTTGCCGCCGAGGGCCTGGCGATCATCTTCATCTCCTCGGAAATCGAGGAGGTGCTCCAGGTTTCCGACCGCATCCTGACGATGGCGCGGGGCCGCATCACATCCGTACACGATGCCGACACCGCCGATCTGAACGACGTTGTTCTGGCTGCGACTTCCTGAAGGATATCAAATGACGACAACGTCAATCTCCAGCAAAGGCAAAAGCGGGTCGATCCGGCTGTCGCCGATTACCCGTCACATCGCTCTTCTTTTCGTAGCCTACGTCGTGCTGTATTTGGTGTTCAGCGTCACGGCGAACAATTTTCTGACGTCCTTCAACCAGTTCAACATCCTGCGGCAGACGGCGATGATCGCCATCATCGCGGTCGGCATGACCTATGTCGTGATTTGCGCCGAGATCGATCTTTCCGTCGGCGCGCTGGCGGCGTTCTGCAGCGTCTGCCTCGCCTACATGGCGGTGCGGCTCGGTTTTCCGCTGTGGATCGCCATACCCTGCACGCTGCTGATCGGTGCGTGTTCGGGGTGCCTCATCGCCTTCATGCGGGTGACGTTTCGCATTCCGAGCTTCATCACGTCTTTGGCGCTGCTCACTGCCTTGCGCAGCGGATGTTTCCTGATCAGCGGCGGCTTTCCCATCGCGCCCATGCCGCCGGGCTTTACCATGCTGGATGGCGCGACCATCGGCCCGGTCAGGCTGCCGACGCTGATCATGATCGCGGTCTATGTGATAGGCTATATCGGCCTGCGCCACACCACTTTCGGTCGCTCCGTCTATGCCGTCGGAGGCAACGAGGAGGCGGCACGGCTTTCGGGCATCAATGTTGCGCGCGTCAAGACGGCGGTCTTCGTCACCAGCGCGCTTCTGGCGGCCCTTGCCGGGATCATGCTCACGTCACGGCTGAACTCGGCGACGCCGACGGTCGCCGACGGCTGGGAGCTCGATGTCATCGCCGCGGTCATCATCGGCGGCACCAGCCTGTTCGGCGGACGCGGAAGCGTGGTCGGGACATTTCTCGGCGCCCTGTTCATGACGACACTGAAGAACGGCATGGTGCTGCTCGGTGTCGCGCCCTACAGTCAGGGCCTGATCAGCGGCGTCGTCATTCTCGTAGCCGTCCTTGCGGGCGCAATCGAATTTCGCCGGCGCTGACGCGCATCGACATTGGGAGGCTTTTCATGACGGACACGATTTCCGAAATTTCCCGCCTGTTCGGCCAATTGCGGCCGGTCGACTTGGCGCCGCGGCTCGAGCGCGGTATCCCGCGCTGGCCGACACATCCGCACCTGATCATCGACAAGACGATGAACCACGAGCATGACGGCTACTTCTGCCAGGGCATCGTCATGGCCGAGCATACCGGCGCGCATGTCGATGCTCCGGCACACAATCATCCCGGCGCCCAGACGGTCGACCAGATCGAGGTCGACAAGCTGTTTGCCCCGGCCGTCCTCTACGATTTTTCCAGCCTTGGTCTGGAGGCCGGGGAGTTGATCACCCCCGACATGGTCGAGCGCTATGAGCGTGAGAACGACATCAGGGTCGGCAGCGGCGAGATCGCCCTGGTCAATTATGGCTGGATGAAGCGGCATTGGCGCTGCGATTGCCATGCGCAATGGTACGCCACCAATGCTCCCGGCATGACCGAGGAAACCGTCATCCTGTTCAAGGAGCGCGGCATACGGGCGATCGGAACCGATACGGTTGCGTGCGAGATCGCCATCGTCGACGGCAAGGCCGGTCATTCGCTCGGCCATGACAAGCACTGGCTGCCGAACGGCATCCTGATCATGGAGATGCTGGCGCGGCTGGAGCAACTATCCTTGAGAAGCTTTTTCGCAGCCGCCCCCTTGCCCTTCGCCGAGGGCTCCGGCTCGCCGCTGCGGCCGATCGCCTTTTGCGAGCGCTGAGCGGACGCAAGTCACGTCTGCTGCTTGAGAATGTCCTTCTGAATCTTGCCCGTCTGTCCGACGGGCAGGGCCGCGACGATGCGCACCTCCGGCACCTTGTAGGACGCTATGCGGCTACGGCACCATTGAACCAGCTCGCTTTCCGTCGCCGAGGCTGTGTCGGGCACGAGCTGGACGAAGGCGACAGGAACCTGACCGCGCGACGCATCCGGGCGGGGCACGACGGCGACGGCGAAGACGGCCGGATGTTCGGCGACAACGGCCTCGATCTCGGCGGGGCCGACGCTCATGCCGTTGACCTTGATCAGGTCCTTCCTTCGTCCCAGGTAGTGGATGAAGCCGTCCTCGTCGATCTGTCCGATATCGCCGGAATGGAGCCAGCCGTTGCGCAATGCGGCCTGCGTCGCCTCGGCTGCATTCAGATAGCCGTTGAAGACCGCAGGCGAGCGGCAGCAGATTTCGCCTTCGGCGCCCAGCGGCAGGATTTCGCCGGTGTCGAAATCACAGATCTTGAAATCCGTCCCGGGTGAGGGAAGGCCGACGAAGGTTGGCCGGGAGGCGAGGTCGAAGTCGTCTTTCTGAAATCCGATCGTCACCGTGTTGGCCGTATGGGTTTCGGTCATGCCCCAGGCCGATTCCGACAGGACCGCAACCGGGTAATGTGAGAGCCATCGATTGCGGATTTCGATGCCAAGCTTCTGGACGAAGGAAACGCAGCGAATCAGCCGCAACGACGACAGGTCGAATTCCGCAAAGCGTGGATGGTCCATGACCTCGACGAGATTGTCGACCAGCATGGTCGTCGCCGCGACGCGCTGGCTCGAGACCGCCATCATGAAGGCCAGGGGATCCCAGCGCGACAGCAGCACCAGCGTCGTCCCGGAAAAGATCTGGTAGACGAGGCCGTGGTTCTGCCCGGCGATCCAGAATTGCGGGAAGAAGTTCAGCGTCGTCTCGGCGAAACTGTCGCTGCGCAGATGGTTGGCCGCCGCCGTATAGATCATGTGGCCCTGGCTGTGCAGGCAGCCCCTCGGATAGGCGGTCGTACCGCTCGTGTAGTTAATCGAGGCCGTCCGATCGAGGTCGGCAGCCGCAGCTTCGGCGGGAAGCGGATCGGCATGGGCGATGGCGTCGAAGAAGTCGACGGCCGTTCCGCCCGAAGCCTGTTCCTCGCTGACCATCGGCGGCACCGGAAGTTCGGCCGCTGCCGGCAGTGCGTCGGATATCCGGGTCCGGTAGAAAAGGCCGAGCGCATTGCCTTCGCACGACTCTACGAGAGGCATGAGCGATTGCAGGGCGATAATGGCCTTCGCGCCGCAATCCTTCAATTGATGTTCGAGCTCGCGCTGCTTCGCCAATGGGCTCATCGGGCAATGAACCGCGCCGATACGCAGGATGGCCAGGAAGGCGATGGTGAATTGCGGGCAGTTCGGCATGACGAGTGCCACCCTGTCGCCGGCAACGATGCCATCGCTGACAAGCCGTGCGGCAAGACGACCGCTCATCTCATGCAGTTCGGCATAGCTGAAGCTGCGTCCGTAAAACCAGATTGCGGTCTTCTGCGGCTCGGCCCGCGCCCAGGCGGCGAGCCGCTGCGGCAGGTCGAGCCCGGGCATCGGATCCTGCAGGGTGCCCTTCAGGCCATCCGGCCAGTTTTTGCGCCACAACTGGCGGAGCAGGGCGAGATAGCTCTCTTCGGTCGTCCCATCGCAGACTCGACCGATCTCACTGGCCTTGGCCATGAACTGCAAACCTTTCGATGGTCTCGCTTCAGCCGGACCTCAAGCCGACCGCCTGGTCGTGATCGCCTGCAACCGCTCCATCCCAAGCCTGTCCAGATAGAGTGCGTGGCTGCCTTTTGCATCGACCTCGTCCTCCAGCCATTGGCGGAAGGCCCCGGCGTCGCGTGCGGCTTCATCATAGGCGGCAAGGGCCTTGTCGTCGCCATCATATCGGCGTTCGCACTGCGTCGGATAGGCGCCATATGGCGCTTCGACCACCATGTCCACCGTGTCGGCGGCAAGCACCAGCCGTGCCGGCGCATTGGCGAGCGTTTGCGGACTGACGATCTGCTCGACGGAGACGATCACGCGCGCAGCCGAACGTGCGACGATGACGTCACGCGCAAAACCCGCGCAGGTCTCCAGGTCCATCAGGACATTTCCATGGATGTCCGCGGCGTGGGCGTGGAGGATTGCGATATCGGGATTGATCTTCGGCACGGCCATCACGGTGTTGCCAGCCGCGTCGTGGAGGGCAATCGCCTTCGTCACGGCACCTTCGCCAGCCATGCCGATGATCGCATAGGGCAGGCCCGCCGCACCAGCTTCGAACCTCGCCTGCGCGGCCTCTTCGCTCCCTGCCGAAGCAGGCACATCGACATCCGAAGCGCAGCCGGCACGCGCTAGCATGTCGAAATCCATGCCGTCGCGATAGCCGACGAGGCGAAGCCCCCGCTTTTTCTGCCGAACGACTTCACGCAGGATCGCCATGGGGTGGCGCGTCTGCGCGGCGCCGGCAAGGGCCACAACGGCGCCATCGGGGACCGAGCGGACTGCCTGCTCCAGGCTCACATGCTTTGTATCGGATCGGGTCATCGGGAAGCCTGGAGATTTTTGACGTACATGCCGTTCGGATCGATCTTCGTTCTCAGGAGGTCGATCTGCTCTTCGGTCGGGGCCACGGCCGCTCTGGTATCGGCATAAGGCACAAGCTCGAAGCCGATCGCGGACTGGACCTCCGCCGGGCTTATGCCAGGGAAAGTCTCTTCCAGCCGCATTCTCTTCGACGCTGGATCAAAGCCGAGAATGCCGAGATCGGTGATGACCTTTACAGGCCCACTGCCGGGCAGGCCAGCCGCTTCGCGCGCGCCGGGACCGGTGAGGAAGCCCGGTGTCGTCAGATAGTTCAGCTTCTCGACAAATCGCTTGGGATCAGCCCGCGCGATGATGACGAAGCGCTTGGCCATGGAGGCGATGTCGTTCGCCCCGCCCGAACCCGGCAGGCGCACCTTGGGCCTGCGGTAATTGCCGATAACCGTGGAATTGAGATTGCCGAAGGCGTCGATTTCCGCGGTTCCCAGGAAGCCGATGTCGATCTTCCCCTGCTGGAGCAACGATAGCGCATAGAAGGTACCGGCGATCTTGGTCGATCCATAGGCCAGCCGATAGTCGCCGACACCCGAGGCCAGTTCCAGCGGCGCGGGATCGATGATGCCCGATTCGAAGACAAGGTTGACGCCCGGCGCATGGGTTGCTTTGGCGAGATAGGCAGCGACCATCGGCAGGCCCGTGCCGATGAAGGCCGTTTCGCCATCGCGTATCTCGCGGGAGGCGGCGACCGCCATCAGGGCGTCACGACTCGTTCCGCTCATCGTGCCACTCCTTCGGGGATATCGTATCTGTATCCGAGATGCGGATCGGTCCTGAGCGCAAGCAGGCGCGAAGCGCCGTGCGCGTCGAGATAGTCCCAATGCGTGGCGATCCCGTGCACCCAGGTATCAAGCCAAACGCGTGTGCCTTCCGGCGTGCGCGAGGCCTCGTAGTAGTCTGCAAGCGCTGCGCCGTCATATTCGTAATAGCCGTAGACGCCGAGCGGAAAGGCGCCGAAGGGAAGGTGGACGAGCTTGTCCACCATCATGCCCGGAATGAGGGTCGCCTGCGGATTGCGCCGGATTTCCTCGGTGGTGACGATTTCTTCCACGGTGACGATGACCTTGGCGGCGGCGCGTACCTGCTCCTCGATGACGGAGGTCGTGCCGTAAAGCTCGACATTGCCGAGTTCGTCGGCGCGTGCGGCATGGATCACCGCGATATCAGGCTTCAGCGGCGAGACCAGGCTGACCACCGTGCCGTCGAACGGAGAGCGGAACATCTGCGCCTTGGCCGCGGGATGCTCGAACCCCGCAACATTCATGATGTCCGTCCCGGCCTGCGAACGCATCGGCATGAAGGGCAGGCCGAGCCCTGAGGCCGCCAGCCGCATCACCATGCCGAAATGGCTGTGATCCTCCGCTTCGATCGTGCCGTTCTCGATGCCTTCGGAAAAGCGCCGGCACCGGCCGAAGCCTTCGAACATGAAATTGGAGAAGTAGGCGCGTCGCAGCATGCCGGCGGCGGCGAGCCATTCGGCGACCCAGCACTCGGCGACGCCCATGATCGTCAGGTCCTTGCGGCCCGTCCGCATCAGTGTGCGGAAGAAGCCCATCGGCTGGTGCGAATGGGCAAACCCGCCGGCCGTTATCGACATACCGTCTTCGACGAGTGCGACGGCATCGTCGAGCGAGACAAGCTTTGAATGTCCCATGATGTCAGGCAGCCTCGATATGGTGGTCGCGCGCGCCGGTGATCAGGGATACGATGTCGTCGCCCGACACCGCCGCGGTGCGCACGTCGCCAACCTTCTTCCCGCGACGCAGGACGATCACCCGGTCGCTCATTTCCTTTGCCATCGGCATGCTGTGGGTGATGAGGATGATGGCGACGCCGTTCTTCTGCAACTGGCGCACGGCCTCCATGGCCTTGGCGGTTTCCTGCACGCCAAGCGCCGCCGTCGGCTCGTCCAGCAGCACGAGATTGCTTTCCCAAAGCCGGCTGCGCGCGATCGAGACCGCTTGGCGCTGGCCGCCGCTCAGGCCCGCGACATTCTGGTCCGGCGAGGGAACGTTGATCGAAAGGCCCGCCAGGGCCTGCCGCGACCGCTCGCGCATGCGCGAGCGTGCAAGAAACGAAAACGGCCCCCAGCCGACGATTTCCTCGCGGCCGAGGAAGATGTTCTCGGCAACGGTGAGATTGTTGCAGAGACCGAGATCCTGATACACAGTCTCGATCCCGGCCGCGCGGGCGACATCGGGCGAGGTGAGATCGACCGCGCGGCCCATGATCTCGATGGAGCCGGATGTCGGCCGCACGACACCGGAGAGCAGCTTGACCAGCGTGCTCTTGCCGGCGCCGTTGTCGCCGACAAGGGCGATCGTCTCGCCCGGCCGCATGGTAAAGCTCACGTCCTGCAGGGCCTGCACGGCGCCATATGACTTGCCGAGATTGCTCACCCGCAAAAGGAAGTCGTTCGTCATGTGTGGTTTTCCTCCGGTCGGCAGCAGCGACTCTGGCTGCACTCTTGCATCGCTACGGCCATGTCGCCGCATCCACCGATGCGCCTCCTCGACATCTCCGAAATGATATAAAAACGTTTCTGGAAAACGTTTCTATAATTTGATATATCCGCTGGACATGTGATGTCAATGGCTGGTCGAACCTGTGGCAGGCGGCATATGCTGGGACGCTTAGGATAGGGGGTGAAATGGTAGAGCGAAAGAAAGTCACCATCAAGGACGTGGCCAAGGCCTCCGGGCTTGCCCTCTCGACGGTATCGAATGCCCTGTCCGGCAAGCAGTATGTCCGAGACGAGACGCGCGAGCTCGTCAACGAGACGGCGCGAAAGCTCGGCTATCGCGCTTCGACCGTCGCGCGCGCCCTGCGCATGCAGAGAAGCTTCACCATCGGGGTGCTGATTTCCGATGTCGCAAACCCCTCCTCGGCCGATTTCGTCCGCGGTGTAGAGGATGTGGTGATGCGCGAAAAATGCACCATGCTGCTCTGCAACACCGACGAGGACGAGGAGCGGCAGATCCTGCACATGCAGACGCTGCACGACCGCCAGGTGGATGGAATGGTGCTGATTTCGCAGCATTGCGATTCGCCGCGCGTGCGGGCGCTGCTCGATGCCGGCACGCCCTATGTTCTGGTTCAGCGCAGAAGCCCGAAATGGAAAGACGACTATGTCGGCTCCGACAATGAGGAAGGGCTGGCCGAGGCCATCCGGCATGCCCATGCACTCGGCCACCGCCGCGTCGGCTTTGTGACGGGGCCTCTCGAATCGAGTTCGGCGCGCGAGCGGCTCGAGACCTTCCGGCAGGAAAGCCTCAGGCTGCGGCTGTCGCAGTCGCGGTCCATGATCTTCCAGGGCCGGTACACGTTCGACAGCGGCCTTGAGGCCGGCCGATATTTCACCGAGCTGAAGAATCGTCCGACCTGCATCCTGGCAAGTAGCGACATGAACGCGCTCGGGGTGATGCAGGTTGCGCTCGACCAGGGCTTGCGCATCCCCGGCGATCTTTCCGTCATCGGCCTCGACGATATCGTTCTCGCCAATCTCAAGACGATCAACCTGACGACCATCCAGTTGCAGAAGCGCGACATGGGGGCGGCGGCAGCGGAACTTTTGATGAAGCGGATCAGGCAGCCGTCCAAGACCGGCAAGCAGATCATTCTGCCGACCCGTCTGATCGTGCGGGGAACAACCGCGCCGCCGGCCGCCGCCGACATGTCCACCTATACGGACTGACAACAAAAAATTCTGCCGCTTGACAGCAATCCACGCCTGTGATTTTTTATAAAAACGTTTTCAGAAAACGTTTCGTGAAGTGTGGCGCTGTCTTTGGCAGCCCGAGCCGGGAGGTGGCTTCGCTTCTACAAAAAAGGGAGGAATGGATCATGAAGAAATTCGTTGCTGGATTGCTGGCGGCTGCGGCCGTGATGACGGCCGGTCAGTCCCAGGCCGCAGATGTGATCGGCGCCGTGGTCTATGCCCGCGACTCGCAGTATTGGCAGCAGGTCGAGCGCGGCATGAGCGATGCTGCGGAGAAATACGGGGTGACCCTGCAGGTCGGCCAGAACCGCCGCCAACTTCCGACCGAGGCTCAGGTCATCGAGGACTTCGTCACCCGCGGCGTCAAGGCGATTGTCATGCCCCCGCTTGATGTCAACGCATCTGCTGCGGCTGCCAGGCGCGCCGCCGATCGCGGCATCGTTATCGTCGATTTCGACACCGCGCTCGCCGACAAGTCGATCGCCAAGCACACGATCGGTGTCGACGGCTTCAAAATGGCCGCCGAGCTCGGAACGGTGATGACGGAGCAGCTCTCGAAGCTCAACGGCGGCAAGAATACCGTCAGCCTGATCACCTTGCCGCCCACCAACCCCAACATGCTGCCGCGCAAGAACGGCCTGCTTTCGACGCTCAAGGGCGAGGGAATCACGATCGGCAGCGAAGTCGCTGCGGCCACCCCGGAACTCGGCGCCAACGCCTACGAGAACATCCTGCAGCGCGACCCGAAGACGGCGGCGATCTGGGCCTCGAATTCCGGCTCCCTGTCGGGCGCTGCCCAGGCCGCGCGGCGCAAGTCGGCCGAAGTCCGGCTCTATGGCGTCGACATGAGCCAGGAGCTGGCAGCCGACCTGCTCGATCCGAACGGCAAGGTTTTCGCCGTTGCCGACCAGCAGCCTTATGTCGTTGGCTATTCGGCGATCGAGGCTGCTGCCAGGCACCTGAAGGGCGAGAACGTTCCACGCAATGTTGCGGTCGAAAGCAAGGTCTACACGCGCGAAAATCCCGACGAGATCCAGGAATATCTCGACCTCGTGAAATCCCTCGCGAACAACTGACGTGTCGGTCGTCTTCATGGCCGATCCGTCGGCCATTCAATCATAGAGGTTTCCATGTCGAATACTGCTGGCGCAACTGCCGGTTCCCCGGCGCATGCCGACCGCAAACTCAACCTTTCCGGTTGGCGCGCGGAAATCGGTGTCGCCGTCGCCCTGGTGGCGCTGTCGATCTTCTTCAGCTTCAACGCGCCGAATTTCCTGACGCTCGAAAACTGGGCGACGATGCTGCAGCAGACCTCCGTGATCGCCATGGTCGCGGTCGGGATGACCTTCGTCATCATCGCCGGCGAGATCGATCTTTCGGTCGGCGCCCAGGTCGGTCTTTCCGGCACTTTGTTTGCGCTGCTGGTCGTCAACCATGGCATGCCGGTGCCGGCTGCCCTCCTGCTGGTGCTGGTCGAGGCGGCTGCCGTCGGCGCGTTTACCGGCGTGCTGCGGGTCGTCTGGGGCATCCCGACCTTCATCACCACGCTCGGCCTGCTTTCGGGCCTGCGCGGGATCGCCTTCTACATCAGCGACGGACTGACGATCAGCGGGCTGCCGCCGGCGTTCGGCAACATCTGGTATGCGATGTTCCTCGGCCTCTCGCTGCCGGTCTGGGTGATGATCCTGGCGATCCTGCTCGGGTGGTTCTTCCTGTCCCAGCATCGCTTCGGCCAGCATGTCTATGCGGTCGGCGGCAACCCGGAAACCGCGGCCCGCTATGGCGTCCATGTGGGACGGCTGCGGATCACGGTGATGATCATGATCCAGCTTCTTGCGGCAATCGGCGGCGTGCTCCTGGTCTCGCGGCTGAATTCGGGAACGCCGACCGTCGGCGAACTGATGGAACTCGACGTGATCGCCGCGGTGATCGTCGGCGGAACGCTTTTGACCGGCGGCGTCGGCCGCATCGTCGGCACCGTCATCGGCGTGCTCTTCGTCGCGGTTTTGCGCAACGGCATGGTCTTGAACGGCCTCGATCCCGTCGTCTTCCTGATTGCCCAGGGATTCGTGATCATTCTGGCGGTCTGGTGGAGCATGCTCCGCAAGCGTCAGGCCTGAACCTTTAACGGTGGTAGCACAGACAATGCCTAGTCCCTCCTCGAAACTGCAATCCCTGGAAGAGGCCGCCGCGCGCGTGCCGGACGGGACGCGCCTGGCCTTCGGCGGCTTTGCGGTCTACCAGAAGCCGATGGGCTTCGTGCGCGAACTCGTCCGCCAGGGCCGCAAGAACCTGACGGTCGTCGGTTCGGCGCAATCCTACGACGTCGATCTGCTTGCGGCAGGCGGTTGCCTGTCGTGCGTCGAGACGTCCTATGTCGGCCTGGAGAAGCATGGCCTTGCCCGCCACTATCGGCGGGCGGTCGAGCGCGGCAAGGTCAAGGTCGTCGACTATCCGGAAATGGTGAGCTGGGATCGCTTTCGCGCCAGTCAGGAAGGGCTCGCCTTCTGGCCCGTTCCCTTTCTCGGCGGCAGTGACATCGTCAGGTACAATCCGGCGATCAAGCCCTTCGCCTGCCCGATGACCGGGCATCCCATGCACGCCGTCCCGGCAGCGGATGTCGATGTCGTGGTGATCCATGCGCTGGCGGCCGACGAGCGCGGCAATGTGGTCTTTCCGGCGCGCCGGCTGCTGCCGCAGAGCAATGACGTGCTGATGGGCCGCTCCTGCGACACCGTCATCGTCACGGTCGAGAAGCTCGTGTCGAACGCCTTCATCCGCAAGCATTCGCGCCTGGTGGAACTGCCCTCCTACAAGGTGAGCTCGGTCGTCGAACTGCCTTATGGCGCGCATCCGACGCCGGCGCTCGGCGCCTATCACGCGGACGAAAAGCACTATGGCGAGTATGTCGCCGCATCCGAGAGCGCGGAAGCGACGGCGGCCTACCTTAAGAAATTCGTTCATCTCGACGGCGGCAACGACGCCTACCTCGAAGCAGTCGGTGCGGCACAGCTGGCGCGGCTCAAGGATATGGACAGCCTGCTATGACGGAGCCCACCCTCTACGAAACCCTTGCCGCGGTTCTGGCGAAGGAATTCCTCAACGGCGAAGTCGGCTTCACCGGCCTGCTCACCGGCAAGGCGGCCGCGATGTTCGGCACCGCCATCCCGATCGTCGCGATGGAACTGGCGCGCCGGACGCATGCGCCCGACCTGACACTGCTTCTTGCCGGTTGCTATCACAATCCCGATTTCAGCCAGCTCGAGGCCATGCCGGACAGCGAGCACGACGCCGTGCTGCGCGACCTGTCGACGGAAGCACAGACCTATGACTATCCCGGCCAGTGGGCGCTGAAGCGCGGCGATATCAGCTTCGGTTTCTCCAGTGCCGTCCAGGTCGATACGGTCGGCAACATCAACAGCGTCTGCATCGGTCCCTATGACAAGCCCAAGGTACGGCTGGTCGGTCCCATCCTGCAGCCGGAGCACATGACGCTCTTCCGGCGAGAATACATCATGATGCCGCATCACGACCGGCGGAACTTCGTCGAGAAGGTGGATTTCATCTCCGGCGTCGGCTTTCCCGGCGGGGAGGCCGGCCGCAAGTCGCTCGGCCTCGCCTGGGGCGGCCCGGCGCTGGTGCTCACCCCCAAATGCGTCTTCGATTTCGACCGCGTCGCCGGCCGGATCCGGGTGCGGTCGATCCACGAAGGCGTCGGGCATGACGAGCTTCGCGATGCGACGGGCTTCGATCTCGGCGACCTGAGCGGTGTTCCCACCACGCCGCGGCCGAGCGACGACGAGCTCACCATCATTCGCCGCGAGATCGACCCGCGGCGGATCCTCTTCAGCCCGACCTGATCCTCCCGATCGAGCCTCCCAAGCGAAACACGACATCGGCGCCTTGCCTTTAATGAATGGAATACTCTTATGAACGACACGACCACAGCAGTTAAACCCGATACCGCCAAGCGGTCCAACGCAACCGGGGCGCACGTCTTCGCGGCTGCCCTCAAGCGGCACGGCGTCGAGGTGATTTTCGGCCAGGCCATTCCCGCCGCCCTGTTTCTCGCCACGCCCCATTACGGCATTCGCCAGATCGGTTATCGCACGGAAAATGCCGGCGCCGTGATGGCGGACGCCTATGCCCGCATGTCGCACAAGGTTCCGGTGGTCACCGCGCAGAACGGCCCGGCCGCGACGCTGCTGGTCCCTGGGCTCGCCGAAGCAATGAAGGCCTCCGTTCCGGTCGTCGCCATCGTACAGGATGTGGCGCGTCCCTTCGCCGACAAGAACGCCTTCCAGGAGCTCGATCACCTCGATCTCTTCAAGGGAGTCGCCAAGTGGATCAAGCGCGTAGCCGACGTCAACCGAATCGACGAATATGTCGATATGGCATTCACCGCAGCGGCGTCGGGCCGACCCGGCCCCGCGGTCCTGATTGCGCCGATCGACATGTTCGTCGATACGCCCACGCAGGAAGCCATGCCGAGGAATGCGTCCCTCGGTCGTTTTCCGGTCGATCGCTGTGGTCCGGATCCGAAGCGTGTCGCCGAGGCTGCCGCCCTGCTCGCGAAGGCCGAACGACCGTTGATCATCGCCGGCGGCGGGATTCATATCTCCGATGCGGCCGCCGAACTCGCCGCCCTGCAGGATGCGGCGTCCATTCCCGTCGCGACCACGGTGATGGGCAAGGGTGCCGTCGATGAGACGCATCCGCTGAGCGCCGGTGTCGTCGGGTACTTCATGGCCGACAGGAGCCGCAGCAAGCATCTTCGCTCGCTGGTCACCGAGGCGGACGTCATCCTGCTGATCGGCAACCGTACCAACCAGAACGGCACGGATAGCTGGCAGCTCTACCCGAAGAACGCGACCTATATCCATCTCGACATCGATTCCAGCGAGGTCGGCCGCAATTACGAGGCGCTGCGTCTGGTGGGCGATGCCAGGCTCGGCATCGTTGCGTTGAAGGAAGCCCTCGAAAAGCTCGACCTTTCCAGGCGACACGGTGCTCGCGCCGCCCTGGAGCAGACCATCGCCACGGCGCTGGAGCAGGGGAGAAAGGACGGCGAGGCGGTTTCCCGTTCCGATCAGAG
Source organism: Shinella sp. NM-101 (assembly GCF_021401195.1). NCBI lineage: Bacteria > Pseudomonadati > Pseudomonadota > Alphaproteobacteria > Hyphomicrobiales > Rhizobiaceae > Shinella > Shinella sp. NM-101. The sequence goes on along the minus strand of NZ_JACBFT010000007.1, from coordinate 277,065 downwards.
CCCGCTGCGGCCCGAGCGTCTGATGAGCGACCTCGATAGCCTGCTGACGCCCGACACGATCGTCGTCTCGGATGCCAGCTACTCGTCGATCTGGGTCGCCAACTTCCTCACGGCCCGGAAGCCCGGCCAGCGCTTCATCACGCCGCGCGGTCTTGCCGGGCTCGGCTGGGGGTTGCCCTTTGCCATCGGCGCAAAGGCCGCCAATCCAGAGGCGCCAGTCTTCGCACTGGTCGGCGATGGCGGTTTCGCGCATGTCTGGTCGGAACTTGAAACGGCACGGCGCATGAAGCTTCCGGTGGTCGTCGCAGTGCTCAACAATTCGATCCTCGGCTATGAGAAGCATGCCGAGAAGGTCATCTTCGGCGAATATTCCGATGCCTGCGATTTTACCCCGGTCGATCATGCGGCGATTGCGCGCGCGGCTGGCTGCGACGGCATCCGCATCGAGAAGGCCGAGGACTTCCTGCCGGCCTTGAAGGCCGCGCTCGCCTCGGACAGGACCACGGTCCTCGATGTCGTCACCGACGAGCTCGCTTATCCGCCGATCACCATGTTCAACGACAATCCGGCGCTGAGCTACTGAGGAGAAGGTTCATGAAGAAACTGATGAACCGTCCGCAGGACTTCGTCGACGAAATGCTTGACGGTCTGGTCGAGGCCAATCCGTCTTTGACGCGTGACGGCGAAAGCGGCCGGGTGATCCGCCGGACCACGCCTGCCGCGCCCAAGGTGGGCGTCGTCTCCGGTGGCGGATCCGGTCACCTGCCGCTGTTTACCGGCTATGTCGGCCAAGGCCTGCTCGACACATGCTCGATCGGAAACGTGTTCGAAGGGCCGACGGTCGGTTCGTGCATCGAGGCGATGAAGCTTGCCGACCAGGGCAGGGGCGTGCTGCGCCTCTACGGCAATTACGGCGGCGACCGGATGAATTTCGACATGGCCGGCGAGATGCTCGAGGACGAGGGCATCCGCTCCACGACGGTCCTCGGCACCGATGACATCGCCAGCGCCGGCCCGGAGGAGCGTCAGAAGCGCCGCGGCGTCGCCGGTATCATCTACGCCTACAAGGCGGCCGGCGCGGCTGCCGAAGCCGGAGCCGATCTTGACGCGGTTACAGCCATCGCGCAGCGCACCGTCGACCTGACCCGAACGATCGGCGTGGCCATGTCGCCCTGCCAGGTTCCGGGCGCAGACCGGCCATCCTTCGTTCTCGGCGAAGACGAGATCGAGATGGGCATGGGCATTCATGGCGAGCCGGGGATCTGGCGCGACAAGCTCAGGCCCGCCGATGAGATTGCCGACGAGATGGTCGAGCGGCTGCTGGCCGACCGGCCGGAGGGCAGCGGCACGCGCGCATCGGTGCTCGTCAACAGCCTCGGCGCAACCCCGCTGGAAGAGCTGTTCATCCTCTATCGCCGGGTTTCGAAGAAGCTTGGCGAGGCCGGCATCACGATCGTCCAGCCGCTCGTCGGCCACTTTGCCACGTCGATGGAAATGGCCGGCGTGTCGGTCAGCCTGTGCTTCGCCGATCCGGAAATCGAGGCGCTGCTCGCATCGCCTTCATCCTGCCCGTTCTGGAAGGTTCAGCCATGAGCATCACACCGGCCGGCCTTTCCTCTGCCGTTGTGACCGTCAACGGCGCCATGGGCGAGATGGAGCAGGCGCTGAACGCCGCCGACGCCAGGCTCGGCGATGGGGACACCGGCACCATGCTGGCACGTCTGTTTGCCGGCCTGGCAAAGACGGATATCTCCCAGACAGCCGATGTCGGGGCAGCCTTTTCGGCTCTCGCCCGCGCGGCCGCCGTCTCGACCGGATCAAGCCTCGGAACGCTCGTCGCCACCGCTCTGATGACGCTCGGACGGGAGACCAAGGGCAGGGTTGCGGTCGATGCCGACGAGTTCGCAACGCTGCTCGCCGCGGCGCTGGATGCGATGATGTCACGCGGCAAGGCTTCGCTGGGCGACAAGACCGTCCTCGATTCGATCGATGCCATAGTCCGGCGTGTATCCGAAGAGCCGACGCTGCCGGCTGCGGCCGACGCTGCGATGTCCGCGCTCGAGACATTCCGCAGCCGTCCCAACAGGGTCGGGAGGGCGCGCATGTTCGGCGACGCCACGATCGGGGTCGACGATCCGGGAATGCTTGCCGTTGCGAAAATCGCCGAGGCTTTGGCGAAAGATCAAACTGCCGACGACTGAGCGCCGAGCGCCGGACGTATCGATGCCGATGAGGAGACTGCAATGACCGTGAATGCCGACAAAGCCGCGCTCTGGCGCGACCTGACCGATCCCCGGCGGGCCCTGACCGTCGATGACCTCGAAGCCGGATTGAAGGAGCCGGTGTTCGAAAACCTCGACATTCCCGAGGAATTCGGCCCCGTGTTGATCGTCATTGACGACCACAAGATCAAGCGGTTCGCCTTCACCCAGGATGATTACAATCCATGGTATCTGAGTGCTGGCCCCTTCGGTGGCGGCCGCATCGGCCATCCCTGCCTGCTCGGCAACGATCTGGTGCAGCTTTTCACGCTGAAATACCGCGGCAGCAAGACGGTCGGTTTCCACACCGAGGAGCAGATGTGGTTCGACAACCCCGTCCGCCTCGGTGAAAAGGTCACGATGAAGGGTGCCTACGTCGAATCCTACGTGCGGCGCGGGCAGGGTTACGTAATCATGGAGGCGCAGGCGACGGGCGAGGACGGGCGAAGCCTGGTCCGCCACCGCGGCGTCGAAATCCTGCGCACGGTGCCCGGCGCGATCGGCGGACGCGCCAGCAGCGAGGCGCCCGCTCGCGCCGTGACCGGCGAGCTTCCGGACAATCCACGCTACATCGACCGCATCGATGCCGGTTCGAAGGTGGGAGACGTGATCGCTCCCATGGAGAAGATCATCACGGCCGAGCAGGCAGCCGTCTTCTCGCGTATCGGCGAGTATGTGACCAACATCCACAGCGACATCCGTATCGCCCGAAACGGTGATCTTCCGGTGCCGATCGTCCAGGGCCAGCAGCAGGCGGGTCTTGTCGGCGAAATGCTGGCGGGCGCCTTCGGCCCGAGTTGGTTCACCGGCGGATGGTTTCAGCTGAAGTTTATCGCGCCGCTGCAGGTCTTCGACCCGATCGCGCTCACCGGCAAGATCACGGCGGTCTCGAAGGATGCTGACGGCAGGACCAGGGTCGAGCTTGAGGTCTGGGTGCGACGGGCTTCCGACAGCCGCATGACCGTCGTCGGCTGGGCGTCCTGCACACTCGGTCTGTGATCGCGCCCGCCAACATCGGAGAAGCTCATGTCATCAAGATTTCCGGTTCTCGACATCCCGCTGGAAGCCCTGAGCATTCCCAGGACAGGAAAGGCATACGATCTCTGCTCGGGGTGGTGGCCGGGAATGCCGCTGGCAGAGGGACATCCGCAGTTCCAGGTGCTGACCTACCGGACGCCGAGAGGCCAGCGCAACCAGAAGGACCTCGAGTTCCTGCGCGAAAACAGGGTGAACTTCGGCTTCATCTCCGAACTTCTGATGTGCACGACGCATACGGGCACGCATATCGACGCCCTTGCCCATGTCACCTGCGGCGCGCATTCCGAATGGCATGGCGGCTACAGTGCCGACGAGTGCCTGGGCGACTTCGGGCCCATGTGCCAGGACGCGGCCGCCCTGCCGCCCTTCGTCTGCCGCGGCGTCATGCTTGACATCCCCGCAGCGCTCGGACTTCAGCGGCTCGAGGCGCATCAGCCGATCGGCAAGGCGGAGCTGGAAAAGGCATGTGCCCGGCAAGGCATCTTGCTGGCGCGGGGCGATGTCGTGCTGATCCGCACCGGAACCATGGACGGCTGGCCGGACAAGGAACTGGTGGCGCGCTCGGAGGGCTCGGGCCTCAATCTGGAAGGCGCGCAATGGCTGATGGAGTTCGGCCCGGCGGCCGTCGGCGCCGACAATGTCGTGCTGGAGGTGGTGCCGTCCGGCATCGACGGCGATCCGCAGCCCGTCCACCGCTTCCTGCTGCAGGAGAACGGCGTGCCCATTCTCGAATGGGTCTACCAGGAGGAACTGTCGCGCGACGGCATTTCCGAATTCCTGTTCTTGTGCATGCCGCTGCCGATCTCGGGCGCGACGGGATCACTTGTTCGGCCGCTGGCAATCGCCTGAGGCTGTCATGCCATGAAAGGCGCCGGCCGTGGCCGGTCCTGTTTTTAGAACAACAAGGTGAGGAGAACGACAATGAAGGGTACTATTCTGGGGGCAGCCCTCATGGCCTGCGCATCCTGTGCGACGCTTGCCGCAGCCGATGACTTCAAGGGACCGACCGAGCCGGCCAAGGCGCCGGCGCAGTTGAACGTCACCGTGATCACCTGCTTTTCGGTCCTGCATGGCTGCGTCGCACCGGCGGACGCGATCAGCGAAATCGGCAAGAATCTCGGCTGGAAGGTCACGGTGCTCGATGGCGGCGGCAATGCGCGCCAGCAGAACGCGGCCATGCTGGACGCCGTCTCGTCGGGCGCCGATGTCATCGCCAATATCGCCATCGATCCCAACCTGGTCCAGCTCGGCCTGGCTGCGGCCGAGAAGGCGAACATTCCGGTGGTTTCCGGCTCCAACGGCATAGATACGCCCAATCCGGTCGCAAAGCCTGCGGAAGGTGCTCTGACTTACGCTTTCGACGTCGCCCCCGATTATGCAGCGCTCGGCCGCGAAACGGCGGAATGGATCGTCAAGGACTCGGACGGCAAGGCCAATATCGGCGTCTTCAGCGATAAGGAGTTTCCCTCCGTCATGGCGCTGCAGGCCGGCCTGCTCGATGGCCTGAAGGACTGCAAGAACTGCAAGATCTCCGATCTGCAATATTTCACCGGCAGCCAGGTCGGAACCACGCTCGGCCAGCAGACCGTAGGCTTCGTGCGGTCCAATCCCGATACGAACTACCTGTTTTCGCCCTTCGATCCGGCGGCTGCAGCTCAGGTGACGGCGCTGCAGCTCGCCAATCTCGGCAGCCAGGTGAAGCTGGTCAGCGTCCTCGGCAACCAGCAGAACCTGGATTTCATCCGCGCCGGACGCATCCAGGTGGCCGATGCCGCCTATGACAACCGCTATATGGGCTTTGCGATCGTCGACCAGACGATCCGCCTGCTCAACAAGCAGCCGCTGGCCGAACCGCATGGCGAAGGCCTGCCCTTCACGGTGCTGCACAAGGACAACATGCCGGCCCCGGGCAAGGACTGGACAGCCGACCCGAGCTACGAAGACAGGTTCTACGCCCTGTGGAAGTGATCGTGTGCACCGGAGAAGCCGGGATGTCCCGGCTCTCCGGTGCGTTCGCGGGAGCATCGAAGTGACCGTTTCAGTTGCGCGCATTACCAAGACTTTCGCCGGGCTCAAGGCGCTTGACGACGTGAGCGTTACGCTCCTGCCGGGGCAGACGCACGCCCTGCTGGGCGCGAACGGCAGCGGCAAGTCGACGCTGAGCAAGATCATTTCGGGTGTCTACCAGCCGGATGGCGGCCTGATCCGTATCGGCGGGAAGGAGCTTTCGGCTTTCAGCTCGCCCAATCATGCCAATGCCATGGGCGTGGCGGTCGTCCACCAGGAAGCGCCGCTGATCGACACGTTGTCGGTCGGCGAGTGCATGGCGTTGTTCGGGTCATACGCTTGCCGGCATGGCCGCATCGACTGGCCCAACCTCTATGCCGGGGCCGCCGCCCGGCTTTCGCGCTATAAGGTCGAGATCGATCCCAAACGCATCGCAGGCTCGCTGACCGCCAACGAGCGTGCCCTGATATCGCTGGTCATCGCGCTCGACCGCGTCGAGACGGGCATCGAACTTCTGATCCTGGACGAAGCGACCGCCTCGTTGACGGAAAAACAGGCTGAAGCCTTCCTCCAGCATGTCCAGGATGTCGCGCACGATGATCTTGCCATTCTGATGGTCACCCACCGACTGGCCGAACTGGAGGGACGCGTCGAGACCGTCAGCATCCTGCGGGATGGACGGCTCGTTCACAGTGGACCGAAGGCGGCAATCTCCAACAACGAGATCGTCGCCCACATGGCGGGGCCGAGCAAAGCCGCGACAAAGGGTTCTCCGGTGAGCACCGCGGATATCGACGCCTACTGGGCTCAGGCGCGCTCCGCCAGGCGCGCGGCATCGACGTATCCCGCACTTGAGTTTCGCAAGGTGTCCGCCTCGATCCTGCGAGACATCGACCTGAGGGTGAGCGCGGGCGAGGTCGTCGGCTTTGCTGGATTGGCGGACAGCGGCCTCCAGGAAATTCCGCAATTGCTGGGCGGCGAGATCTTTTGCAGCTCCGGCGATATTCTCGTCGATGGCGAGGTTCTGCCCAGAAAGGCCGATCCGAGCATCACCATCAAGGCCGGTCTGTGCGTCCTTCCGGCCGACCGGCTGCGATCCGGCGGCGTGGCGACGCTTTCCATGGGCGACAACCTGACCCTGCCTTCCAGCGAACGATGGTGGCATCGCGGCAGGCAGAAATCCGAGCTCGCCGCCCGCCTGATCCGCATGCTCGACGTTCGCCCGCCGGATGCCTCGGCGATCTTCGGCACGTTGAGCGGCGGCAATCAGCAGAAGGTCATCCTGGGGAAATGGCTCTCTCTTGCACCGGCCGTGCTGGTGCTGGACGACCCGACGCAGGGCGTCGATCCGAATGCCCGCGACCTGCTGTTTGCCGCCATGCATGCCGCCGCGAGAAACGGCGTTGCCATCATCCTGCTGTCCACCGAGCCTGATCAGCTGGCGGCGCATTGCCAGAAAATCTTCGTGCTGCGCAACGGGCGTATCTGCGCCTGCCTCGAAGGTGAAGAGGTGACGCGCGGCAAGATTTCCGAATGGTCCTATTCATGAGTACGGAGCCAAGCCCGATGCCCACCACCTCCGCACATCCCGGCGAGAACCACTCTTCGCTCGCCGCCTTCGGAAAGGCGCTTCTGACGCGGTATGCGACGGTGCTTCTGTTCGTCCTGCTGATCATCGTCTTCGCCTCCTTGAGCAACCAGTTCGTCACGGCGCGCAACCTGCAGAACATACTCGTCGTCCAGACGGTCGTCTCCTGCGTCGCGTTCGCAGCCCTTTTCCCGCTGATCGTCGGCGAGTTCGACCTGTCGCTCGGCTATCTGATCGGCTTCGTTGTCATGCTCGGCGCCTATCTCGGCGGTGCCGGCTTTGACGCGTCCGTGGTCATCCCGTCGATGATCATCGCGGGGACGGGCGTCGGCTTCCTCAGCGGTCTGCTGACGGTGACCTTCAAGATCAGTTCATTCATCTCGACGCTCGGCATCGGCATCCTGCTCAGCGGCCTGACACTCAGCCTCAGTGGCGGCCAGGTGCTGTTCAACGGCATTCCGCCCTTCGTTCTCGCGATCGGCCAGACATCCTTCGTCGGGCTGGCGGTCAGTGTGTGGTTCACCCTCCTGATTGCCGTGGTTCTCTTCTACCTGCTGGAACAGATGCCGATGGGCCGCAAGTTCTATGCGGTCGGCGGTTCCGAGCGCGTGGCGTTCCTGGCCGGCATCAAGACGAAACGGGTGAAGGTGCTCGCCTTCACGCTTGCCGGCCTGATCGTGTCGATCGGGGGTGTCTTCGAACTTGGCCAGAGCGGTGCAGCAAGTGCCGGCTTCGGCCCCGACCTGCTCCTGCCGGGATATGCGGCTGCCTTTCTCGGCGTGACGACCTACAAGCCCGGCTATTTCAACGTCCCGGGAACGCTCGTCGCGATCCTGCTGCTGGCGGTCGGCTTCAACGGGCTGAACCTTCTGGGCGCGCCCTTCTGGATGCAGCCGATCTTCAACGGCCTGGTCCTCATCATCGCCGTCATCACGGCCCGCTCCGAGGCGCGGCAACTCAAGAGAGGCTAGATATGTGCGGCTGTGAAAACACGCGTTCGCTTCTGAAGATATTCGGCAGCTCCCGCATCACCGACCTGACACGACGGATGGAATTCGGCATGCCGACCTATCCGACGCATCCGAAATTCTTCCAGATGCGCTGGTGCTCGATGGGCGATCCGGCCGAAATGAACCAGCTCGTCCTGGGCGAGCACAGCGGGACGCATGTCGATGCGCCCTCGCATTTCGTGCGGGAAGGCGACCCGGCGCGCAAGAACATCGACGAGGTACCGATCGACCAGTTCATCGGCCGGGCCGTAAAGCTCTGTTTCGGTCCGTTCCCGGCCAACAATATCCAGGTTACCGCCGAAGATATCCGCGCCTGGGAAGCCGCCCACATCCTGATCGAAGAGCGCGATATCGTGCTCTTCGACTTCGGCTGGGGCGACAAGTGGGCGACTGGCGAGGCGGGGTTCGATTTTCTCGACAGCTGGCCGGGCCTTTCCCGTTCGGCCGCGGAATATCTGGCGGAAAAGCACGTCAAGCTGGTCGGCACGGATTGCATAAGTCTCGATCCCGGCGATGGCGGCGACGATCTGGCCGCGCACCTCACGCTCCTGCCGCGCGGCATCCTCATTCTCGAGAACGTCTGCAATCTGTCGCAGATCGAGACCGAGAGCTTCTTCATGGCGCTGCCGTTGAATGTCGCAGGCGGCACCGGCGCGCCTGTAAGGGCGATATCGGTGCAAAGCTCTGCGGCAGATGAAACCAGCTAAAGCACGGTCGCCTTCATGCCGCCAAACGGATTTGAAACGGAAACAGAGACGACGATGACTGCCCCACTCGACGGTATTAAAGTTCTGGACCTCTCCCGTTTCATCGCGGGACCGCATTGCACCAAAATCCTTGGCGACATGGGCGCCGACGTCATCAAGGTCGAGAAGGTCGGCTATGGCGATGATGGCCGGCATTTCCCGCCTTTCCAGAACGGCGAGAGCCTCTACGGCATGTCGCTCAATCGCAACAAGCGCTCGATGATCCTCGACTTCCGGCATGCCGATGCGCCGCAGATGCTCATCGAGCTTGCCAGGCAGGCCGATGTGTTGGTGGAGAACTTTCGACCCGGTACCATGGAACAGATGGGATGCGGCTGGGACGTGCTTCACGCGGCAAATCCTCGACTGGTGATGACGCGCCTGTCGGGCTTCGGCCAGGATGGTCCCTATGCGATGCGGCCGGGCTTCGACGGCATTGCCCAGGCGATGAGCGGCCTGATGTCGCTCGCGGGCGAGCCGGAAGGGCCGCCGATGCTCGCCGGCACATTCTACGTCGACTACATGACCGGGATGTACGGCGCCAATGCCACTGTGGCCGCCCTTTACGCCCGCGAGCGCACCGGCAAGGGGCAGATGATCGACGTCGCCCTGCTCGACAGCGCGGTTTCGATGTTGACGACTGGCCTGTCGTCCCAGGCCGATCAGGGCGTCACGCCGCTGCGAACCGGCAACCGTGACCGCTATTCGTCGCCCGCCAATGTCTTTTCTACCGGGAGCGGCGAATATGTGCTGATTGTGTCCGGCACCAATCCGCTTTTCGCGCGCATTTGCGCCATGATCGGCAAGCCGGAACTGGTACAGGATCCGCGTTTCGAAACGGTGCCGCTGCGCCTCCAGAATGCGGCGGCGATCGAGGATGTCGTCCAGGCCTGGTGCCTGGAGCATGACACGCAAGCCGTGATCGAGGCGCTGAACACCTACGGCATCCCCGCCTGCAAGATCGCCACCATGAAGGACGTGGTCGAAAACCCGCAACTGCATCACAGGGGTCAGCTCGTCGAGATGGAGCATCCGAAGGCCGGAAAGATCACGCTGGCCGGTGTGACGATGCACCTGAGCGACACGCCGCTCGCAATCCGCCGCCCGCCGCCCGTTCTGGGCGAACACACCGACGAAATCCTCGGCGATTGGCTGGGCCTGGATGAGGACGCCATCGAGGCACTGAGGGAAAAGCGGCTCATCCAGATGTGAGCTTTGGAAGGTTGTTCATTCGGACGTGAGCGAAGAGGCTGGAGTTACCAGGCTTCGGCATCCATCGGACGGGGCCCGTTTGACGCCGTTGCGTCGAGCGGAGATGGCGCTTTCGGTGATCGAGGGGCGGTCTCGGAAGCCGCACGCATTTCTTCAATAGGCGATGGCCTTGACGCCATCGACATATATCTGTCCGTACAACTGCCTCACGGCGGCATCAATTTCCTCCAGCCGCTTGGAAACATGAAAGCTCATCAGCTTAGCTGCTTCCGATGCGTCGCCCGAGCGTATTGCGGCGAGAATCTGGCGATGCTCGCTCTGTGTGGTCGAGCGTCCTCGCCGGCTGAGGTCTACCCATCGCACCGGCCGGATGCGCTGGTTCAGGCTACGAAGAACGCGAAGCATCTCATCGTTTCCTGCCATCTGCAAAACCGACTCGTGGAAGGTTTCGTCGAAACAGACGAGGTTCTTGATCGTCTCGTCGTCAGGCGTTGCAGTATCGTCGAGGAATTTTTCCAGGTCGTCGATCGCCTTCGCGCTGCCGTGAGCGGCGGCCAGGCGCGCGCCCTCGGCCTCGATGAGCGCCCGGAACTGATAGAGCTGATAGATGTCCACGGGACTGAGACCACGGGAAAAGAAGCCCTTGGCCGGCTGGACCGTCAGAAAGCCGTCCGTCGATAGCCTGTTCAACGCCTCGCGCAACGGGGTCCGACTGACGCCGAGCCGTCTGGCAACCTCGCCCTCGTTGAGGCGCTCGCCCGGCTTGATCTCAAAGCTGTTGATCATCCCGACAATTTCGTTGGCGATCTGGTCGACGAGGCTCCCGCCTGGCTCCTGGCTCCTGCCGGTAACGAGTTGCATAGGGTCGTCCTTCGCGCCTAGAATCCTGGCCATGTAAAACCTGCCTTCATGTCTATCCGGGGCCTAGGCGACTGCGCGTTTGGCGTGCAGCGTCAATGCCGGGGAAAGTTTGTAGTGACAATACCAGTGTTCATCCAGGAATACAGCTTCGTCTATTTTTCTGCTCTTTTCTGGAGCCAGTTCGAGAAGAGCGACAGAAGGTAGTTTGTCGCGAAGAATGCGAACGCGATCAGCAGGTAGACTGGAAGCGGCTGGAATGGTGGCCTGTTTGAAAGCACCGTCGCCCTGTCCAGAAGCTCTGGAACCCCGATTACCACCGTCAACGAAGTCGCCTTGAGGAGCGCGATGAACTGGCTGACCAGCGCCGGCGCCATGCGCCTTACCATCAAGGGGAACTGGATCAGCCGGAACACCTGCACGGACGAAAGCCCTTGTGATTTCCCGGCTTCGATCAACCCTTTTTCTATAGAGTTTAATCCTGCTCTCAGGGTCTCGGCGAGCAACGCAGCCATGAATGCCGAGAGGGCGATGATGCCCGCCTGGAAAGGGGTAAGGGCTATGCCGAGAAACGGCTTCGAGAGAAAGAAGACCCCAAAGATCAGCAGCATCAGCGGGAGCGCTCTCACCAGTTCGATGTAGCCTGCGGCCGGAAGGCTGATGAAAGGGCTGCGGGATGTGCGGGCAGCAGCCAGGAAAATCGCCAGGCAAAACGCAATCGCCCCCGACAGGAACGCAAGCGCGAGCGTTACCCCAAACCCCTTTAGGAGGAAAAGCAGGATGCTGCCGCGCAAAAGCCAGTCAAGTTCGAACATGGTCACCTTCCCATCCGCGTCCGGGCCTCGAAATATTTGAAAGCTGCCGCCGTAGGGATATTGAACAGAAGGTAGATCGAGCCCGCCGCCAGGAAGACGACGTCATAGGCGAACGTCCGCGCGCCCAGAAGATTTGCCGTTCCAAGGACATCGGTCATGGAAATCGCGGCTCCGAGCGATGTGTTCTTGATGATATTGATGGTCTCCGATCCGAGCGGAGGCACCACTATTGAAATGGCCTGTGGAAGGATGACGTAGCGCATGGCTTGACCACGGCTCATTCCTGACGAAATGGCGCTTTCGAACTGCCCGCGCGGAAGGGACTCTATGCCGCTGCGAATGAACTCCGTCATCATCGCGCCGCCGTAGAGGCCCACGCCCCAAACGACCGAGGCGAAGTTCGAAAGGCGGATTCCCAATTGCGGAAACGCAAAGAACAGAACGAAGATGATCACCAGCGGCGGGACATTGCGGAAGAACTCGACATAGGCCGCTCCGACAAAGCGGAGCGTCATATTTTGAGAGGTCCGCATCACGCTCATCACGAGCGCAATCGTGACGGCGACGATCCAGGAGATGACGGCGAGCTGGAATGTCGTCCAAATGCTCCAGACAAAAAGATCTCGGTATTCGCTCAATACGCTCCAGGTCATCCGTGCACCCATCCTATATCTGCGACCGCCATTCTCTGGAGCTCACAGCATTTTCGACAAAAAGACGCGGGTCCGCTCATGCTTCGGTTTTGAAAAGAACTGATCAGGCGGGCTGTCCTCGACGACGCTGCCGCCGTCGAGAAAGATGATCCGATCAGCGACCTCACGCGCGAATCCCATTTCGTGCGTGGCGACGAGCATCGTAATCCCCGTGTGTGCAAGGCCGCGCATGACGTCGAGCACCTCGCGAACCATCTCCGGATCAAGAGCGCTGGTCGGCTCATCGAAAAGCAGCACTTTGGGCTGCATTGCAAGCGCCCTTGCAATCGCGACCCGCTGCTGTTGTCCGCCGGACAGGGAACCGGGGCGGGCATTGTGCTTGTCGCCGATGCCCACCCGATCGAGCAGTTCCTTGGCTCTCTTGACGGCTTCGGCCTCGGGGACCTTCTTGACCTTGATCGGGGCCAGCGTCACGTTCTCAAGCACCGTCATGTGGGGATAAAGATTGAACTGCTGGAACACCATGCCGATCTCCTGGCGTATAGCGCGGATGTCGGTCGACAGCAGTTCGATCGCCACTCCGTTTACGCAGACTGAACCCGAATTGATCGTCTCGAGCCGGTTGATACAGCGGATGAGCGTGCTTTTGCCGGATCCTGAAGGCCCGACGACAACGACGACCTCGGCTTCGTTGATCGTGAGATTTATGTCCCGCAAGACGCTGTAGGCGCCATAGTTCTTGAAGACATTGATAAACTCGACGCAGGGCGTTTTCGACATAGGATCCCCTTCTGTTTCGCCTGCTTGTCAGTCAAACCGGAAGCCTCAGCCCATCCATTGACTGACCGGCACGGCTGATTGCTCGAGAGGCTGCGATATTACGTCGATCAATGCGGGGCCGTCGAACTGGATCGCCTGCTTCACGATGTCGTCGAGGAGCGAAGGATCCTCCACGCGCCAGGACTTGATTCCATAGGCCTCCGCGATGCGCGCATGATCGGTGCGGGTGAAGTCGACCGAGAAGTACCGTTCCCCATAGCCCTCTTTCTGGCTCGCCTTGATCCAGCCGAAGGACGAGTTTGAAAACACGATCATGAGAAGCGGGATACGCCTGCGGACGATCGTCTCGAGTTCACCCACGGTGAATGCGAAGCTCCCGTCGCCCATGACCGATACGCACTTCGACGTCGGCCGGCCGTGCCACGCGCCGATTGCGGCAGCAAGGGAGTAGCCGAGAGCGCCCTGTGCGCGGTTGGTAATGAAGTGCCGACCGGCAAGCGGGAAGGCGTAATATCCGGAGAAATAGGGGCAGGGCGTACCGGGATCGGCTGCGATGATCGCGTCGTTCGGAAGATGCATCTGGAGCGCACGGACAATACGCTCGGGCCGGATGGGACGGTCGAGGCTTTGGGCAAGTACGTTGAAGTTGCGCCATTTCTTCTCCCGAAGCGAGTCGAGCCGCGCGACGATGTCGGCGCGGTTCCTCCGGATCGAGGAGGGTAGGCGCCCGGTGACTTCCTTGACAAGGGCCGCGAGCGCAAGCTTGGCGTCCGCGACGATCCCGGCCGAACATCTGTAGTTGGCGCCGATGACCATAGGATCGATGTCGATATGTACGATCGGTACGTTGCGGGCCGGAACGCGCCAGTGTTCCGTCGATGTCGAGCCCGCGCGGCATCCGATGAAGATGACGGTGTCCGCCGCCGTCACGATTTCGCGCGTCTGCTCCACACCGCCGTTCGTGCCCACAACACCGACCGAAAGCGGATGCGCATCCGAAATAACGCCATGGCCGCTGACTGTGAAGGCGACCGGGATATCCAGCGCCGTCGCAAACTGGTCGAGCTCGTCGGTCGCATCCGCCAGCAAAACGCCCCCGCCGCAGATGATGAGAGGGGATTTCGCTGCAAGAATGACATCTGCTGCCGCAGCCACGAGATCCGGATCAGGTGCCGTACGAAACGCGGGATACCGCACGTGCTCGGGCTGGGCCCAGACGGTGCTGGAGCTGAGGCTCTGCTTCTGCAGGTCATACGGCAGTCCGATATGGGCGGAGCCGGGCTTTCCCGTCGTCATGGAACGGAATGCCGCGCGAAATGCGCCGGGAATCTGCTCGACATGGTCCAGTACGGTATTCCATTTCGTCAGAGGCCGGAAAAGGGCTTCCTGATCCAGCTCCGTCAACGGGTATTTGCCGCGCGCGGTTACAGGCACGTCGCTTGTGATGGCGAGCACCGGGACCGACGACTCATTCGCTTCGACAAGGCCCGGCAGGATGTAGGTGGCGCCGCCGCCGCTCGGCCCCTCGCATACCCCCGGCTTGCCGGTGACGCGGGCATATGCATCGGCCATGTAGGCCGCGCTGCGTTCGTCGCGGGTGAGAACGTGCTCTATACCATGATCGAGCCGCGCCAAGGCGTCGTAGAACGGTAGGCTCGTGTCGCCGCAAAGCCCGAAAACATGCGTGACGTCATGCTCCTTCAGGGTGAGAACCGCCGCCTCTGCCCCGTTGATCACGGTATTGTCTCCGTCCGCCTGCAGGCCTGCCGAGGAATTGTTCTTTGTAAGACTCACCGTCATTGCTCCTGATTAAGACCGCTGAACACTAAGCGGCATACTGTTTACGGGCAGGCCTGACCTTGCAGTTCGCGGTTCAGCTGCCGACGTGAAGGGGCGTCACCAGACTGCGCAATGCCGCGAGAATGCTGGGCAAAACCGCCTTGCTTGTCCTCGGATTGTCCGATGGCTTGTTTCGGATGGTAAGAGACAGGGATGAGACATCCGACTCCAGTTCGACGGTGTGAACCGCACCGCTCGCCGAGGGATCCGCCCAGACCTCGACCGTAGTTCTGTCGTAACCAATTCCGGCCAAGCTCAATGAAACCGCGACGTTGAAGTGTCGCGGGAAAGCCTCGGCGGCTTCACGCGCGGTTCCGCTGAAAACCCTCACAGGGTCCTTGGGCGGCGCTTCTTCGAAGTGAAGGCCCTGCCGGCGGACATACTCCTCCCCTGCAAGGGAGTCTGGCTTCTGGTGGGAGCTGTGACGAACAGAGGTAATGGTCCCCTCCGCGGCAACGCGAATCGCGTCAAAGCCCGGAAACGCACCCGTTGCTATCTGAATACGGGCGCCCGTACGTGCTGCCTCCGCAATCATGTCCGGGAAATCCAGAATGCCCGCGGCACTGACGCAAATCATGGAGCGGCCAGCGTCGATGACGGCGCGAGCGATCTCGGGAAAAGCAGCGGCCGTCGTACATTCGACCACAACATCGACTTGCCCGACGATCTCATGCAGGTCGAGCACGCGGAGCACGGGCGAAAGCAGGGCCGCGGCCTCGGCTGCCTTCTCGGTGTCACGCGAAGCGACCGCATGGAGTGTTACGCCCGGGATATCGCCGGCGACAAGGCGCGCGGCAACTCCGCGCCCGACATTGCCGAAGCCGACAATCCCCACCTTTAGATCAGGTCGCGCGTTCACAACTGCAGCCCCCTGACCGGTGCACTCACCAGATCGATGTAGGGTCCGATATCGGGGCTCGCCCAAAGCGCGCCCGCCGTTCTTTCAAGCCTCTCGACGTGATCGGCATCGAAGACTGACCCGGCGAGTGCGCGGAACTTTCCGGAAAGCTCGTCGGCGGTCATCGGCGCCTCGGGATAGCCGCGCGCGATATCCTGCCGGCGGGAATATACTCGCCCGTCCCTGGTCTTGATTTCGAGAATTGTCGCGTAGAAATCGGGGAACAATGGATCGAGCGCCGGATCCGACGTTACGGAAACGACCTCGCATAGCCGTTGCAAGGCCGGGTTCCCGATACGGCGGTCAACGAAGATATCCTCTACCCGGAGACGGCCGTTGCTGAGCGTGACGGGAAGGATGTACTGCGCGCAATGGCTCTTCAATGGATTTCCATCGACGCAGTGGATGCCATCCTTCGGGAAGCGCATGACGATCGACTCGACGTCATCCGGAGTGATCCCGGATTCGTCCATGATGCTGTGGAGTGCGTCGAGCGCAGGATGCAGAAATGCCACGCAGGAATAGGGTTTGATGGCCATTTCCATGACGCCGTCCCATGCGGATCCCAGGTCCCGGACCAGCAGTTCCGGCGAGGGCTTGCGGCTGAATGCGTTGAAGATGGTATGTCCGTGGTCGAAAATGCCGGATGGACCGCCGAACCCCTTCCTGGCGAGAAGACCCGCCGTCACTCCATTGCGTGCCGCCACGCCCATCTGGAAGGGGCGGGCATTTTCGGTAGGATCGCTTTCCCAAGCCATCATGCCGGATGCCTGGCAGGCCGCAAGGCCAAACGCCCTCACTGTCGCCTCCCGGTCGAGACCGAGAAGATAGGCCGATGCGGCCGTGGCGCCGAAAGCGCCGCAAACCGCTGACGGATGGAAGCCGAGCGCATATTGCTCCGAGGGACCGAGCGCGATCGACACCCGGTATTCAACCTCAAGGCCAAGCGCCACAGCCGCGATGAACTGCGAGCCCTCGATGCCGAGGCCCTCCCCGAGAGCCATCGCGGTTGGGATCATGACGGCAACGGGGTGGAGAATACCTTCCGGATGGTGCGGCTCCACATCGCAGGCATATCCCATCGTGCCGTTGGCCAGCGCAGCCATGACGGGCGAGGTTTTGAAACCGTGTCCAACGACGCTGGCGACCGGGTTGCCGCCCTGCTCCCGCGCGAAGTCCGCGATGATCCGCCCCGTGGAATATTCCACATTTGCGGCGGCAACCAGCGCAGCCGTGCCATCGACAACAAGCGTCCCGGCCATGTCCCGCACGGCCGCCGGCAGGTCGTCTGCCCTGAAGGAAGCCACGAATTCCGCGAGCTCGTTGGTCATCGCCGCCACAGTCTCTTGCGCCATATGTGATCTCCCAGATTTCCAAGGCCGTGCCGCGAGGATACGGATCACCGGGACCTTGTCAATACAGGTCTGTATTCAGGTCTATATTATTTCTGGTGGCGGTGAATTGACAGCGCCGCAATTGAATGCGAGCCTGAATTCAGGCGGTAATGTAGACGAAGAAGCTGCATTTCGTCACGCCCGCGAGGTCGCGGCCCTGCCGTCCGCCTTCGGGCGGGATCCGCAAAAATCCAGAGGAGAATACACAGATGAAAAAGATAGTCATGGCGCTGGCATTGGCGGCGAACCTCCCCCTCACACCCGTGCACGCCGCGGACAAACTCACCGAAATCAAGGAACGCGGCTACATGATCGTCGCCGTGCGCAATGACTCGCCCCGCTTCGGATCGATCAACCCCGAGAACAACGAGATCACGGGCTTCGACGTCGATATTACCAACGCAATCGCCGAGCAGATCCTCGGTGAGAACGCCAAGGTGGAGTTCGTTCCCGTCGCACAGGCCGGCCGCATCGCGTCGGTGACGACCGACCGCGTGGACATGGTCGCGGCGACCCTCTCGATAACGAACGACCGGTTGCGCGAGGTCGACTTTTCCAACGTTTACATTCGTGTCGGTCAGTCCCTGCTCGTTCCCCAGGATTCCAAGGTCAATGACGTGAACGACCTTCAGGATGCCACGGTTTGCGCTCCGCTTGGATCGACCCCTGAAATGGTCATTCGCAATCGGCTGCCAAAGGCGCAGGTCCTCGCGCTGAACGGAGATTCCGAAGGGCTGATGGCGATCAAGGCCGGCAGGTGCGACGCATATTCCACTGGCTTTCTCTCGCTCATGGACCTCGCAAAGGCCGACCCGAGCGTTCGCCTGGCAGGAAAGCCGTTCACCTATGAAACATTCGGTCTCGCCTTCAAAAAGGGAGACGACAGCCTCCGGGAAGCCGTCGATGCGGCGCTGACGGGGATCGACAAGAACGGCAAGTACGATGATGCATACCGGAAATGGATTGCCGAGACTCTGCCCGCCGATCGTGAAGAATGGCTCGGCCTGCCCCCTACCGAAGCCGCCGACCGTTATGCCGCTTCGCTGACCTCCAAATAGAGAGGGCCGATATCCACCGGATGGAGTGAGGTGCATCCGGTGGACGGGCTCAAGCCAGGAACTAAGGCAGTCGAGAACCGGTGCAATCTGCCGTTCGCGCCACGATCATTCAGAAACGTGATCTCCTGGACGACGTGATTGATGATCATGAGGCAAAGAGAATGACAGGCCTGCCGACAGCCCTCGCGCACGGATCCACTTCGCTGAGGTTCTTGGCGCAATCAGTAAGGCGATGAGCGCAAGGAAGCCGCGATTGGTAAACGGCTTGGCCGGATCGACCGCAGCATTAGCGCCTCGAACGGGAGATAGCGTCCCTGGAGATCGTTTATACCGCCGAAAACTCCACTTATGTGCGATCCAATGGCGGATATGAGAACGCCCAGTCCGGGACCGCGTATCTACTGCAGGAGGCGGAAACGATGCCCTTGCAGTCCCTTTGCGGTTACCGGGAAGGATATCAATCGTCCCGCTTCCTGCCCTTGTGACAAGGATGTAACGAAAACCCTGTCCAGGGCCGGTCCTCCGAAACACATCATCGACGGGGCGGATACCGGGAGCTGCATTTTCTCGAGAAGGTGGCCCTTGTCGGAAAATCTGTTGAGGCATCCGGCGGAGGCGCCGGCGCTCCAATAGCAGCCGTCGCGATCGACGGTGCCGCCATCCGGGCGTCCGTCGTTTTCTCCAGGACGCGCGATGACACGGCCTTTCGAAAGACCGCCGTCGATGGGGTCATAGTCGAAGACCCGGAGGACCTGCCCGCGGCTGTCCGAATGGAACATCCGGCGTCCGTCCGCCGACCATGCGAGGCCGTTGGATGTGTAGAGCCCGTCGATCATGCGGGTGCAGCGCCCGTCGCGATCGATGCGGTAAAGCGCGGCGTCGGGCGTGCGGGGATCGGAGAGGTTCATGCTGCCGACCCAGAAGCGGCCTTCGGGGCTGGCCTTTCCGTCGTTGAGACGGTTGTCTGGCCGATCGGGTTCGGGCGTTACGAATAGGGTCAGCCTGCCGGTGTCGAGCTCGAGCAGGTGGACGCCGCTCCTGAGGGCCACGATCGCGCCGCCGCCTTCGCACAGTGCAAAGCTGCCGATGGTTTCAGGCATGGTCCAGGTCCGGGTTTCTCCGGTTCCCGGATGGGTGCGGATCAGCGCCGGGTGCGACATGTCGACCAGCCAGACGCAGCCGCTATCCGCGTCCCAGAACGGGCTTTCCGGCGCAATGAGACCGTCTAGATGAGATTCGCAAGCCACGACCTTGCTATGGATGACATCCACGCTTCCCGGCGTGTCGGAGAGCCGCCGCATCGCACTATCCTTTGAGTACTTTGCCATGCCCGCGGCCGGTCGGCCGTCGGCTGGCGTCAGGTTTTGGTTGCATCATCAAGGGCGATGACGGCAGCGGCATTGGCAAGCGAGGTCGCCAGCGTGTTGATCGCGCCGGTGCGCAGCGCGCCGAGAATGATGGCGGTCTTCGTAGCTTCCGAGGCGATCGCGATCACATTGTTGATGCCGCGCAGTTCCTGCAGGGAAAGGCCGATAACCCTGCCTTCGATCATGCCGCCGAGGCTTCGTCCGTCGATCGAAATGAAATCATGGCCCATGACATCGCCCACGGTGCCGGCGACGCGCGCCTGGGTGAGCTCCTGCGGCGTGAAAAGCCCCATCCGGATGAGATTGCTGTCTTCCGAGAGATCGCCAAGCCCGACGAGCGCGACATCTGCGCGGCGTGCACAGTCAAGCGTTTCCTTGACCGTCTCGTTGCGCAACAGCGCTTCCTTCAGCTCGCGGGTCGCCACGATGGCCGGCGCATAGAGCGTCTTGCTACGCCCGCCGAAACGTTCCTCCAGCCGCCGCGCGATGTGATCGGGATTAAGCGTCGCCGCGCCGTGCACCGAGCCGCCGATCGACGGCGCGAAGATGACCTTGCGGGGTGTCGGTGAACTTGGCGCCTCGGTGATCGATGCGACATTGCGGCCCATTCCGACGGCGACGGTCATGCCATCGGTCAAAATCTGGTCGAGATAGGCCGCCACGAGGGCGCCGGTCGTGCTGCGCTGGGCCTCCTCTGAGGGCTGGTTGATGGCGACGAGGAGCTTCGTCAGGCCGAAGCGCCGCTGAAACTCCGCTTCGAATTGCCATGCGAGATTGGGATTGGCGCGGATCTGGATGCTGACGATGCCCGTTTCCCGAGCGCGCTTCAGGACCCTGCTGATCCGGGAGCGGGACATGTTGTATCGCCGCGCCAGCTCTTCCTGCGTCACCTCCTGCAGGTAATAGAGCGCGGCGATCTCGGTCGACTGATCGATATCCAAATCACTCATTGTCGTTGTTTTGACCATCTGACAGCATCCGTCGGGGCAGGAGGGAAGATGCCGGGGTATCAGAAATCGGTTGAAAAAGACAAGATATCGGCAAGTCGGGGAATGGAGGTCTGCGCGCCCGGCAGCGTACAGGCAAGGCTTCCCGCCACGACGCCGCGTCTCACGGCAGTTGGAAAATCGCTTCCCCCGTCGAGCGCGGCAGCGAATGCACCGACGAAACTGTCTCCTGCGCTGGTTGTGTCCACCGGAACGATCTTCGGCGCAGGAATCTCAAGCAGGATGCCTTCATGCCATGCCTGCGCTCCCTTGGAGCCTAGCGTCACGATGGCGCTGCAGCCATAGGTGCGATGCAGCCCTTCGGCAGCCTCGGTAGGCCCGCTGACCGAAAGCCCGACCGCCTCGGCGACGATCATCGCCTCGTGCTCATTGACCACGAGAACATCAAGCACCCTCAGCGTCTCCTCGGGAACGCGCTGAGCCGGGGCGGCGTTGAGCACGGTCCTTGCGCCGCGTCGGCGCGCCAGGACGACGGCGGCGAAGTTTTCCGGCAGTGCCACCTCCATCTGGAAGACGAGCGTATCCCCTTCACCGAATTCGAGCGCTTCGAGCTGCGCCACGCGGGTATCGAGGTTGGCGCCTGCGGCTGCGATCACCGTGTTCTCGCCGTCGGCGGCGACCGTGACGAGGCAAAGCCCGGTCATCCGGTCCGATCGGGCAAGATGCGACAGGTCGACGCCTTCGGCTTTCAGCAAGGCGGTTGCAAGCTCGGCGTGCTCGTCGCGCCCGACCGTGGCCACATGGACGACTTTCGCGCCGGAGCGCGCCGCCGCAAGCGCCTGATTGCCGCCCTTCGACCCGGGCACGAGCGCATAGTCCGGACAGGCGAGCGATTCACCGGGGGAGGGGATGCGTGAGACATTGGTCACGAGATCCAGAGCAACGGATCCAAAGACAACGATCATGGCGTCTACCTTCTGCGGATGGCCGGCCCGGACATGCCGGGCCGGCCGGTCTCAGCCATTACTTGTTGCGGAACGCGAGGAGGGAATCGACGTTCTCTGCGGTGACCGGGGTCCACGGAACATTGTAGTTGGCGGCCTTGCCGTCAGCGAACGGCATGTCCGGATACTGGGTCCAGACGTCCGACTGCGGCTCGTAGCTGGGGTCGGCGAGCTTGGCGGCAACGTCGAGGGAGCCCATCGCCTGCGCGCGGGCGTCCTGCAGGATGGAGGTCATCTCGCCGGACTTGACCGAAAGCAGCGCGTCCGTGATGCCGTCGATTCCGGCGATCGCGAAGTCGCTGACGTTCAGGCCCTGGCTCTTGATGGCTTCGATCGCGCCGAGCGCCATTTCGTCGTTCTGGCCGATGACGCCGGCGATCTGGCCCGGATAGCGGGTCAGCCAGTTTTCCATCAGGGCCTGTGCTTCCGCACGCGACCAGTTGGCGGTCTTGGTTTCAAGAACCTTGACGTCCGGGCATTCGGCGAGCGCCTTGTCGTTGCCTTCGCTGCGCTGGATCTGCGCGGAGATGCCGATCGGGCCCTGGATGACGACGACATTGCCCTTGCAGCCGATCTTGTCGAGCACGGCCTTGGCTTCCATGTAGCCCGACAGGGTATCGTCGGAGCCGACATAAGAGGACAGGAGGTCCGTGTTGGCGCGGGTGTTCGTGCCGACGACCGGGATATTGGCGTCATGTGCCATCTTGACAGCCGTCGCGCCGGCATCGGCGTCGATCGGAGCGAAGATGATCGCCTGGTACTTCTGGCTGATCATCGTTGCGAACTGCTCCTGCTGGACCAGCGGGTCGTAGCGGCCGTCGAAGACCGTGACCTCGACCTTGCCGTTCTTGACGGCCGGGCTTTCCTGGACGGCAGCAGCCCAGAGCTGCATGAATTCGGCCTTGAGGCCGTAAAGCGATACGCCGACCTTGATGGGGTCTGCGGCGCTGGACAGGCTGGTCATCGCTGACAAGGCGAGTGCGCTGACAATACCGAGTTTAAGAAGTCTCATTGCGGTTCCTCCCGTTGGGTTGTTACATGGATGGTAAGGTGGGCATGTTGCCCTTCACTCGGCCTCTTTCTGGCGAGAGCTGTCGATCATGACGGCCAGAACGATGATCAGGCCCTTGATGATCTGCTGGTAGTTCGAGTCGACCCCAAGCAGGTCGAGCCCGTTGTTCATGACGGCGATGATGAGGGTGCCGAACAGGGTGCCCGTCACCGAACCGGTGCCGCCCGACAGGCTGGTACCGCCGATGACGACCGCCGCGATGGCGTCCAGTTCATAGGAGACGCCGGCCTGCGTCAGGCCGGAGCCCGTGCGTGCTGCAAGAAGCAGGCCGGCAAGCGCTGCCGTCACGCCGGAGATCATGAAGACCGAGAGGCGGATGCGCGAGACGCGGATACCCGATGTGTTTGCCGCGCGCGGGTTGCCGCCGACCGCATAGACATGCCGGCCATACCGCGTCTTGCTCAGCACCCACCAGGAAACGGCGAAGACGACGAGCAGAACGAGAATAGGGGCGGGCACGCCGAGCACGTGGCCGGTGCCCATCCAGCGAAACTCCGGCGTCAGGCTCGGGACGGGCTTGCCGCCGGTATAGAGCATGGCGAGCCCTCGCGCGGAGGATAGCATGCCCAGCGTGACCACGAAGGAGGGAACGCGGAAGCGCGTCACGACGATGCCCGAGACGGTGCCGCACAGAAGGCCGATGACGAGACCGACGGCGATCGCGACGAGCGCAGGATAGGGGGTGCCCGACACGCCCGCGACCGGCGACGTCGTCGCGAAGCTCGCGCCGACGATGCCCGCAAGGGCGACGACGGATCCGACGGAAAGGTCGATGCCGCGCGTCAGGATCACGAAGGTGAGGCCGATCGCCAGGATGCCGTTGATCGAGGACTGGCGCAGCATGTTGAGGAGGTTCTGCGACGTCAGGAAATAGGGCGAGATGACCGTCAGAAGGGCGCACAGCACGAAGAAGGCAATGATGATGCCGTAGTCTCGCAGAAGGCGGCCGGGCAGCGGAACCGCCGATACTTTCGGACTGCTGCCGGGAGCGGTTTGGTTCTGGGTATTCATCGTCCTATCCACTTTGTTCTTTCGATGCGGTGCCGGTAGCCTGCCCCGATCTCATGCCGCCAGATGAAGAAGGGTTTCCTGATTGGCCTCGGCACGGGCGACGGTGCCCGAAACGTGGCCGTCCCGGATCACCACGATGCGGTCGGACATGCCGAGGACCTCCTCGACTTCGGACGAGACCATGATGATGGACCCGCCTGCCTGGGCGAATTCCGACATCAGCGCGTAGATCTCGCGCTTGGCGCCGACGTCGACGCCGCGTGTCGGTTCGTCCAGAAGGAGGATTCTGGGCTTGGTGAGATGCCAGCGCCCCATCACCACCTTCTGCTGGTTGCCGCCCGAAAGGGCGGTGACGGCCAGTTGATCGGATGCGGTGCGGATGCGGAACTTGGCGATCATCTCCTTCGCCAGGCTCGTTTCACGACGCTTGTCGACGACGCCGATGGTGTTGGTGAGCGTGGGCAGGATCGCCAGGGAGATGTTGCTGCGCACGCTCGAATGCATGATGAGGCCGCTCTGCTTGCGGTCTTCCGTCACCAGCCCGAAGCCGGCGGCCATGGCATCCTGCACGGTCGCGATCGACATCTGCTTGCCGTCGAGATCAATCCGTCCCGTCCAGCCGCTGTAAAGTCCGAACAGGCATTCGAGTATTTCCGTGCGGCCGGCGCCCATCAGGCCGTAAAGGCCGAGGATTTCGCCCTGGCGCAGATCAAGGTTGATGTCGGTGAGCCGGCCCGGGCGGTAGAGGCCGGTCACGGAGAGGATCGTGTGTTCGCCCGGCGTGCTGGTCTTGACATACTCTTCGGCGAGTTCACGCCCGGCGATCATGCGGATCAGCTCGTTGCGGCTGATATCCGCCATCGCGCCGGAATCGACATAGGCGCCATCGCGGAACACTGTGTAGTCGTCGGCGATGTCGAAGACCTCGCTCAGGCGGTGCGATACGTAGATGATGCCCTTGCCGCGCGCCTTGAGGCGCCGGATTACCGCGAAGAGATGATCGGCTTCGGCAACCCCGACCGCCGACGTCGGCTCATCCATGATGATGATCTCGGCATCGCGCCCGAGCGCCTTGGCAATCTCGACAAGCTGTATCTGTGCGACAGACAGGTTGCCCATCGAGGTCTGCGGGGCCAGCTCAAAGCCGAGCTCGTCCAGCAAAGCCTTGGCGCGCCTGTTCATCGTGGCGAAATCGACGGTGCCGAACCGGGTCAGCGGCTCGCGGCCGAGGAATATGTTTTCGGCAACGGTGAGGCCGCTCACCGGGCTCAGTTCCTGCTCGATGATCGAGATACCGGCGGCCAGGGCTTCTGCGGGATTGGCGAAATCGACTTCCTGGCCGCGCAGGCGGACGACGCCGCCGTCACGCTGGTGGATTCCCATGATGATGGAGAGGAAGGTCGACTTGCCGGCGCCATTGCCGCCGCAGAGCGCATGAACGGAACCCGGGCGAAGAGCGAACCGGCCGTTCACCAGCGCAGCCACGCCGCGGAACGACTTGGTAAGCTCTGTCACATCCAGCAAAAGGCCGGCTTCGGCCCGCTCTTCGGGTGACGATGCGGACATTCTCTCCTCCCGTATCGCGGAATCCTCGATTTCCGCGGGGCGCATGGGAATTTGTATTCCATCTGCGCATTCGTTCATTACATATGATCGTTCATTCTGAAAAAAGTCAACATATGTGCGGCAGGAAAATGGCGACCGCATCGCGTTGACGTGGATATGGTGCGATTTTTGTCTATTATTGAATGCAGACTTGGCGGTATTCCTGCTTGGTAGCCTGGGCGGGCCGGAATTCCTCGAATAAGGAATCGAGAATATGTGCAATATAGCGCAATAATTGCACAAAATATCAGAGCCGCTGGGGGTGTTGAGTGCGTTTTGCGTATTGAATAATGTTTGTTGACATTTGTCGACTGTTATCTGATTTTTGTCGAAATGAGGAGGAGGTTGTCATCGTCGTCGATGAGTCCGACTCGTGCCGTTTCCTTAACGAGGTATGACGATATGACGGATGCTGCCCCCCAGATTGATCTCAATTTCCCGCTTGCGGGAAAGGTGGCCCTGGTGACCGGTGGGGCTTCGGGCATCGGCGCGGCCATGGCGGAAGCCTTCGCCGGCAAGGGAGCGCGGGTCGCCGTTCTCGATATCAACGAGGAGGCCGCGCGTGCACAGGCGGGCCGTCTGGCGGGCGACGCCAGGCCCTTCGTCTGCGATGTGTCCGATCCCAAATCGGTCAACGCCGCCGTTTCGGGCGCGCTGTCGGCGTTTGGCAGCATCGATATCGCCGTCAACAGCGCCGGCGTCGTCTTCCTTGCACCTGCCGAGGATTTGCCGCTCGACTATTGGGACAGGACCATCGACATCAATCTCAAGGGCAGTTTCCTCGTGACGCAGGCCGTTGGCCGGGCGATGATCGCGGCCGGCAAGGGCGGAAAGATTATCAACCTCGCTTCGCAAGCGGGCACGGTGGCCATCGAGGAACACGTCGCCTATTGCGCATCCAAGTTTGGAGTCATCGGCATGTCGAAGACCTTCGCCGCCGAGTGGGGCAAGCATGGTATCTGCGTCAACACGTTGTCTCCGACGATCGTTCTGACGGAACTCGGCAAGAAAGCCTGGAGCGGGGAGAAGGGGGAGGCGGCGAGGAAGCGCATTCCCTCGGGACGCTTCGCCTATCCGGAAGAGATTGCCGCCGCCGCCGTGTTCCTCGCATCCGCCGGGGCGGACATGATCAACGGCGCCGATCTTCTGATCGACGGCGGCTACACGATCCTCTGACGGTCCATACGACACACATGGGAGATAACATGCAGAGGTTCATCAACAATCCTGACGAAGTGGTCGAAGACACGATCAAGGGGTTCGTCAAGGCCCATTCCGATCTCGTGCGGCTTGCCGACAATCCGCGGGTCGTTGTCTCGAAACATGCGCCGGTCAAGGGCAAGGTCGGCATCATCACGGGCGGCGGATCGGGCCACGAGCCGGCCTTCGTCGGCTATACGGGCAGGAACATGCTGGACGCCGTGGCGGTCGGCGAGTTGTTTTCGTCCCCCACCGCCAAGAGCTTCGCCGACGCCATGCGGGAAGCCAATGGCGGCAAGGGCGTCGTCTGCCTCTACGGCAACTATGCCGGCGACAACATGAACGTGAAGATGGCCGTCCGGCTGGCCGAGAAGGAGGGCATCGAGGTTGCTACCGTCGTTGCCAACGACGACGTCTGCTCGGCGCCGGCTGAAGAGCGGCACAAGCGCCGCGGCGTTGCGGGCGAGATTTTCATGTGGAAAGTCGGTGGTGCCAAGGCGGCCACCGGCGCAAGCCTCGAAGAGGTTCGTGCCACCGCGCAAAGGGCGATCGACAATTGCCGCTCGGTGGGGGTCGGGCTCGGCCCCTGCACGCTGCCGGCCGTCGGGCACCCGAACTTCCGGATTGAACCGGGCACGATGGAAGTCGGCATCGGCCATCATGGCGAGCCGGGCGTCCGGGTAGAGCCGCTCAAGAGCGCGGACGAAGTGGCCAGAAGCATGTGCGCCATCGTCCTCGACGATCACAATCTGCCGGCCGGTAGCGAGGTCGTTGTTCTCGTCTCCGGCCTCGGCGCAACGCCGCTGAACGAGCTCTACATCCTGAACGACACGATCGAGCGTGAGATCACGGCCAGGGGCCTGACCATCCACAGGACCTTCGTGGGCAATTATTTCACATCGCTCGAAATGGTAGGCGCGACGCTGACGGTCATGGCGCTCGACGCCGAGCTGAAGGCGCTCATCGATGCCGATGCAAGCTGCACGGTCGCATTGTGAGCGAGGGACTTATCATGCAGACATTCGACAATCCCTCGGCCGGCTCCATCGTCCTGTCGATCGCCGATAGGATCATCGAGAACCGGGCCTATCTCAGCGAGATCGACGGCAAGATCGGGGACGGTGACCATGGTGTGAACATGGCGAAGGGCTTCGGCATTGCGGCCGACCGGCTGAAAGGCACGTCTTCCTCCCTCGCGGATGCACTGGATACGCTCGGCACCGTGCTCATGACGGAGATTGGTGGTTCCATGGGCCCTCTCTACGGCGTCATGTTCACCGAATTCGCCGGGAAACTTCAGGGCGCCGCCGCCGTCGATGCGGATGCCTACAGCCGCATGCTGCATGCCGGGCTCGAAGGCATCCAGTCGATCGGTTCGGCCAAGGTCGGCGACAAGACCATGCTCGATACGCTGGTGCCAGCCGTGGAGGCCTTCGACGCGGCGCATGCAAAGGGAGATTCGTTCGGCGATGCGCTTCTCCGTCTCGTCGAGGCCGCGGAAGCCGGTCGCGATTCGACCCTTGATCTCGTGGCGAAAATCGGCCGCGCAAGCCGCCTTGGCGACCGCTCGCTCGGAGTTCTCGATGCCGGTGCGACCTCCTGCGCCCTCATTTTGAAAGAACTGTCGCTCGGGGCACGTACCCGGCTTCGGTGAGGAACGCCGGCCGACGCGGCCGGATCCGGTATGTATCTCCCAAGACGGCGTGGCCGCGTTCATCGTGACGCGGTCACGCCCTTATTCCGGGGCAGGGCGGTTGCAAAGCGTTGACGTTGCTTCCATCCTAGCCACCGGTGAATGAAGGAGCTGCACAGATCCATGACGTTGGTGCGTAAAGGCGGCGCAGGCAGGAACGGAAGCATGGAGCGGCTCAATGCGATGCCGCTGCGCTATGGCGATGACCCTTATGTGTGGGCCTGCTGGCTCTATTACGAAGACGGAATGACTCAGGGCGAGATCGCCGATGCGATGGGGGTATCGCGCGCCACCGTCAACAACTACCTCGCCGACGCGCGCGAGAAGGGCATCGTCAAGATATCCCTGGAGCCGGCCCGTCTCGCATCGCTCACCGTCGCACAGCAACTCAAGAGCCATTTCGGCCTCCTGGATTGCCTTGTGGTGCCGAGCGATGAAAGCGGACGGTCGCTGATCGACAGGCTGGGCGCCGCCGGTGCCCAGGCGCTGCCCAACCTGCTCAAGGCCGGCGATACCGTGGCTGTCGCCTGGGGACGGACGGTGCTCGCGATCGGTGAGCACATGAAGGGCAGCACGCTTCAGGATATGACGGTCGTGCAGGCGACCGGCGGAATGAACGCCAGCTTTGCCTATACGCCCGAGCTGTGCGCTGCGAA
Organism: Shinella sp. NM-101; assembly: GCF_021401195.1. NCBI lineage: Bacteria > Pseudomonadati > Pseudomonadota > Alphaproteobacteria > Hyphomicrobiales > Rhizobiaceae > Shinella > Shinella sp. NM-101. Next base: position 248,353 of record NZ_JACBFT010000007.1, on the reverse strand, counting down.
GATCGCCGATGCGCTCGCAGCGCGCTGCGTGAACCTGACGGCGCCTGCCATTGTCGCCACGGCGGAGTTGCGCCATCTGCTGCTCGACGAGCCACTGCTCAAGGAGCAGTTTTCCACGCTCGATCAGGCCAACCGCATCGTTTTCGGCGTATCGTCCCTGCGTCCCAACTCCACCATTCACACCAGCGGCCTGCTGGAGCCGGCCTCGCTGCAGCATTACCTCGCGCATGGTGTCGCCGGTGTCGTCGCCGGGCGTTTCATCGATGAAAAGGGCCGGCCGGTTCCAGGCCCGCTCGATGAGCGCACCATCGGCATTTCCCTCGACGCGCTGCGGCGGATCGGTACGCGCATCGGCGTCGCCGGTGGTTTCGATAAGGTTCCGGCCCTGCTCGCGGCCTTGCGGGGCGGTTATATCAATGTGCTGGTCACCGATGCGGAAACCGCGCAAGGGATATTGCGGGCGGACGGCGCGACGAGCCTTAACGACAAGCCGCAGCAGCGGCCGAAGGCCCGCGAGCCGGCAGGCTTCTACCGGACGCAGGTCAAGAAGTTCCTGAACAGGCCGGACGACGTCGTCGAGGAGATGATGGACGGTTTTCTGAAGGCGCACGATAAGTATATCCGGCCGATCGACGGCTCCCACCGCGCGCTCGTCGCGCGCGATGGCCCGAGGACGGGCAAGGTCGGCCTCGTGATCGGCGGTGGCGCAGGCCACGAGCCCTGTTTCGCCGGCTATGTCGGCAAGGGGCTTGCCGATGCGGTGGCGGTCGGTAACATCTTCTCCTCACCCCCGCCCGATCCCATTCTGCGCTGCGCCGTCGCCGCCTCCGGCGATGCCGGCGTGCTTTTCGTCTACGGCAACTATGCCGGCGACGTCATGAATTTCGAAATGGCCGCGGAACTGGCGATGGAGAAGGGCATCGCGGTGCGGACGGTGCTGACCACGGACGATGTGGCATCGTCTTCGCGGGAAGACCGTGACGGTCGGCGCGGCGTTGCCGGCAGTTTCTTCATTTTCAAGATCGCGGGGGCCGCCTGCGATCGCGGCCTGACGCTAGATGCATGCGAGGCGGTCACGAGAAAGGCGAATGCGCGCACCTATACGATCGGCGTCGCTCTCGAATCCGGCTCCATGCCGCAGACGCGCCGGCGCAACTTCGACATCGGGCCGGACGATATGGAGATCGGCATGGGCATCCACGGCGAGCCGGGTGTGTCGCGTGAGCGCATGCGCGCGGCCGATGAAATCGTCGATTCTGTGATCGACAGGATTTTCTCGGAAATGAAGGCCGGGCCGGGCGAACGGGTGGCCGTTCTCGTCAATTCCTTCGGAGGCACGCCGATGATGGAACTTTATATTCTTTACCGTCGCGTGGTACAGCGGCTGGCCGCCAAGAAGATCGATATCGAGGCGAATTGGATCGGCCATTATTGCACGTCGCTGGATATGGTGGGAGCGTCGATTTCCATCATCCATCTCGACGAGGAACTGACTGATCTGCTCTCGCATCCGTGCGAAACAAGTGCGTTGCGCATCAACGGATAGGTGTCGCAGGTTCTGGCCACGGGTATGATGTGATCCTGTAATACTGGGAGGATTGAATGTCGGAAAGCCCGGCAAGCCGTTTGGCAAGAATGTTTGAAATGATATCGCGGGCGATCGAGGATGAAAGGGATCATCTTTCCGAGCTGGATGGCGCGATCGGTGATGGAGACCACGGGATCACGATGTCGATCGGCTTCGTCGCCGTCCATGGAGCGCTTTCGAAACTCGACCTCGATCGGAGCAGCCTTTCCGATGTCATGTCGACCGCTGCCACTGCCTTCCTGAATGCCGTCGGCGCGTCGTCCGGCCCGCTGTATTCCACTGGCTTCCGCCGGGCGGCACAGGCGCTGGCCTCTCACGCGGTGCTGGATACAAAAGCCTGCGCCGATATTATCGACGGCATATCCCGCGGGATAGCCGAGCGCGGCAAGGGGCAGCGCGGCGACAAGACCATGCTGGATGTCTGGCTTCCGGCGGCCGATGCGGCGGGCAACGCGGTCGCCCGGAATAAAACCGCAGACGCTTTCTGGGCGGATGTCATCGCCTCGGCCGACAACGGTGCCGCCGCAACACGGTCGATGATCGCGACGAGGGGTCGGGCCGCCAAGCTGCGGGAACGTTCGCTCGGCCACATGGATCCCGGCGCAGCCTCGGCCGCCGTGATGATCCACGCCATGGCCGAGGCGATAAGGCTATAGGGATGGCGGTCGGCCGGAATAGACGAGATCGGCGAAGTAAAATTCGGCCACCCATTTTTCTTTTGCAACAAGCGCAGGAGAGGCGAGGGGGATATTTACCGTGGACTTATATCTGAAGGTGCGTCTGGTGTTTTTGAAGGGATGAGGAAGCGCCAGGCGGCGAAGCATTTCAACACCTCCCGCTTTACGGCGGTCGCGCTCTGCGGCAGCAGACCTAATCGGCGGGCGACATCTCTTGCTGGCCGATGGCCTTGCCGTCGAGGATGACAGTGCCGGCGGAAGCAGGGTGGACTTGCCGCAGGCATTCGGCCCGGCGATGACGGTGAATGAGCCGTCGGCAATGCTGGCGGAAAGGCCCTGCGAGATCGTGCGCTCGTCGTAGTGTAGTTTCAGGTCGCAGCCATGCAGGCGGACGGTGGGCGTGTTCTCAGCCTTGCCGGTCATTTCCGGCTCTCCCTTGCGATGAGCCAGAGGAAATAGAGGCCGCCTATGTCGGGTCACGACAAGCGCTCCGCTATAGGAGCTTGCCGCACAGCCGTTAATATCGGGTGCGTCCATTGGACGGTGACCGGAATAACCTTCCGCTCATTCTCAGCGCATCGCCCGGAGCAAAGCCGGGGCCATCCGCGTCGCTATTGGGGCGCACGGTTGCGGGCGCGGAACGTGGCCGGCATGGTCCAGTTCGGTTCATGCCCAAGCAGCTTCTGGAAGAAGCCCGCCGCGAACGCCGTGTCTTCCGCGGCGTTTTCCTTGAACGAGTACCAACTGCGCAGGTCGTCGACCATGCGGTCGATCTCGCGGCGGGTGTGAAATTCCTCGTCCAGCGCCTTGGCATGTACGGCAAGGCAGAACATCGTACAAACATAGCCTTCCGGCCAGAATTCCGCCGGTGGATTGCCGTCGACGTTGTCGGGCGGGCAAAGCGCCTTCAGCGGCATGTCGGCGATAAGCTCGCGCAGCACGAGCGACGGCACGAAATCGAAGAATTCCTCGCGCTCCGACCGGGCGCCGGGCTTCTGCGCCTCGATCGACTTCAGCCACCGGACGAAGATTCCGGCGAGCCTGTGCTCGTCGACGGCGAATGTGCAGCCCATCGTCTCGCCGCAGTGGCGCGCGGTCGCCTCGAAGGCGGCGCGGAACCAGTGCAGCCGGCGCACGGCCTGCCGCAACGGCTGGTTCGACGGCGGTAATGCCGCGACGAGTTCGGCAAGGTCAAACATGGGCGGAGTACTTTTCGAGCAGGAGCGAAGCCCGGGCCGGATCCCCGGTCGCAAGGGCGGCAAGAATCTCGCTCTGAAGCGCGGCGCAGAGGTCGGCCGCACTCTCCGCAAGCGTCTCCCGCAGGGCGGCTTGCCTGCGGGCCGCAAGCGTCGCCAAAAGCGCCGAGAAGAGTGCAAGCCGCTCCTTGGGCGCGCCGACACGGTCGAGAAGGCCAACTAGGATCGCTGATGCCCGGTCGGCATCGATCGTTTCGTCTTGCGCGACGAAGGCCGGGGCGGCCGATGCGAGCAGTCCGGACGGGTCGGTGACGCCAAGACGCCGCGCGGTAAGGGAGAGCAGGAAGGCCGCCTCCGCCTCGGCCTGCGAGGGTGCCCGCCTGTGCGGCGCATATGCTTCGCCGCGCTGCGGATCGTCCCCGAACACCCGGTCGGCGACGCCCGACAAAAGCCCGTCGATTCCGTTCGCCACGGTTGTGATGTGGCGCAGCATGTGGAGCGCCGGGCGGGATATGGGCCCAGGCAGCGCCGTCGCCATTTCCGTCTCCAGCCGGCCATGCCTGTCGCGCAAAGCCCGCTTCACGCTGCGAAACGCGGCGCGAAGCGGCGGGATCTCGGAAAATGGCAATCGCGTCTGGGCCATGGAAGTTTACCTTTTCGCCGCCGTTTCAAGCCGGTTGAAAGGCGTTTGCCGCATTTAATTTGAACAAACAGATGCGAGCAGGATCATATGTTTGACCGTCCTGCGGTGTCAAGGCGTTCCCGGTGGCTTCGCGCATTGAAGTGGCTAGAACAATCGTGATACAAAAAAGAATAATGTGCACTACCGGAGATTAAAACTCCGATGGTGCCGGGCGGCCCGGCGCGACACGCTTGCGGGCCTGGCAGGTTGAACGGCGGGTCTCGCCGTCATGGAGGTGGCATGAACCAGATCGTCGGCGGGCCTGTTGTGCAGAGCGAGGCCGATCGGCTGCGCGCACGCGTGGCCTGGCTCTATCATGTGGAGGGTCACACCCAGAACGAGATCGCCAACCGCCTCGGCATCAACCGTGTCATGGTCGTGCGCATGCTCGCAGAGGCGCGTCGCCGAAACGAGGTGCGGATTTCGATCACATCCCCGCTTTCCGAACTGGTCGCGCTTGAGCGGGCTATCGAGGCGGCATTCGATATCCGCCGGGTGGTCATTGCCCCCTTCGCTGAAGAGGGCGGCGATCCTGCGCAGGTGATCGCCGCTGCGGCGGGGGCGCATATTTCCGGTTTGATGGCGCCCGGCATGACCGTCGGGGTGGGGTGGGGAACGACCCTCTACAACACGCTCCCCTTCATAGCCGGCGGCGCGCTCGAGGATTTCCGCGTGATCTCGCTGCTCGGCGGTATCTCCGCGGCGCGGCGCTTCAACCCGGCGGAATTCGCCTGGCAGTTCGCCGAGCTTTTCCGCGGCGAGGGCTATCTCGTGCCCGCGCCGGCCGTTGTCGACAGCCCGGAGACGAAGCATGCGCTGCTGGAGCGGTGTGGCCTGGCGGCGATCTTCGAGATGGCGGACAAGCTCGACGTGGCGCTTCTGTCCGTCGGCGGGATCGCAAATCTCACCACCAGCTATCGCACCGGCTACCTGACGGAGGCCGACCGCCGGTCCCTGGTGGAAGCGGGCGCCGTCGGCGACGTTCTTTATAATTTCATCGATGCCGAAGGGAATGTGCTCGATCACGAGGTGAACGAGCGGGTGATCTCCGTTGCGCTGCCGCGCCTGCGGCGGACGCCGGAGCGCATCCTCGTCTCCGGCGGCAGGGAAAAGCGCATCGCCATCCGCGCCGCGCTGCGGACCGTCGCGCCGACCACCCTCATCACGGACGAGCAGACGGCCAGCGCCCTCCTGGCGGGATAGGCTCTCCCGATCCGGCGCTGCAAATCCCCAAGCCGGTGCGGCCTTTCCGGACGCGCCGGTTTTTTGTATCACCGCATGAACAAAAAAAATTATAAAATCAGGCTTGTACAAATGAATTTGGGAGAGCTATCCCGGCTTTGCGTCGCGGGCGGAGGCGTCGACTGTGTGAAATTCCATTGAAAAAATAGAGAAATTTCTATGGGCCGATAGCGATTTGCAGCTCTCTGTGCGTTGTCTTGTCTAGAACATTCACATTGACATAATCACAAATGTGCAATAGACGAGAGCAAAGTCAATCGGGAGGAATGGAATGTCCATCAATGTCGCCCCCACGGGTCTTGCGCGCGATCTGCTGGCGCGTGCGGATACCGGCAAGCCCATCCGGATCGGCCTCATCGGCAGCGGCGAGATGGGCACCGACATCGTCACGCGCGTCGCCCACATGCCGGGCATCGAGATCGGCGCGATCTGCGACCTCAATATTGCCCGTGCCCGCGGCGCGGTGGACATCGCCTACCGTGCGCAGGGCCATCACCGCGACGCCTCCGGCACCGACGAGCTCAACGCGGCCATGGAACAGGGCAAGATCGCGATCACCTCGGATTCCGGTGCGATCCTCAACAGCGGCCTGATCGACGTGGTGATCGATGCGACGGGCGTGCCCGCCGTCGGTGCGGAGATCGGCCTGTCGGCGATGGAGCACGGCAAGCACCTGGTGATGATGAACGTGGAGGCGGACGTCACCATCGGCGCCTATCTCAAGAGCGAGGCCGAGCGCCTCGGCGTGACCTATTCGCTCGGCGCGGGCGACGAGCCGTCCTCCTGCATGGAACTGATCGAGTTCGTGACGGCGATGGGCCACACCATCGTCGCCGCCGGCAAGGGCAAGAACAATCCGCTGAATGTCGATGCGACGCCGGACCGGTATGCCGAGGAGGCGAACCGCCGGAACATGAATGTCCGCATGCTGGTCGAGTTCGTCGACGGTTCGAAGACCATGGTCGAGATGGCGGCGATCGCCAACGCGACCGGCCTCGTGCCCGACAAGCCCGGCATGCACGGCCCGGCGGCGACGCTCGACCAGCTTTCCTCCACCCTGGTTCCGGAAAAGGACGGGGGCGTCCTCTCGAAGGTCGGCGTCGTCGACTATTCCATCGGCAAGGGCGTCGCGCCCGGTGTGTTCGTGGTCGCCGACATGTCGCATCCGCGCATTTCCGAGCGCATGGAGGACCTGAAGATGGGCAAGGGGCCTTATTTCACCTTCCACCGGCCCTACCATCTCACCTCGCTCGAGGTGCCGCTGACCTGCGCCCGCGTGGTGCTCTACGGCAAGCCGGACATGGTGCCGCTTTCAACGCCCGTCGCGGAGGTCTGCGCCGTCGCCAAGAAGGACATGGCCCCCGGCGAAAGTCTCGATGCGATCGGTGAATATTGCTACCGCGCCTGGATCATGACCGCGCCGGAAGCGCGCGCCGCGAACGCCATTCCCTGCGGCCTGCTGCAGGGCGGCGTCGTCACCGCGCCGATCCGCAAGGGCGACCTCATCACCTACCGGAACGCCTCCGTGGCGCCCGGCTCGCGCATCGCGGCGCTCCGCGCCCGGCAGGATGCGCTCGTCTACGGCAAGGAGGCTTGATCATGGCGGACCACGCCCGTGCCCTGAAGGCTGAACCCGACAGCAGCAATCTGCCCTTCATCTATCGCGAATACGGCCGCGAGCAGTTGATGGATGCGCTGCGCAGGATGCATCTCATCCGCCAGTTCGAGGAAGGCGCCGAGGAAAGCTACATGCGCGGCCTCATCCACGGCACCATGCACCTGTCAATCGGGCAGGAGGCGAGCGCCATGGGCATCTGCATGCCGCTCACCGTGGAGGACCAGATCACCTCCACCCATCGCGGCCATGGCCATTGCATCGCCAAGGGCGCCGACGTGGCGCGCATGTTCGCCGAATTCTTCGGCAAGACCACGGGCTATTGCGCCGGCCGCGGCGGCTCCATGCACATCGCCGACGTGACGACCGGCAATCTCGGCGCGAACGGCATCGTCGGCGGCGGCCTGCCGATCGCCGTCGGGGCGGCGCTGACCGCCAAGCGGCTGAAGACCGGCAAGGTCGTCGTCTGCTTCTTCGGCGACGGCGCCAACAACGAGGGCGCCTTCCATGAATCGCTGAACATGGCGGCGGTCTGGTCGCTGCCGGTCATCTTCGTGTGCGAGAACAACGGCTACGGCATGTCCACCTCGACCGCCCGCTCCACGGCGGTCGCCAATATCGCCGACCGCGCGCCGGCCTACGGGATGCCGGGCGTCATCGTCGACGGCAACGTGCTGTCCGACGTCGCGGAAGCGACGCACAACGCCGTCCAGCGCGCGCGCCGGGGCGAGGGGCCGACGCTGATCGAGACCAAGACCTATCGCTATCGCGGCCATTCCAAGAGCGACCGCAACCGCTACCGCACCAAGGACGAGATCGAGGACTGGATGACCAACCGCGATCCGATCGCCCGCTACGAGGCCCAGCTCCAGGAGTTCGGCATCGCCTCGCCCGAGCAGATCGAGGCGGTGCGCGAGGCGGTCCGGCAGGAAATCGCCGCCGGCATCGAATTCGCCAAGGACAGCCCGATGCCGGAGATTTCCGGCCTCGCCGACAATGTTTATACCGAAGGGGCGTGAGATGAACGCGGTGCCGAGGGAACTGAGCTACTCGCAGGCGATCCAGGAAGCCATGGCGCTCGCCATGGAGGCGGACGAGCGAGTCATCCTGATGGGCGAGGATATCGGCGTCTATGGCGGCGCCTTCCAGGTGACGGGCGACCTGATCGAGCGTTTCGGCCCGGACCGGGTCATGGACACGCCGATCTCCGAGCTCGGCGGCGCCGGCGTCGCGGTGGGCGCGGCGGTGACGGGCCTGCGGCCGATCTTCGAATTCCAGTTCTCGGATTTCGCGGCGCTCGCCATGGAGCAGATCGTCAACCAGGCGGCCAAGATGCGCTACATGCTGGGCGGGGCGGTCTCCGTGCCTGTCGTCATGCGCTTTCCGGCCGGGTCCGGCACGGGCGCGGCGGCCCAGCACAGCCAGAGCATCGAGGCCTGGCTCGGGCATGTGCCCGGCCTCAAGGTCATCCAGCCCGCCACGCCGTATGACGTCAAGGGCATGCTGTTGGCCGCGGTCGCCGATCCCGATCCGGTGATGATCTTCGAGCACAAGCTGCTCTACAAGATGAAGGGACCGGTCCCCGAGGGCTATTACACCGTTCCGCTCAACAAGGCGGAGGTGCGCCGCGAGGGCTGCGACGTGACCATCGTGGCAACCTCCATCATGGTGCACAAGGCGCTCGAGGCGGCGGAAAAGCTTGCCGAAGAGGGCATAAGCGTGGAGGTCGTCGACCTCCGCTCGATCCGCCCCATCGACCGCGAGACGGTCATCGCCTCGGTGAAGAAGACCTCCCGCCTGATCTGCGTCTACGAGGGCGTGAAGACGCTCGGCATCGGCGCGGAGATATCCGCCATGATCGCCGAGAGCGAAGCCTTCGACTATCTCGATGCGCCGATCGTGCGCCTCGGCGGCTCGGAAACGCCCATCCCCTACAATCCGGAGCTGGAAAAGGCCGCCGTGCCGCAGATGCCGGACATCCTCGCAGCCGCGCGCGACCTCGTCAGGGGAGTGCGCTGACATGGCGAGCGAAGTGATCATGCCCAAGGTCGACATGGACATGGCGACCGGAAAGATCTCGAAATGGTTCTTCTCCGAAGGGGACCAGGTGAAGAAGGGCGACGTGCTCTTCGAGATCGAGACCGACAAGGCGGCGATGGAGATCGACGCGCAGGCCGACGGCACACTGCGCAACGTGACGGGCAGGGAAGGGATCGACATACCCGTCGGCTCCCCCGTCGCCTGGATCGTCGCCGCCGGCGAGGACGTGCCGGATGCAGCCGCGCCGCCCGCGGCGGAGGCCAAGGCCGAACCTGCCGCCGCGCCGGCTGATGCCGCGCCCGTTGCCCCCGTCGTTTCCAAGGCCGATAGCGCCGGCGGTGCCGTGAGGGCGACGCCGCTCGCCCGCCGGCTTGCCCGGGACAAGGGCCTCGACCTTTCCGGTCTTTCCGGCTCCGGTCCGCATGGCCGCATCGTCGGCGCCGACGTGCTTGCCGCGGGCGCAGCGCCTGCGGCCGCATGTGCCGCTCGCAGCGCTCCGGCGCCTGCCGTGCCCGCGCCCGGCCCGGACGCCGCGCTCAAGCATTTCCCGGATGATTCCTACACGCTTCAGGCCCATACGGGCATGCGCCGCACCATCGCGCGCCGGCTGGTGGAGGCCAAGAGCACGGTCCCGCATTTCTATCTCACGGCGGACTGCCGGCTCGATGCGCTCCTGACGCTGCGCACGGAGCTGAACGCGGCCGCACCCTCGGTAGACGGAGCGCCGGCCTACAAGCTCTCCGTCAACGACATGGTCATCAAGGCCTATGCGCTGGCGCTTGCCGCAACGCCGGACGCCAACGTCTCCTGGACGGAGGAGCAACTGGTCCGCCATCGCTTCGTCGATGTCGGCGTCGCGGTCTCCGTGCCGGGCGGGCTGATCACGCCGATCATCCGTCATTCGCAGGCCAAGTCCCTCTCGGCCATCTCGAACGAGATGAAGGATCTCGCCGCCCGTGCGCGCGCCGGCAAGCTCAAGCCCGAGGAATATCAGGGCGGCACGGGCGCCGTCTCCAATCTCGGCATGTTCGGCGTCAGGGAATTTGCGGCGATCATCAACCCGCCGCACGCCACGATCCTCGCCGTCGGCGCGGGCGAGCGCCGGCCGGTCGTTTTGCAGGACGGCAGCATCGCCGCCGCCACCGTGATGAGCGTGACGCTTTCCACCGACCACCGGGCGGTCGACGGCGCGCTGGGCGCCGAGCTGATCGGCCGCTTCCGCGTCTTCATCGAAAACCCGATGTCGATGCTGGTCTAGAGCAATTCCAGCAAAAGTGCGCAGCGGTTTTGCGTCCGGAATTGCGTGGAAACAAAAGGATAGAGCGTTTTTGCGATTCGAAGAAAAGCGGAAATGCTCTAGCCGTCCCGACCGTTTGACAACGTTTCCTCCCGCGACTTGGGGAAGTGGCCATGCGCCTGAAGGCGATGACGCTTCCCCTTCTTTTTTGAAGGAACATCCATGGCTTCTTCCTACGACGTCATCATCATCGGCTCCGGCCCCGGCGGCTATATCGCGGCGATCCGCGCCGCCCAGCTCGGCCTGAAGACGGCCATCGTCGAGCGCGAGCACCTCGCCGGCATCTGCTCCAACTGGGGCTGCATCCCGACCAAGGCGCTGCTGCGCTCGGCGGAGATCTTCCACTATGCCCGGCATCCTGATGATTACGGCGTGAAGATCGACGGCACGGTGACGGCGGACCTTGCCGCCATCGTCGCCCGCTCGCGCGGCATCGCCCAGCGCATGAATGCCGGCGTCGGCTTCCTGATGAAGAAGAACAAGGTCGACATCATCTGGGGCGAGGCCAAGCTGACGAAGCCCGGCGAGATCGTGGTGTCCAGGACGACCAAGGCGATCCAGCAGCCGCAGGCGCCGCTGCCGAAGACCGTGCTGCCCGAAGGCACCTACACCGCCAAGCACATCGTCATCGCCACCGGCGCGCGCCCGCGCGCCCTGCCGGGCATCGAGCCGGACGGCAAGCTGATCTGGACCTATTTCGAGGCGATGAAGCCTGAGGCGCTGCCGAAGTCGCTGCTCGTCATGGGCTCGGGCGCCATCGGCATCGAGTTCGCCTCCTTCTACCGCACGCTCGGCGTCGAGGTGACGGTCGTCGAGGTGATGAAGACGGTGATGCCGGTCGAGGACGCGGAGATCTCGGCGCTCGCCAAGAAGCAGTTCGAAAAGCAGGGCATGAAGATCCACCTGGAGGCCAAGGTCGCCAGGGTGGAGAAGGGCGCCAATTCCATCACCGCCCATGTCGAGATGAAGGACGGCAAGGTCGAGAAGATCACCGCCGACCGGATGATCTCCGCCGTCGGCGTGCAGGCGAACATCGAGACGATCGGCCTTGAGGCGCTCGGCGTGAAGACCGACCGCGGCTTCATCGCCATCGACGGTTACGGCAGGACGAACGTTCCCGGCCTCTACGCCATCGGCGACGTCGCCGGTCCCCCGATGCTCGCCCACAAGGCCGAGCACGAGGCCGTCATCTGCATCGAGAAGATCGCCGGCCTGCCGAACGTCCACCCGATGGACAAGTCGAAGATCCCCGGCTGCACCTACTGCCACCCGCAGGTCGCCTCGGTGGGCCTGACGGAAGCCAAGGCCAAGGAGCAGGGCCGGGACATCCGCGTCGGCCGCTTCCCCTTCGTCGCCAACGGCAAGGCCATTGCACTGGGCGAGGACCAGGGCCTCGTCAAGACGATCTTCGACAGGAAGACCGGCGAACTGCTCGGCGCCCACCTCGTCGGCGCGGAAGTGACCGAGCTCATCCAGGGCTTCGTCATCGCCATGAACCTGGAGACGACGGAGGAGGAACTGATGCACACGATCTTCCCGCACCCGACGATCTCCGAGACGCTGAAGGAAAGCGTGCTGGATGCCTATGGGCGTGCATTGAACGCCTAACGGCGCGGTTCCCGCCGGCTGCGGTGACGGCCGGCGGGGGAGGGATCAGAGGGCGATGTGATTGCGGGCGGCGGCGGCGCGGCTCGCCTCACGCTCCCTGAGGATGCGGTCATCGCCCCAGCCGAGGGCCTGCCCGGCAACATGCGCCACCTCGTCGAGGACATCGCCCGTCAGGGCGCCCGAAAGGGCGATGTCGGTCCGGCGGAAGAGCACGTCCTCCAGCGTCTCGACCTTCTCGCGCCGGCAGAGGAAGGCGATTTCCTCGCCGGCATAGGCGGGAAGCGAAGCGAGCGGCGTCAGGCGCCCGCCGGCCTGCGCAAGCATGGTGCGTGCGCCGGTGCCGTAGCGGGCGAGCAGTCGCCGGCAGGTCTCCGGCGGCGCGGAAAACCGGGCTGAAAGCTCTGCCGCCGCCGCCTCGAAGGCGTCCGGTTTCGCCGGGAAACCGTTTCCTCCGCCGATGGCGAGCCGTTCGGTGCCGATCCGCCGTTCCCGCCCGGTCATGGCGAGGATCCGGTCTGCGGCTTCCTCGGCGAAACCGCGGAAAGTGGTCCACTTGCCGCCGATCAGCGACAGGACGGGCAGGCCGAGGCCGGGAATGCGGTCTTCGGCGATGGAATGGTCGCGGCTGACCTCGCCGGGCGCGAGCCCTTCCGAGCGCGGCAGCGGGCGCACGCCGCACCAGGTGAGCGCGATCTGGTCGGGCGTGACGGCAATGTCCGGGAAGACCTCGGAGATGACGGCGGCCATGTAGCCCATCTCCGCCTCGCTGCAGTGCGCCGCATCCGGGTCCGGTTCGGGAATGTCCGTCGAGCCGATCAGCACATTGCCCATCAAGGGATAGAGCAGGTTCACACGCCCGTCGGCCGAGCCGAAATAGACCATGCGGCCGCGCAGGGCATCGTGCAGGCGGCGGTTGCGCACCACCAGATGCGAACCCTTGTTGCCGCCCATGTGCCGGGACGGGATGCCGAGCGCGGCGTTGACCTTGTCGATCCACGCGCCGCCGGCATTGACGACGATGTCGGCGCTGACGTCGCGGGAAAGCCCGCTGATGCGGTCCCTGACCCGCAGCCGGCCGTCGACGAGCGCCACCTCGGCATAGTTCAGCGCCCGCGCCGCCGGATTGGCCGCCTCGCCGTCGAGGATCAGTTCCAGGCCCAGCCGCTCGGCATGGGTGATGTGCGCCTCGTAATAGAGCCCGACGGCGCGGATGGACGGGTTGAGCTCGGGCATCAGGGCGAGCGCCTTGCGCCGCCCCATCATGCGATGGTTGGGCATGGTGCGGAAGTGCCGCCCGAAGAGGTCGTAGAGCAGGAGCCCCGCCCGGGTGATCAGCGCCCCGCGGTCGGCAAGCTTCGCCTTGAGGCCGAGGAAGCGCCGGACGGAGGGAATGATGCCGCCGAACACCGAGCCGACCGGCAGCACGGTTTCGAGAGGCTTGACGTAATGGGCTGCGTTGGAGAGCAGCAGGTTGCGCTCGCGCGCCGACTGCGCGACGAGCCGGAACTCACCGGTCTCCAGATATTTGATGCCGCCATGCATCAGCCGCGAGGAGGCCGCGCTCGCTCCCGAGCAGAAATCGCCCTTCTCCACCAGCAGGACGTCGACGCCCTGTTCGCACAGATCGCGGAAAAGGCCGCAGCCGTTGATGCCGCCGCCGAGAATGAGGACCGTGGCATGCTCCGGCAGGCCGAGGAGGCGCGCGGCGGTGTCAGGCATTGAGGATCGCGACCTTGATGGCATCGCCCCGTTCCGCGGTCTCGAGCGCGGTCGCTATCTCCTCGAGCGGGAAGCGGTGGGTCAGCATGCTTTCCACTTCCAGCCGCCCGGAGGCGATCATGGCCAGCGCCTTTTCGAACTGCAGCCGGTCGAGCCCGAAGGAGCCGGTGACGATGATCTCGTTGTAGTGGATGGCGTTGACGTCGAGCGTCGCCGTCTCCCCCGCGGAGAAGCCGGCGAACAGGCTGACCGCGCCGCGGTGGCGCACGAGGCCGATCGCGTCGTTGGCAAGCCGCGGCACGCCGATCGCGACGATGACCTTGTCGGCGCCGAGCCCGTCCGTCTCGCGCAGCACGATGGCTTTCAGGTCTTCCGATGCCGGATCGACGACGACATCCGCACCGGCCGCCAGCGCCGCCGCCCGCCGCCCCGCGCTCGGCTCGGAGACGATGATGCGCGCGGCGCCGGAAAGGCGGGCGAGCTTGACATGCAGCAGGCCGATCGGTCCGCAACCGAGGATGACCACGCGGTCGGCAATGCCGACGCCGATGCGCTCCTGCCCGTTCAGCACGCAGGAAAGCGGTTCGATGAGCGCGGCCTTTTCCCATGACAGCCCCGCCGGCAGCTTGAACACGTTGCCCGAAAGGACCGCCTGTTCGGGAATGCGGATATATTCGGCGAAGGCGCCATCGATCTCGTATCCGATGGCGATCTGGTTCTTGCAGATGTTCTCGTAGCCCCGGATGCAATGGGCGCAATGCCCGCAGGGTATGGCCGGACAGACGGCGACCGCATCGCCGCAGGAAAACCCGCCGTGCCCGCCGGTCTCCACCACTTCGCCGGAGAATTCATGGCCGAGGATCGAGGGGTAGCGGATGCCGGCCGTCTTCCGGCCCCGGAAGATGCGGATATCGGTGCCGCAGACGGTCGCGGCCTTCACGCGGATCAGGAGATCGCCCGGCTTCAAGGCCGGATCGCCGACCGTTTCGAAATCCAGCCGGTTCGGCGCCTTCAATAGTCCAGCCTTCATCGTTTCCGCTCCGTGAATGCACAATAATGAAATTACAATTACAAAAATACAGAGCGGTTTGTCCAGTCCTGCCGCGGGAAATGTTGCGGGTGGAGGTCACGCCTCGCGGCAGTTTTGATGAGGGCTCCAAATAAAATGGAGAAAAAACAGTTGGTTAAATCCGATACCATTTCGCCGCACGCTTCACCGTTGACAGACAACGGGAAATGCACAAAGATAAAAAGACCGGAATAAATGTTCGAATTCAGCCTTCGGGCTCCACGAGCATGCCGGGGAACCCGTTCGGGGTTCCCCGGCGGCATTCCGCGCAAACGTGGTTTACGGGTGCCGGACGCCCTGTCGGCCGGCCAATCGAGATTGGGAGGATTATCGATGAAACTGAACCGAATGCTGATGAGCGCTGCCCTCTTGTCGCTTGCGGCCGGCGGTGCCGCGCAGGCACAGAGCCAGCAGGACCTGATCAAGCCGATCGACAAGGAGCTGACCTTCGTCTACATCCCGAAGGTCATCCATCCCTGGTACGACGTCGTGGCCGAAGGCGCGAAGTTCGCCGCCGAAGAGCTTGCCAAGTCCGGCATCAAGGTCAACGTCATCTGGGACCAGCCGCCGCAGGCGGACGTGGCGGACCAGAACCAGCGCATCGAGACCAATATCGGCCGCAAGCCCGACGGCCTGGCCGTCGCCTGCCTCGACCAGGCGACGAACGTGCAGCTCCTCGGCGAAGCGCGCAAGGCCGGCGTCAACGTCATCACCTTCAACTCGTTCTGCGACGATGCCTTCCCCTTCGTGGGCCCGAAGAGCAGCTACCAGGACGGCTTCGATCTCGGCGAGTTCCTCGCCAAGACGCTCGACGGCAAGGGCAAGATCGGCATCCTCGCCGGCAGCCTTACGGCCTCCGACCACGTCCAGCGCATCGAGGGCTTCAAGAAGGCGCTGGAAAGCCATCCGGACATGCAGATCGTCTTCGAGCAGCCCGACAACGACGTGCTGGAGGATGCCGTCACGCTGACGGAGAACGCATTGCAGGCCAATCCCGACATCGCCGGCATCTTCGGCTCGAACGCCTCCAACCCGATCGGCGCGGCCCGTGCCGTGAAGAATGCCGGGCTGGCCGGCAAGGTCGCCATCGTCGGCATGGACGACTTGCCGGAAGCCGTCGATGCGGTATGCGACGGGACGATCACCGCCCTGAAGGCCCAGCGCCAGTGGGACATGGGCTACTGGACGGTGAAGTATCTCGTGGCGATGAACGAGAACCACACCTACCCGATGTTCCACGACACCGGCTCGCGCTTCATCACGAAGGACGACTGCAAGTAAGCATGCAGGCGAGGATGCGGGGCCGCCTTCGGCCCCGCATTTTCCGCTTTGGGAGGAACGGCTATGAGCATGGCTATTTTCGAGGCCGTAGACGTTGCAAAGTCATTCGGCGTCATCAGGGCGCTGAAGGGCGTCTCCGTCGGCATCAGGGCCGGGGAGGTGCACGCCATCATCGGCGAGAACGGCGCGGGCAAGTCCACGCTGATGAGCATCTTCTGCGGCAAGGCCCCGCCGACCACGGGCGAGCTGCGGCGCAACGGCAAGCCGGTCCAGTTCCATCGGCCGCTGGATGCGCAGCAGGCCGGCATTTCCATCGCCCCGCAGGAAATCAACCTCGTTCCCGACCTCACGGCGGCCGAAAACATCATGCTCGGCGCGCACCGGCGCGGCCCGCTCGGCATCGACTGGAAGGCGACGCGCGCGCTGGCGAGCGAGCACCTGCTCAAGATCGATCATTCCATCGACCCGGCCACGCGGGTGTCCGCGCTCAGCAAGGCGCAGCAGCAGCTCGTGCAGATCGCGCGCGCGGCGGCGACCTCGGCCGATATTCTCATCCTGGACGAGCCCACCGCGACGCTCACCTCGCGCGAGACCGAAAAGCTGTTTGCCTATATCCGCGCCTTCCGCGCCGCCGGCGGCTCGATCTTCTACATCTCCCACCGGCTGGACGAGATCCTGGAGCTTTCCGACCGCATCAGCGTCCTGCGCGACGGCGCCTTCGTCTGCGAGCTCGACCCGAAGACGACGACCAAGGAGGAGATGGTGCAGGCCATGGCCGGCCGGGCGATCGGCAAGGGCAATCCGGCGCCGCATGTCCAGCTGGAAAACCGCGAGGTCGTGCTCTCCGTGCGCGGGCTGACGCGCCAGGGCGAATTCGAGGATGTGTCCTTCGACCTGCACCGCGGCGAGATCCTCGGGGTCTCGGGCCTCGTCGGCGCGGGGCGCACCGAGGTCGCCAAGTGCATCTTCGGCCTCACGCGGGCGGATGCGGGCAGCGTCGAACTGTTCGGCGAGCGGCTCGACAACCGCAGCCCGCTGGCGTCCATCGCCAAGGGCCTCGTCTACCTGCCGGAGGAACGCAAGCAGGAGGGGATCTTCCCCTTGCTGTCCATCTCGGAGAACATGGCGATGCCCTCGCTCGGGCGCTATGGCGGGCTCCTGCGCCTGCGCAACGGCGACATGATGAAGGAGGTCGACGGTTTCGTCAGCCGCCTGCGCATCAAGCTCGGGTCCACCGGCGATCCGATCACGTCGCTTTCGGGCGGCAACCAGCAGAAGGTGATCATCGGCCGCTGGCTGATGAAGAATGCCCGCGTGCTGATCATGGACGAGCCGACGCGCGGCATCGACGTCGCCGCCAAGTTCGAGATCCAGCAGGAGCTGCGCCGGTTCACCGACCGGGAGAACCTGTCCATCATCTTCATTTCCTCCGAGCTCGAGGAGGTCCTCGACGTCTCGGACCGCATCCTCGTCATGCATGAGGGCCGGGTGAAGGGGATGCCCACGGCTGCCGAAGCCACCCAGGAATCCCTGCTCCAGCTTGCGATGAGCTGAGCCGGCGCGACAGCACACAGAAAAGGTTGACGACCATGAGTGAGAACACGATGTCCGATGGCGCGATCCGCAAGAACGACCGCCGGCCGAGCCTTGTCGCCCGCTTCTGGCGCTGGGAGGCGAGCGGTATTACCGTGGCGCTGATCGCGCTGATGGTGGTCCTGTCGCTGGCGGCCGACAACTTCTTCTCGTCCTACAACATGTCCGTGGTGGCGCGGCAGGCGGCCTTCGTCGGCCTCGTCGCGCTCGGGCAGACGCTCGTGCTTCTCGTCGGCGGCATCGATCTTTCCGTCGGCGCGGCGGCCGGGCTTTCGGCCATCGTCGGCGCGATGATGCTCAACATGCTGGGCATCCATCCCTATCTCGTCATTCCCCTGACGATGCTCTTCGGCCTGTCGCTCGGCTTCATCAACGGCTTCTTCGTCGCGGGCCTCAGGCTCAATCCCTTCATCGTCACGCTCGCGACCTGGGAAATCTTCGCCGGCATGACGATGGTGCTGACCAAGGGCTATCCGATCCGGCCGCTCGGCGAACAGTTCGGCTTCTTCGGCAAGGGCGAGATCCTCGGCGTCCCGGTGCCGGTTCTCATCTTCCTTTTCGCCGGCGTGGTCCTCATCTGGATGCTGACCCAGACGCGGTTCGGCCGCAACATCTTCGCCGTCGGTGGAAACCGGGAGGCGGCCGTCCTCGTCGGCATCCGCGTTAAGCTGGTCGAGTTCCTGGTCTTCGGGCTTGCCGGCATGTTCGCCGCGCTCGCCGGCATCCTCTTTGCGAGCCGCATGGATGCGGGCCAGCCCTCGGTGGGCGAAGGCTGGCTGATGGGCGCCATCACCGCCGCAATTCTGGGTGGCACGAGCCTGCGCGGCGGGCAGGGCTCCATCGTCGGCACGATGCTCGGCGCCATGCTGCTGACGGTCCTTGCCAACGGCACGGTTCTGCTGAACGTCTCCGGCTTCTGGCAGCGGGTGATCGTCGGTTGCGTGGTGCTGATCGCCGTCCTCGTCGATCTCTTCCGGCGCAAAAACTGAGGGTTGTTGGCAACCGGCCCTTGTGGCGCATGGAAAAACGTCCGGGCCTGCTCTATAGGTGGGGCATCTGATGTCTTGGAGAAGCGACGACCGTGTCCGACCTGTCCGATGATCTGCGCACGAGGGCGGCCTGGCTCTACTACAAGGAAGGCATGACGCAGGACCAGGTGGCGCAGGAGCTTGGCCTCAACCGCGCCAAGGTGCTGCGCATGCTGGCGGCCTCCCGCCTCGACGGCACGGTGCAGATCCGCGTCCTGTCCAAGCAGAGCAATTGCGTCGCGCTGGAACGGGAGCTGGAGAAGAAATACAATCTCGAGCGCGCGATCGTCGTGCCCGTTCCCAAGCAGACGGAGCAGCTTCCCGAGATCATCGGCGGCGTGCTCGGCGAATATGTCACCGATCTGCTCAAGGAGAACATGATCATCGGCCTCGGCTGGGGCAAGACGCTGAGCTCCTGCCTGCCGGCGATCCCGCAGCAGGCGGACGCGCACATCTCCGTCGTGTCGCTGCTGGGCGGGCTGACCCGCGTCAGCGCCTTCAACCCGTCCGAATTCGCCTGGCGCCTCGGCGACCGCCTTGCCGCGGAAGCCTATCTCATCGCCGCGCCGGTCTTCGCCCCGGACGAGCGCACCCGCGACGCGCTGCTGACCCATCCCGGCATCCGCGAGGTCTTCCGCCGCTCGGAAAACCTCGACGTCGCCATCGTCAGCGTCGGCGACCTCTCGCCCGGCTCCACCTTCAGCCGCTACGGCCTGCTCGAGCGCGACGAGCTTATGTCGCTGCAGAAGGCCGGCGCGGTCGGCGACATCCTCTGCCGCTTCATCGATGCCGATGGCGAGATCATCGACCACGAGGTCAACCGCCGCGTCGTGGCCGTCGACCCGCGTTCGCTGCGCACGGCGCGCAAGGTCGTGCTCGCCTCCGGCGGCTGGCATAAATATGCGGCCTTCCGCGGCGCGCTGAAGCTGCTGTCGCCGCATGTGGTCCTGACCGATATCGAGATCGCCCAGCGCCTCATCGACGAGTGACGCGCGCCATTTCGGCGCCAAGGCCGAACGCCTCGCCAGCCTCCCGCCAATTGCCGAAGACGCGATGGGCGCCGGCTTCCAACAGCAGCGCGCCATGCCCGGGCGGCAGATGCCGCCCGCCCGTGAAGCCGATGGCATGCATGCCGGCCGCCCGGGCCGCGATGATCCCGTAGATGGAATCCTCGAAAACCACGCATTGCGCCGGCGCCGCGCCCATGCAGGCGGCCGCGTGGAGGAAAAGGTCCGGCGCCGGCTTTCCCGCCTTCACCATCGTCGAGCTGAACACCGCCTCGCCGAAGCGCTGCGTGAGGCCCGTCAGGGAAAGGCTGAGCGCGATGCGCTCCGGCGCCGACGAGGAGGCGACGCAGCGCCTTGCCGGCAGCGCATCGAGAAGCCTGTCGATCCCCTCGATCGCGACGAGCTCCGCTTGAAGGAGCGTACGGATTTCCTCCCACAGGTCGCCCGCATGTTCGGGCGGAAAGACCTGGCGGGTCGCCGCGCCGATGGACTGGAAGATGTCGGCCTGCTTCATGCCGAAGCATTTGGCGACGTCGCTCTCCTCGATGGCGAGCCCGTGGCGGGCATAGGCCCGCACATAGGCGCGCACCGACAGGATCTCGCTGTCCACGAGTACGCCGTCACAATCGAAGATGAAGAGTTCCGGATGTGTCATGGCGAACCGTTCCTGCCTTCCATATGTTCTCGCATGTGCGAACAAAATTTAATGACTGTAATCAAAAGTACGTATCCGATTGCTTTTGTATGGTGCCGCTTTGCACGCCGTGGTGGCCCCGAACTTTGAAATTTCCCATTGAATTTGATGGAGTGTGCCGTTCTTTTCCTTGGATTCGTTGATTTTCGGTTTTGGCGTCACTTCGCTGCCGGAGTGAACTTTTCGTACGAGCCGTTGACAATCTGTTTGTACAGTTGTAAATACTAACTCGTTAATGTTCAAGCAGGTCGGGAGGAAGACTTGGTCGAGATCTATGATCATGAGGGCAAGGCGGTGAAGCACGGGCGCGCCCGCGTCAACGGCATCCGCATGCACTATGTGACGGCGGGGGAAGGCGAGCCGCTGCTTCTTCTGCACGGTACGCCCAAGACCCATTTCTACTGGTATCGCCTGATCCCGCTCCTGACCCCGCATTTCCGCGTCGTGGCGCCCGACCTGCGCGGCTTCGGCGATACCGACAAGCCGCCGGCGGAGGAGGGCTACGACAGCCGCACCAATGCCCGCGACATGGCGGAGCTGATGACGCAGCTCGGGCACGAGACCTTCCACCTGCACGGCGAGGACCGCGGCGCGGAATTCGCCTATGTTCTGGCCGCCAGCGAGCCGGATCGCGTGCGCACCCTCTCCTTCGCCGAGATGCTCCTGTCGGGGCAGGGCTTGGAGGAATGGTCGAATTTCACGCCGGAGAAGGTGTCCTCGCAGTTCCGCATGGCGGGCGTCTGGCTCTGGCACATCCCCTTCTTCTGGATCCCCCACCTGCCGGAAATGCTGATCTCCGGCCGCGAGCGCGAGTTCTGGGAGTTCTGGATCAAGGCGGAGACCTGGAACCCGAATGCCATCGCCGACGAGGCGATCACCGAATGGATCGCCCGCCTTTCGGCGCCCGGCGGCCTGCGCGGCTGCCTGGAGACCTACCGGGCCGGCCTCAAGAACGCCCGCATCAACGACGAGCTGATCAAGACGAAGCTGACGATGCCGGTGATGACCCTCGGCGCGCCGGAATTCTTCGGCGAGCTGGTCAGGGACCAGATGGAGCGCGTCGCCGAGCGCGTCGTCAAATCCGACGTGTTCGAGGAATGCGGCCACAGCCTTGCCCTCGAGGCGCCGGACCGCCTGGCGTCCGCGCTGCTCGATTTCATCCGCGAAAACGGGTGACGAAGGGCCGGCAACGCCGGCCCCTGCCAGCATTCTTTCCGCTGCCTCGGGGAGAGGTGGCCGTAACCTTGGGAGGAGAACCAAGCAATGTCCCTGCATGTCCTGAAGAAAGCCCTCGTGACCATGGTGGTCGCGTCCCTGCCGATGGCGGCGCTCGCCGACAACACGGAAGGGGTCAAGCACCCGCTCTGGTACAAGGAGCCGTCGGAAAAGACGATGAAGCTCGCTGCGATCGACGACCTCACCGACGTGGTGGTCTCCGACGGCCAGCGCGGCGAGGAAGGCTTCCCCGCCTCCAGGATCGCCATCACCGACGAACAGCTCGCCAAGATCAAGGCCGGCAACTTCACCGTCGCCATCTCCATGGGCTGGCTGGGCGACGACTGGGCCTCCCAGCAGCTCATCGGCCTCAAGGAGAATTTCGAGAAGCTCGGCATCAAGGTCGTCGCCGAGACCAATGCCAACTGGGACGACGCCAAGCAGATCGCCGACCTGGAGGCCATCTCCGTCCTGAAGCCCGACCTTCTGGTCTCCATCCCGCTCAACGGCAAGACGACGGCCAGCGCCTACAAGCGCCTCTCGGAGGCCGGCACCAAGGTGGTCTTCATCGACCAGGCCGTGGAAGGCATGGATCCGGGCAAGGACTATGCGGCGATCATCTCGTCCGACAATCTTGCGCTCGGCATGTATCTCGCCGACCTTCTGGCCGAATCGATCAACTACAAGGGCAATGTCGCGGCGCTCTATTTCGCCAACGACTTCTACGTGACGAACCTGCGCTATGAGGGCTTCATCGCCCGCCTGCGCGCCAAGTACCCGGACGTCAAGCTCGTCGCCGCCGCCGGCCACGACGACCCGAACAAGGGCCAGGAAGTGGCGCAGGGCGTGCTCGCCCGCTACCCGGATATCGACGGCATGTATGCGAGCTGGTCGATCCCGGCCATGGGCGCGGTGACGGCCGCCAATGTCAACGGCCGCACGCCGTCCGACTTCAAGATCGTCAACGAGAACTTCGACCAGATCGTCGCGCTCAACATGGCGCAGAACGGCTTCATCGCCGGCATCTCCTCGCAGCGTCCCTACGACCAGGGCACCGCGGAAGCCAAGATCGGCGCGCTGACGCTGATCGGCGAGACGGTTCCGCCCTATGTGGTCGTGCCGCCGCTGGCCGTGAAGCGCGCCAACCTGCCGCAGTCCTACAAGACGATCTACCGGATCGATCTGCCGCAGGAAATGAGCTCGGCGCTCTCGCAGTAAAAGAACCGGCAGGACGGAGGGGCGCTGCCCGGCAGCGCTCCTTCGACGCCTTGCCCGAACCGGAGACCGATCCAATGCCGCAAGATCGAGCCGTTCTCGAAATGCGCGACATCGAGAAGTCCTTTGCGCACAACAGGGTGCTGAACAAGGTCGACTTCACGCTGAACCGCGGCGAAGTCCATGCGCTGATGGGCGGCAACGGCGCCGGCAAGTCGACGCTGATGAAGATCCTGTCCGGCGTCCACGAGAAGGATGGCGGGACCATCCGCATCGAGGGCGAGGCGGTCGCCTTCGCCGACGCGACCGACGCGCGGCGCGCCGGCATCGCCATGATCTTCCAGGAATTCAGCCTCGTTCCAACGCTTTCCGTGGCGCAGAACATCTTTCTCAACGGCGAGCCGAAGAAGGGCATCTTCATCCGTGACGGCGAGGCCGTGCGCCGCGCGCGCCGGATCCTCGACGAGCTCGGCGTCGACATCGATCCGCGGATGTCCGTCAGCGAGCTGAGCGTCGGCCAGTGCCAGATGGTCGAGATCGCCAAGGCGCTGTCGCGCCAGGCGCGGATCCTCGTGATGGACGAGCCGACGGCCTCGCTGTCCGAAGCCGAGACGGAAGCCCTCTTCGCGCTGGTCGGGCGGCTGAAGGCGAGCGGCATTTCCATCATCTACATCTCGCACCGCATGGCGGAGATCTTCAGCGTGTGCGACCGCGTCACCGTCATGCGCGACGGCGGGGTGCGCCTGACGGCGCCCTGCAGCGAGGTGAGCATGGCCGAGCTGGTCGAGACCATGCTGGGATCGGACGAGGTGGAAGGCTTCAAGTGGCACGACCGCGGCTACCGTCGCTCGGGCGCGCCGCTTCTCACGCTTCGCGGCGTCAGCCTGCCGCCCCGCATCAGCGATGTCAGCTTCGAGGTCGGCGCGGGCGAGATCGTCGGCATCGCCGGGCTGATGGGGTCCGGGCGCACCGAGATCGCCGAGGCGATCTTCGGGCGCCGGCCGCTGGCCGCCGGAGAGATCCTGATCGACGGCAAGCCGGTCACCAGCCAGGCGCAGGCGATCGCCGCCGGCATCGCGCTCGTGCCGGAGGATCGCCGCCGCCTCGGCCTCGTTCTGGAACACTCCGTCGGACAGAACATGCTTCTGCCTAGCCTCGGCCTCTTTACCGCCGGCGCCTTCGTCAACGACCGCGGCGCGGCCCGCATGATCCGCCGGATGATCGAGGCGCTCAACATCAAGACGGAAAGCGCCGACAAGCCGGCCCGGCTTCTGTCGGGCGGCAACCAGCAGAAGATCGTTCTCGGCAAATGGCTGGCGCGCCGGCCGCGCCTGCTCGTCCTCGACGAGCCCACCATCGGCGTCGATATCGGCGCGAAGTCGGAAATTGCCCGCGTCGTCCGCGAAATGGCCGACGAGGGCGTCGCGGTCGTCATCATCTCATCGGAACTGGAGGAGCTGCTGGCCGTCAGCGACCGGCTGCTCGTCCTGCACAACGGACGCATATTCCAGGACGTGCAGCGTCAGGATATCGGCTCGGAGGAGGAGCTTCACCATGCAATCCAAGGCCATCGTCTCGGAGCGGCCCCTGCAGGCGCCGCGGCTTGACGGCATGTTCAAGATCCGCGCCCTGCAGGACTACATCGTCTATATCGTCTTCGCGGCGGTCTTCGTCTACTTCGCGATCATGATCGGCGACAGCGGCTTCCTGACCGTCCGCAACATGTTCAACATCGCGCGCACCACCGCCATGATCGTCGTTATGGCGACGGCCATGACCTTCGTCATCGGCGCGGGCGAGCTCGATCTGTCGGTCGGCTCGACCGCGGCGCTCTCAGCCCTCGTCTGCGCGCTCGTCATGCAGGCGGGCTACGGCTGGGGATTTGCGGTGGCGGCGGCGCTCGGCGCGGGTCTCGTCGTCGGCTGCCTCAACGGCTTCTTCGTCACGGTGGTCGGCATTCCGTCCTTCCTGGTGACGCTCGGCATGATGCAGTTCATCCGCGGCTTCGACATGCGCGTCACCTACACCAATCCGATCTCGATCTCCAATACGACCTTCAACAGCCTGTTCGGTTCGGGAAGCCTCTGGGGCATTCCCTCGCTGCTCTTCTGGTCGGTGATCGTGGCGGCGCTCGGCCATGTGGTCCTGCGCTATACATCCTTCGGCCGGCAGATCCTCGCCACCGGTGGCAATCGCCTGGCGGCGGAATATTCCGGCGTGAAGACACGGCGCATCAAGTTCCTCGCCTTCCTGCTGACGGCGGCGGCGGCCGCGCTCGCGGGCCTGCTTTATTCCGGCATGATGCAGACGGCGCGCTACAATTTCGGCGAGGGCGCCGAGCTGATGGTCATCGCGGCGGTGATCCTCGGCGGCACCAGCCTTTTCGGCGGCCGGGCGACCATCATCGGCACCTTCACCGGCGCGCTGATGATCGGCACCATCAACAACGGGCTCATCATCATGGGCCTCGACGTCTCCGAGCAGATGATGATCTCGGGCGCCATCATCATCCTTGCGGTCGCTTTTGCCCGCAAGCGAAATTCCTAATACCGTCAGTTTGAGGTCACCGTCGGGAGGCGGTGCGGGAGGAAGATCATGACGACATA
Source organism: Shinella sp. NM-101 (assembly GCF_021401195.1). NCBI lineage: Bacteria > Pseudomonadati > Pseudomonadota > Alphaproteobacteria > Hyphomicrobiales > Rhizobiaceae > Shinella > Shinella sp. NM-101. The sequence continues at coordinate 222,981 of NZ_JACBFT010000007.1, read as the reverse complement.
CGACTACGCATCCATCGGTTTCTACACCTTCGATTGCCTCGGCAGGCCGGTGACGGCCATTCCGCCGGGCGGCAACACCTATTTCGTCGAGGAAATCACCATGGCCGTCTCGGGCGCCGCCGGCGCGGCGGCGATCGTCGCCGCCAAGTACGGCCTCAAGGTGCTCGCCGTCGGCGGCATCGGCGAGGACCTGATGGGCGCATGGGTGATCGACCGCCTCGACCAGTTCGGCGTGGACACCTCCCGCATGGAACTCTGCAAGGGCGTGGGCACCTCCTCGTCCATCGTCACCACGCGGCCCGACGGGCAGCGCCCGGCGCTCCACATGCGCGGGGCGACCGGCGCCTTCGAGGTGCGGCCCGAGCATGTCGACCAGGTGCTGGACGCCAAGGTCGTCCATATGGGCGGCACGGGCCTCATGGACCGGATGGACGGCGAGAAGAGCTTCGCGCTGATGGCCGAGGCGCGCCGGCGCGGACGCATCACCACCCTCGACGTCTTCGCCGCGGACAGGAAGGACATGGCGAACGTCGCCGGGCTTCTTCCGAACACTGACTACTTCATCCCCTCCATCGAGGAGGCGCAGGCGCTGTCCGGCCTCGCCGACAAGGAGGATATCGGCCGCCACTTCATCGACCTCGGGGTGGGCTGCATCGTCATGACGATGGGCGCCGAGGGCGCCTATTACCACCACCGCGACGGAACACGCTTGCACATGCCGGCCTTCGACATCGACGTCGTGTGCACCTGCGGGTGCGGCGATGCCTTCAATGCCGGCTTTGCGACCGGGCTGATCAAGGGCATGAATCCTGAAGAGACGATGCGCCTCGCCCAGGCCTCCTCCGCGCTCAATGCCAGCGGGCTCGGCAGCCAGGCGGGCGTCACCGATCTGGAGGCGGCGCTCGACTTCATCCGTCACACGAAGGTCAAGGGCCCGGCAAAGGTTCTCCAGCGCGTCGGCTGACGCCCACTCCAGCATAGTGGCGTTTGCCGCCCTGACGAGCCTCGCCGGGCGGCGTGTGCGCGTCACCCGGCCGCTGGCCATGGTCGCCACGGCGGCGGAGTGGTTCATCTCGGTTTTGCGCCATCCGCCGAACTCGTTGACGAGTTCGCGGACGGGCGGCGCCCGGCGGCATGCGTGTCGTGCCGATGGCCGCTGGCGCGCGGGAGGGAAAATCGCTGGAACTCCGGCTTGTCCCCAGCAAGGGCGATCCGCAGTCGCCTAGTGTCCTGCCCTGCGATACGGGGCGGCGAACTCGCCATCCCGTCCGACCTGCACGGACGGATCGGTAACGGCCCGGTGCCCGCGGTCACGCCCGAGCCCTTTGGCGACCCGGCGACCAGCCATGCGATGGGCCCGACCGTCACCAGCGGAACCACCCGGCACTCCTACTCGTCGCTGGCGGCCTGCCTGGATCACAATCGCCTCGTCGGCCAACCTCTGCTCATCCTGAAAATCCGTTGCGAACCAGAAGACTTCCCTTGCTGCGATTGCCGCCGGTATCGCCGACCGCCTTTTGATTTTCGGCATCGGCGGCCGTCCTTTCCTTTCGGGCAGGTCGGCCGCAAGGCTTCCGCACGTCGCTTGCGAATGACGCATGACGCTGGCGGGCGCAAGAAAGCGGCCGCAGCCGTGGGCGAGAAACATATCCCGGATATTTCCTCCTCGACCGTCTTGACGGCGGGGGTGTGCAGTGATTGGATAATTGGATACAAAAATCCAATCTGGTTCATTTCATGCCCGCCAGCTTCTCCAGCCCGCCGAGTTCACCCGTCACCGCGGAGGAGGAGGCTCATCGCCACATCCAGCAGGCGCTCCGGCTCGGGCGCTACAAGCCCGGCGAGCGGCTGATCGCGGAAGACATCGCCGCGGAGATCGGTACGAGCCGCATGCCCGTGCGGGAAGCCTTCCGGCGGCTGGCGGCCGATGGTCTCGTGGTGCTGAGGCCCAATCGCGGCTGCATCGTCGCGGGCCTCACGCTCGACGAACTCTACGAGGTCTTCGAGATACGCTCCGTACTGGAGGGCCTCGCCGTGCGCCTCGCCATTCACCGTATCGACGAGGAGGTGCTCGACGAACTGGAGCGGCTGCTGGAGCGCATGGAGCGCGCCGGCCAGAGCGGCAGCAGCGACTGGGTCGTGCGCCACCAGGAGTTCCACGGCCGGATCTACGCGCTCAGCGGGCGGCCGAAGCTCATCCGCCAGATCGCCGCGCTTCATGTGGTGATCGAGCCCTATATGCGCATCTGGTTCGACTATGTCGACAAGCCGCTCTCCTCGCGCGAGGAGCACGCGGCGCTGATCGCCGCGCTGCGCTCGGGCGATGCGCGCCATGCCGAACAGGTGATGCAGGACCATATTCTCGGCACGGCGCCCATGCTGGCTGAGTTCGCGAGTCCGAGCCGGCGCTGACGCCGGCCGGTGACAGGCCCGAAGCCCGGAGGAATGCCGGGCGCGGGTAGGGGAACAGCCGCTCGGCGGCACGACAGACAGAGGAAAGTCCATGACGCAGCGTCGCATGGTCGCGTTGGCGGCCGCCTTCAGCATGCTCGGTTTTGCCCCGGCCGTCCTCGGCCAGGATGCGCCGGGCGCCATTACCATCGCCACCGAGGGCGCCTACGCCCCCTGGAACTTCACGACCGCCGACGGCAAGCTCGATGGCCTCGAGGTCGAGCTCGCCAACGACCTGTGTGCCCGGATGAAGATCCAGTGCACCATCGTCGCCCAGGATTGGGATGGGCTCATCCCCTCGCTGACCGTCGGCAAGTTCGACGTGATCATGGCCAGCATGTTCATCACGCCGAAGCGACTGGAGACCATCGCCTTCACCCAGCCCTATGCGGTCGATCCGTCCGGTTTCGCCGCCGCGAAGGACAGCGACCTCGGCAAGCTCGGCCTCGCCGCCGAGCGGTTCAAGCTGGAGGACGAGGCCGCCACCGCCGCCGCGGTCGAGAAGATGAAGCCGCTTCTCAAGGGCAAGGTGATCGGCGTCCAGGCGGCCACCACCAACCTCGAATTCGTGAAGAAATATTTCGGCGATACCGTGGAGATCCGCGAATACAAGACGACCGAGCAGCACGATCTCGACCTGGCGGCCGGGCGTATCGATGCCCTCTTCGCCCAGCAGACGGCGCTTTCGGCGACGCTTGCCAAGCCCGAATTCGCCGAGTTCACGCTGGCCGGACCGGGCTTCGTGGGCGGCATTTTCGGCCTCGGCACGGGGGCCGGCCTGCGCAAGGAGGATACCAGGCTCAAGGAGATGCTGAACGCGGCCATCGACGGCGCGATCGCCGATGGCACGATCAAGCGTATTTCCGAAAAGTGGGTCAAGACGGACGTGACGCCGGTCAAGTAGGTGCGGGCGGGCCCCACCCGGCGGACGGCGTGTCCGCCGGGTGGCGTGCAGGAAGGCGTGGACGTCCATGGTCAATGCAGCGCATATCCTCGGCTTCGGCGAAGGCGGCTGGGGCGCCGCCCTCCTGGCGGCGGCGGGCGTCACGCTCGCCCTTTCGCTTCTCGGCTTCCTGCTCGGCGCCGTTTTCGGCGCGCTGGCCGCTGCCGCCCGCCTGTCATCCTCGCGGGTCCGGAACTGGCTGGCCGGCGTCTACGGCACGGTGTTCCGCGGCGTTCCCGATCTCTTGACGATCTACCTGTTCTACTACGGCGGCAGCGTCGCGCTGACGGCGGCCGGCAGGCTGTTCGGCGGCGCGGGCTTCGTGGGGTTGCCGTCCTTTGCCACCGGCGTCCTCGCCCTCGCGATCATTTCCGGGGCCTATCAGGCGGAGGTCTATCGCGGGGCCTATCTCGCCGTCGACCGCGGCCAGTTCGATGCCTGCAAGGCGCTCGGCCTTTCGCAGTACCGCGCGTTGCGACTCGTCATCGTGCCGCAGCTCATGCGTCATGCGCTGCCGGGCCTCGGCAACATCTGGCAGCTCGTATTGAAGGATTCCGCGCTGATCTCGGTGATCGGCCTCGTCGAACTGATGCGCCAGGCGCAGATCGGCGCCGGATCGACGCGCGAACCCTTCGTCTTCTACATCGCGGCCGCCGCGCTCTATTTCCTGATCGCCGGCGTGACCGGCCTCGCCTTCCGGCGCGGCGAGGCGCGGGCATGGCGGGGAACGGTGCCCGCATGATCGATCCCGGCTTCTTCGTCTCGATCGTCCCGGCATTGCTCGCGGGATTGCCGCTGACATTGCAGCTTGCCGGCACGTCGCTGGCGCTCGGCTTCGTGCTCGCCGTCGCGCTGGCGCTCGCCCAGCTCGGCGAGCATCCCGCAGTCGTCTGGCCGATCCGCGCGTTCGTGGCGGTCTTCCGCGGCACGCCGCTGCTCATCCAGATCTTCCTGGTCTATTACGGGCTCGGCCAGTTCCGCCCCGAGCTCCAGGCGGTCGGCCTGTGGTGGCTGCTGCGCGAGCCCTACTGGTGCGCCATCTTCGCGCTTACCCTCAACACCGCCGCCTATGGCAGCGAGATCCTGCGGGGGGGCAATCCGCGGCGTTCCGCGCGGCCTCGTCGAGGCGGCGTCGGCCTTCGGCATGTCGCGCCTCCTGACGCTGCGGCTCGTCGTGCTGCCGCTCGCCTTCCGGCAGGCGATCCCGAGCTACGGCAACGAGATCATCCTGATGGTCAAGGGCACCTCGCTCGCCTCGATCATCACGCTGATGGAGGTGACGGGCATCGCCCAGGGGCTGATTTCCCAGACCTACCGGGCAGTCGAGGTCTTCGCGGCGGCCGGCGCGATCTATCTCGCGCTCAATTTCACGATCATCCGTGCGCTGAACGCGCTCGAACACTGGCTCACACCCTATCGAGCCCGCGCCTGATCCAGGGGGAGGAACACGATGCGCAACTTCGAGAAGCCGACACGGTCCATTGCCGTGTCACGCCATGCAATGGCCGCCACCTCGCATCCGGCCGCGACGCTGACCGCGCTGCAGGTCATGGAGGCCGGCGGCAATGCCATGGATGCGGCGATTGCCGCTTCGGCCGTGCAATGCGCAGTCGAGCCGGGATCGACGGGCATCGGCGGCGACTGCTTCGCGCTCTTCGCGCCGGAGGGGTCCGACAGGGTCGGGGCCTATAACGGCTCGGGCCGCACCCCTGCGGCGCTGACGCCCGGCTGGTTCGCCGAGCGGGGCCTCACCGAAGTCCCGCGCACGTCGCCGGGCGCCGTGACGATCCCCGGCGCCATCGACGCCTGGCTGCAACTGCATGCCGATCATGGTCGGCTCCCTTTCGCGGACGTCATCGCGCCGGCCATCCGCCTTGCCGAGGAGGGCTATGCGATCACCCCGCGCGTGCACCGCGACTGGCGGCTGGAGGAGACCCTGCTTGCGGCCGATCCGACGGCGGCGCGGATCTTTCTGCCCGCCGGGCGCGCGCCGAAGGTCGGCGAGGTGCACCGGCAGCCGGAGCTTGCGGAGACCCTGCGGGGCATCGTCGCCCGAGGCCGCGACGGCTTCTACACGGGGCCGGTCGCGGAGGACATGGTCTCCTATCTCCGCTCGCTCGGCGGCGTGCACACGCTGGAGGACTTCGCTTCGGCGCGCGGCGACTATGTGACGCCGGTCACGACGGACTTCCGCGGCTACACGGTGCACGAATGCCCGCCGAACGGCCAGGGCATCATCGCGCTGCTCATCCTCAACATCCTCAGGCGTTTCAAGGCCGAGGGCGATCCACAGTCGCCCGACCGGCTGCATATCGAAATCGAGGCGACGCGGCTCGCCTATGCCGCGCGCGATGCCTGGCTCGCCGATCCCGACAAGGCCGACGTGCCGGTTGGGGAACTGCTCTCGGGCGACCTGGCGGACCGGCTCGCGGGGATGATCGACCTCGGCCGCGCCCTCACCGACCTGCCGCCCTTCGAGATGCCGCTTCATCGCGACACGGTCTACGTTTCCGTCGTCGACAGGGACCGCAACGCCGTCAGCTTCATCAACTCTGTCTTCGACAGTTTCGGCAGCGGCCTCGTCGCGCCGCGCTCGGGCGTGGTGCTGCACAATCGCGGCCAGAGCTTTTCCCTGAAGCCCGGCCATCCCAATTGCGTGGCGCCCTCGAAGCGGCCGCTGCACACGATCATACCGGGCATGGTGACGCGCGAGGGCAGGGTGGAAATGCCGTTCGGCGTGATGGGCGGCTACTATCAGGCGATGGGCCACGCCCACCTGATCTCGAAGGTGTTCGACTACGGCATGGACCTTCAGGAGGCGATCGACCTGCCCCGGCTGATCCCGAAGCCGGACGGCACGCGGGTCGAGGCCGAGCACACGCTGCCGGCGGCGACCGCCGCCGAACTCCAGCGGCGCGGCTTCGTCCTCGTGCCCGCCGAGGACCCGATCGGCGGCGCACAGGCGATCCGCATCGACTGGGAAAACGGAACGCTCACCGGCGGCTCAGAGCCGCGCAAGGACGGGGTCGCACTCGGCCTGTGACGCCGGCATCACAGCCGGTCGGGCGGCGCGCTGGTCATCTGCCCGACAGGTCAGGAAGCGCATCATCCACATAGGCCCGAATTTTCGACTTCGGCAGGGTGATGCGGATCGTCGGGTCGACGGCGACGCGGTTGGCAATCTTCAGTTTCAGCCGTTCGTTTCCGACGGCGATGTCGGCAACATTGACGCTGCCCTGATGTTGTACGCCTTGTGCGACGGCGGCAAGGCCCTCCTCATCCCCTGCGGTGTGCTGCGCTGGGCGACACCGCGCTCATGTCGAGCACTTATTCGGCACAGGTCGTGCCGTCCCCGCAGAGGATGTCCGTCTACTCCGCGGCGACGATGTGGAACTCCCGCGCGCCGTCACATTTCTTTGCGCCACCCATGATGAAGATGAGACAGCTCGTCCGCAGCAGAGAGGCGAAATTCGGCACCGAGCCGTTGATTTCCAAAGCCTCGTCATAGAGCGTCGAAAGAAAGCGGGATGTCGATTGGCCTTGGCCCGCGGCCATCTCGTCGATCAAATCCCAGAAGGCCGCCTCGATCTGGATGCTCGTCGAGTGGCCGCCTATCCGCACCGAGCGGTTGACAGGCCGGTAACGCTGCGGGTCCTGGCCCGCAAACACCTCACACATGGTTTATCCTCCGGTCTTGTTTTTATACGGGCGATTATGCGGCGGCCCTTGAACTTGGTCAAATCATCCTGTGTCGCCGTGAAACAAGAAAAATGCTTCGCGAAAAACTCCAGAAATTAAAATCCGCGTGCGGTAACAGGCTGCTACCTAGGACCGCGATTCCCGGCGCAATCTTCCTTCCACAAGTCGAACTGCAAGCAGGGGAAGGGCAGCGTGGCAAAGTCCATTCATTCGATGATCCGCGTTCTGGATGAAGACCGGTCCGTGGATTTCTACAACAAGGCTTTCGGGCTCGCGGTCGCTGAACGGCTGGACTTCGAGACCTTCACACTCGTCTACATGAGCAATGCCGAAAGCGAATTTGAACTCGAGCTGACGATCAACAAGGATCGCACCGAAGCCTACAATCTCGGCGACGGCTACGGCCATCTCGCCGTGTCGGTTTCCGACCTCGACGGCGAGCACGCCCGCATCTCCGGGCTCGGCTTCACCACCGGCAAGATCGTGGAGTTCAACCGCGACGGCGGCCTTCTCGCCCGCTTCTTCTTCGTGACCGATCCCGACGGCTACAGGATCGAGGTCCTGCAGCGGCACGGTCGCTTCAAATGAAAGGGCCGGCGGCCGGAGGAGGGCCGCCGGTTTCGAACGCAATGGGAGGAACCTGATATGACGACGATCTACGAGCAGCGCCCGGGGCTTTCCCGCCGCGAGCTTCTGAAGCGCGGCACGATCGGTGCGGCGCTCATCATCACGGGCAGCGCGGTGATCAGCCCCGACAAAGCCTGGGGCATGCAGGCGACGGCCCTGAAGCCGGAAACGATGGCGACGCTGATCAGGCTCGCCCGGGACATCTACCCGCACGATACGGTTGCCGACCGCTTCTACGCTATCGCCGTAAAAGGCCACGACACCAAGGCCGGCACGGACGCCGCACACAAGGAACTGATCGAGGCGGGCATCGCCGATCTCGACAGGCGAGCGGGCGAGGGCGGCTATCGCGGCCTCGGCTGGGAGGACGATCGCGTGAAGATCCTGCGCGACATCGAGACGACGCCGTTCTTCCAGGCGGTACGCGGCGACCTCGTTGTTTCCTTCTATAACCAGAAGGAGCTCTGGCCGCATTTCGGCTACGAGGGCGAATCCTATTCCAAGGGCGGTTACATCGCCCGGGGCTTCGACGACATCGAATGGCTTTGACGGCGGTCTGACGGAACGCGCCGGAGGAGGCGCGCCCGCGGCCTTGACGGCGACCGCACATGTTTCGGGAGGAAACCATGGCAGCTCCTTATGATCTCAACGACGACAGCGTGGTCGTCATCATCGGCTCCGGTGCCGGTGGCGGCACGCTGGGCAATGAACTGGCGCAGAAGGGCATCGACGTCGTGGTGCTCGAAGCCGGTGCGCGCATAGAACACGAGGATTTCATCAACGACGAGTGGGACAGCTTCGCCCAGCTCGCCTGGCTGGACCACCGCACCACCGGCGGCGGCTGGCGCGTCTCGAAGGATTTTCCGAACCTGCCGGCCTGGATTGTCAAGGCCGTGGGCGGCACGACGACGCATTGGGCCGGCGCATCGCTGCGTTTTCAGGAGCACGAGTTCAAGACGCTCACCAACTACGGCAAGGTCGAGGGCGCCAACCTGCTCGACTGGCCGGTGACGCTTGCCGAGCTTGAGCCCTACTACGCCAAGGCCGAAGACAAGATGGGCGTCACCCGCACCAACGGCATCGAGGGCCTGCCCGGAAACAACAATTTCAAGATCCTGAAGGCCGGCGCCGACAAGCTGGGCTACAAGGAATGTCACACCGGCAACATGGCGATCAACTCGGCCGACCGCGACGACCGCATGAGCTGTCAGCAGACCGGCTTCTGTTTCCAGGGCTGCAAATGGGGCGCCAAATGGTCGACGCTCTATACGGAAATCCCCAAGGGCGAAGCGACCGGCAGGCTGGAAGTGCGTCCGAACTCCCACGTCGTCAAGATCGAGCATGATGACAGCGGCAAGGTGACCGCCGTCGTCTATGCCGACAAGGATGGCAAGCTGCAGAGCCAGAAGGCCCGCATCATCTGCGTCGCCGGCAACTCCATCGAAAGCCCGCGCCTCCTGCTCAATTCCGCATCGAGCAAATACCCGGACGGGCTTGCCAATTCCTCTGGCCAGGTCGGCAGGAACTACATGCGCCACACGACGGGCTCGGTCTATGCCGTGTTCGAAAAGCCGGTGCATTTCTACCGTGGCACCACCATGGCCGGCATCGTGCGCGACGAGGCGAGACACGATCCGTCGCGTGGCTTCGTCGGTGGCTACGAGCTTGAGACGCTGGCGCTTGGCGTGCCCTTCATGGCGGCCTTTCTCGATCCCGGCGGCTGGGGAAGACCCTTCGCATCCGCCATGGACAGCTACGCCAACATGGCGGGCCTCTGGATCGTCGGCGAGGATATGCCGCAGGAACAGAACGCGGTGAAGCTGCATGGCGAACTGAAGGACAAATACGGTATGCCGATCCCGGACGTCTGGTTCACCGACCATCCCAATGACGTCGCCATGCGCAACCACGCCTACAAGCAGGGCGAGGCGCTTTATGCGGCGGTCGGCGCGACACGCAGTTTCCCGACGCCACCCTATCCCTCGACGCACAATCTCGGCACCAACCGCATGAGCGAGAAGGCGCGCGACGGTGTCGTCAACAAATGGGGGCAGACGCACGACATCAAGAACCTTTTCGTCTCGGACGGCAGCCAGTTCACGACGGGGGCGGCGGAAAATCCGACTCTGACCATCGTCACCCTTGCGATCCGCCAGGCCGACTACATCGCCAGGGAGATGGCGGCCGGCTCGATCTGAGGTTTGCCGCGATCCTCCCCGGTCGCCTTCGGGCGGCCGGTGATCGCGCGGGGCTCCACCGAGCCACGCCACCTCCGGCCGGCCCCGGCCGGCCACCTTTTGCCATCGTCAAACAGAACAGACATGAACGCTATCGCCGTCCCCACCTGCCTTTCGCTTCCCCCTGCCGACGAACGATTTAAGCTTGCTTTGAGCGCAAGTTAAAGATGACCGCGTGCCCTGCAACCAAATCAGCAAGCAAAAGCTCCGAGAGCCGAAAGGTCTCGGGGCTTTTGACGTTGTATGGAGCCGAAAAATATCGGGCGCGTCAGGGTGCTGTCTGGCCATTCGGGGCGACCGCTGCGCTCGAAATCCTTCAAACGGCGGATTTCACCGCCATCGCCGTCACCTCGACGCGCATGCCTTCGATGGCGAGGGCGCTGATGCCGACGGCGCAGCGGACCGGGTAGGGTTTCTTGAAGAAGCGGCAATAGACGTCGTTGAAGCCGGGGCGGTCGGCCATGTCGGTCAGGTAGATCGTGAGGTGCAGCACGTCCTCGAGGCGGCTTCCGGCTTTTTCGAGCGAAGCCCTGAGGCTGGCGAGCGTGCATTCGCTTTGCGCGGTGATGTCGCCGAGCTCGATCGAGCCGTCCGGGCGCAGGGGGATCTGCGTCGTCACGAGCAGGTTTCCGATGCCGGATACATCCGAGGAGATGGATTCCTCGTCGCTGTCGGGGATGAAGAAGGGGGCTGTGGTCTGGGTCATCTTGGTGTCTCCTTGAGGGTGGGGAAGGGTCAGCGCCGGGGCGATAAGGCCTGAAGCAGGGCGGGCTCGGCGGTTCCGGCCATCATCTCGGCGACGACGGTGCCCGTCGCCGGGCCGAGGCTGAGGCCGAGCATGTTGTGGCCGGCCGCAATGAAGGTGCGTTCCCGGCCGGGCACCTTGCCGATGAAGGGCGCGCCGTCGGGAGTCATCGGGCGCGGGCCGACCCATTCGTCCTCGCTTGCCTCCCAGTCGATGCCCTGGAAATAGGGGGCAGCGGCGGCCTTGATCGCCGTGATGCGGCGGGGGTTGAACCGGTCGTAAGTGCCGTCGAATTCCATCGTCCCGGCAAACCGCAGGCGGCCTTCGCCGAGCGGCGTGGCGCCGGCATGGGCGTCGCCCAGCGCGATCGCCCTTTGCGGCACGACGGCAGGCCGGACGGTGAAGCTGTAGCCCTTGCCGGGCACGAGGGGGAGATCAAGGCCGATCCGCCGCGCGAGGTCGCGCGACCAGGCGCCGGCGGCAAGCAGGCATTTGTCCGCTTTCACCTCGCGCGCTCCGGCAATCACCCGCACGACGCGTCCATCCTCCACGATATCGGTGACGGCCGCGTCCTCGTGGATTTCCACGCCCTTGGCGCGCACGGCGGCGATGAGCTCGTCCACCGTGACGGAAGGATTGGTGAAGGCTTCGCCCTGCTGCACGAAGCCCGTGCGGGCGGCGCCCGCCAGAGCGGGCTCGAAAGTCTTGAGCTCGCCGTCTTCCATCAATGGGCCCGGCGGCGGGCCGAGGCCGCGGCCGGCGAAGTCCGCAAGAAGGGCCCGGTCGGCGAGCGCCGCTTCCTTCGAGGCGAAGACCCTGAGGATGCCGATCGGCGCGATGCGGGTCCCGACGCCTTTTTCCTTGAGGTCCCGGTAGAGCATCTCCGTCCGGCGGTTCAGGAAATCGAGCCGCGCGAGGTTCTCGCGGAAGGCATGTTCGGAGCATTGCCGCGCAAAACCGTACAGGAAGCCGGCATTCTCCAGCAATGAGGACGGTTTGACGAAGAACGGGCTGGTGCGGGAGAACAGCGTGCGCAGCGTATGGCCGAGCACGCCGGGACCGGCGAGCGGCGTGCACTCCGTCCAGACGATGAGCCCGCCATTGCCGCGCGCCGCGCCGGATCCCGGCTGCTTGCGCTCCACGATGACGACGCTCGCGCCGCGCTCGGCCAGATAATAGGCGCTGAAGAGGCCGATGAGGCCACCGCCGACGATGGCGATCCGTTGACCGTCGAGAATGTCTGCCATTCAGATGCTCTTTCCAAGGAAAGCGGCGGTGCGCGGGTCGGACGGGGTGTCCAGCACGGTGCGCGGTGCGCCTTGCTCGATGATGCGGCCGCCCGCCAGCACGACGACGCGGTCGGCGACGTCCCGGGCGAAGGCCATTTCGTGGGTGACGACGATCATCGTCATGCCGGTATCGGCAAGCTCGCGCATGACGCCGAGGACCTCGCCGACAAGCTGCGGGTCGAGCGCGGATGTCGGCTCGTCGAAGAGCATCAGCTTCGGCTTCATGGCAAGGGCGCGGGCAATCGCCACGCGCTGCTGCTGGCCGCCGGAAAGCTGGCGCGGATAGCTCGGACCACGTCCCTTGAGGCCGACCCGCTCCAGAAGGGCCTCCGCCTCCGCCGCGGCCGTGGCGGCATTCACGCCGAGAACCCGGCGCGGGCCGAGCATGATGTTTTCCGCCGCCGTCAGGTGCGGGAAGAGGTTGAAGCTCTGGAAGACCATGCCGGTCTGCCGGCGGCCCGCGCTGATCGCGGCTTCCTTCAGTTCGTGCAGCCGGCCGTTGCGCTCCTCGTAGCCGACGAGCTTGCCGTCGACATGAATGCGCCCGGCGTCGATGCGTTCGAGATGGTTGATGCAGCGCAGGAAGGTCGACTTGCCCGAGCCGGACGGGCCGAGCAGGCAGACGACCTCGCCCTTTTCCACCGTGAGCGAGATGTCGTGCAGCACTTCGAGGCTGCCATAGGTCTTGTGGACATGTTCGGCGCGCAGGAGGCTCATTGGTGCGCTCCCCCGCCCATCCAGCGGCCGGTCCGGCCGAAGAGGGCACGAAGCAGGGGCGCGATGCCGGCGCGCGCGGGGCGGCGCGCGCCGCGGTCGAAGAACCGTTCGAGATAGCCCTGGGCCACGGTGGCGAAGGTGGTCATGACGAGATACCAGATGCTCGCGACGATGAGCAGCTCGATGGTCAGGAAGTTCATGGCGTAGATCTGCTGGACGGACGTGAGCAGCTCCTGCGCCGAGATGACGGAGACCAGCGAGGTGTTCTTGAGCATGCCGATCAGTTCGTTGCCGGTCGGCGGGATGATGGTGCGCACGGCCTGCGGCAGGATGACGTAGCGCATCGACTGGCCATGGGTGAGGCCGATGGCGGCCGCTGCTTCCGACTGGCCGCGGTCGATGGAGATGATGCCGGCCCGCACGATTTCCGACATATAGGCGGCCTCGTTCAGCCCCAGCGCGATGACGGCGGCGATCAGCGGCGTGATGACCACGTTGGTCTCCACCTTGATGCCGATGTCGGTCCAGGGAATGCCGAGGAAGATGTCCGGGAAAATGAGGCCGATATTGAACCAGAAGATGATCTGGATGAGGGCCGGCGTGCCGCGGAACAGCCAGATATAGGCGCCCGCGACGGATTTCAGCACGGGATTGGGCGAGATGGTCATCGTGGCGAGGATGATCCCGCCGACGATGCCGATCGCCTGCGCGGCGAAGGTGAGGACGATGGTCAGCCAGAGGCCGTTCAGCACCGCCTCGGCGGTGAGATATTCCGCCACCGCCGGCCATTGGATATGCGGGGATTCGACGAAGGCGCGGGCCAGGAGGGCGACGAGGACGAGGCAGACGATCGCGCTCGCCCAGCGTCCCGGATAGCGGGCCGGAACGGCCTCCACCGGCAGAAGCGGGATGGAAGGAAGCGGCGTGCCGCTTCCTTCGTCCTGTCCATGCCCTGCCGCGCCGGGGCTCATTGCGCGTCCTGCTTGCCGCCGGCATTGACGGTGATGGCGGTCAGCGCCTCGCCGCCCACGCCATACTTGTCCAGGATCGCCTTGTAGGCGCCGTCGGCGATCATGTCGGAGAGCACCAGCGCGACGGCGTCGGTCAGCGGCTTGTTGCGCTTGGCGACGACCATGCCGTAGAGCGCCTTGGTCGGGGCGAAGTCCGGCAGGACGTTCCGGTAATGGGTCCTGCCCTGCTCGGTCGAGGCTTCGTAGGCGGCCGAGATCGAGTCCATCGCGTGGGCGTCGACGCGCTTGCTGCGCAGGGCGAGCAGCCCGGCATTGTCGTCGGGGAACGGGTTGACTGTCGTGCCGGCCGTGCCCTTGGCGGTGCATTCCTTCGCCAGTTCGCTGGCGATGCGCGAGGCGTCGGTGCCCTTGGCCGCGCTCAGCCGCTTGCCGCACAGGTCGAGATTGGTCCGGTAGTCGGCCGTGTCCGTATTGGCGACGACGACGGAAACGCCGGTCGTCATGTAGTCGACGAAGTCCGCCTGCTTCTGGCGCTCGGGGAAGTCGCCGACCGATGCGGCGATCATCTCGAAGCGGCCGCTGTTGAGCGCCGGAATGAGGCCGTCCCAGTTCATGTTGACGAATTCGACCTTGAGGCCGATGCGCGTCGCGATCTCGCTCGCAAGGTCGACGTCCACGCCGGTTGGCGTCTTGCCGTCGTCGGCGAAGAATTCCATCGGCGGGTAGGGCAGGTTGGTCCCGACCCGCAGGACGCCCCGTTCCTTTATCTCTGCCGGCACCTGCGCGGCGGCTTCGGCATTGACGCCGGCGGCGGCCGCGATGGTGGCCGGCGCAAGGCCTATGACGAAGGCCGTGGCGCTGGCCGCCAGGGTCATGCGGATCGTTCGTTTCATCATGCTCTCCTCCCGATGATTGAACTTCTTACGGCTCGGCGGGCCCGGCGAGACTGTGCCGCTCGCTCCAGGACTTGCCGATATTAACGATGGTGGACCGCAGGTGCCCGCGCAGCGCGGCTGCGCTCGCCGCGGGATCGCGCCGGGTGATGGCGGCGGCGATATCGCTGTGCTGCGACAGGGTGCCGGCCCGGTCTGGCCGGCGGCGCGAGGAGATGAACCGCGCCCGCCAGAGCCGGGCGTTGTATTGCCGGTGCGTCTCCATCAGCGGCGCATTGCGGCTCGCCTCGACGATGGTGCGGTGAAAGGCCATGTCGGTGCGGAAGAAGTCGAGCGGCTCCATCGTGTTGCTTCCCGCGAGCATGGTCTCGTTGAGGTCGTTGATGCGCGCGATCTCCGCATCCGTCGCGTGGATGCATGCAAGCTCGCCGCACAGGCCCTCCAGCGCGCCGAGCACGGTCAGGTGCTGCTCCAGCTCGTCGAGCGAGGGATCGGCGACCCGCACGCGGCGCGTGGCGGTGAACTCCACCAGCCCCTCGATCTCGAGCAGCCGCAGGGCCTCGCGCATGGGCGTGCGGCTGATCCCGAGCGCGTCGGAAAGCTCCCGCTCGGGGATTGCGGCGCCGGCGCCGATCTTTTCAAGGAGGATCAGCTCGCGCAGCCTGTCGGCGGCCTCCTTGGCGAGGCTGTCGCGCTTGGGCAAGGGTGCGATCTCATCGGACCAATCGTTCTGCTGTTCGATCTGGCTATTCATCGGCCGGCCTCCTGCGGTTTGTCCGAGGAGAGTTATGCCGCACCGTGGCGGTGCGGCAAAATCCGGCGCCGGTGAATATCCGTGCGCGCGTCATTCGGCGACCTCGAAATGCGCGAGGTGCTCGTCGCTGATCTCGATGCCGAGGCCCGGGCGGGTCTCGTCGAGATCGAGGAAACCGTCCTTCGCCGCGGGGTCGCCCTTGAAGATATAGTAGAAGAGCTCGTTTCCGACCTCGACGTCATGGACCGGGAAATGTTCGGCGATCGGGCAGTTCGCGTTGGCCATGGTCAGGTGATAGTTGTGCATCTGCCCGGCATGCGGCACGACGGGCACCTGATGGGCTTCCGCGAGCGCGTTGATCTTCTGCGCCGCCGTTATGCCGCCGACGCGGTTCGTATCGTACTGCACGACGGAAACCGCCTTCATGTCGAGAAGCTGGCGGAAGCCGAAGAGCGTGAACTCGTGCTCGCCGCCCGAAATGGGGATCGGTCCCCGGTTGAGCTCGGCATAGCCATGAAGGTCGTCGGCGATGACCGGCTCCTCCAGCCAGCGCGGCTCCAGCCGTTCGAGCTTGGGCAGCATGCGGCGCGTATAGTCGAGGTTCCAGCCCATGTAGCATTCCAGCATCAGGTCGCGGTTCCAGCCGATCACCTCGCGAACCGCTTCGGCCCGCTTCAGGTTCTCGCGCATGCCGGCCATGCCGTCCTTCGGGCCGAAGCCGAAGCGGGATTTGACGGCGCTGTAGCCAGCATCCACGGCCGCCTGCGCCTCGCGCTGCATCGCTTCGATGCCGTCGGCGTAGAGCTTGGAATAATAGACCGGGATATTTTCCTTGGTGCGCCCGCCGAGCAGCTTGAAGACCGGCTTTCCGGTCAGCTTGCCCATGAGGTCCCAGATCGCGATGTCGACGGCGCTGATCGCCGTCATGCCGACGCCCTTGCGGCCCCAGGCAAGCGAGCGGCGATACATCTTCTCCCACAGATAGGCGTAGTCGAACGGGTCCTCGCCGATGACGAGCGGGGCATAGTAGCCGTCGATCGCCTTCTTGACCAAGTCCGGCACCAGGGCCGCATTGCCGATGCCGATCTCGCCCGTATCGGCCTCCACCTCGCAGGTCAGCCATTGATGAAAGCGAAAGCTCCCCATGGCATCGCCGCGCTCGTAGAGGACGTCGCTGGCATTGGTGCAGAAATGCGGCTGCGGCGGCACGATCGGCCCCTTCCAGCTCCAAACTCTTGTTCTGACGCGTACGATCCTGGTCACGGCCTGCTCATGCTTTTATTGAATTCAGGATTTGGTATACCAAATTATTTGAGAGATCAAGAGGGCGGGATCAGGGTCTCGCGACCGTGCCGTCACCTCTACCGAGGATCATCGGAAGCGTTTGCCGGCCGGGCTTGTAGGACCGGTAAAGGCAGACCACCTAAGCCCTTAGGCAAGCAAGGTCGGAATCGGGGATTCCTTTCGCGGAATTTCCCGGCTCTGTGATGCGCGGCGGCATGATCGTCACTACGAGCAGGTATCGATATGTCCGGCCGCACTTTCATGCATAAGGGGACTTCGGCATGTCCAGCAGAAGTCAAGCGACGGAATAAGGTAACGAGCGCAGCAGACAAGGCGTTTGCGGACGGTTCGCGCCTCGTCTGCCCCTGCTTTCCGGCCTGCGCCGATCGCCGGAGAAGCTAGCACTCGCCGGCTTGGCGACGGCGGCAAGCCTCGGCGCGGCGGGAACGCTCGTCGAATGAGCGCTGCCTCCGCAATGGAACCCGGGGTGAGGATTAGGTCGGATTCTCGCGTGCTTTCGCCAGATGGCTCACGCGCTGAAGTAGTGTGCGATCGTCGCGCTAAGTCGGTGTCCGGATCAAATCGGTGGCCCACTGCATAAGAAGTTTTCATCCTATTGGCGTTCACTGTTCGATTATGCCGCAATCCCTTGCGGCTATTGATTGGCGGGAATCGATAGCCCTGTGGGCAAACCGAAAAGGAGCTTGCATTGTATACAGAGTACAGTATGGTAAGTACATGGATATGAGCTACTCATATAAGCTTTCGGCGGGAATCGCGGACAACCTCGTTGCCGTGCTTGAGAATGCGATTGTCTTTCTGGAGCTCGCGCCAAGCGAACGTCTGACCGAGGAAGACGTGGCGGAGCGCTACGGCGTCAGCCGTTCTCCGGTGCGCGATGCGTTGCGTGCGCTGGAGCGCGACGGCCTCGTGTTGCGCGAGGCGCGCAAGGGCATATGGGTCACACCCATGTCGCTGCGGGATTTCGACGAGATCTACCGCTGCCGCATCGCCTTGGAGGCCATTGCGGCCGAGCAGGCGGCGCGCTCGGCCAATGCCGCCCTCAAGGAGCAGCTCTGGCAGGTGCTTGATGGGATGAAGAAGGCGCGGGAGGCTGGCGATGCCCGGCTCTTCTTCACGCATGACGTGCGCGGCTCCGAACTGATCTACGAGATCGCCGACAACACCACGCTGCGCCGGCTGCTCAAGGGCCTGGAAAAGCAGGCATTGCGCTATCGCTATCACCTCTACCAGCGTGATCGGAGTGTCGTGGATCTCTCCTTCGACGATACGGCGCGGGTTTTCCAGGCGATCGTGGACGGCGATGCCGAGCGTTCCTACGCGCTGGAGCACGACCTGATCGAGAAGATCTGGCGCGAGACACGCGATGCCATCCGTGCCGAGTTCGGAGAGGGTCGCAAATGATCGGCGTCGAGGCGGCTTTTCCCTATATCGACACCCATACGGCCGGGCATCCGACTCGCGCCGTCCTGGGAGGGATTCCGCCGCTTCGAGGGCGTAGCGTTCTCGAAAAGCGCGAGGAATTCGAGCGCCGCTTCGATCATCTCCGTCCCGCTCTCCTGCACGAGCCCCGCGGCCATGCAGCCATGGTGGGGCTCATTCCGGTTTCCTCCGAAGTGGCGGATTTCGGTGCGATCTTCATCTCGTCTTACGTCTATCTCGGCATGTGCGGCCACGGCACCATCGGCTTTGCCAAGACGCTGGCCTTCACGGGCGCGATTTCGCCGGCAACCGGCGACCGGTTCACGCTAGAAACACCGGCCGGCGTGGTCGATGTCCGGCTGGAATGGGACGGGGAGGGCCGTCTCGGTGCAGTCTCCTTGAAGAACGTACCCGCCTATATGGGCATCGAAGGTCTGGAGGTGGAGGTTCCGGGGCTCGGTACGATCCGCACCGACATCCTCTATTCCGGCATGTGGTATGCGATGGTGGATGCCGACCCGCTGGGGTTGGCGCTCACGCCCGAAAACGCCTCGGCCGGCCTCGCGCTCGGCTGGAGGATCAAGGAAGCCATTGCGAAGGCGACGGACGGGCGGCCTGAGATGCGCGGCCTTCCTGCCCCCTCGGTCCTGTTCCACAGCGATCTCGGCAGGGGTCACTCGCGCCAGTTCCTGGTGCTCGCACCCAACAAATACGACCGTTCGCCCTGCGGCACCGGCACCTGCGCCCGAATGGCGCAGCTGCTGATCCGCGGTGAACTGTCGGAGACCGATGCCTATCGCGCCGAGAATATTTTCGGCGTGTCCTTTACCGCGGAACTCGCCGAGAAGAGCGAGACCTGCGGCACGACGGGTTATGCCGTCATCGTCCGGGGAGAGGCTCATGTCGCCTCCCAGGGCACACTATACCTCGAAAAGGGTGATCCGCTTTCCGGGGGGTTCCTGAGCCGGTGAAACGCGCCGCGCTCGATCGTTGAAAGAAAATCAGGGAGAGTTGAAATGTCATTTTTCGGAAACATCCTCCGGGCCTGCGCCCTGGGGGCGGCGGTAGCTATTGCCGCATGGAACCCGGCGACCGCCCAGGAAAATCCCTCGGCGGTGATCGATGAAATCCGCGCCAGCGGCGAACTGAAGATCCCGGTCATGGTGGGCGAGGAGCCCGGCTACATCAAGGACCCGGCCACCGGGACCTGGAGCGGCTTCTACGTCGACTTCCTGACCGACGTCGCGAACGAACTCGGCGTCAAGGTCACGCCGGTCGAAACCACCTGGGGCAACCTTGCCGCCGACTTCCAGGCCAACAAGATCGACGTCGCCATCGGCGTGAACCCGAACCCGAAGCGCGGCCTCGTGGTCGACTATCTCTGGGAGCCGATCTTCACCGATGCCTGGGGTGTCTTCTCGCCCAAGGGCAAGCCGGTCGCCACCTGGGCGGAGCTGAACACGCCTGAGAAGACCGTCGTCGTCCAGAAGGGCTCGACCATGCAGATCGTCGCCGAGGCGCTCCTGCCCAAGGCGAAGATCACCGTGGTCGAGGACCGCAACCTCGCGATCATGGAACTGCAGGCCGGTCGTGCCGATGCCATGATCCAGTCGATCTTCGACGTTCTCCAGATCTCCAAGCAGGTCAATGGCGAGGTTTCCGTGCCCGAGCCCATGCTGCGCAATCCGGCCACGCTCGCCGTCGCCCGCAAGCCGGGCAATGCGGGCTTCATCAACTTCCTGACCAACTGGATCCAGCAGCAGCGTTCGCTGGGTCTTGCGCAGGGACGTCTTGCCAAGTCCTGGGAAGACCGGGGCATCGATCTGTCGATCCTGCCCGGCAACTTCAGCTTCTGATCCGCCAAGGGACCTGCCGAGGCCTCATTCGGCAGGTCCTCATAACTAGCGCGCCCGTGCGGTGCCGGTCGAACCAGCCTGGAGTCACGCATTTGTTCGATATTTCCGTCATTCAGCAGAACTGGCCGTTGTTCTGGAACGGGCTGCTGGTCACGCTGTTCTATTCGGCGATCTCCATCGCCGCAGGTCTCGTGATCGGATTGATCGTCGGGTTGATCCAGCTTACCGGTTCAAGGGCCCTGTCCGCCCTCGGGCGGGTCTATGTCGAGATTTTCCGCAATATCCCGCTTCTGGTGATCCTGCTGTGGATCTACTACGCCTTCCCCATTTTCGCGGGCCTGGCCGTGACCAAGTTCTGGGCCGGCTTTGCGGGCCTCAGCCTCTATGCCGGCGCCTTCTATGCCGAAATCCTTCGGGCCGGCGTCCAGTCGATCGACAAGGGCCAGACCGATGCCTCCACCGCGCTCGGCATGACCTACGGCCAGCGCATGCGCCGCGTGATCCTGCCGCAGGCCTTCCGCCGCATGATCCCGCCGCTTGCCGGGCAGTCCATCATCCAGATCAAGAATACCACCCTCATGTCCATGATCACCGTGCCCGACCTGCTCTACCAGGCAAGCTATGTCAGCTCCTTCACCTACCGGCCGATGGAAGTCTACACCATGGTCGGCGTCATGTTCCTCGTCCTGCTCGTGCCGCTGACATTCCTGTCGCGCAAGCTGGAGACCATTTCGGAGCGCGTCAAATGAGCAAGTCCGATCCGCTTCTGAAAATCGAGGGGCTGCGGCTGAAATTCGGCCAGCGCGAGGTACTGAGGGGCGTCGACCTTTCGGTGGAGAAGGGTGAGGTCGTGGTGCTGATCGGCGCTTCCGGCTCCGGCAAGACCTCGCTGCTGCGCTGCATCAACCTGCTCAACATGCCGTCCGCCGGCCGCATCACGATCGGCGGCGAGGCGATCTACGATGCCGACCCGGCCGGCCGCGACGGCAATGGCGTGCCGGCCAAGACCGTCAACCGGATCCGCTCGCAGACCGGCATGGTGTTCCAGCAGTTCAATCTCTTCCCGCATATGACCGCCCTTGAAAACGTCATGGAGGGGCCGGTCACGGTGAAGGGGGCGAACGTCGAGGCGACCCGCAAGGAGGCACTCGACCTTCTGGCGCAGATGGGCCTGCAGGAACATGTCGGCAAGCATCCGCGCCAGCTCTCGGGCGGTCAGCAGCAGCGTGTCGCCATTGCGCGTGCCTGCGCCATGCACCCGCAGGTCATGCTCTTCGACGAGCCGACCTCCGCGCTCGATCCGGAGCTTGTCGGCGAGGTGATGAAGGCCATGGTCGATCTCGCCCGCACCGGCATGACCATGGTCATCGTGACCCACGAGCTCGGCTTCGCCTTCGAGATCGCCGACCGGGTGATCTTCCTCGACCTCGGCACCATCGCCGAGGACGGGCCGCCGAAGGACGTGCTGCTGCGCCCGACCCATCCCCGGCTGAAGAGCTTCGTCGGCCGTTTCCACGAGACCGCCGACCTCTTGCGCCCCTTCCTCGAAGGCGGCTGATCCGGAACGACCGGCGCATTGCCGAACCGCATCCAGAGCGCCGGCCCCTTGGGGCCGGACGGTTTCCTGCGTCCCGTCGCGGGCAAGATATGAAGGTAGAATAGCATGTCCCTCAGCTTCAATCCCGATACCGTCACCATCCCCTCGGGCCACCATATCGGCGGACGTTTCGTCGAGTTGCCCGGGGAGGAGATCACCGTGCTGCGTCCTTCCGACGAGCAGCCGATGCGTCCCGTCACCGATGGCGGCAAGGAGGCGGTCGACATGGCCGTTGCCGCTGCGAGATCGGCGCTCGCCGCCTCCGGCTGGGCGCGGATGAACCCACGCGACCGGGCGAAGGTCCTGTTCCGCTTCGCCGAGAAGATTGAGGAGAAGGCCGGGTATCTCGGCCGGCTGGAAGCCATGGGCTCGAGCCGGCTGGTGGCGGGCACGATCACCGGCGACGCCATCCGCACCGCCGGCGTCGTGCGCTATTTCGCCGAATATTGCGACAAGCTGGAGGGCATCGTCACCGCGACCAAGGCGGACACGCTGAGCTATACGCGCCGGGAACCCTACGGCGTCTGCGGTGCGATCGTGCCGTGGAACTTCCCGATGATCACCGCCGCGTGGAAATTCGCCCCGGCGCTCGCGGCCGGCAACGCGGTCGTGATGAAGACGTCGGAGCTGACGCCGCACAGCCTGCTGGCGCTCGCCGAATGTGCTGCGGAAGCGGGACTGCCGGGTGGTCTCCTCAACGTGCTGAACGGCTGGGGGCACACCACGGGCGCGGCCATCGTCGCCCATCCCGACATCGGCATCGTCTCCTTCACGGGTTCCACGAAAACCGGCGCGGCGGTCATGACGCTCGCTGCGCAGTCCGGCATCAAGCCCGTCGTTCTGGAGCTCGGCGGCAAGAGCCCGCAGATCGTCACCCGCAATCCGGGCGACATGGATGCCGTGGCAACGCGTGTCGCGAACGCCTTCATGGTCAATGCCGGCCAGGTCTGTACGCTCGCCTCGCGGCTGATCGTCGACCGCTCGGTCGCGGACGAACTGGTCGACCGTGTCCTTGCGAGGACGAAGGAGATCAATGCCGGCCCCACCTGGGACGAGGCCACCACCTTCGCCCCGGTGATTTCCGCCCGGCAGTTCGAGCGGATCGACACGCTCGTGCAGGAGACGGTGAAGCAGGGCGCCGAGGTGCTGACCGGCGCGTCGCGTCTCGAAGGTCCCAACCAGGGCAACTTCTATGCCCCGACGGTGCTGGCCAACGTCTCGCGCGCCAATATCGGCTTCACGGAGGAGTATTTCGGTCCGGTCATGTCGGTGGCGACCTATGACGAGATCGAGGAGGCCATCGCCGAGGCGCAGCACCCGATCTACGGCCTTGCCGCCTCCGTACACACGCAGGACCTGAAGCTGGCCATGAAGGTCGCCGACTCCGTCGAGGCCGGCATGGTCTGGGTCAACCAGCACGGGCGCGATCCCGAATTCACCTATGCCGCCGGCGGCTGGAAGGGCTCGGGTTTCGGCAAGGACATGGGCCGCGCCGGCATCGAGGAATTCACCCGGCAGAAGGCCGTGTGGATCAACTATCTCTGAGGACTTCCCAAATGATCTACGATTACGTCATCGTGGGGGGCGGCTCGGCCGGCGCGACGCTTGCGGGCCGCCTGTCCGAGAACCCTGCCAAGCAGGTGGCGCTGCTGGAAGCAGGTCCCGACACCCCGCCTGACAATGTGCCGGATGTGATTTCCGACAGTTATCCGGGCCTTTCCTATTTCGATCCGGCCTTCCACTGGACGAAGCTCAGGGTCTTTGCCCGAAACCCCCGTTCCAATTCCGAGGTCGTGCCCCCGACCCGCCTGGAGCAGGCGAGGGTGATGGGCGGCGGATCGTCGATCAACGGCCAGTTCGCCGTGCGCGGGCTTCCCGCCGACTACGACGAATGGGAAGCGATGGGCGTTGCCGGCTGGAACTGGGAGGGAATGCTGCCCTATTTCCGCAAGCTGGAGCGCGATCTCGATTTCGACGGCCCGCTGCACGGCAGGGAAGGCCCGATGCCGATCCGCCGCGTCTTCCCCGAGGACTGGGCGGGCTTTACCAAGTCGGTACTCGCCGTCACCGAGAAGGACGACCCTTACAGCGAGGACTACAACGCCTCCTTCGACGACGGTTCCTTCCCGCTCCCTTTGGCCAACGAGAACGACCGTCGTGTCTCGACCGCGATCGGCTATCTCACCCGCAAGGTGCGGGGCCGCAAGAACCTGCATATCTTCGCCCACACGCAGGTCGAAGGGCTGGAGATCGAGGGCAGGCGCGTCACCGGCGTCAATGCCCGTACCGCAGACCGGCCGCCGGAACTCTGGCGAGCGCGCGAGGTCATCCTGTCCTCCGGCGCGCTGCATACGCCGCCGATCCTGCTGCGCGCCGGCATCGGCCCGGCCGCGGACCTTCGCGCGCTCGGCATTCCGGTCGTCGCGGACCTGCCCGGTGTCGGCGCCAATCTGATGGATCACCCGCATCTTTCCGTGGGCGCGCATTTCAAGCGTTCCGCGCGGCTCAAGCCCGGCCAGCGCCGCCACATCTTCCTCGGCGTGCGCTATTCCTCCGGCTACGACGGCTGTTCGCCGTCCGACATGCTGCTGATGCCGGTCAACCGCGCCGGCTGGCATCCGCTCGGCAAGGCGATGGGCGCGCTGAACGTCTGCGTGAACAAGTCCTATTCCCGTGGAAGCGTGACGTTGAAGACGGCTGACTGGCGCGACGAGCCGGTGGTCAATCTCAACCTCGGTGGCGATGAGCGCGACCTGATGCGCCTCGTCGACGGTTTCGAGAGGATATACCGCATCATGGAGGATCCGCGCGTGCAGGCGCATGTGAATACGTGGTTCCTCGCCGGCTATACCGAGGAAGCGCGCTCGCTTTCCGTCCGCAAGCTGTCGAACTACGTCAAGACCGGGACCGCGGCGCTGCTCTTCGATTATGCGCCCTTCTTCCGCGAGACGCTCCTGCGCCACAAGTTCGGCACCACGGAGCGGATGCACCAGATGATGCAGAACCGCGACCTGATCGTCGACTGGGCGAAGAAGGCGGTCTGGTCGGGCTGGCATGTCTCCTGCAGTTGCCGGATGGGCGGCGACGACGATCCGATGGCCGTGCTCGATAACCAGTGCCGGGTGCGCGGTGTCGAAGGCCTGCGCGTGGTCGACGCGTCCGCCATGCCCTCCGTCATCGCGGCCAACACCAATATCACCACGATCGCGATGGCCGAGAAGGCCGCCGATCTCATCCTGAATTCCTGAACCAGATATAAGAGGAGCCCGAAATGCGTGAGAACAAGGTCAAGACCCTTTGGTCCAAAGGCGAATGCGCCGTCACTGGCTGGCTGGCGATCCCCTCCGGCCTTTCCGCCGAGATGATGGCGCAGCAGGATTTCGACGCTGTCACGGTCGATATGCAGCATGGTTGCGCGGACTATTCCGACATGCTGTCGATGCTGCAGGCGATTTCCACCACCGACAAGACGCCCTTCGTGCGCGTGCCGTGGAACGATCCGGCGATCATCGGCCGCGTGCTGGATGCCGGCGCCTTCGGCGTGATCGTGCCGATGGTCAACACCGCCGCGGAATGCCGCGCCTTCGTCGAGGCCTGCCGCTACTATCCCGAGGGCGGCCGTTCCGTCGGACCGATCCGCGCGGGCCTCTACGGCGGTGCGGACTATTTCGCCAATGCCAACAAGACGGTCATCACCATGGCGATGATCGAGCATAAGGACGGCGTCGCCAATCTGGACGAGATCCTCGCCACGCCGGGCCTCGATGCGATCTTCGTCGGCCCGTCGGACCTTGCCGTGTCCATGGGACACACGCCCGGCTTCGATCCGAAGTGGGACGACGTCAACGAAGCGATCGCGCTGATCGCCGACCGTTGCATCAAGGCCGGCGTCGTTCCGGGCATCCATGTCGGCTCGGTCGAGTACGGGCAGAAGATGCGCGACCTCGGCTACAAGTTCATCGCCTATCTCTCGGATTTCCGCATGCTGCAGATCGCCTATGCACGCGCGCTGCCGGCCTTCCGCGCTGGCAAGCCGGCGCCGGACGCGCCCTGAGGCTGGCAGGAAGGGAGCGGGAAGATGACCCAGTCGCGTCGCAGCGAAAAAGTGATCGTCATCGGCGCGGGCATCATCGGTGTCTGTGCGGCCAACGCGCTTGCTGACGAAGGCTTCGCGGTCGAGGTTGTCGACCCGCTCGATCCCGGCAGTCCGGGACAATGCTCCTATGGCAATGCGGGAGGGCTTTCACCGGGCTCCTGCATTCCCAATGCCATGCCCGGCATCGCAGCCCAGGTGCCGGGCATGCTGCTCGATCCGGAGGGGCCGATCGGGCTGCGTCTCCTCGATCTTCCCCACGCCCTGCCGTGGCTCCTCCGCTTCCTCGCCAATTCCCGTCTCTCGCGCGTGAAGCGCATATCGGACGGGATGATCGCGCTGAACCGGCTCACGCTCGCCTGCTATGAGCCGCTGGTGAAGGAGGCGGGTTGCGAGGATCTGATCCTTCACCGCGGCCAGCTTTTCGCCTACGAGAACCCGAAAGGCCCGGAAGGCAGCGCGCTCTCCATCGCCATGCGGCGCGAGCGCGGCGTCAGGGTCGAGATTCTCGATGCCCGCCAGATGCGAGAGCTGGAGCCGGCCATCTCGCCGGCCTATCGCGCCGGCGTCTTCCTGCCGGAGCAGGGCCAGTGCCCCAATCCGGGCCGGCTCGTTTCCGCCATCGCGCGGCTTGCGTCGGGCAAGGGCGCTGTCTTCACCCGCCAAAGCGCAAGGGCGCTCGTGCTGGAGAGGGGCAGGGTGGCGGGCGTCGCGACCGAGGCCGGCGTGATCCCGGCCGACAAGGTGGTGATCGCCGCCGGTGCGTTTTCCGCGCCCTTCGCTCGGCAGGTCGGCGTGCGCGTTCCGCTGATCAGCGAGCGCGGCTATCACATCATGCTGCCCAACGCGGACACGGGACTGAAGGTCAACGTCAACGCCGCCGAGCGCAAGTTCGTCGCCGCGCCGATGGAGGGGGGACTGCGTCTTTCCGGCACGGTGGAATTCGCCCGGCCGGAGGCTGCGCCGAACTGGCGGCGGGCGGATATCCTGCTCAGCCAGGCACGCCACATGTTCCCCGGAGCCGACCTCGGCGGCATGGAGCGCTGGATGGGCAACCGTCCCGGCACGCCGGACAGCATCCCGGTCATCGAGGTTACCCCGCGCCACGACAACGTCATCCTCGCTTTCGGCCACGGCCATCAGGGCCTGATGGGCGGATCGGTGACGGGCCGCCTGGTGGCGGAGCTTGCCGCCGGTCGGCCGACCTCCATCGACATATCGCATTTCCGCTCGTCCCGGTTCTGATCGGGCCCGCGCGGCAACACGGCCATGCGCCGGACAAGGAGAAACCGATGTATGAAGAAACAATCGACCTGCTGATCGACGGCGTTTTCCGCAAGGGCAGCGAGGGCAAGGGCCAGCCGCTCGTAAATCCCGCGACCGGCGAGGAGATCGCCACGGTGCCGCATGCGTCGGCCGCCGACCTCGACGCGGCGCTCGCCGCTGCCGATCGCGCATTCGGCCCCTGGAAGGCGCTGCCGGCGGTCAATCGCTACAAGATCATGATGAAGGCCGCCGACCTGATCGACGAGCGGCTGGAGACCATCGCCCGGATCCTCACCATGGAGAACGGCAAGCCGCTCGCCGAGGCCAGGGGCGAGGTCGCCTTCTCGGCGGAAGCGACGCGCTGGTATGCCGAGGAAGGCAAGCGCGCCTATGGGCGCATCGTACCGGGCCGCGTTCCGGGCCAGCGCCAGATGGTCTACAAGGAGCCGGTGGGCGTGGTCGCGGCTTTCGCGGCCTGGAACTTCCCGGCCTCCAACGTGATCCGCAAGATATCCGGCGCGCTCGCCGCCGGCTGCTCGATCATCCTCAAGACCGCCGAGGAAACCCCCGGCACGGCCGTGGCCTTCGCCCGCTGCTTCCAGGACGCCGGCCTGCCGAAGGGCGTGCTGAATCTCGTCTTCGGCGTGCCGGACGAGGTCTCGCTCCATCTTCTCGCTTCGCCGATCCCCAGGAAGGTGTCCCTTACCGGTTCCACTGCCGTGGGCAAGCTCCTGCAGAAGCGGGCCGCCGACACGCTGAAGCGCACGACGATGGAACTCGGCGGCCATGCCCCGGTGCTGGTCTTTGCGGATGCCGACGTGGACCACGCGGTGGCGACGCTTGCCGCCGCCAAGTTCCGCAATGCCGGGCAGGTCTGCACCTCGCCCACCCGCTTCTTCGTGCATGAGAGCATCGCGGGTGCCTTTGCCGCCGGCATGGCCGCGAAGGCCGCCGCGCTGAAGCTCGGCAACGGGCTCGATCCCGAAACACAGATGGGACCGATGATCGCCCCGCGCCGCTGCGACGCCATCCAGTCGCTGGTCGACGATGCCGTCGGCAAGGGGGCCGAACTGCTTGCCGGAGGCCAGCGTCTGGACCGGCCGGGCAATTTCTATGCGCCGACCGTGCTTTCCAACGTGCCGGAAAGCGCCCGGATCATGTCCGAGGAACCCTTCGGTCCCGTCGCCTCCATCGTGCCGTTCTCGACCTTCGATGAGGTCATCGCCCGGGCGAACGCTCTGCCCTACGGCCTTGCCTCCTTTGTCTTCACGAAGGATGGCGCGACCGCGCGCGATGCGGAAATGGCGCTGGAAGCCGGTCTCGTGGGCGTGAACCACACGATGATCTCGACCCCCGAGACACCGTTCGGCGGCGTCAACGAATCCGGCTTCGGTTCCGAGAGCGGTATCGAGGGGCTGGAAGCCTTCCAGCGCACCAAGTTCGTCTCCGAACTGTTCTGAAATATCCCGACGAAACGGTGGGACGCCCGACCGTTTCGCGGCAGGAGGAAAGATGACCGACAGGACCACGCCCAGGATATTGATCGCCGATCTGGTGGGCCTTGCCATCGGCCCGGACGGGTTTCCGGACCACTCCGCCGTCAAGGCGCATGTCGAGTCCCGGGGCGGCGTTTTCCATGAAGGCTCGGCGCGTGCCATGCCGGCTCCTGAATCCGGGAGGCCACACTTCTATTATCAGCCCATGCTCTCCACCGAGGCCGAGCTTCTGGCCGAGGCGGGAGACGGTCTCTACGATGCCGTCATTGCGGCGGCGACGTTCCTGCCGAAGGGCACGCGCTTCGATCTCGGCGGCGTTCGGATCGGCACCGGAACCGGCAATATGGGGTCCGCGAGCTGGGGCGGCGGCGATGGCCGGGGCGGCATCGCCCCGCTGATGAACACGCCCGGCATCAATGCACGCGCCACCGCGCAGATGGTGATGAAGGCGCTGCTCAGGGTGCGCCCCGACCTGCCGGTTGACGAAATGAACGCGCTGGTGGCTGCGGGCCGTTTCGACACCGGGACCGATCTGGTCCGCTTTCCGACCGCCAAGCTGGAGGGCCGGACCTTCGCGGTGATCGGCTACGGCAATATCGGCCGGGAAGTGGCGAAGCTCGCCCGGGCTTTCGGGATGACGGTGCGCATCTTCGCCCGCCCGCACCATAGGGCGTGGATCGAGAGCGAGGGCTTCATCCATGCGGCCAGCCTCCTTGAAGCCGCGGCCGACGCGGACGTGCTTTCCGTCCATGTCGGCCTCGGGCCGCTCGGACCGGAAGGCCACGCCAATGCCGGGCTGATCGGCGCGGAGGTGCTGTCGGCGCTCGCCGAGGAGGCCGTGCTCATCAACTATGATCGCGGCGAGCTGGTCGATGTCCCGGCTCTCGCCGCCGCCCTTTCCTCAGGGCGGGTCTCCCACGCAGCCATAGATGCCGATCTCTTTCGGGACCCGTCGAGCGGCGCGCTGTCCGGCCCTATGGCTCCGTATCTGTCCATAGTCCCGGAGCATGGCGCCAGGCTGTCGCTGCTGCCCCACGCCGCCGCGGATACGGATCACCCGACCCGCGTGGTGGGAGCGATACAGGCGATCGACCAGATTCTCGACGCCATCGAGCGGCGCGTCGTCCGCAATCTGAAGGGCGACCTGCCCGAAGGCTACACCGACGCCGGAGCCGGCACACCAGCCGGACTTGGCGGCATGACCGCGGGCGATCTGGAGGAACTGCGTTGCGACGAGGCCCGAATGGAAGCGCTGCGCACCGCCGCTCAGGGCCTTCTCGCAGCGCTCGACAGATTGGCGAATGAAGGTGCACGGACAGCGGGTGGCGATCTGCTGCTCCAAAGCAATATCCTCGCCACGCTGCTGCGTGCGCAGTCCCTGGAAGGACCCTTTCAAGGTTGATCAGAGTCGGTTCAGGAACTGAAAGCCGTCCAGTCCCGCTGACAGGAATGCCGTGGGAGCAGGCGACGATAGCCGCAGCGCCGCCTTTGGCCGACGCTGCGGATGGCATTTCTCCTTCACGGCCCGGTTCACGGTATCCTCTCAAACCGAGGCCATTCCGGGAGGGCACGTCAAGTGAATCGCAGGTCACGGCAGACCGGAATCCCGATCTGGTCAGATGCGACACGCTTCAGCCGTGACACGGGAAGATATCTGCCATTGACCGGGATGGAAAAGCGGCCCCGGCCAGGGGCCGCTTGAAGGGTCAATTTCCGAACGGAACGGTGAAGTTCAACCAGAGCCGATTGCCGCCGAGAGTGTTCCGGTGGATCACGTCCCTGGTATAGATGAGGTTCGCCTGCACCGGCCCGAACTGCCGCGTCACACCTAGGCCGAGCCCGAGCTGCTCAGCCTTGCCGGCGATGGTTCCGCCGAAGGCGAGACCTTTGTTGTCGTCGTTCGTGACCTGCTTGCGGTAGTATCCAACAGGGCCGATGCTCCAACCGTCGAAGTCCTTCATTGCCGTCATGTGCAACTGGATTTCGTCGCCCGATCGATAGTCGTTGTCCTCGTTGCGCGTGTTCGTGAAGTAGATCGCATTGAGCGAAAGGTTCCATCCGTCGCGAAGGTGGCTGAAGCCCAGACTCGGTGCGAAGGTCCAGAAATTGCCCTGCGTGTTGACCGGCTTCGTCGCATCCCAGCTCCCGGTCGGGGCGAAGACGCTGAAACCCGTGCTGACGAAGGTTCCCGGCGCGACCTGCCAGGAGAGATCGAACGGATGGACCTCGATCTGGCCGAGGGAGAGCCGATCTGCCGTTCCCGTTCCGAAGGGCGGCGAGAGCGTCTGATCCAGGTCGAGTACCGGGACGGTCACGAACGCCTTGTATTGCCCGCCCCAGAGATTGAGTTCGGGCGCCCAGAGAAACTGCAGGGCGGTGTCCTTCACCGTGACGTCAGCGCCCAGCCGGTTGCCGTCCCCGTCGTAGAGGCTGAGGTCGGCATATCCGCTGCGGCTGCTGAAATACAGCCCAGGCGGCGGCGATGCACCGACGGGCACCCCCATGCTCGCGCCCGGGGGCATCGAGGTCGGGACGCCGGGCTCGCGCGCCGCGACGGGTGTGGATAGGGCGACCATACCGCTCAGAAGTGACGCGCGAAGGGTTTTGGACAGCGTTCTCATTTTTCCTCCCCTGGACGAGAACTGCACCCGCCCTGTTCGACCCGTCGGGTCGGGAGGGCGGGCAACGATCACGGCAGTAGAGCGGGAGGGTTCAATATTGTCCTGCAACTATGTGCACGACAGATGCCAGTTTTGTGCCCATTCAAGGTGTCGGTGGATGAATCCTGCACCCGTTCCTTCACCATTCAACATCTGTCTTCCATGCGTTTCCGCCCGGACAGCCAACAGCAGGAGGCTGAGGCGTCGCGGAGGGCGAAACCCGCAAGCGGGGGCAGCGGCTCAGCCATTCGGAATTCCCGGATGGAAGCCTGCTCGCCCGCCAATAGCGAGGCGCAGTTCTAGGGACAGTTCTCGGTTCTGACCTGACTTGGGCTCCTGCCGTATTTCTTGCCGAACCGCTGGCTGAAATAGCCCGAGTCGTTAAATCCATTGCTGAAGGCAATGTCCTGCACGGTACGATGTCGATGGTTGGGGTTTTTCAATGCCTGATAAGCCCGGTCCAGGCGCTCGTTTTCAATCCACTTGTGCAGCGTGGTTCCTGTCGAGCCAAATATCCTGTGAATGTACCTGACCGAAATACCGGCTTTCTCGGCAATCTGCGAAACCGACATGTCGGGATCCGCGAGATTCTCCAGGACGATCATGCGGATGCGTCTGAGTATCTGGTCGTTCGACCTGGTCGTCTGGGCCTTGGCGCCGTCTTCGCTTTCCGCCTCCGAAATCAGATCCAGCATCGCGGAAGCAAGGGAATGCCCGATTTCGGGGAAGCTGTCGGCCTTTTCACTTTGAAGGGCGCGCACGATCCGTGAAACGAGACCGCTCGTGCCGCTTTCACCGTTGAAGATACGCCCGCAAACGGTGTCGGTCAGCATGCCCCGACGCAAGAACTCTTCTTTCGGAAAGCGCAGTACAATTCGCTGAACCGGGCTATCCACCTCGATAGAATAGGGAAGTGCGCTATCGAAGATAGAGTAGTCTCCGGGCTTCAGGCGCATGTCCCGTCCCAGGTGACGAACGGTGCCTATGCCCGCAACTTGCAGGGCGAGAAAGTAGTCATTCCCCTTGTCGCGCTCGATGTTGGACAAGCCGCGTTCGATGATGACTGGATCGCTGTCTATGAATGAGCACTCGACCAGGCCGATCCGTGCGATCTGGATCTTGGCGTTGAAAGGCCTGCTGTCCAGGCGATGCGCCGTGAGATCGGCAATCCTGCGGATTGCCTTGCTGAAGATGCCGAACTGAGCGGACGGAGCAACGTGCTCCGTGGATAGAATAGTGATCATGGCACAGCGCTTCACCTCCCGCTCGAAAGCGTAAACGAGGCCCTGCCGCCTTGCAAGGCCACCGCTTCCATGGCCAGCAGAGTGCACAAAGTTCAGAGCGTTTTGTGCACCAACATGCAGGACTCGCCATGCGCGATTTGCTTATATCGGGCCGTTAACCGAGTGCAGAAGGCACCGAAAAACGTCGGGGGAAGAAGACATGACGAGTGGGGCCAGGACTTAGGCAAACGGATTCTTGCAAGGCTCAAGTTGCGCCGTGCTTGCCGGTGAAAAGCATCGCTCGGCATGTCGAGCGGGGTTCGCCCATGCGCTTCATGATCTGAGCAGCGCACGTCAGCAAAATGAAACACGACATCAAACAGGGAGGATACTCATGGACGTCAGTTTGGGTGCGGTAACGGTCGAAGAGGGCTTCAAGGCTCAGAAGTGGGATATCCTGGGGCAGATCTACACCCCGCTGCACGTCACGCAGACCTCCTTCGCCATCCATGCGGTCTTTCCTGCCGGAACCTTCGTTCCGCGCCATATCCATGACACGCAGGACGAGTTCTTCCACATGCTGGAAGGAACGATGGTTTTCGAACTCGACGGCAAGGAGATCACGGCCGGCCCGGGTACCCATCTGACGATGCCCATGGGCGTTCCTCACGCCATCTACAATCGTTCCGACAGAGATGTGACCGCGCTGGTCGTCGT
The DNA here is from genome assembly GCF_021401195.1 of Shinella sp. NM-101. Classification (NCBI taxonomy): domain Bacteria; kingdom Pseudomonadati; phylum Pseudomonadota; class Alphaproteobacteria; order Hyphomicrobiales; family Rhizobiaceae; genus Shinella; species Shinella sp. NM-101. The sequence continues at coordinate 190,020 of NZ_JACBFT010000007.1, read as the reverse complement.
CTCCCCGACCCGTCGCTTCTACGAATACATGCAGAAGATCGACGGCATGACCGACCGGGACGAGATGGCCCGTCTGGCTGCGGTGCATGAGGTTCCCTTCGTCTGAAGGGCTGCCGCGTCGCAATCGACCGAAATCAACGGGAGGAACCAATGAGCGTCAAGGACGCAATCGAAGGCTTCTGGGCCGCCCATAAAGCGGGCGACCATGAAGCGCTCAAAAAGGTCCTGGACCAGGATTTCACCTGGACGGTGGTCGGCCGGACGTGCCCCATCGCCAAGACCTATCACGGCTGGGCTGGATTCCTGGGGGAACTTCTGGGTGGTCTCGCGACCGCGTTCAGGCCGGGCAGCCTGAACATGAAACTGCTGGGCAGCTATGCGGACGAGGCGCAAGGGGTCGGCATCCTGCACCTTTTCGAGACCGCGACGACGCAGGGCGGCGTCGATGTCGAGCACGAGATCGTCGACATCTTCAAGGTGCGCGACGGCAAGATCGTCGAAGTGCGTGAAATCATGGATCTGGCCGAGGTTAACAATGCCTTCGGCTTCGGCAACGGGGAACAAGAATGAACATCCTGGACAAGACTCTGGCGACCGATGAGCTGGTCGCGCGCATCCACGGCATCGGGCCGCTGCTGCGCGAGAACGCCGCCAAGGCGGACCGCGAACGGCGCGTCCCCGATGAATGCGTCGAGGCGCTGACCTCGATCGGAGCGCTGAAGATCAACACGCCCAAGCGCTTCGGGGGCCATGAGGGCGGAGCGCGGATGCTGCTGGAGGCGGCCAGCACCATCGGTTACTACTGCACGAATGCCGCGTGGATCAGCGTCATCTCGAACGTCTCGGTGATGTTGCCGCTGCGCTTTCCCGAAGCGGTGATCGAGCGGCTGTGGGCCGGTGGCGGGCCGCTTCGGATGGCCTCGGTAATCGTCACCCCCGGCAGCATCGCCGTGCGCGAAGGGGATGGCTATCGCGTCAGCGGTGAATGGCCCTTTGCGTCGAACATTTTCCATGCGAATTGGGCGCTCGGCGTGGTCTCGATCAAAGAGACGCCCGACGCAGAGCCTGAGCTCGGTTACGCCATCCTGCACAAGGACCAGTACACGATCAAGGATACCTGGTACACGATCGGGATGCGCGGCACCGGCAGCAACACATTCGTTGCCAAGGACCAGTTCGTTCCGGCCGATCAGGTGGTGCGGGCGGGCGTGATGCTGGGTCCGGACTTGGAAGCTTCGGCCGAAGCCTCGTTTCTGCAAAGGCTTGCGCCGGTTTCGATGTTCCCGACGGTGATCGTCTCCGGTCCTCTGGGAGCGGCGCGTGCGGCGCTCGACCTGACCATCGAGGCTGCGTCCAGACGGCCGGTGACCTATTCGAAATACGCCCCCCAGAACACGTCGGGCGCTTTCGCCCAGGGGATCGGCGCGGCCAGCGCCAAGATCGACACCGCAGCGATGTTCCTGCGCCGCGCCTGCGACACCATTGACGTCGCCGCGCGCGGGATCGTGCCGATGTCGCGCGATGCGCGCGCGGGCATCCGCAATGACATCGCCCATGCCACCAAGAACCTGTCCGAGGCGATGGACGACATTGCCTGGCTGCATGGCACCGCGACCTTCGCGGACGCCAACCCGATCGGCCGGCTGTACCGGGACGTCCAGACCGGGGTGCGCCACGCCATGGCCGCCGCGCCGCTCGGCTACGAGATCGGCGGGGCTGCGTTGCTCGGTGTCGAGCCGCCGACGCCGCTGGTCTAAGGAGACGTAACATGTCGGATTCCGTCGGAACGCGCATTGCGCGAACGGGAGAGGCTGTGCCGTCCGTTGCCCAGGGGAACCCGCTCGTTCGCGGGCCGTGGGTGGGCGAATTGCGCGACGCAGTCGCCTGCTATTACGGAATCCGCTACGCGCGGCTGTCGGATGCGAAGCGTCCGCGTTCGAAGGCGACCGCCGCATCGGGGCAACTCGATGTGGCGGGCCTGACGGACGTGCCGGTCTTCCGGCAGCTTCCCAGCCGGCTGGAAATCGTCACGGGTCCCGCCGGCCGTATCAATCCCCAGGACGATGAGGCCTTCTACCTCAATGTGTGGGCGCCGGAGGGAGCCGAAGGCCTCCCGGTACTGGTCTTCGTCCATGGCGGGGCCTGGGCGAGCGGCGGCGGTGCGATGCGCTGGTATCGCGGCGAACGGCTGGCCTGCGAAGGAATTGTCGTTGTCACCGTGAACTACCGGCTTGGCCCGGCAGGTCACCTCGCTCCTGACGATGATGCCGACCAGGACCACCGGCCATTCGGAGATCTTTTGCAGGCCCTGCGATGGGTCGGGCAGAACGTCGCGGAGCTTGGGGGCGATCCGGATCGGGTGACGCTCGGCGGGCAGTCGGCGGGTGCCTGGTATGCCTGGGCTCTTGCCAGCCTGCCGGAGGCCAGAGGTCTGTTCCGCCAAGCGGCAATTCTCAGCATCCCGCAAATCAAGCCGTGGACGCCTGACCATCGCGTGGCCTTCACGAACCGGGTTGAGGCAATCCGGCGCGAATCCGGAGCCGCGCCGGGGAGTGAGAGCCTGCTGCGTGCGGCCGCGCAGGTGTTGAGCGAAACGCCGCGTATCGCCGGCGCCATGCCGCCGATGTACCTCCCCATGCTGTCGGGGGAAGCGGCCGGCATTCTGGAAAGTGCGACCAGCGCGGCTGAGCACCTGCATGCCGACGCGCTCTACGTCCGCATCACCCGGCATGAAATGTCGGTATTCCTGCCGCCGCTGGAGCCTGGATCGGCGGCGGGCGACATGCTCATGGAAGCGTTGCGGGCGCGTTGCCGAAGGGAGGCCGTTCCGCACCATCCGGCTCCCCGGCACTGGGATTCTCGCTATGCCGAGGCCGTTGAACTGTCGTCTTGGCTGGAGTTCGGCCGCTTCGCCAACGAGATAGCGACGCAGGCCCGCAAGCGCGGTCGGCCCGTCATCTCGCGCGAGTTCGATGTGGAGGCCGGGCAGCCCGGTTTCGGCGCGGTCCACTGTATCGACCTGCCGTTCCAGTTCGGCAACCGGGCGGACTGGGATGACGCGCCGATGCTGGCGGGATGGCAAGGCGGAGCTTTCGAAGAGATCAGCCGCGAATTGCGCGGCGATCTCGCGGATTTCGTCCGTGGGCGGCACGACAGTTCGCATCGTGTCTTCTCGGCAGCGAGGCATGTCACGCACCCGACAGACGGGAACGACGAAACATGCGCTCGATGATCGTCGCACGAGCAAGCCGGGACTTGGCAGTCCGGATTTCGAAACCAGCCAACGGGAGAGGCACATGTCCTATTGCTCTACCATAGCCGCGCCGCCGTCCTCGAACGAGCAGGTCTGGGGCAACATCGATCTGCAGTCGCGTACCCTGCGCAACCTTTTCGGCAGCTATCCGACGGGTGTGGCGATCGTCACCACGCGCGCCCCCGACGGGAGGCCGGTGGGGCTGACCATCAGTTCCTTTGCGTCGCTGTCGCTCGAGCCGCCGCTTGTACTGTGGAGTCTCGGCGTCCAATCCTCGAACCTCGATGTGTTCCGTGATTGCGAGCACTTCACGATCAACGTCCTGGACCGGCGTGATGAGGAATTGGCGCGTCAGTTCTCGAACTCGCGGATCCAGGACAAGTTCGCCGGCGTCGATATCGACGAAACGCCCGAGGGTGTTCCGGCCATCGCGAGCGCCCTGACGATACTTGTTTGCGCGCATGACGACAGCCGCATCGTCGGAGATCACCTCCTGATGATCGGGCGGGTGGTGCGTACGGCAAGCCGACCGGGCGAGCCGCTCGTCTTCCACGCCGGCCGCTTCACGACCCTGCCCGCCGTGGAAGGGACGGGTTCCTCCGGCCGCCAGTGAGCGGCGCCCCGGCAGGCGAAGCCAGCTTCGACGCAACCAGACCGTCCCGAGGTTCACCACCGACCGGGAACCCGCAGGACGCCCAACAGAAGATGGAGATACCGATGTCCAGACCCAGAGAGAACTACCGCGAAGACGTGGCCGGCCGCGCCAACGTCGAGGATACCCCAGAGCTCCTCGCCTATTACGATGAGCTGGAAAAGCTCGAAGCCGGCGCGCTCTGGACCGTCGCCAACAAGATCGAGCCATGGGAGCCCAAGTCCGACTCGGTTCCGGTCCTGTGGCGCTACAAGGACATGCGCGAGCTCGTGCTGCGCTCCGTCAGCATGGTGACGCCCGAGAAGGCGGGTCGAAGGGTGGTTTACCTGAACAACCCGGGCCGGCGCGAATACTCCGCCGCCGTGGGCTGGCTCTTCTCGGGCCTTCAGGTCATGCATCCGGGCGAGCGGGCCTCGGCCCACGCCCATTCGGCCTCGGCGCTGCGCTTCATCATGGAAGGGGCAGGGGCCTACACCATCGTCAACGGCCGCAAGCTGACGCTGGGCGCCAACGACTTCGTGATCACCCCCAACGGCTGCTGGCATGAGCATGGCGTGGTCGAGGACGGCAAGCCCTGCATCTGGCAGGACGGGCTGGATATCCCGCTGACCAATGCGCTGGAGACCAATTTCTATGCGGTGCACAAGGACCTGACCCAGGTCGTGACTCATCCGGTCAACCACTCGGTCGCCGCCTGGGGCAATGCTGGCCTGCGGCCCTATGGCGAGGAGTGGAACAATCCCTATTCGCCGCTGCTGAAGTTCGAGTGGGGCCCGACCTATGAGGCGCTGGTGAAGTACAGCAAGGTCACCGACGGCTCGCCCTATGACGGGATCCTGATGAACTACGTCAACCCGCTGACCGGCGGCCCGGTGATGCAGACCACCGGCGCGGCGATGCAGCTTCTGCGGCCCGGCGAGCACACCAGGGCCCATCGCCACACCGGATGCGCGGTCTATCAGGTGTCGAAGGGCAAGGGCTATTCGATCATCAACGGCAAGCGCTTCGACTGGCAGGAGCGTGACATCTTCTGCGTCCCGGCCTGGGCGTGGCACGAGCACGGCAACGCCTCGAACAGTGAGGACGCGTGCCTGTTCAACTTCAACGACTCGCCGACGATCAATGCCCTCGGCCTCTATCGCGAGCAGGCGTTCGGCGAGAACGACGGCCATCAGCCGATCCTGACCTGAGGTAGATCGTCATGCGTCTTGTCACTTATCGCAGCAATACCGAGGCGGAAGCCCGTCTCGGTGTCCTCGACGGCGATCTGGTCGTCGATGCCCAACGCCTGGGCGCGCAGGCGGGTTTTCCCCTGCCGTCCCGGATGCTCGACCTGATCGACCTGGGGCCGGCCGCACTGGCCGTGCTGGGGACGGCGCTGGCCGACACGCGCGGCCGTTGGCAGGCCGGCGTCGCGGTGCCGGCCGGAAACGTGAAGCTGCTCGCCCCGATCCCGCGGCCGCGGAAGAACATCTTCGGCATAGGCCTGAACTATGTCGAGCATGTCGCCGAATCCGCGCGCACGCTCGATACCTCGAAGGAGTTGCCGAAGCAGCCGGTGATCTTCTCGAAGCCGCCGACGACGGTCGTCGGCCCGGGCGACGCCATCGAGCACAACGCCAGGATCACCCGGCAACTGGACTGGGAGGTCGAGCTGGCGGTGATCATCGGCCGCACCGCGCGCCGCGTCACCGAGGCGGACGCGCTGTCCTGCGTCTTTGGCTACAGCGTGATGATCGACATGAGCGCGCGCGACTGCCGCCGGGCGAGCCAGTGGATCTTCTCCAAGGGGCAGGACACGTATGCGCCCTTCGGCCCCTGCATCGTCACCGCCGACGAGATCGCCGATCCCCACAGCCTCGACCTGTGGCTGACGGTCAACGGTGAGGTGAAGCAGAAGTCGAACACCCGTCACATGCTGTTCAAGGTTCCTGCGCTGATCGCCGACATCAGTGCCGGCATCACGCTGGAGCCCGGCGACATCATCGCCACCGGGACGCCGGACGGTGTGGGGGCGGGGCGCGATCCGCAGGAATGGGTCTGGCCCGGAGACGTGATCGAAGCTGGTGTCGACGGTATCGGCAGGCTCCGTCACTCGGTGGTCGCTGTCTAGGGATCGCAACCGGGGCGCAGGCCGCAGGCGCGGCCTGCGCCGTCTTCTCGGCAACCCAGAAAGGAAGAGGTCGATGTGCTGGTTTGGTTCCGTCTCTCGGGACATGCGGCTTCTGGACGAGAGCACTTGCCATGAAGCCGTTCCCGAGCCCCAGGTGAAGCATTCCGTCGAGGACCGGCCTGTTCCGATCTGTGCCGCGGCCGCAAGCGGTCAACGATGCGAAGGATGCCGGAATGCCCCGAGGCCGGACATTTCGGCAGGGCAGAACCAGTTCGCCGACATGAGATCTCCGTCGTCGGGTCATGACCTTGTCGCGGCAATGGTCCCGGGATCGGGAATAGTGTGAGGCCCACGAAAATCAGGCGGCTTTTCTCGAACGGGAGCGAACTTGCCCTCGTCCGCGAGAACAGGTCTCCGCCCCAACACCCGAGCCCGATTGGAGGCATGTTCATGCTCGATCTTCCCCGTTTCAAAGCTGCGGCCGTTCAGGCTGCACCGGTTTTTCTGAACACCGAGGCGACCGTCGACAAGGTGTGCGCCTTGATCGGAGAGGCGGCCGGCAACGGCGCTCGACTGGTCGCCTTTCCCGAGGTCTTTGTCTCGGCGTATCCCTATTGGAGCTGGGTCATGAACCCGGTTGAGGGTAGCCCCTGGTTCGAAAAGCTGGTGCGCTCGGCCGTTCACGTTCCAGGCCCCGAGATCGCCAAGATCGCCGAGGCCGCCGCGCGCCACCGGATCAACGTCGTGATCGGCGTGAACGAGCGCAGCCGAAACGGGATCGGCACGATTTACAACACTCTGGTCACCATCGCCGATGACGGTCGCATCCTCGGCCGGCACCGCAAGCTGGTCCCGACCTGGGCCGAGAAGCTGACCTGGGCACCGGGCGATGCCTCGGCGCTAAAGGTCCATGACACCAGCATCGGCCCGCTGGGCGCCCTGGCCTGCGGCGAGAACACCAACACGCTGGCGCGCTTCTCGTTGCTGGCGCAGGGCGAGCTCGTGCATGTGGCCAGCTACATCGCCCTGCCGGTCGCGCCCGCCGACTACGATATGGCTGAGGCGATCAAGGTCCGCGCCGCGGCGCACTGCTTCGAGGGCAAGGTCTTCACGATCGTCTCCTGCTCGACCGTCTCGCAAGAGATCGTCGAAGCGATGTCGGCCTCGCATCCCCAGGCGCGCGATTTGCTGGCACGGCGCAACAGCGCCTTTTCCGGCATCCTCGGTCCGGACGGGCGGGTGATCGGCGAACCGCTGATTGACGATGAAGGCATCGTCTATGCCGAGATCGATCTCGCGCGCTGCATTCAGCCACGGCAGATGCATGACATTACCGGCCACTACAATCGCTTCGACGTTTTCGACCTTCGCGTGAACCGCAGGCCGCTCCAGCCGGCCCGCTTCGACGACGGCGACCTCGATGCGAATTTCGTTTCCCTTTCCGAAGCCAATCTGGAGACCGACCAATGAGCGCCGCGCGCCTGATCCGTGTAGGGCAGATCGTCCCGTCCTCGAACACCACCATGGAGACCGAGATCCCGGCGATCCTGAGAGCCCGCGAAGCGAGCCAGCCCGAACGCTTCACCTTCCATTCCAGCCGCATGCGGATGAAAAGGGTGACGAAGGAAGAACTGGCGGCGATGGACTGTGACAGCGACCGCTGCGCACTGGAGCTGTCGGATGCCCGCGTCGATGTGCTCGGCTATGCCTGCCTCGTCGCCATCATGAGCATGGGGCTGGGCTACCACCGCGTATCTCAAGAGCGCCTGCACAAGGTCACCGCCGACAACGGTGCCCCAGCGCCCGTGGTGAGCAGCGCCGGGGCGCTGGTCGACGGCCTTCACGCAATCGGGGCCAGGAAGATCTCCCTGCTGGCGCCCTACATGAAGCCGCTGACCAAGCTCGTCATCGAGTATATCGAGAACGAGGGGATCGAAGTGGTGGATAGCATCTCGCTCGAGATTGCGGACAACCTGGAGGTGGGACGCCAGGATCCGCTGGCGCCGGCAGAGATCACGAAGCGGCTGGACATCAACGGTGTCGACGCGATCGTCGCCTCGGCCTGCGTGCAGATGCCGTCTCTCGGCTCGATCCAGGTGATCGAAGACCGAACGGGGCTTCCCGTCATCTCCTCGTCCGTCGCGACGACATACATGATGCTCAAGCAACTCGGCCTGACCACGGCTGTTCCCGGCTTTGGTTCGCTGCTGTCGGGCAAGTTCTAACGCGAAACGGGTCTCATCGAAATTCGCGCAGCGAACGTGGGGGCGGCCTTTCGGCCGCTTGGGCCGCAAGCTCTGCGAAACTGCCATGCGGAAGCCGCCGCTATTATGCCAGCTCTTCCGTCACGACTTCGAACCGCTTCAGGAGGGCCGGTCCGAAGCCGGTGGACAGGGCGACGTCGGTCGCATCGCGTCCTGTCGCCATCAATATGCGGCCGATGCGGGGCGTGTTGTGGCGGGCGTCGACGGTGTACCAGCGTCCGCTGAGATACACTTCGTACCAGGCGCTGAAATCCATCGGATGCGGATCCTTGGGAACGCCGATATCGCCGAGATAGCCGGTGCAATAGCGGGCGGGAATATTCATGCAGCGGCAAAGGGCAATCGCCAGATGCGCGAAATCGCGGCAAACGCCGATCCGGTCGGTGAACCCGCCATAGGCCGTCCGGAGCGGATCGGCTTTCTCATAATCGAAGGTCATGTGGGCTTGGACGAAATCGACAATCGTCTGCACGCGCGGCCAGCCGAGCGGCGTGGCGGAAAATCTCTTCCAGGCAAAATCGGCCAGGCGATCCGTATCGCAGTAGCGGCTGCCGAGCAGGAAGACCAGCACGTCGTCGGGCAGATCCTTGATATCGTGCTGAACGGCGTTTTCCGGAACGGGATCCGGCAGGCCGCTGTCGTAGATCTCGAACCGGGTGGAGATCGTCGTCAGGCCGGCCGGTGCCGATATCCGGCTGCAGGCGTTGCCGAAGGCGTCCAGGCATCCCCAGGCCTCGATCGGCCGGTCGAAGGTCAGGGTGTGTTCTGTGAGCAGATCCGCGCGCCGGCCGGGATGGATGCTGAGAACAAGCAGCATCGCCGTCTCGTTCTCGCATTCGTAACCGATGTCAAACCCGGCGCGTATTTTCATGGTGCTCCCTGGACGAGCCGTGATCAGGCCGCTCGACCAGCAACGCTTTCGCGCGCACGACGTTTCGGTCGGGGTAAACGGATGGCCCCGGGGGCAAGTCTATGCCTGCCTGGCTTTTCTGTTGGCGTAACGCAGATCGCGTGCGGCCTTTCGCGCTGCCTCGTCCTCGATGACGCGCGAGACACGAGCCTTTTCGGCGCCCTCGCGAGCCTCCGTTTCGGCAAGCGCCGCCGCATGCGCTGCGGCCTGCAATTCGGCTGCCTCGGCTTCGATCCGTGCCTGCTCTTCCGTTTTCGCCCGCTCGCGCTCGAGGCGCCGCTCTTCCCGCGCCGCGGCGATGAGGGCCCGCTCCGCCTGGCGCGCCGCTCTGGCGGGGGCCGCGGTAGCCTGGGCCGCACGGTAAGCATTCAACAGCGCCGACTTCGCATCGGCTGATGCCGCGCGGCGGTCGGAAAGCTGGTTGTCTCTGGCGTTTTTCAAATCGTCGTCCTGTCTATTGTGGTGGGAAGGTGGTCAACGCGCGCCGGTGCGCTTGGCGAGGAGGGCGGACGTGGCGGACGCGCGGTCTTTCAGTTCCTTGGCAAGGCGTGCTTCCCGAAGCCGCTGGGTCTTGGCCTCACGGGATTGGGTGATGGATTCAAGCTCCTGCACCGCCTCGTCCTTTGCGAAGAACGGCGCCTGGATGGCGCTGAACGCAATCTCCGCCTTCTGGCGCGACATGCTGTATTTTTCTGTCATGGAAATTCCGGTGGTAAGGCCCGCAAGCGAGCGGAAAACAAAAGGCCAGGCGATTTGCCTGGCCTTGCGTGGTTGGCGTGCTTCCGGCAGTGCCAGTACATCCGTGGTCAAAGGAAAGCACGAGACCCGTTCAGGCGGCCTGGAGATTGCAGGCCGACATCTTGCCCGACTTGTTGTCGCGCTCCAGCTCGAAACCGATCTTCTGGCCTTCGACAAGCTCGCGCATGCCTGCCCGCTCGACGGCGGAGATGTGGACGAACGCGTCGGCGCCGCCATTGTCAGGCTGGATGAAGCCGAAGCCCTTGGTGGAATTGAACCATTTAACTGTGCCGGTGGTCATGATGAACCCTTTCATAGCAACATTGAGAGACCGCCGCGCCAAGGCGTTGCGGATGATGATAGCGACTTTGAAAGGAAAGGTTCGTTCAGAACGCGGTGCCAACGCGTGACAAGCAAAGCTCAGCAAGCAAATTCGATGAGGATGTGTATCGCTTCCAAGTCTCTGCGTCAACCATTAGTTTTTCAATGCTTCGCCTCGACAAAAAGTTGTGCTCGCATGCACGCCTTGCTTTCCTCGCAATCGAGGCGCATGAATAAGTTGTTCGATTTTAGCCGGTTTGGCCTCGCGATGTCAGAGACGCGCGTCTTTTCTTGATTCTTCGATAGCGACGATATGCGCCGATGGCGCGGTATGCCGTTCCAGCCGATGCATTGGAACGGGCGGACGCGGCTCGGGCGAGCAGCGGGACCGCACCTCGGCACGGCCCACCGTAACCGACCGCACGGCGTAGATCATCGTGCATTTCTTCAGAACGCTTCTGGCTTGCATGGCGCCGGATCACGTCCTTCCCCTCCATCTGCCGGTGCCGGTGTTCACGGCGCGGCCCACCAGATGGCTCCGATCCATTCCGCCGACCTTGAAAGGGACACCCGGACATGACGAACATCCAGATCATTTCCCAACGCGCCACACGCCAGGCCCGCCCGGATACGGCGCGGCATCTCTACGCCGTGGGGCAGGCTGTGCGGCTGAAGGGCGGGTTCCGATCGCAGCTTGCGGCCGACGACATCTATCGCATCACCGGCACCCTCCCGTCGGCCGGCGCGTTCCCGCAATACCGTATTCGCAATGACGACGAACGTCACGAACGGGTGACGACACAGGACATGCTCGCGCCGGTGAACACCGCATCGGGCGGGAAAGCCACTCTTATCGAAAGGACCTTCGGCAATGGCTAAGGGACAGAAACGCAGCAATCGCGAGACCAGGAAACCCAAGCAGGAAAAGGCCGCACCCAAGCCCGACGCATCGTTCGCCGGTCAATTGAAGCTCGCCGCAAACAGCAATGCGCCGCGTACCAAGGACAAGGCCTGACGGCGGCGATTGTCCGGGAAGGGCGGGACAGCGATGAAGTTCGTGATCGCGTTCTACCGGACCCGGGCAACGGACGCTGCCCATGCCGTCATCGGCCGTGAAACCGTGGATGCCATCGACCTCGCCAGCGCGATCGAAATCGCCCATCAGCTTTCGAAAACCCTCGCCTTGCCGCAGAAACCCGACGGGCTGTCCCTGAGCGATCCAGACGGAAACAGTCTCTACGCGGGTGACATCCGCGCGGGAACTCCGGACGAAAGGTCAAAACCATGAACATTCATGTCGAACGCAGGCGACGGGCGCTCAGGATCGAGGTTTGGGAGAACGAAGGCGGGGCCGTGGCTACCGACGTGTCCGACCATCAATACGGAAGGAGGATAGAGAGGGATCGGACCTGGACCATATACCATGTGTTCACGGGCGTCCCGGCGCGGATCGATGGCTGCACGTTGACGGACCTCAGCATATCGGACGCGACCAATGGCATGCTGCGGCTCAACCGGCGCAACGCTCGGCGCAGAAACGAACGCGACGGGTGCCAGCCATGACGCTGGCTTTCCCCAACCCGGCCCGCAGTTTCGACGAGGTGCGCAATGCCGTGCGCTTTTTCGGCCATGACGGCATGTTCGAGATCCGGTTTTTCGTCGAGGCGGAGGCGCTTGCCGAGGGGAGGGCGCGGGCGGCGGGCATGTCGGAAGCGCAGTGCCTTTCGGCTTTCGATGCCATGCGCGCGCCCATCTACGATGCCGCAAGGAAGGTGTATGCCAAGCACCGGCGCAATTCGAACACGCTGACGGCTTCCGACTTCGGCCGCGCTCGCGGCTGACCTTTTGCCGATGCGGCGGGGCACCTCGAATTGGCCTTAATTGAATCCTTGCCAATGGCCTGGGACAGGCTCACACTTGCCTCTTCAGCAGCCATGATCACGGGCACTGCTGCTTGAGGGTTGGTTACCCTGGCCCCAACCAAAGGAGGACGACATGTCTTCCGATGCCGCAATTCCCGAGATTTCACCGCATGAGATGGAAATGATCCGCTCCGTGCTGCGCACGGCTGGCTACAGCCCGGATGGCCTAGTCGAGGATGGGCACCAATTCAACACAGCCACCCGGCTGCTGATGCAGTTGGTCCTTTCCGGCGAAGCCTCGCCGCGCGCGCTGGCGGAGCAACTGGAACAGTCTTTCGGCCGCCCGGTGAAGTCGAAGGTGCTCTTCGCCCCCCTTCTGCCCCGATACGCCATCCAGGGCCTGCCGCTCGTTCGCAGGACGGCGTTTCGTCCGATCCGCGTGCCCCTGCGATCCGGTGAAGGCGATCTGCAGGAATGGGAAAATGAAGGCGGGGCCTCGAACAAGGCTCCACCCCGTGGATCCGTCCACTGACCAAGGTCTTTTCCGCAGGGACCGGAGAATCCATTCAAATTTCCAAGGTGGATGGGCTCGCACAATCCGAAGCCGCGACGACGTTCGGCCGGCGGAAAAAAATCCATGCACCGCCCTTGGCGCCGAAGCCGGCCTCACTTCATCAAACCTGCGGAACGCAGCGCGTTCTCGATCACCGACTGGATGCCGTTGCCGGAGCCGCCGGACAGGGGCTGCTGCGCTGCCGCTCTTTCTGCGGGCGGCGAGGCACGTGGTCGGTCGCGGCGCTCGAAGGAAGCGGCAAGGCCCCAGCTTCTTGCAATCTGCACCGTCGAGGACATGCCGACGTCGAGCATGAAGGGTGCGGCCCTGCCATAGCCGCTGGACGTGTCGATCGGCGTGCCGTGCCCCATGCCGGAAATCCTGTAGAGCTCGATTGCCTCCATGCCGCGGTCGTCGCGCCATACGGATCGTGAATGCCGATCGATCGCCTCGACCTCCGTCGGCTGGTCGGCAACCGCATGGACGCCGCGCCATTGCGCGACGATCGCGGACGCATTGTCCGGAACCACCGTGTTGTCGCCCGTGCCGTGCCAGACGGAAACCGTCGGCCAGGCGCCGTCATGTCGCGAGGCGGCGCGAAGGCTTGCCTGGAGGCTGCCCGCGCCGGGAAGACCTTGGCCGCGCATGCGGTCGAATGCCTCGGGAACGGTCGAGGCGGCGGCATAGGGCAGGCCGGCGATGATGGCGCCGCCGGCAAAGACCTCCGGGTAGCAGGCCAGCATGGCGTTTGCCATGGCGCCCCCGGCGGAAAGGCCGGTGATGTAGATCCGGCGCTCATCGATGCCATGGTCGGCGACGACGGAGGCGATCATCTGCCGGATGGAGCGCGCTTCGCCCTGGTCTCGTCGGGTGTCCGCGGCATTGAACCAGTTGAAGCACAGGTTCGCATTGTTCTGCCTGTTCTGTTCGGGAAAGAGCACCACGAAGCCGTAGTCTTCCGCAAGCGCCGACCAGCCGGAGCCGGCATCATAACCGGCGGCGGTCTGCGTGCAGCCGTGCAGCACGACCACCAGGGGCGGTGCCGCCGGCAATTGCTTCGGGACATGCTGCCACGCCGCCAAAGCGCCCGGGTTGTCTCCGAAATGATCGAGTTTCCTCAGGATGGAGCCGGCCGGCGCGGCGGGTTTGATCGAGCGCAGCCGCGCGAGCCGTTCGAGTGTATCGGATAGGGATCTCATGGGGGACTCCGGGTGGTGCGCCGGACTGGCGCATACACTTTAACCCTTCGAATGCGATAAGGTTGCTGCGCTGCACAATAATTCTGTGCTGCGGGATCGAAAACCATCCCGTACAGCGGCGGCCGAGATCGAACAGGACGCGCGCACCAGGGGCGTTTCAGGCCGCCATCTGCCACGTTTCTCCGCCGGCAGGGTATGAGGCGCGTGCCGTCGTCGCAACAGCGCGTTGGCGATGCGCGATCAATCCCGTGATCATGGAATGTTGCGTGGGCCGACTGCCACGAATGGCCCATCGCGTGCCAAGGCCTCGTCGATCTCCGCCGGTGACACCTGAAGGAACTGGCGTCTTGCCATCGCGACGGAAATCGCGGGAATCTCAAGGTGGGTCGCCACCCTCCGATACGCGGTAAAGCTCAGGCCTTCTATCAGTTCCTCGTCGACGACCAGACGATATGTGCCCGCTTCCAGGGGCTCCGAAAGGGACTCCAGGCGAAACGGATGCGTGAATGTGATTTCGGTTTCCGTGGTTCTCTCGGTCATCTTGAACGCCGCTTTCCCACCGTCCTGTCGTGGAGGCTCATCATAGCCATCCCTCGACCAGAATATAGGCGATCATCGCAAGGCTCGTTGCGGACAAGAGGTAACCCGCCAGGGTCGCAAGATCGTATTTCTTCGATTGGTGAAATAGGGAAGACATGCCGTCCTCCTCGCTTGGGGCCAGGGTAATGAACCCTCAAACAGCAGCGCCCGTAAGATGGCTGCTGGAACAAGCACAGTGGACCCATTCCCCTCCTTTGGCAACACATCATTTCGCTGGCTTCCAGGTGTGGAGCGAAGATCGGCCGCAGTTCGGAAGTAAGAATACCGCATGAAGCTTGTTTTCGACACGGCGGCTGCCTATATGTCGTCCATAGGCATTGCTGATGAGCGCTGGAAAAACTCTGCCGCTCGCAATTGCCGCCATCGCTTCACGCTTTTGACCACGGATGTACTGGCACTGGCAGGCAAGCGATTGTGAAGAAGGCCGGTGCGGTATCGCCCCGGCCTTTTTGTTCGCTGGCGAGTGCGAGGATGCCGCAACCCGGCTTGCCAGTCAGCCTGCCGGCTTTTCAATCGAAATCACTTTGGATCTGAATTTTCGCGAGCGGGAACTCGGCAAGGAGGACGAACCCCTCCTGCCTGTAGGAAACGCTCGCCTCGCCGAAGGCTTGCAGGCTGGAAACGATGAGGCGCGAGCCAAACCCCTTGCGGTCCGGTTCGGAATTCGCGATGCGCGGACCGCCGATCTCCCGCCAGCATGTGACGAGCGTCTCCGCGGCATCGCGGCGCTCGATGCCCCACGTTATCTCGACATGCCCCTTTGCATTCGACAAAGCGCCGTATTTCGAGGCATTCGTGAGAAGTTCGTGAAAAACCATTGCAAAGGATAGAGCCGCCTGGGGCCCGAGGGGCACTTCAGGCCCGCTCCACCTGATCCGGGAGCTCTCGTCCAAACCGATGTTCGTTTTGGCGGCCGCCACGACGTCAGCCAGCGTTGCGCTTACCCAGTCCCTCTGCAACAGGATTTCATGGGCCTTGGCATAGGCTGCGATACGCAACTGGAGCTTGTCGGTCGCGTCGCCCAGCGAAACGGCATTCCGCAGGGACTGCGTCACGATCGCCTGGACGACGGACAGCGTGTTCTTCATGCGGTGAGCGAGCTCGTGCATGAGGAGGCGCTCGCGCTCCGCCCGCTCGCGTTCCCCGGTTCTGTCGCGAAGGATTTTGATGAAGCCGATGGTCTTGTCGTCGGGCGCCCGCAAAGCCATCATCTCGCCGGAGGCCCAGAACATCGTGCCGTCAGCGCGCAGATGCCATCGCTCGTCATTTCCCCGGCCGCGGTTGAGGGCGGCCGTCATCTCTTTCTGCGGAACGCCGTTTTCCCTGTCTTCCTGCGTGAAGAAAACCGTGGCCGGTTTTCCGATCATGTCCTCGGCTTCCCAGCCCAGTATCTTGACAGCGCCTTCATTCCAGCTCGTCACGAGGCCGTCGAGGTCCATGGATATGATGGCGTAATCGATCGCGCTCTGCACGATCGCTTCAAGGAAGCGCTCTCGTGATGAAATCGTTTCGTCAGCGCCGGCGATCTTCATGAAGGTCCCTCGAATTCGGCCCTACACGTTATGCCACGGATCATGTCGCTTGCGCAGCCATATATGTGCCTGCGGGAGCGCAGCCGAAATCTAGCGGGGCTGCATTTCCTTCAGGCACGCGATGATCTGGTCGAAGCGGAACGGCTTTGCGAAGAACTTCGCCCCGGGCGGCAGATCCGCGCTCGCTGGCTGTATCCGGCCGGATGCCACGACGATTCCGGCCTCGGGAAACCGCTCGGCAACCCTTTGGGCGAGATCGAGGCCCGTCAGCTTGCCCGGCAACTGGATATCGGTGAAAAGAAGGTGGATCGTCTGCTCGTTTATGATCTCGACGGCTTGGTCTGCCGAGCCGGTATCAACGACGTCGAAGCCCGCCTCGTGCAGCGCGTCAACCAATGTCAGGCGGATCAGCACTTCGTCTTCCACTACCAGGACTTTGCGCACGGGGTTCTCCTGTCAATCCTCACCAACCCCTGGGACCGCGCAACGTTCCTTCTTTGATCCGAGAGGCCGTGTCATTGAAGCGCGCGCTTTATCGCGCACTGCGCGAGGATCTGAGCCGAGCACGATAGAACAGCCGTCGCTGACGCGGTGCGGCAGATAAATCCCGCGAATTTCCCGCCGGTGTGGGCGGCCATGAGCCGGTGATTGATCTTGCCGGTTGAAGTGCGTTGCAAGGTCCTCATGGCCCGGCGAGCGGGCCATCAAGGCTCTAGGCGCGGCCGAACGCGAAGACGCAGTGCGGTTCGCGGGGCGTGCCGGTAGCGCCGTCGCGCATAACGCCAGACATGAACCGGACGAGTACCGCTTTGGATTGCCGCGCGAGGGGACCCGTCAGCGGCTGCATCCTGGCGGTGACGTAGCCCGCCTTGTGAAGCATCTGGTTGAGAATGCGGTTGCAGGCTGGATTGAAATCGATGGCGGAGACTTTGGAAGACATGCCGTCCTCCTTCCATATTGCGGGCGAAGGAGGTTATCCTACAAGCGGCAGCGCCCGTGTCGATGGCCACCGAAGCTCGGACAATGCGCCCCACGCGCAGATTTAGCAACCAATCAATCAAGGTCATCGCAAGGCTGGCGCCGGACAACGCCCTCCGAGGGCCGCAATCCTGGACGTGCCCCACTCAGCATTGTCCGCCTCTCCGTCTTCCCCCGCGCTGGCAGGGCACCCGGAGCAGTCTTTCGACCGCCCGGGTGAAACCGGTCTGCCGGAATGGAAGATGAAGGCCTGGCGCCGATAGCCGGTTCGCGCCGCAGGCTTGTATGGCCGGTGGGACTACTGCTTGCCCAGCTTCGCCCGTCCCGCCCCCTTGATCGAAAGAGACGAGTCCGACGAGAGGGCGACAAGTCCAGCGCCAATCGCCGCTTCGACGGTCTCGGTGTAGTCCTTTCCCGCCAGGCCATACTTCTTGGAATGGTTTTCGACGGCACCGAGCAGTACGGACGGGGACACGCCATATCGAGCGCTATGGAAAGCACTCAAGATAATGAGAAATTTTTCATCCAGGGTCTTCATTGTCTAACCTCGATCTATACGGTGATGGGGACGGCGGCAGGCCGCCAAATTGCTGTACCGGTTTCCAGTCATCACCCTGCGCTCGCGGCGGTGCGGCGTGTTCCTGCGTCGCGAAACGACAGCATTTGGCGCGACGTTTCATCCCAGAGGACGAGCTTCACGCAGCGGAGGCTTTCCCTGATCGTGATGCGTCCCAGGTCCGCCAGTTCAGGATGGTCGCGCAGAACCTCCGGAAGCCTGTAGAAGGGAACGCGGCTCGACAGGTGATGGATATGGTGCATGCCGATATTGCCGGTTATCCAACGCAACGGCCGGGGTAGGTCGTAATGCGAGGCGCCATGCATGGCCGCGTATTGGAACGTCCATTCCGGAGGCCGGGACCAGTGGGTGTCTTCGAACTGGTGCTGGACGTAGAACAGCCAGACGCCTGCCGCTCCGGCAAGCAGTACGATCGGCAGGTGGACGACGAGGAACGGAACGGCGCCGACCGCCCAGACGAGAAGGGCGGCGAGCGCGGCGATGGCGGCATTCGTTGCCATCGTCGAAACCCAGGGAAGGGCGCCGGACCGCATCATGCCGAACGGCAGACGCTGCTTGAAGAGAAAGAGCCAGGCGGGGCCGATGCCGAACATGACGAGCGGGTGCCGGTAAAGGCGGTAGCCGAGCCGCCCCCGAGGCGTCAGGGCCTCATATTCGGTGATGGTGAGCGTCGTGATGTCACCGACGCCGCGTTCGTCGAGGTTCCCGGCCGAGGCATGGTGTTCGGCATGGGCCCTTCGCCAGTAGTCGTAGGGTGTCAAGGTCAGTACGCCGATCGCGCGGCCCGCCCAGTCGTCCAGGCGGCGCCGGCCGAAGAAGGCGCCATGACCGCAGTCATGTTGCAGCATGAACAGGCGCAGGAGGAACCCGGCCGCCGGCACGATGAGGACCAGGCCGAGCCAGTAGCCGAAGTGCACCGATGCCCAGGCGCTGGCCCATAGGAGAACGAAGGGCACGAGGGTTACCGCCAGTTCGAGCGTGCTTCGGCCAATATGGGGCTTGCGATAGGCGGAGAGGATTTTCAGCCAGGCTTTTTCACGATCGGCGCCGCTGGGGGCAATTGCGTTTGTCGGGGTCATCGGTAACTGTGGCGTCCTTCCGGTTTCTTGTTGCGGGCAGAAGCTTGCTGCCCGGCAATGCCTCCTGCCATGAAGCCTGCGCGCGCAATTCGCTACGGGCGCACGAAACAAAAAGGCCGGGCATACCCCCCGGCCTCTTCGTCCCCCGCCGTCTTTGCCGCCAAGTTCCATTCGTGGTCAGCAAAGAGGCGCATGAATTCTATGCGGCGCGCATGTTGTCTGCGAGGTTCCGGCCGTCTTGTGGTCCCGCGCCACGCCGTAGCTCACCTTGCGGCCCTCGGGTGAGAAAAAATTAACTGTGCCTGAATTGGCAGCGATATTCCTTTTATCTTCATAGAGAAAACCGACGCCAGAGTGCGCGCAGATAAATCGACAATGATAAGAAATATGACAAAGCCAATGAGGCAAAGACAAGCTTCAAAGCAGGTTTCTTCTTTTTGGTATATGTCTTCTGAAAATTACACAAGGGTGCGCAGATGGATAAGTGAAATTCTGGAGCGGATATCGGATTTTCCTCTGAAGAAACATCAAATATTGGCGAATGATATTTTTTCGAGCAGCTCCTGTCGCTCGCCGCTACCGGCTTTTCGGATCCTGCATCATCGATGCAGACCTGCAGGGCATCGCCACCTGTTGCCGGCGCGGCGTTCATGTCCCTTCAAGAACCGCTTCGTTCTTTCACCAGCTTCGGGACGTCCTCGCGTTGGCCCCATTCATGCCAGGAGCCGTCATAGAGACGCCAGTGCGGATTGCCCAGCTGCTCGACCATGAAACCCAGGATGCAGGCGGTCACGCCCGAACCGCAGGTCGTGATGACATCGCCGGAAATGTCGGCGCTCGCATCCTTGAAGACCGTGCGTGCCTTTTCGGGCGAGACGAACTCGAAATTTCTGTCGGCATCGAAGAAGCGGGCCCAGGGCGTGTTGATGGCGCCCGGCATGTAGCCGGAAGCGACGCCGGGATAACCGGAGCCCTCCAGCCCGTCGAAACGCGCCGCCGTCCGCGCATCCACGATCGTCGCGCCGCCATTGTCGATGGCGGTGCGGACATCATCCAGCGTCGCGACCCGCCCGGGAACCAGGCGCGCCGTGAAGGTGCGCGCTTCGGACGGGAGGCTTTCGCCGGTTTCGATCGGCCGGCCTTCGGCTTTCCATTTCCGCCAGCCGCCGTTCAGGATGCGGACGCGGTCGTGGCCGAAAACGCGGAACATCCACCATAGACGGCAGGAGACGTATCCCCCGTCGTAGATGATGACATCGGTTTCGTCGTCGATCCCGAGCCGGCCGGCCTGAGCCGCGAAGAGGTCGGCGGCGGGCAGCATGTTCACATAGGGCGAATCCGGGTCCGATATGTCGCCGAGGTCGATGAAGCGTGCACCGGGGATGTGCCCCGCGGCGAAGTCGTCCTTGGCATGCTTGCCGGCTTCGGGCAGATACCAGGAGCAATCCAGGACGACGACATTGTCGGGCCGGTTTTCCAGGAGAGCGGCGAGTTCTCCTGTTTGGATGAGCCAGTTGGTCATGACGATCCTTCTTCTTGAAGTCTGGGGGAGGGGCGGTCAGGGATAGGCCGAAGGACGGCCTTGCTTTTCGACCCATGAATCTCCGGAGAGCACGCCACCGTCGACCACGACGCTTCTGCCCGTGATATAGCGCGAAGCCGGGGCCACAAGGCTGAGCGAGGTGGTGATCAGGTCTTGCGGCACGGCGAGATGCCCGGCCGGGATATAGTCGGCGAACCAGCGGCTCCTGTACTCGTCGTCCCAAAGCGGTCGCGTGAACTCGGTCTGGACGAAGCCCGGCTCGATGGCGTTGACCTGGATATTGTCTGCGGCCCATTCATGCGCCATCGAGCGGGTCAGCGATGTGACGGCTGCCTTCGTCGCAGCATAGACCGAGATCGTGTCGAAGGAGATGTTGGCCGACAGCGAGCTGAAATGCAGGATCTTGCCGCCGCCCTGGGCCTTCATGACTGGCTGGACGGCGCGCGACAGGAAGTAGACGCTTCGAAAGTTCACCGACGTGATGACGTCGAAATCGTCCTGCGTGACATCCACGATGGGCTTGCGGCGGTTCGTGCCCTGCAGGTTGACGAGAATGTCGAGCCGGCCCGTTATCCCCCGCGCCTGAGCCACCAGATTGTCGCAGGCCGCAGCGGAATCCAGGTCGACCTGTAGCCCATGGAAGGACAGGTTCTCAGCCTCGAAGCGTTCCTGCAAGCCTGCGAGGCGGTCGGCGGATAGATCATGGACGATGACACGCGCACCCGCCCTGGCAAAGGCCTCCGAGATCGCCGAACCGATGGCGCCGGCGCCGCCCGCGATCAGGGCTGTCTTGCCCTTGAGCGAAAAGAGGGAGGAAAGATAGTGGGACATCGTATTCCTTTCGAAGGAGAGAGCAGGCCGCGCGCTCTCTGGCTCTTCCTGCTGTTGGCGGGCATTCGCATGCCTGTGGGAGGCGTAAGCGGCTGATATAATTGGCGAATGCCAAGGGCGCCTAAAATATATGTTATCCATAAAATTAGTAGATAATTTTTGCCAATCGCGTTCGCACGGTCGCGTTTAATTTTCTATTTTTCTATAGAATTTAGTGATTTTGCCTTTGGCTCGGGCGCTTGTCACCGTTAGCTTCTCCTCATCGACACAAGGAAGCCTAACGACATGTTTCGCAAGACAATTTTGACAGCTGCCTCCGGTATTCTCCTTTTCGCCGCCAGCGTTTCGGCGCTTCATGCCGAGCCCAAGGGCAAGGATGCCCCGGTGACGGTATTCGTATCGCCGCTGACTTTCGCCTTTACCCACTTCGTGTTCCTGACCGACCAGTTGGAAGACGAAGCGAAGAAGATCGGCGGCGTCACCATCGTCAAGGCGGATGGCCAGTTGTCCGCGCCGAAGCAGATCGCGGACATCGAGGCGGCCATCGTTCAGGGCGTCGACGGCATCATCCTGGCGCCGGTGGAGGCGGATGCGCTCGCACCGGTCGTCAAGCAAGCCATTGCGGCAGGCATTACGGTTGTCACCGTCGACCGTCCGGTCAATGGCGTGCCGGAGGTTCTGGCCAATGTGGCGGCCGACAATTTCAAGGGCGCTGAATCGCAGGGCGAGGCCGTCGTGAAGGACTTTCCGAACGGTGCGAAGGTCGTGAACCTCCAAGGTATTCCAGGCGACAAGACCGCCAACGATCGCAGCGGCGGCGTCCACAAGGTGCTTGATGCCGCCGGCGGCAAGTATACGTTCGTTTCCGAGCAGGCAGCCAATTTCTCCCGCGACAAGGGCCTGGCCGTCACCGAAAACATCCTGACGGGTCTCTCCGAGGTTCCGGATGTCATCGTCGCGGGCAACGACGACATGGCGCTGGGTGCCGCTCAGGCGGTGGAAGCGCGTGGTCTGAAGGGCAAGATCAAGATCTACGGCTATGACGGCTCGGAAGATGCGCTGAAGGCCGTCAAGGACGGCAGCCTTGCCGGCACCGTGGACCAGTTTCCGGGGCAGCAGGGTCGTGTCGCCATTCGCACGCTCGTGGACTTCATCCGCGAAGGCAAGAAGCCGGCAACCAGCGACGTGCTGGTCGATCCCGTCGCCATCACGCCCGCAAACCTCGAGCAGGCAGAGCGCGTGGGACTCATCAACTGATGACCGTACATCCGCGTCCGGTTATCGTGGATGTCGAGACGTCGGGGCGCGCTGAGCGCCCCGCACCTTTTGTAGCTGCGGTCGGTCTCGTCAAACGCTTCTTCGGGGTAACGGTCCTTGACGGCGTCTCGCTGTCCCTGGGAGCCGGCGAGGTGCGCGCGCTGCTTGGCGAAAACGGTGCTGGAAAATCCACCGTCATCAACCTTCTGTCGGGCGTGTTCGCCCCCGATTCCGGGACAATCGAGGTCGACGGCGTGCCCGCCGCTTTCGGCGGGCCGCGTGGTGCAGACAAGGCCGGTATCAGCGTCATCCGCCAGGAGCTGTCGCTGTTTCCCGATCTGTCTGTCGCCGAGGCGATCTTTGCCGGGCACCTGCCGGTGACTGGTCTTGGCCTGGTCGACTGGAAGCGCGTCCGGGACGCAGCCCGCGAGGCGTTACGGCAACTCGGCGTCTCGTCGCTCGACGTCCGCCGCCCCGTAGCCGGCCTTTCCATCGCGCAACAGCAGATGGTGGAAATCGCCCGGGCGCTGACCCGCAAGTCGCGTCTCGTCATCATGGACGAGCCGACGGCATCGCTGTCTCCCGAAGAGGTCGGCCATCTCGGCGAGATCATTGCGCGCCTGTCGCGGGAGGGTGTTGCAATCCTATATGTGAGCCATCGGCTCGATGAGATCAGGGCCTTCTGCCAGAGCTACACCGTCCTGCGGGACGGCAAGATGGTCGAAGAGGGCGACGTGGTCGCCGTCGACAATGCGCAGTTGATTCGCGCGATGGCCGGCCGCGATGTCGAGATCGGCGGGAGACGGCAGGCCACGTCGCCGGACGGGGTTGCGCTCTCGGTGCGCGATCTCGCAGCACCTGCATCGGCGCGCGCACCGGCCCGTGTCGTGGGCGTGAGCTTCGATGTTCGTGCCGGCGAGATCGTCGGTTTGGCAGGCATCGTCGGCGCGGGTCGGTCCGAGACCGCCCGCATGATCTTCGGTGCCGATCCGATCGGTGCGGGCGAAATCCGTCTCGGTGGGCAAGCCTTCTCGCCAGCCTCTCCGATCGAGGCCATGCGGGCCGGCATCGGCCTCGTGCCGGAAGACCGCAAGGGACAGGCAATCCTGCCGCAGCGGGCCGTCGTGGAGAACTTCGCGCTCGCCGGCGTCCGCACGCCACGCTATCGCTGGGTCAACGACCGGGCAGGGGAAAAAGGCTTGTTCCGCGGCTTCGTGGAGCGGCTCGGCATCCGCGCGAGTTCGCTGAGCGCGCCCATTGCGACGCTTTCGGGAGGAAACCAGCAGAAGGTCATCCTTTCCCGCTGGATCGCGCGCAAGCCGAAGGTGCTGGTCGTCGACGAGCCGACGCGAGGTATCGACATCGGTGCGAAGGAGGACGTGCACACGCTTCTGCGCGACATTGCGGCAGAGGGCGTCGCGGTTCTCGTCATCTCCTCAGACCTTCCGGAACTGATGGCGCTATCCGACCGCATCGTCGTCCTGCGCGAAGGCCGTTCGGTGTTCGAGACCGACGCCGCATCGGCCTCGGCCGAAGATCTGATGACCAGGATGACCCCGCACGGCTGACGAACTTCCAAGGAAAGAACAATGTCCAGCATTTCCCTCACCACGACGCACCGTGCGCAGACCTTTGCCATTCTCGGCAGGATCGCACCGCTCATTTTCCTCCTGGCCCTGGTGGTGCTCTTCGCCATCCTGCAGCCGCGCTTCCTCATGCCGCTCAACCTGTTCAACATCCTCAGGCAGGTTTCGATCTACGGCATCATAGCCGTGGGGATGACCTTCGTGATCCTGGCGCGCGGCATCGATCTGTCCGTCGGCTCCCTCGTGGCCATGTCCGGGCTGGTGGCGGCCGTTGTCGCGAAGGGCGGCATAGACGGGCGGTTTCTGCTGAGTGCGGATGGCGCCGGTTATGCATGGCCGCTCGCCGCCCTCGCGGCAATCGCCGCGGGCACCCTTGCCGGCTATCTCCAGGGGCTTGCCGTCGCGCGTCTTTCCGTACCGGCCTTCGTCGTCACCCTGGGCGGGATGACGGTGTTCCGCGGCGTGGCGCTTACGATAGGCAACGGTGGCCCCGTCTCGGGCTTCGACGAGGCTTTCGGCTGGTGGGGACGTGGCATGATCGGACCCGTGCCGGTTCCGGTCATCCTGTTTCTCATCGTGGCGCTGCTCGCGCATTTCGTGCTGACCCAGACGCGCTTCGGCCGTGCGGTCTATGCCGTCGGGTCGAACCCCGATGCGGCGCGGCTGTCCGGTATCAACACGACCCGCGTGACGACGGCCGTCTATGCCGTGATCGGCTTCTGCTCGGGTCTCGGCGGCTTCGTGCTCGCATCCCGGCTGAATTCGGCCGAGGCGGTCGCCGGCTCGGGTTATGAACTGACGGCGATTGCCGCGGTCGTGATCGGCGGAACCAGCCTGCAGGGCGGTACCGGCTCCATCGTGGGCACGGTCATCGGCGCCCTGCTGACAGGCGTGCTGCTGAACGGTCTCGTCATCCTCAACGTCTCCCCCTACGTGCAGCAGATTCTGGTCGGCCTCATCATCGTCGCTGCCGTAGCCTTCGACAGTTTCGTGAAAAGGCAATCCCGATGAAACCTTCCGTCATCCTGACAGGCACCGCTATAGAGGAACCGGCAAAGCGGGTTCTCAAGGCCGGCGCGCTCGAGGCGACACTCGATGCGGGAGCGTTACGCTGGATACGCTGGAACGGCGTGGAGGTCATCCGCGGCATCGGTTTCCTGCTGCGCACACCCGGCTGGGGCACGCCGTCTCCCGTCATCGGTAATCTGCAAGTCGATGAGGACGCACGGAGCTTTCATATCGGCTATGAAGCCTGTTTCGGCGGGGCCGGGAACGGCGTTCTCGCGAAGATCGATTTCACTGCGCATGCAGAGGGGCATATCGAGGCGACGGCCGACATTCGCGCGGATGTCCCGTTCAGCACGAACCGTACCGGCTTCGTCATCCTGCATCCCCTGCTCGGCTTCGCGGGCAGGGAGGCGGAGGTCGAGCATGCCAGCGGGCAGCATGAGAGGCTGACGATACCGCTGCACATCAGCCCCGGCCAGCCGGTTTTCGACATTCGGGCGATTGCGCACCGTCCCCATGCGGGGCTCTGCGTATCCACCCGCTTTGCAGGGGACGTCTTCGAGATGGAGGATCATCGCAACTGGTCCGATGCCTCGTTCAAGATCTATAGCCGTCCCATCGGCTTGCCCTATCCCTATCTTCTGGAGCCGGGCGTCCCTGTGGCGCAGTCTGTCACCATCGAAATCACCGATGACGGTACTGGCGGCATCGTGGAGGACCCCGTTTCCACGCCGCCTCCGCATGGTCAGCTTCTGCCTGACTACGCCCTGCCGCTCGACCGTCTGGACGACGTCACGGAGGCGCTCCGTTTCGCCGATGTGCTGGCCGAGGTGAAGCCCGCCCGGCTTCTGCTACGCTACGACACGGCACGGGGCGACACGATAGCCTCGGCTGAAGGGCTCGCCGATCTCATGAGCCGCACCGGCGCGTCTCTGGAAGTGCAGGCCGTTCTCGGTGGCGTTGATGACGCCGCTGCCCGGAGGGCGCTCGAGGAGCTCGCGCGCGCCTTCCGGCAGGCGGGCATTGCCGTCGCTGCCATCACCGCCTTTGCGAAAACAGACGAACAGTCGTTCCAGCCGGGGGAGGCGCGCCCGCCGCACCTTTCCGAGGCGCAACTGGCGGCCGCGCTAGCCGCGGCGTTTCCGGAAAGCCGTCGCGGTGGCGGCACGCCGGCCTTCTTCACCGAATTCAACCGCAAGCGGCCCAACCCCGCCGTGGCCGAATACCTTGCCTTCGCGACCACCCCGGTGGTGCATGCGGCTGACGACGCCTCCGTGCTGGAGACGTTGCAGTCCCTGCCGCATATCCTGCACTCGGCTCGGGCGCTGTCGGGCGCCCATCCACTGGCGATCGGGCCTGTCGGCATCGGTGCGCGGCTGAACCCGTACGGTCGCGCGCCGGTCGACAATGCGCCGGAGGAGCGCATCGGCATGGCCGCTCGCGACCCCCGCCAGCGCGGGCTTTTTGCTGCTGCCTGGCATGTGGGCTATTTCGCGCAGATCGCGCCTTGGGGTATAGAGCGCTTCTCCTTCGGAGCGCCGACAGGGGCTTTCGGTCTTATCGCCTCGCGCCAGGCCCATGCGCGCGATGGCTGGGATCACTGGCCGGATGGTGCGGTCTATCCACTCTATCACGTCGCGCGCTGGATTGCGCACGCTGCGGGCGGCGCGGTGATCTCGGCCGGTATCGACGGCTCCCTGGCCCATGTGAGGTGGGAGAAGGATGGCCGCAGGGCAGCGCTTCTTGCCAATCTTCGGCCCGAGCCGATGGTCTTCGACCTCGCGGGAGAAACCTCCAGCGGCCACTTGCTGGATGAGCGAAGCTTCGAGGTGGCCGCGCTCGATCGCACCGCTTTCGATACGCCGCGGGAATTTGCGGGCGCCGTGCGCATCGGCGGCTATGGCGTTCTTCATCTGGTCGGTGGAGATGCCCGATGACCGAGATTCTGAAGGGATTGCTGATCGGCTGCGGCTTCTTTGCCCGCAACCAGCTTCATGCATGGACGGAAACCGAGGGCGCGGCGATCGTCGCGGTGTGTGACCGCGATGCGCAGCGTGCGCGCCGCTATGCCGATGAGTTCGCCATCCCCGCATGGCACGATACGGCGGAGGTCCTGTCGTCCGGCGCCTTCGATTTCGTCGACATCTGCACCACGATGGAAACGCACGAGGAGCTTGTGGCCCTGGCGGTGCGGCACCGCGTGCCCGTCATCGTCCAAAAGCCGTTTGCCCCGGATATCGAGACGTGCCGTCGCATCGTGACGCATGCAGCGACGGCTGGCGTGCCTGTGATGGTGCATGAGAATTTCCGCTTCCAGAAGATCTTCCGGCGTATCAGCGAGATCCTCGACAGCGGGGAGATTGGCGAACTGACCTTCGGGCGTCTTTCCTGGCGCAATGCGATCGACGTCTATTCGAACCAGCCCTATCTTCTGAAAACGAGGCGTTTCATGATCATGGATGTCGGCATCCACATGCTGGACCTCGCCCGCTTCCTGTTCGGCAATGCGGGCGGCGTCTCGTGCTTTACCCAGTCCGTAAAGCCAGGGCTTGCCGGGGAGGATGCGGCGACGATCCTTCTGCGCCACGAAAACCAGGCGACTTCCATCATCGATGTCAGTTACGCCTCCCACCGTTTTCCCAATCCCTTTCCCCAGACGCTGGGTGAGATCGAGGGACGGCAGGGCACGATCCAGATCCTGGAAGATGAGGTTCTCGTCGTCCATTCCCGCGGCGAACAACGACGCGAACGGATAGAAGCCGACGATCGCGGCTGGACTGCGGCGCCGTGGACGCAGATCCAGGACAGCGTGCCCCGGACCCAGCAGCATTTCATCGACGCGCTTCGCAGCGGAAGCGATTTCGAGACATCTGCCGAAGACAGCCTGAAAACCTATGCCTTGGCGGAGGCGGCCTATCGCTCCGCCGAAACGGGCCGCGTGATTGAGGCCAGAACCCTTTGGGACACATCGCATGCAGCTTGATACAACGAAACGCGTCGGCCAGACCGGCCTCCATATCCCCGTTCTGGGGCTTGGAACCTGCCCGCTTGGTGGGGTCTACGAGGCGGTCGGCGAAACGGTGGCGCGGGCTACTTTCGACGCGGCTTGGGATTCCGGCTTGCGGCTCTACGATACCGCCCCCTGGTACGGCCTCGGGCAGGCCGAACATAGAACCGGCCGTGCGCTGTATGAAAAGGAACGTAGCTCCTATGTTCTGACGAGCAAGGTGGGCCGTGTGCTGAAGGCGCCGCGCGACCGAACCGCCTTCAGGCCCGCGAACTGGAAAGGCGCGCTGGCCTTCGAACATCATCACGTCTTCACCTATGACGCCATCATGCGATCCTACGAGGACAGCCTGCAGCGCCTCGGCATAAACCGCGTCGACGCACTGTATATCCACGACCTCGACAGCGGCTATTTCCGCAGCGAGGAGGAACTGAGCGCCCGTCTCGGCGATCTGGAAAAGGGTGGCTATCGCGCATTGGAGGAGTTGAAGCGGAGCGGCGAGATCAAGGCCGTCGGCGCCGGTGTCAACGAAAGGGGCATGATCGATCGTTTCCTCGACCGTTTCGATCTCGATGTCTTCCTGGTCGCCTCACGCTACACGTTGCTGGAGCACGATATCTATTTCGATGAGGTCGCCCGTGCCGGCAGGCGGGGGGCGAGCCTCGTGGTGGGTGGGGTGTTCAACTCGGGCATTCTGGCGACGGGTGCCGTCGAAGGCGCGAAATACGAATATGGCGCGGCGTCGCCGTCCGTCGTCGAGCGGGTTGGCAAGCTTGCGGATGTGGCCCGGGCGCATGGCGTTTCCCTTCCCGCCGCCGCCCTGCAGTTTCCCCTGGCGGCGCCTGTGGTGGCCTCCGTGGTGTTCGGGGCGGTCAAGCCTGCTGAAATAGAGGCGAATGTGGCGCATTTCACGAGCAATATCCCGGCCGCATTCTGGTCGGATCTGCGCGCGGAGCGCCTGGTGCACCCTGACATTCCGCTCCCGGCAGACGCATGATCAGAGCCCAGGTCCTGGCTGCCGGGCGCTGGATCGTAGCGTTTGCGGTCATTTTCGTGGCATGGGCGGCGGGTGAGGCTATCGCGACCGGTTTGTATCTGCCGGTGCCGGCTGCCCTCATCGGGCTGGCGATGCTTTTCGTCGGCTTCCGGCTTTCGCCGTCCCTGGTGGTCGCCACCGAACCCGCCGGGCTTACGCTGCTGCGCCAGTTTCCATTGTTCCTCTATCCGTTGGGCGCCGGCTTCCTCTCCCTTCACGGGCTCGGCGCCATGGTCCTCCTGAAAATCGTCCTTGCCGTCTTCGTATCGCTTGTGCTGTCGCTCGTCGTTGGCGTCCAGGTCTTCCGTCTCTTCAAGAACAAGCATGGCTGACATTGTCCTCACGGCCGCCTGGCTGGCGGTGACGATCCTGATCTGGTGGATCAGCCAGCGCCTGGCGGAGAGAATCTGTATCCCGGCGCTGCGCAATCCCCTGTTCTTCGGTATCATTGCGCTCTGCATTCTTCTGTCCTTGCTGGGTATCGACCCGGGCGACTATCTCGCGCATGTCCAGCCGCTGACCTTTCTGGTTGGCCTGGCGACGGTGGCACTGGCTTTGCCGCTCTGGCAGCAGCGCAGGCTGATCGTCGCCAATGCACGGGCGATGCTTTTGTCGACGCTGGCATCGACCGTGACGGGCATTCTGGCGGCCGTCGCGATCGGTTGGCTGCTTGGCCTGGACCGGCCGTATCTGGCGAGCATCGGCCCCAAGATGACGACGCTCGCTGTCGCCCTGCCATTGTCGCGGTTGACAGGCGGATGGGACAATCTCGCCATGCTCTGCGTCATGTGCAACGGCGTCGGCGGCTCCTTCATTTCGAGCGCGCTCTGGAAGGCCCTCGTCCCGAAAAGCGGCCCCGAGGAGCGTGCCTTCTCCCTCGGCCTTTCCTCGCACGCCATGGGGATCGCCCGGACGCTGGCAATCTCGCCGGATCATGTCTCGCTCGCCAGTTGCGGCATGTTGCTGAGTGCGCTCATGGCGGCGGCCCTTTACGGGCTGGCCCTGGTCGCGGTGGCGAGTGCATAGCGGGAGGACAGCCGTGCGCCCGTTCAAAAAGAGGATGATCCCCATCGTATCGGGATGGGCGGCCGATTCATGCCCCCTTGGCGGCAGGGTGAGCGCAGCCTCGCCCGGTGGGCTTGATTTTCAGGAAAATATTCTATTGTTTTAGTAGAAAATGCTTTG
This sequence comes from Shinella sp. NM-101, assembly GCF_021401195.1. Lineage (NCBI taxonomy): Bacteria > Pseudomonadati > Pseudomonadota > Alphaproteobacteria > Hyphomicrobiales > Rhizobiaceae > Shinella > Shinella sp. NM-101. The sequence continues at coordinate 159,936 of NZ_JACBFT010000007.1, read as the reverse complement.
TCGCCACTCGTCGCACAGGACGAGTTCCTGGAAGCCGCCCGCACGCCGTGCAGGAAGGGAACCATCGATGACGCTTGTGCCCGCCCATTTCCTTCCGCAATCGCAGGACGCCGACACGCTCGCGCGGATCGCCATCGTCGGCCGTGGCTTCACCGGCCTCATGACGGCGATCGCGCTGTTGAAGACTGTCCGCAGCCCGTTCCACCTCGTAATGTTCGATCCCTATCCGAAAATCGACGGCGGTGAAGGCATTGGCCGTCCGGCCTCCGAACTGTTGAACAGCCGCGTCCGCGATCTCTCGGTCGATCCGGCGGCGCGCGACGATTTTCGCCATTGGCTGGAGGCCCGCGGCGACTGGCGCGACCGCGATCTGGTGCTCTCCGATGTCGCTCATGCCTTCGTGCCGGGAGAGGTGTTCAGCGCCTATGTCTATCAGCGCTTTTCCGAAGCGCTGCGCGAACGGGCTGATGTCATGGTCCAGGTGCGCGCCGAGAGTGTCGCGGCCGTCGCGCGCCACCCGCGGGGCGGTCTTTCGGTGACTGCGGGCGAGGAAGATCGGGCGCGCTTCGATGCGGTTTTCCTGGCGACGGGCTACGGCCTGCGCGAGATTGCCGATAGCGATGCAGGCCTCACCGGTGCAAGGGAGGTGCTGGTCATCGGCGGCGGCGTTCATGCCGTCGACCGTGCGCTGCGGCTGCTTGCGGCAGGGGAGGCGGCCCATGTCACGCTCATTTCCGCGTCCGGTTTCCTGCCGCAGCCGCATGCGCCGTCGGCCGTCGGCTCCGTATCGTCCGATCGTCCGTTTCCGAACACGTTGCGCGGCGCCTTCCGTCATCTGCGCGAGGCGGCGAACCGGGCGGCACTGGAAGGCACGGGCTGGCAGGGGATCATGAACGATTTCCGCCTGCGCGCCCGTAAGCTCTGGCAGGGCCTGACGCCGGAGGAACGGCGCCGCTTCAAGCGCCATGTCAAACCAATCTACGACAGTCACCGCAACCGTCTCCCGCTCGGCCAATACGAGCGGCTGCGCGAGGCAATCGACAGCGGGGCGATCACAGTGCACAAGGGCAAGGTCGAGCGCATTGCGATCAACGGCGTGCTGCTTTCCGGCGCGGGCGGGCTGCAGGTTCTGCCGGCGGACCGGACGATCGATTGTCGCGTCCGGCTGACCGATCTCGATTCCCCGCTCTTCCGTTCGCTCCTGTCGGCGCATCTTGCGCGACGGGACGAACTCGACCTCGGCATCATCGTCGACGGTGACGGCCGGGTCTTCTCGCAGGCGGGGGCATTTGAAGGCCTCTTCGCGATGGGGCCGCTTGGTCTTGGAAGCCTGCCGGATATAGACCTCGTCCCGCAGATCGTCGTCCAGGCCCACGCGGCGGCGGACGCCCTCGGGGCTTGGCTTGCGGAAGCTTTCAGCGGCAAAGCCCAGGAGTCTCGCTTGCTCTAGCTGCTTGCTTTGCCGGCCTAGCGGGGCAGCAGGGCCTGTTCGTAGATCTTCGTCGAGCGGGTGCCGGAGCGGCAATAGGCCAGGATCGGCCGGGGAAGGTCGTCGAGCGCCCGGACCATGCTGCCTACCGCCTCGTCCGTCAGTCCCGTGGAAAGGACGGGGATGTGCCGTACCTCGATACCGAGTTGCGCAGCGCGGTCGGCGATCGAGGAGAATGCCGGCTGGTCCGCCTGCTCGCGGTCGGGACGGTGGCAGACGATGGACCGGAACCCCAGCAGGCTGACGATGTCGACGTCCTCTGCCTCGATCTGCGGCGAAACCGAGTAATCCTCGTCGATCTTGCGGATGTCCATGCTTGTAATTCCTTTGTCTTTCTGGCGAAGGCGCGCTGCCCTTCGGCGTGTCAAGAAAAGCCCAGCGTCCGCGCCGACAGGCCGAGCCACAAGGCGGCGGCGACGAGCGCCACGGCGGCCGCCACACCGACGAAAAACCAGGCCAGTTCGCCCGACGGTCTCAAGGCCGGCTCCCGGTGGGCTTGCGGCGAATGTCACGCCGCATGGCGGGCATCCTTGCCGAAGGCCGGAAAAAGGTCGGACAGGTTCGACATAAAGGTGTCGACACGCCCGGTGAGCGCCTGGGTTCCTGACGGCCGTTGTCGCTGCCTGTGCTGGCAAGCCTGGATATCGGCATGGCATCCTCCACTGCGATCGATAATTCTCTATAAAAATTATCGATTAAAGCAAAAACACGCTATTTTCTCCGCGCCCGGAGGAAAGATCACCCATGATCCCGTAGCCTTCCCGGCGCTGGCGGCGTTGCTTGCCTTAGGGGGGAATACCTGTCTCCCGGATAACGGGGGATTTTCCGCGATACGATGGTGCGTGCCGGAACGGTCCTGCGATGCCAAGCCGGCGCGGGCGCCAGGCATCCGCCTGCCTGCGGTGCCGATGTCCGGTGAAGCCGGCGCCATAGGAGAAAAAACTACGCGGGCCGGGAACGTTGGAATGGGCGCCCTCGAAATCAATTATTTTCTATAGATTATATGATCTAATTGATCTTGACCCAGGGGAACGCCATGACGATTTCACGCCGCTTTTTCTCGACGGCTCTTGCCGCCCTGCTCGCCCTGCCGCTTCTTGGTAGCGGACCGGCACATGCTTCCGACAAGACGGTCCGCATCGGCTACCAGAAATACGGCACGCTCGTCCTGCTCAAGGGCAAGGGCCTTCTCGAGGAGAAGCTGGAGAAGATCGGCTATACGGTGACCTGGACGGAGTTCCCCGCCGGGCCGCAACTGCTGGAGGCGCTCAATGTCGGCGCCGTCGATTTCGGCACGACCGGCGAAACGCCGCCGATCTTCGCACAGGCCGCCGGCGCCCCGCTCGTCTACATCGCCCACGAACCGCCGGCCGCGCGCGGCGAGGCGATCCTCGTGCCCAGGGACAGCCCCATCAGGACGGTGGCGGATCTCAAGGGCAAGACGGTCACGCTCAACAAGGGATCGAACGTTCACTACCTGCTCGTCAAGGCGCTGGAGGAGGCGGGTCTCCAATACAGCGACATCAAGACCTCCTTCCTGCCGCCGGCCGATGCCCGCGCCGCCTTCGAGCAGGGCGCGGTCGATGCCTGGGTGATCTGGGATCCCTTCCAGGCGGCCGCCGAAGTGGCCATCGAGGCGCGTGAGCTGCGCAACGGCGAAGGCATCGTGCCGAACCACCAGTTCTATCTCGGCGCCAAGACCTTCGTGGAGAACAATCCCGAGGCGGTCGACGTGGTGATCGAGGCCGTTGCCGAGATCGACGAATGGGCGAAGGCCAATACCGCCGCGGCCGCCGCCGAGCTCTCGCCCTCCGTCGGCATTCCCGAGGACGTGCTCGCCGTCGCGCTGGAGCGCCAGTCCTATGGCGTCAAGGCGATCGACGAGAGCGTCGTCAGGCAGCAGCAGTCGATCGCCGATACCTTCTTCGATCTCGGCCTGATCCCCGAGAAGATTTCGATCGCGGACGTCGTGCGCAAGGGTGGTGCCTGATGGCGGAGACGTCGGTGGCCGGTTATGCTGCCGGCGAAACCCGCAGGTTCGATCTCAGGGGCCTGGGCGGCGCGCTGGCGCCGTGGTTCCTTCCCCTCGCGCTGCTGATCGTCTGGGAGGTCGCGGCGCGCACCGGCCTCGTCACCGCCCGCCTCATGCCGGCGCCGACGACCGTCGCCATCGCCTTCTGGCGATCGCTGCTGAACGGCTCGCTTCTCGTCCACACGCTCGCCTCCACGCAGCGCGCGCTGATCGGCCTTCTCATCGGCGGCGGGCTCGGCTTCGTGGCGGGCGTCGTCAACGGGTTGTGGAAGCCGGCCGAGACCTTGCTCGACAGCACGCTCCAGATGGTGCGCAACATCCCGCATCTTGCGCTCATCCCCCTCGTCATCCTCTGGTTCGGCATCGACGAGACGGCGAAGATCTTTCTCGTTTCCATCGGCGTCTTCTTCCCGATCTATATCAACACCTTCCACGGCGTGCGCACGATCGATCCGCAGCTCGTCGAGATGGCGTCGGTCTACGGGCTCGATCGCGGGGCGCTGATCCGGCGCATCATCCTGCCCGGCGCGCTGCCCTCCATCCTCGTCGGCCTGCGCTATGCGCTCGGCTTCATGTGGCTGACGCTCATCGTCGCCGAGACGATCTCCGCCACCAGCGGCATCGGCTACATGACGATGAACGCGCGGGAATTCCTGCAGACCGACATCGTCCTGCTCGGCATCATCGTCTATGCCCTTCTCGGCAAGCTCGCGGACGTGGCGACCCGCGCGATCGAAAAACGCGTGCTGGCCTGGCATCCCGCCTACCAGGCCCGGCAGGGGGAAGAGCGATGAGCGCCGCCGTTTCCTACGTGCCGGACAGCGCGGCCGGCCTGCCCATCTCGCTGTCGCGGGTGGAGAAGTCCTTCGGCCGGCTGAACGTGCTTGCAAACGTCAACCTGGAGATCCCGGCGGGCCAGTTCCTTGCCGTGGTCGGCCGGTCGGGCGGGGGCAAGTCGACCTTGATGCGCCTCATCGCCGGCCTCGACGCGCCGGGCAGCGGCCGCGTGGAGATCGGCGGGCGCAAGGTCGGGCGCCTTCATCCTTCCGTGCGCCTGCTGTTCCAGGAGGCGCGTCTCGTGCCGTGGCAGCGCGTCATCGAGAATGTCGGCATTGCCCGCGGCCCGGACTGGCGGGAAAAGGCAAGGCGCACCCTTGCCGATGTCGGGCTGGAGGGCCGCGGGGGCGATTGGCCGAGCGTCCTTTCCGGCGGGCAGCGGCAGCGCGTGGCGCTCGCGCGTGCGCTGGTCAGCGAGCCGCAGATCCTGCTGCTCGACGAGCCCTTCGGCGCGCTGGACGCGCTGACGCGCATCGAGATGCATCGCCTGTTGGAAGGGATCTGGGCGGGCCGCGGCTTTACCACGGTTCTGATCACCCACGACGTCGCGGAAGCCGTCGCGCTGGCCGACCGGGTCGTCGTGCTGCGCGAGGGCGCCGTCGCCCTCGACATCGGCATCGATCTCGACCGTCCCCGGCGCGAGCTCGCCGATCCGCGCGCCGTCGACCTGCAGCGGCAGATCCTGGACGCGGTGTAGGCCAGTCGGTTTCACCCACCGGCGCGGTCGCGCGCCGGTCGAAATTCCGCCTGCCGGGGTCGTTCCAGAGCCCGGTTGGCGGCGATCAATCTCATCGAGGAGCATTCCATGACCATCCATGCCAAACCGGTCCATCTGCCGACGATCGACTTCTCCCGCTTCTATGGCGTCCCGGAGGAACGCGCCGCCTTCATCGGGGACCTGACCCGCGTCCTGCACGATCACGGTTTCTTCTATCTCACCGGCCATGGCGTGCCGCAAAGCCTGATCGACGACGTCCTTGCCGCCTCCAGGCGCTTCTTCGCCCTGCCGGAGGCGGACAAGCTGTCGATCGAGATGGTCAAGTCGCCGCACTTCCGCGGCTATAACCGGGCCGGCTACGAGCGCACGCGCGGCGAGCAGGACTGGCGCGAGCAGCTCGACATCAACACGGAAGGCGCACCCGTCGAGACCGGGCCGGAGACGCCTTGGAACCGCCTCTACGGGCCGAACCAGTGGCCGCAGGCCTTGCCGGAACTCAAGCCGTTGCTGCTGCGCTATCAGGCCGAGGTCACGCGCATCGGCATCGATGTGCTCAAGGCCATCGCCCTTTCGCTCGGCCAGCCGGAGAGCGCCTTCGCCGAAATCTACGAGCCGTCGCCCTCGCAACTGCTCAAGATCATCCGCTATCCCGGCCGTGAGGCTGCCGGCAGCGATCAGGGCGTGGGCGCGCACAAGGACGGCGGCTTCGTCACGGTGCTCCTGCAGGATACGACGCCGGGCCTGCGCATCCGCACCGAGGAGGGCGTCTGGATCGAGGCGCCGCCGGTGCCGGGCACCTTCATCATCAACAGCGGCGAGCTCCTCGAACTTGCCACCAACGGCTTCGTGCGCGCCGACGTGCACGATGTCGTCACCCCGCCGGCCGGCACGGAACGCTTCTCCGTGGCCTTCTTCCTCGGCGCGCGCTACGACGCGACCATCCCGGTCATCCCGCTGCCGGAGGAGCTGAAGCGCGGCGAGCGCGGCGTGACGGTCGACCCGCTCAACCCGATCTTCCGCGAGGTCGGCATCAACCACCTGAAGAGCCGCCTGCGCTCCCACCCGGATGTCGCGGCCAGGCATCACCCCGATCTGCTGCACCTCCTGGAAAAGCCGGCCAAGGCCTGATCCCGGCGCCCGCCCTCGGGGGCGGGCCCCATTCCCGCGCAGGAGACCGAGCCATGCCCGGACACGAAAGCAACGTCGTTTCCCTTCCCGTCGAGGACGCCGCCCGTGGCGCGGTCACCGCCCTGTGGGATACCTTGCGCAAGGAGGCGGCCGCGGCGGCGCAGCGCGACCCGGCGCTGGCACGCGCCATGAATTCGGCGGTGCTGATGCATGCCAGCCTCGGCCATGCGCTCTCCCATCGCCTCGCCATCAAGCTCGCCGACCACGATGTCGACCGTGACGAGCTGCTGGCGCTGATCTACGGCGCCTACACGGACAAGCCGGGCCTGCTCGGGGCGGCGGCGGCCGACCTCCAGGCGGTGAAGGACCGCGATCCCAGCAATGGCGAGGTGCTGACGCCCTTCCTCTACTTCAAGGGCTTTTCCGCATTGCAGGCCTATCGTGTCGGCCATTGGCTCTGGACGACGGGTCGCCGGCATCTTGCCCGCCACATCCAGAGCCGGATTTCGGAAACCTTCGCGATCGACATTCACCCCGCCGCCGTGATGGGGCGCGGCATCATGCTGGACCACGGCAGCGGCCTCGTCATCGGCGAGACGGCGGTTGTGGAGGATGACGTCTCCATTCTCCAGAATGTGACGCTCGGCGGGACCGGCAAGGAAACCGGGGACCGCCATCCGAAGGTGCGGCGCGGCGTGCTGATCGGCGCGGGGGCCAACATCCTGGGAAACATCGAGGTGGGAATCGGTGCCAAGATCGGGGCCGGCAGCGTCGTCGTCGGTCCCGTCGCGCCCTATACGTCCGTCGTCGGCGTTCCGGCGAGGCCGGTGGGCAAGCCGCACACGGCCCTGCCGGGCGTGACCATGGACCAGACCCTGAGCGAGCCGGAATACATCATCTGAACGGTCGAAGCCGGAGCCAGTCAGGCCAACGCCGGCAAGGTCCGCGAATGACCCTGCGCGAGGGCCGGGCTTTGCGACCGGCCCTCGCGGCTTTGCGCCCGGAATTGCGTAAAAACAAAAGGATGGAGCATTTTCGCGATTCGGAGAAAAGCGGAAATGCGCTAGGAGGCGGAAGTCAGCCTGACATTGCCGCCATGGCCGCCGCCGCCGAAGACCTGGCGGTCGCCGAAGGACGCGCGGAGCTGGTTGCGGGGTCCGGGCAGGCCGAGCTCGGGGAAGAGCAGTTCGGAGACGCGATAGGCCTCCTCGACATGCGGATAACCGGATGCGATGACCGTATCGATGCCGAGCGCCTGATATTCGCGAAGGCGCGCGGCCACGGTCTTCGGCGAACCGACAAGCGCGGTGCCGGCGCCCGAGCGAACGAGGCCGATGCCGGCCCAGAGATTCGGCGAGACTTCCAGCTTGTCGCGTCGGCCGTTGTGCAGGGCCACCATGCGGGCCTGGCCGACGGAATCGGAGTTTTTCGTCAGCACGTCCTGCGCCGAGGCGATGGCCTCGTCCGAGAGCCTCGAAATGAGGCGGTCGGCCGCTTCCCAGGCTTCGTCGTCCGTTTCGCGCACGATGAAATGCAGGCGGATGCCGAAGGTGGCTTCCCGCCCCCTGGCGGCGGCGGCCCGGCGGGCATGGGCGATCTTTTCCGCCACCTGTGCCGGCGGTTCGCCCCAGGTCAGGTACTTGTCGACGATGCCGCCGGCAAAATCGATGGCGGCATCCGAGGAGCCGCCGAAATAGATCGGCGGTCGCGGCTGCTGGACGGGCGGCAGGCCGAGCCTCGCATCGACCGCCTTGATGTATTTGCCGTCGAGCGTGGAATGGCCCGTCTCGATCAGCTCGTTGAAGACCTTGAAGAATTCGGCCGCATGATCGTAGCGCTCGTCGTGCGGCAGGAAGATGCCGTCGCCGGCCAGCTCCTGCGCGCTGCCGCCGACGACGATGTTGAGCAGCAGGCGGCCGTTCGATACCCGGTCGAGCGTGGAGGCAAGGCGGGCGTAGTAGGCCGGCGTGGCGGTGCCGGGGCGGATCGCCACGAGGAACTTGAGCCGCTCCGTGCGGGCGGCGAGATCGGCGGCCAGCACGAAGGACTCCTCGCAGGCCGCGCCGACGGGAATGAGCACGCCCGAATAGCCGAGCCGGTCGGCCGCAACGGCGATCTCGCGGAAATAACCCGGATCCGGCGGGCGGCTCAGTTCGTCCGAACCGAGATAGGCACCGTCGCCGGAACTGGGGATGAACCAGAGGAAATCAAGAGGCTTGTCGGTTTCGCTCATGCGCTGTCTTCCGATTGGGAATGAAATCCCGCTCATAATAATAAAATCTATAGTTTGAGTAAGGAATTATATTCTCTTGTACGGCCGCCGAAGGGTTATTCCTTGCGTGATGTGGCGGAGGTGCCGCCGGCCGGTGCCGGTGCTGCCCTGCCGCCTGCCAGCCGCCGTTCGAGCCATCGGCTGTAGCGGGAGGCGCCGAAGCAGATGGCGAAATAGATGACGGCCACGACGATATAGGCCTCGTTGTAGAAGCCGAGCCATTGCGGATCGGCGGCGGCGGCACGGGCGGCGTTCAGGAGGTCGAAGATGCCGATGACGGCGAGCAGCGAGGTCGCCAGCAGGAAGCCGATGGCAAGGTTCACCAGGCCGGGAATGACGATGCGCAGGGCCTGCGGCAGGATGACGAGGCGCTGGGTGCGCCAGTATCCGAGGCCGAGCGCCGTCGCCGCTTCCGCCTGCCCGTGGGGAATGGCCTGAAGCCCCGCACGGATGACCTCGGCGATATAGGCGGCCCAGAACAGCGTCACCATGACGATGGCGCGGAGCATCTTGTCGATGGAAAGCCCGTCCGGCAGCGCCATCGGCAGGATCAGCATGGCGACATAGAGGATGGCGACCATCGGCGTGCCGCGCATGAGCTCGATATAGAGGACGGAAAAGGTGCGCAGCCCCCCGAGCGTCGAGCGCCGGGCGAGCGCGAGGAGAATGGCGATGGGCGTCGCCGCGGCAAGGCACAAGGCCCAGACGAAGAGCGTCACCGGCAGGCCGCCCCACTGGTTGGAGGGGATGGGCGTTGCGGTGAAGGCACCCTGCAGGAGCAGCCAGCACGCCAGGATCGTCAGCGGCCAGGCGAGGATCAGCGGCCGGCCCCACAGGCGGGGCACCGCGCTCGCCGCAAGGATCGCGCCCAGCAGCAGTATGACCAGCACCGGCCGCCATTGCAGGTCCGGCGGATAGAAGGCGAAGAGGATGAAGCGGAGCTTGGCCGCGACGAACGCCCAGCAGGCGCCTTCGCGGGTGCAGGCACCGGCATTGCCGGAGAAGGTGGCGTCGAGCACCGCCCAGCGCAGGAGCGGCGGCACGACCTGCGAGAGCACGAGGAGCGTCGCGAGCGTTATGAGCGTGTTGGCGCGCGTTCCGAAAAGGCCGGCGCGCAGGGCCGGCAGCAGGCGGGGGGGACCGGCGGTCATCGCCTGCTTCCCCTGAGCGCGACGCGGTTGTTGTAGACGTTCATCAGGGCCGAGAGCGCGAGGTTGATGGTGAGGAAGGCGCCTATCAGGATGATCAGGGCTTCGAGGGACTGGCCGGTCGTGTTGGCCGTCGTGTTGACGATACTGACGAGGTCGGGAAAGCCGATGGCGACGGCGAGGCTCGAATCCTTGGTGAGGTCGAGGTAGCTCGATGTCGTCAGCGGCGTGATGACGCGCAGCGCCTGCGGCAGCACGACGAGGCGGATGATCTGGCCGTCATGCAGCCCGAGCGCGCGCGCCGCCTCCCACTGGCCGGCGCCGACCGACTGGATGCCCGCCCGGACGATTTCCGCGATCAGGGCGGCGAACTTCACGACGAGGCCGGTCAGGAGCGCGGCGAATTCCGGGGAGAGGTTGAGCCCGCCGCGAATGTTGAAACCGGAAAGCGCCGGCAGTTCGGCCGCCGGCCGGGCGCCGGAAAGGACGAGGAATGCAAGCGGGGCGGCGAGGGCGAGCATCACCGCAAATGTGCCGGAACGGCGCGTCAGGCGGCCGGCGGCGCGCAGGACGAGGATGAACGCGAGGCTGGCAAGGCCGGTCAGGACGAGGGCGGCGGCGAGGCCGAACGGCCCGCCCTCCAGAGAGAGCGAGGGGATGTAGACGCCCCGGTTCGTGAGGAAGACGGAGCCGAAGAGCGCGGAGGCCTGGCGCGGCGCCGGCAGCGCCTTGGCGAGCGCCATCCAGAAGAAGAGCTGCAGCAGGAGCGGCGTGTTGCGGGTGATCTCGATGAACCAGCGCACGAGGCGGGAGAGCAGCAGGTTGCGCGAAAGGCCGGCGATGCCGACGGCGACGCCGAGGATCGTGGCGAGGACGCAGCCGAGCAGCGAGACCTTCAGCGTGTTGAGAAGGCCCGCAAGGATCGCGCGCCGGTAGGTGTCTCCGGCGCGAAAGGCGATCGGGCTTTCGCCGATCTCGAAATTGGCCGAGCTCGACAGGAAGCCGAAGCCCGGCAGGATGCCGATGCGCGCCATGGTCTCCAGCACGTTGGCGATGAACAGCGCACCAAGCGCGCCGACCGCAAGGAGAAAGGCGAGCTGGCCGAGGGGCCAGCCGCCCCACCAGGCGCGGATTTTTTCCACCATGCCGGGCCGCAAGGGGCCCGGCAGCACGGTGCGCAACACGCGGCGGCCCGGAACGGACGCATTTCCGCTTTTCCCCGATTTGCGAAAATGCTCCATCCCGTTGCCCTTATACAGTTCCGCATGCAAGCCGCGGCTCACCTTTGCCGGGTTTGCTCAGCGGAAGGGCGGCGAGTAGAGCAGGCCGCCGTCGGTCCACAGGCTGTTGTAGCCGCGCTCCCAGCCGAGCGGCTTCAGGTGGCGCTCGAAGATCTCGCCGTAGTTCCCGACGGTCTTGATGATGGTGTAGGCCCATTTCGGATCGAGCCCGATATCGTTGGCGAAGGACGGGTCGACGCCGAGGAAGCGCTGGATCGCCGGGTCTTCCGATTTCAGGAACTCGTCGACATTGGCGGAGGTGATGCCCCATTCCTCGGCCTGGATCGTGGCGTTGACCGTCCAGTTGACGAGTTCCAGCCAGCGGTCGTCGCCGCCGGCGATCGCCGGTGCGAGCGGCTCCTTGGACAGGCGCTCGGGCAGGAGCACGTAGTCGTCCGGCTTCTTGAGCTGAGTGCGCTTGCCGACGAGGTCGGAGGAATCCTGCGTGATCGCGTCGACGCGGCCGGATTCCAGCGCATCGATGAACTGCCCCGTATCCTCGATGGTGACGGGTGTGAAGGTCTTGCCGGTCTTGCGGAAGAAGTCGGCGACGTTCAGCTCGCCCGTCGTGCCGCTCTGCGCGCCGATGGTCGCGCCGTCGAGATCGGCGGCCTTCGTCACGCCGAGGTCCTTGCGCACGAGAATGCCCTGGCCGTCGTAGAAGACCGTCGGGCCGAAATGGAAGCCGAGCTTGAAGGCGCGAGTGGTGGTGACGGTCACGCCGGAAAGCAGGATGTCGAACTCGCCGCTCTGAAGCGCCGGCAGGCGCTGCTGCGGCGAGGAGGAGGTGAACTCCACCTTGTCGGGCGTGCCGAAGACGGCGATGGACAGGGCGCGGCCGAAATCGATGAAGAAGCCCTGCCACTTGCCGTTGCTGTCGGGCGCGAAGAAGCCGGGCGTGGTGCCGACGCCGACCTTGATGGCGCCGCGCTGGTTGATCTTGTCGAGCGTCGGGCCGGCATGGGCAAGGCCGGACAGCATGGTCGTGGCCAGGAAGGCGGCGGCCGCGGCAGACCGGATCGCCAGCCGGAGGGTCTTGTGCGCTATCATATTGAAATGTCCCCATTTTCAAAAGAACCAGGCTTCTGCCGCAAGGAGGTTTCGCAAGCTGGCAGAAGTTATTTTTATATTATCTATAAAATTAGTGTAATTAAGAGACGGGCATGCCAAAATTCGACCTTGATGCGGAAATTGCTTCCAGCACGATGCAAAATGGAAGGGGTTTCGGCAGGGGCAAGTGATGCGGAGGCCTCCGCGTCGATCCTGGTGAGGTTGGCAATCTCATGCATCGCCATGACGCTAGCCGGCCCCGAAGCTGCCAAGCCGGGGACCACGAGGCGCTGGTGGGTTTCCGGCGCTGCGATGGCAGGCATTTTGCGAGGCCGGCGGCACGCAAATCCACCGGCTCCTCCATCCGCGAAAGAATATTCTCCTCCGCGTCCGCATAATAATCTATAAAATCTATATACTATTATCAAAGGCGCTAGGCTGGCCTCATCGTTTCGCAAAAGGGGGATAGAAGATGAGCCAGCAACCCGAAACCAACCCTCCCAGGGGCTTCTCGCGCCGCGGCCTGATCAAGGCGGCGGGCGTCACGGCCGTCGCCGCCACGGCCGGCATGATCGGCGCGCGCTCGACGCGTTATGCCATCGCCGGCAACCTCATTCCGATCAAGCTGGAATGGACCGAGGTCGCCGCCTGCCATTCGCCTGTGGGCTTTGGCCTCTCCAAGGGCATCTATGCCAAGCACGGGCTCGACGTGGAGCTCTTCTACCAGGGTGCGAGCGGCCAGACGCTCATCCAGGCGCTGGCCACCCGCAAGGCCGAGGCCGGCCCGGGCCTGCTCTACGACTGGCTGAAGCCGATCGAGCAGGGGTTCGACGTGCGGCTCTTCGCCGGCTCGCACGGCGGCTGCCAGAGCATCCTCGTCAAGCCGGACTCCGACATCAAGACCCTGACCGACCTCAAGGGCAGGACGATCGGCACCTTCGACGTCATGTCGCCCTCGCGCGTCGCCTTCTCGGTCGCGCTCGCCAAGGCCGGCCTCGACCCGGAGACCGACGTCACCTGGAAGGTCTTCCCCTTCGATCTCGTGGCCGAGGGCGTGCTGAAGGGCGAGGCCGATGCCGTCGCCCATATGGACCCATGGGCCTATTCCTACGAGAAGCAGCACGGCTTCCGCCGCGTCGCCGATACGCAGACCGGCACGTTCAAGGACCGCGTCTGCTGCGTGCTCGGCGTCAACGGCGATTACTACGAGGCCAACAAGGACGCCATCAAGCGGGTCGCCGCCGCCAATCTGGAAATCCACCAGTACACCGCCAGGCATCCGGACGAGGTGGCCAAGTGGTATTTCGACACGCTGAAGCCCGGCCTCTCGCTGGAGGACCTGACGGAAGTGCTCGCCGCCTTCACCTATCACGACCACTGGTTCGGCAAGGACCTCCTGAAGGAGGTGCGGATCGGCTACGAGGACCTCAAGCTGACCGGCGTCATCGACGCGGGCACCGATCCCGAGGAGATCGCAAACCGCATCACCATCGACATCTTCGCGTGATGCCATGAGCGCGGCGGTCGAGCAGACATTCGACGGGGCAGGGCGGCAAACCGCCGCCTTCTCCTTCCCGGGCATCTGGCGCAACGGGCTTTTCGCGGCCGGCACATGGTCACTCGCCGCGGCGCTGACCTATGGGCTGCCCGATGCCATCAACTGGGGCGCGACGGACCTTTTCGCCGCCGTCGCGCTGGCCGGCGCGGGGATTTTCCTCGCGCTGTCGGTCACGGTCGGCAGGCTGGGAAGCCTCGGCCGCACGCTCGTCCATTACGGGCCGTGGTTCATCGTGCTCGGCCTCTGGCTCGCGGTATGGGAAGTGCTGACGGCCAAGCTCGGCTGGCTGCCCAAGCCGTTCTTCTCGCCGCCGCAGGGCCTGCTGCACGTCTATGTGACGGATTGGGACCGCCTGCTTGTCTGCATCGCCTATACCGGGGGCTCTGGGGCCTCGGCTTCTTCTCCGGCATCCTCGTCGGCTTTGCCGGCGGCGTCGCTCTCGGCTGGTCGAAGCGGTTCGCCTATTGGGGCATGCCGCTTCTCAAGCTGATCGGCCCGGTGCCGGCCAGCGCCTGGATTCCCTGCACCTTCTTCATCTTTCCGTCGACCTTCCACGCCTCCATCTTCCTCGTGGCGCTCGCCTCCGGCATTCCGGTCGCGATCCTCACGGCGGCGGGCGTCAGCCAGGTCAACCGCTCCTTCTACGACGTCGCCCGCACGCTGGGTGCGGACAACCGCTTCCTCATCTTCAAGGTCGCGATCCCGGCCTCGCTGCCGAACGTCTTCGTCGGCCTTTTCATGGGGCTCTACTATTCGTTCGCCGTGCTTGTCGTCGCCGAGATGCTCGGCGCCAAGTTCGGCCTCGGCTGGTATCTCCAGTTCAACACGGCCTACTCGGCCTATGCCAACGTCTATGCCGCCCTCATCGTCATGGCGCTGATCTGCGCCGGGCTCGTGCGCCTGCTCTTCGTGGTGCGCGATCGCCTGCTCGGCTGGCAGAAGGGGATCCTCTGATGGCCCTTGCGCTCGCAGAAACCAACGCCGCCGGCAGTATCGCGCTCGATGTGGAAGGCGTCTCCCATCGCTACGAAAGCGACGGCAGGGACCTGCAGGTTCTCGACGACGTGAGCCTGACGATCGCGCCGGGCGAATTCGTCGCCCTGCTCGGCCCGTCCGGCTGCGGCAAGTCCACCCTGCTGCGCCTTGCCGCCGGCCTTGAAAAAGCGACAAGGGGGCGGGTGCTGGAAGACGGAAAGCCCATCACCGGGCCGAACCCGGACCGTATCCTCGTCTTCCAGGATGCGACGCTGTTTCCCTGGCGCACGGTGCGCGCCAATATCGCGACAGGGCTTGAAGCGCGCGGCCTCCTGACCGCGCTTGAGCACCGGATCGACGAGGTGCTGAAGCTGGTGAAGCTCGAAGGCTTCTCGAATTTTTATCCGCACCAGCTTTCAGGCGGCATGGCGCAGCGTGCCGCGCTTGCCCGCGCCCTCGTCAACGATCCGAAGCTGCTGCTGCTGGACGAACCCTTCGGCAAGCTCGATTCGCTGACGCGGCTACGCATGCAGAACGAACTGCTCGACCTCTGGAAAAGCACCGGCTTCACCGCCCTGCTCGTCACCCACGATGTGGAGGAGGCGCTGCTGCTGGCCGACCGGGTGATCGTGCTTTCGGACCGGCCGGCCTCGATCATCGCGCAGGTGCGCGTCGACCGGCCCCATCCGCGCCGGCGGGACGATGCCGGTCTCGTCGCGCTGCGCCGCGCGCTGCTGGAAAAGCTGGGGATTTCCCATGACGTCTAGCGCACGCCTTTCCTCCCAGGCCGTGGCGATTGCCGGCGGTGCCTTCGCGTTGCTGTCGCTCGGCTGGTGGTGGCTGATCTTCAGCAAGGTCGTCGCGGCCGATTACTTGACGGTCGGGCAGGCCGTGACCTGCATCGCCGGGGCGAGCGACCTGTGCACGCTCGCCCAGGCGCTCTGCACCGACGACCATCTCTACGGCATCCGGTGGTACGCGCCGGAAGCCTTCTGGGCCGCAGCCAGCATGCTCGTCGCCGGCGTCCTTCTGTCGGCCCGTCCCGCGCGCGCCTGAGGGCGCTCATCAAAGGAGAAGTGTCATGACGATCCATCAAGCCCCCGAGGTTGCCGAGCAGGACATCGTCGAGGTGCCGGCGGGAACCGCCACCTTCAAGAGCCGTCACCCGGAGACGATCGCGCTGCATGGCGGCAGCTTCCGCTACGATCCGGCGACCGGCGCGGTCGCCGTGCCGATCTACCAGACGTCGTCGTTCCAGTTGCCCGGCACCGATGGCGCCGACAAGCTCTTCGCGCTGGAAGCCCCCGGCCATCTCTACACCCGCGTCTCGAACCCGACGCAGGATGCCTTCGAGCAGCGCCTTGCCGAACTGGAGGGCGGCGCGGCCGCGCTGGCGCTCTCCTCCGGGCAGGCCGCATCGGCCTTCGCCATCCTCAATGTCGCGCGCGCCGGCGACAACATCGTCAGCGCCGCCGGCCTCTACGGCGGCACCTGGGCGCTCTTCGCCGCGACGCTGAAGAGTTTCGGCATCGAGACCCGCTTCGTCGATGCCGCCGATCCGGACGCCTTCGAAAAGGCAACGGACGCGCGCACGCGCGCCTACTACGCCGAATCCCTGCCCAACCCGAAGCTGGAAGTCTTCCCGATTGCCGACGTCGCCGCCATCGGCCGCCGGCACGGCATTCCGCTGATCGTCGACAACACGGCGGCGCCCCTGATCATCCGGCCGCTCGACCATGGTGCGGCGGTGGTGGTCTACTCGACCACGAAATATATCGGCGGCCACGGCACCTCCATCGGCGGCGCCATCGTCGACGGCGGCAACTTCCCCTGGGCGGACCATGCGGCGCGCCAGCCGAACCTGACGGAGCCGGACGCAAGCTACCAGGGCAAGACGTGGATCGAGAAAGCCGAGGCCATCGGCTTCCATCCCTATATCCTGCGCGCCCGCGCCGTGCTGCTGCGCGACCTCGGCGCGGCGATCAGCCCGCAGAACGCCTTCCAGTTCATCCAGGGCCTGGAAACCCTGCCGCTGCGCCTTCGCCAGCACAACGAGAATGCGGTGAAGGTCGCCGAATATCTCAAGGGCCATGCCAAGGTTGAGCGCGTCATCTTCCCGAAGTTCCAGGACGGCGTGGCGCGGGCCCGGGCGGAGAAGTACTTCACGCCCGGTCATTTCGGCGCGCTGGTCGGCTTCGAACTGGAGGGCGGGCGCGAAGCCGGCCGCCGCTTCATCGACAGCCTCCAGCTCTTCTACCATCTCGCCAATATCGGCGACGCGCGCTCGCTGGCCATCCATCCCTCGACGACGACCCATTCGCAGCTCACGCTGGAGGACCAACTCGCAACCGGCGTCACCCCCGGCTACGTGCGTCTGTCCATCGGCCTCGAACACCCGGATGACCTGATCGCCGATCTGGAACGAGCCATTGCGCTGGCCTGAGGCCGGCCACCCGATCGGCGTGCGACCCCGGCGCTCCTCCTCGCGCCGGGGTCTTTCCTTGGTCGCCGCTTTCCCATCAATTCCACGCCTGACCGGTCTGCCGGCCCCGCGACGAGCAGGTGCTGGCGCAGATCGAGACTGTCTGGAGCGCCGGCCCCGGTGAGGAGCCGCCGTACCGTTCGGCCATCATTGCGGAAATCGCCGCAAGCCGCGGCGCCGCCGTTATGGTGTGTTCCGCAGCGGGGGGAGGTAACGGAGTAGGGGGAGAAGCCCCGATTCCGGGAGCTGTGCGCGGAGCTGAATCTTTTCCCAACGCCGCGCATTTTGGAAAATCCTGCCTGTTTCCGCGCATTAGTCCATATAATTTATAGATTATATGCTTATCGATCCAACGGGGACATCATGACCGACGACATCCGTTCCGGCGTCAACCGCCGCAATCTCCTGAAGCTCACCGCCGTCGCTGGCGTGGTGGCCGGCACCGGCCTGTTTTCGGCGCGCACGGCCGCGGGCGAGGAGCTTTCGCTCAAGGGCAAGCGCATCGGCATCAGCACCGCCGGGACCGACCATTTCTTCGATCTCCAGGCCTACAATGCCCAGATCGAGGAGGTGAAGCGCCTCGGCGGCGAGCCGATCGCCGTCGATGCCGGCCGCAACGACGGCAAGCTCGTCTCGCAGCTCCAGACGCTGATCGCCCAGAAGCCGGATGCCATCGTCCAGCTTCTCGGTACGCTCAGCGTCATCGATCCCTGGCTGAAGAAGGCGCGCGAGGCCGATATCCCCGTTCTCACCATCGACGTCGGCTCCGTCAATTCGATCAACAACGCCACCTCCGACAACTGGGGCATCGGCAAGGACCTCGCCCTCCAGCTCGTCTCCGACATC
Source organism: Shinella sp. NM-101 (assembly GCF_021401195.1). NCBI lineage: Bacteria > Pseudomonadati > Pseudomonadota > Alphaproteobacteria > Hyphomicrobiales > Rhizobiaceae > Shinella > Shinella sp. NM-101. The sequence goes on along the minus strand of NZ_JACBFT010000007.1, from coordinate 142,121 downwards.
GGCGGCGAGGGCAACATCGTCGTCTTCAACGGCTTCTACGGCGTCACGCCCTGCGCCATCCGCTACGACCAGCTGGTCAATGTCGTGAAGTATTTCCCGAAGGTGCAGATCGTGCAGCCGGAGCTGCGCGACGTGATCCCGAACACCGTCCAGGACGCCTTCACCCAGATCACCGCGATCCTCGCCAAGTATCCGGAAAAGGGGTCGATCAAGGCGATCTGGTCGGCCTGGGACATCCCGCAGCTCGGCGCCACGCAGGCGCTTGCCGCCGCCGGCCGCACGGAGATCAGGACCTACGGCGTCGACGGTAGCCCGGAAGTGCTCCAGCTCGTCGCCGACCCGAACTCGCCGGCTGCCGCCGACGTCGCCCAGCAGCCGGCCGAGCTCGGCCGCGTCGCGATCCAGAACGTCGCCCGCCACCTCGCCGGGCAGACGCTGCCGCGCGAGACCTACGTGCCGGCGCTTCTCGCCAACAAGCAGAATGTCGGCGAAATCTCGAAGAAACTCGGCATCGGCTGATTTTGAAGCGACCCCCTCATCCGGCCCTTCGGGCCACCTTCTCCCCGCCGGGGAGAAGGAGAGGGAGGGGATGCGGCCCCTCGTTTTCCCCTTCTCCCTCGGGAGAAGGGGCCGGCAGGCGGATGAGGGGGGGCTTTTACAATGAGGACAACGGCCATGGCGGATACGGCAGAGGGCGGCGCGGCGGTCGTCCGGCTCGAAAACATCGTCAAGCGCTTCGGCGGCGCGTAGGCGCTTTCGGGGGCGTCGCTCACGGTCCGGCGCGGCTCGGTGCATGGCCTCGTCGGCCAGAACGGCGCGGGCAAGTCGACGCTGATCAAGCTCATCGCCGGCCTTCACCGGGCGGACGAAGGCACGGTCGAGATCGACGGCAAGGCCCATGACCGGCTGACGCCGCATCTCGTGGAAGAGCTCGGCATCCATTTCATCCACCAGGATCGGCTGCTCGTGCCGACCTTCACGGTGGGCGAGGCGCTGTTCCTCGGGCGCGAGCCGCGCATTCCCGGCACCCCCTTCCTCGACCGCGCGGCGATGCGGCGCAGGTCCGCCGAGATCCTTCAGCGCTACTTCGGTCTCTCGCTGCCCCATTCGGCGCTGATCGCCGACCTTTCGGCGGCGGAAAAGCAGATCGTGCAGATCACCCGCGCGCTCATTGCCAATCCCAAGGTGCTGGTCTTCGACGAGCCGACCGCCGCGCTCGTCCGGCGCGAGGCCGACCTTCTCTTCCAGCTCATCCGCCGCCTCGCCGCCGAGGGCGTTACCGTCCTCTACATCTCGCACTATCTCGGCGAGATCGTCGATCTCTGCGACACGGTCACGGTGCTGCGCAACGGCCGCGACGTCGCGACCCTGCCCGTCGCCGAGACCTCGGCGGCCGAGATCGGCGCGCTGATGGTCAACCGCGATATCGGCGAACTTTATCCGAAGCCCGCCGTCACACCCGGCGAGGCGATCCTGCAGGTGGAGAACCTGGCGCTCGCAGACCGCTTCGACGCCGTCTCCTTCTCGCTGCGCAAGGGCGAGGTCCTCGGCCTCACCGGCCTCGTCGGCTCGGGCGCGAAGGAGGTGGTGCGCACGCTCTTCGGCCTCGACCGGCCGACCGGCGGCACCGTTTCCGTCAAGGGCGAGACGGTGTTCTCCGCCGATCCCGCCGCCGCGACGGACCGCCACCTGGCGCTCGTGCCGGAGGACCGCCGCCGCGACGGCGTCGCGCTCGACCTTTCCGTCACCGAGAACACCACGCTCGCCAGCCTTGGCCGCTTTTCCCGCGGCCTCATCGACCGCGGCGCGGAACGGCGGCAGACGGAAGACCTCGTCAAGCGGCTGCAGATCAAGACCGACGGCGTCGATGCGCTGGTGAAGACGCTCTCGGGCGGCAACCAGCAGAAGGTGGCGATCGCCAAGTGGCTGAGCCGCCAGTCGGAAATCTACCTGCTCGACGAGCCCACGGTCGGCGTCGATATCGCCGCCAAGGTGGAGATCTACCGGCTGATCGGGGAACTTGCCGAGCGCGGCGCGGGCGTCCTCGTGCTCTCCTCCGATATCGAGGAACTGCTCGGCGTCACCGATCGCCTGCTCGTCTTCTTCCGCGGCCGCGTCACGCGGCAGTTCATCTCCTCCGAAACGAGCCCGGATCAGGTCCTTGCGGACGTGACGGGCGCCTACGAGACGCTTCGCCATGCTGGTTGACGCCCCCTATATCCCGGCCTCCGCGCTCGAAGTCGAGGCGCAGAAGGCATTCGAGACGCCCCGTACCGGCCCGGCCTTCGGCCGACGCCTCGCCACGCTGGCGCTCCGGGGCGGCGCGCTCGCCGTCTTCGTCGGCGTCCTCGTCGTCTTCTCCGCCGCCGCGCCGTTCTTCCTCACGGTCGGCAATATCGGCAACGTGCTCGGCCAGTCGGCCATTGCGGGCGTGCTCGCCATCGGGCTCACCATCGTCATCATCGCGGGCGGCTCGAATGTCGTGACCGGCGGCATCGACCTGTCGCTCGCCGCCAATATGGGCCTCAGCGCCGCCGTCTATGCCACACTGGTGCAGGCGGGGCATGGCGACGGCGTCGCGATTGCCGGCGCGCTCGCCACCGGGCTCGCCATCGGCGCGGTCAATGCCGCCGCCGTCACGCTCGCGGGCATCGTGCCGCTGCTGGCGACGCTGGCCGTCATGAACGTCGTCGCCGGCCTCGAACTGGTGCTGACCCAGAACACCGTCGTCCCGGCTTCGAGCGCGTTCCTCTCGGCGCTTTCGGCCGGCGGTCCGTTCGGCATTCCCGTGCTCGCCTATCTCCTCCTCGGCTTCACGCTCGTCGTTGCCGCCATCGTGCAGTACACGCCGCTGGGCCTGCGCCTCTACGCGGTCGGCGCATTCCCGGATGCCGCGCGGGCGGCGGGCCTGCCCGTCAAGACCTTCGTCGCGGGCTCGTTCCTGGCGAGCGGCCTGTGCGGCGGGCTTGCCGGCATCCTTTCAGTCTCCTACCTCTCGGGCAGCACCACCGGGGCCGGCGACATGCTGCTGCCGGTCGTCGTCACCGCGCTGCTCGGCACGGTCTTTTCCCGCCGGCTGGTGCCGACCGTCACGGGCACGCTGCTGTCGGCGCTCTTCGTCGGCTTCCTCATCAACGGCTTCCAGCTTCTCAATATTTCCAGCACGCTGGTCAGCGGCGTGCAGGGCCTGCTGATCCTGCTCGTCGTTTCCGCCACCACGCTGCTCGGCCGCAAGGAGAATGCCTGACATGGCGACCGTCGCTCTCTCCTCCCTCGGCCGCGGCGCCGCCCGCTATGCACTGGTCGCGGCGCTCGCCGCCGTCTTCGCCCTCTTCGCGACGCTTGCGCCCGGTTTCCTCACCGGCGCGAACCTTCTCAGCGTGCTGGTGAACAATTTTGCCCTGCTCGCCATCGTCGCCATCGCCATGACCTTCGCCGTCTCGGCGGGCGGCATCGACCTTTCGGTCGGCACGGCGGTGGATTTTTCGAGCTTCGCCTTCGTCTCGCTGGTGCTTGCCGGGCAGCCGGTCGCGCTTGCCGCCCTTGGCGGGCTTGCCGGCGGGGCGCTGGTCGGCCTCTTCAACGCCGTGCTCATCGCCGGCATCGGCATTTCGCCGTTCCTTGCCACGCTCGGCACGCTCTTCGTCGGGCGCAGCGTGCAGCAACTGCTGACGAACGGCGGCAACCCGGTCTACCTGCCGCCGGCCGGCGTGCCGGAAGCCTTCCGCTTCCTCGGCCACGGCACGCTCGCCGGCCTACCCATGCCGCTCGTCGTCACCGCGCTCGTCATCGGCGCTGCCTGGGTCGTGCTCTCGCGCACGCGCTTCGGCCGGGTGGCGCTCGCCACCGGCATCCAGGCGAGCGTCGTGCGCTATTCGGGCCTGCGCCTGCCGCGCATCACCGCCGCCACCTACATTCTGGTCTCGACGATCGCCGCCGTGGTCGGCCTCATCCTCACCTCGACGGTCACGGTCTACATCCCGTCCTCCGGCAATGCCTTCCTCCTCAACGCCATCGGCGCCACCTTCATCGGCACGACCTTCGATCCGCACGGGCGGCCGAACGTGCCGGGCACCGTTCTCGGCGTGCTGCTGCTCGGCGTCGTCGCCAACGGGCTCCTGCTGTCGGGCCTCAATTTCTACTGGCAGCAGGTCGGCACCGGCCTCCTCATCTTCTCCGTCCTCGCCATCGGCTTCGCCAACCGCAAGGCCGCCGGCCGGGCCTGAACCCGGATTCATCGAAAGGATTCTTCATGAGCAGCGTCACCCGGCTCTCCGAACCCCCGCAAACCGCCCGTCGCATCGCCAGCGAGGAGGAGGCGCTCTCCGTTGCCCGCACGCTTGCCGCCGAGTTCGCCGGCGGCGCGAGCCGGCGGGACTACGAGCGGGCGCTGCCGCATGAGGAACTCGACAGGCTCTCCGCCTCCGGCCTCCTCGCCATCACCGTTCCGGCCGAATATGGCGGCATCGACGTCTCCAACGCCGTGCTCGCCGAGGTGACGGCGATCCTCTCGGAGGCCGACAGCTCGATCGGCCAGATCCCGCAGAACCATTTCTACATTCTCGAAGCGCTCCGCCACGACGGCAGCGAGGCGCAGAAGCGCTTCTATTTCGGCCGGGCGCTTGCCGGCGAGCGTTTCGGCAACGCCCTTTCCGAGGTCGGCACGAAGACGGTGGGCGACTACAACACCCGCATCACGCGCGATGGCGCGGGCTTCCGCATCAACGGGCGGAAATTCTATTCGACGGGCGTTCTCTTCGCCCATTGGGTAGCGATCTTCGCGCTCGACGAGGAGGATCGCCTTACCATGTCGTTTGCCCCGCGCCAGACCGAGGGCATCGAGATCGTCGATGATTGGGACGGCTTCGGCCAGCGCACGACCGGGAGCGGCACGACGATCCTGCACGACGTCTACGTGCCGGCCGATGCCGTCGTGCCGCACCAGAAAGGGTTCGAGCGCCCGGGCACGATCGGCTCGGTCGGCCAGATCATCCATGCCGGCATCGACCTCGGCATCGCGCGCGCCGCCCTGAAGGAGACGATCGGCTACGTCCGCGACCGGGCGCGACCCTGGACCGACAGCGGCGTCGAGCGCGCCGCGGACGATCCGCTGACCATCGCCCGGATCGGCGAACTCGCCATCCGCGTCGAGGCCGCCGAGGCGACGCTGGAGCGGGCAGGGCGCAAGATCGACCAGGCGCAGGTGAACCTCAATGCGGACAATGCCGTCGCCGCGACGCTGGCGGTGGCCGCCGCCAAGGTGCTGACGACGGAGCTCGCCATCGACGCCACCAACGTGCTCTTCGAACTGGCCGGCTCGTCCGCCACCAGGCGCGGCCTCAACCTCGAGCGCCACTGGCGCAACGCCCGCACCCATACGCTGCACGATCCGGTGCGCTGGAAGTACCACGTCGTGGGCAACTATCACCTCAACGGCGTCACGCCGCCGAAAAGCGGCGCGCTCTGACATCCGCCCCTCGTGGTGAGGGTGGTCGCCTGGCCGCAACTCTTCGGGGTTGCGGCCTTTTTGCGGGAGCATGCCTCGGTCGGGAATACAGGTTGCCAACGACGGAAGGCGGCCATCGGCCGCCTCCGGTTCTCCTGCCCGGGTCCTGCCTCAGCTATAGAGGCTCGGCTCCGGCACGCGGCCGTTAAGCGCGAAATCGCCGACTTCGCGGGCCTTGTAGAAGACCGGGTCGTGCAGCGTGTGGGTGCGCACGTTCCGCCAGTAGCGGTCGAAGCGGTGGTGCGAGGCGGTCGAGCGGGCGCCGGTCAGCTCGAATACCCTGGACGTGACTTCGAGCGCGACATGGGTGGCGTTGACCTTTGCCGCATAGGCCTCGATCGCCGCCTCGCCGCGTTCGCGCGCGGTGACGCCCCGGCCGCGTGCAAGCGCCGACTGGACGGCCGATGCCGCTGCGTCGGCAAGGGCGGCGGAGGCCTTCAGCGCCGCGCGGAACTCGCCGATGCGCTCCAGGATATACGGATCCTCGCTCGCCTTTTCGAGCCCGGACGTGACCCAGGGGCGCGTCGTGGTCCGCACATAGTCCTCGGCCGCCGCCAGCGCGCCCTCGGCCGTGCCGATATAGAAGTTGACGAAGACGAGCTGGATCAGCGGCGTGTTGAACGTCGCCTGCACCGGCGGGGCGGCATCCTTCCCCGCGAGCGGCAGCAGGAAATCGCTTTCGTAGACCGGGAAATCCCTGAACTCCACGCTGCCGCTGTCGGAGAGCCGCTGGCCGATATTGTCCCAGTCGTCATTGGCGATGTAGCCGGCCCGGTCCGTCGGCAGCACGAGATTGGCGACCTCCTCGCCGAAGGCCGCATTGGCGTTGATGCGGTCGGAGACATGCGCGCCGGTCGAGAAGGTCTTCTTGCCGTTGAGGAGATAGTGGTCGCCGCTGCGGGCCAGCGTCAGGCCGGGATCGCGCGGGTTGACGGCAGCGCCCCAGTAGAGCGACTTGGCGACCGTCTCGACGCCGAGGTCCCAGGCCTTGTCCGGGTCGTCGGCGGCCCAGTAGACATACTGGCTGTTGACGAAATGATAGCCGAGCAACTGGCCGATCGAGCTTTCGCCGCGCGCGAGGATGCGCACCAGCCGCAGCCCGTCCACCCAGTCGAGCCCGCCGCCGCCGATCTCGGCGGGGTGCAGCGCGGTGAGCAGGCCTTCCTGCCTCAATCGGTCGATTTCCGCCAGCGGCGGCCTGCCCTCGGCATCGAGCTGCGCGCCGCGGCGGGCAAGGTCGGCGGCAATCTCCCCGGCCCTTGCAAAGAGGCGGGTCCTGATCTCCCGAGGGTCTGCTTCCTTGACGAGATGCAATGCGGTCATGGTCTGTCTCCTGCTGTCCGGCCGATACCGGGCGGAGCGCGCGGTCGGGGCGGGGTGAACGGCGGCGACGGTCCCCGCCGCTTGCGCGCATCTTCCCAGACGCCCCGGCCGGCAACCAGAAAAGCCGTTTCCGAAATTAATCTATATAAAAGATAGAATTTCTGTATTTTGGCGATGAAGGCGCTATCTTCGCCTCCGGTCGATGCCGTCAGGCATCCTCGATACCTGGAGATACCCATGGCACGCCATATCCGTTTCAACGCCTTCGACATGAACTGCGTTGGCCACCAGTCCCCCGGCCTGTGGGCGCATCCGCGCGACAAGTCCTTCAAGTACAAGGACCTGGACTATTGGCAGGACCTTGCCCGCACGCTGGAGCGCGGCATCTTCGACGGCATCTTCATCGCCGACGTCATCGGCTATTACGACGTCTACAAGGGCTCGAACTACCACGCCATCCACCAGGCCGCGCAGATCCCGGTGAACGATCCGCTGCAACTCGCCGCCCCCATCGCGCTCGCCACGGAACATCTCGGCATCGGTATCACGGCCTCCACCTCCTTCGAGCATCCCTATACCTTCGCCCGTCGTCTTGCGACGGCGGACCATCACTCCAAGGGCCGCGTCGGCTGGAACATCGTCACCTCCTATCTGGAGAGCGGCGCGAAGAATGTCGGGCAGGGCGGCCTTCGCCGGCACGACAACCGCTACGAGGTCGCCGCCGAATATGTCGAGGTGCTCTACAAGCTGCTCGAAGGCTCCTGGGAGGAGGGGGCGGTGGTGCGCGACGGCGACCGGCGCGTCTTCACCCATCCGGAAAAGGTCCATGAGATCGCCCACAAGGGCAAGTATTTCGAGGTGCCGGGCTACGGCCTCACCGAGCCCTCGCCGCAGCGCACGCCGGTTCTCTATCAGGCCGGCGCTTCCGGGCCGGGCAAGGCCTTCGCCGCCGCCCATGCCGAATGCATCTTCGTCGCCGCGCCGACGAAATCGGTGCTCAAGGCCTATGTCGCCGATATTCGCCAGCGCATCGCCGCTGCCGGCCGCGACCCGAGGAAGGTCTATATCTACACCCTCGTCACCATCATCACCGACGAGACCGAGGAGAAGGCGCAGCAGAAGTTCGCGGATTACAGGAGCTACGTCTCCTATGACGGCTCGCTGACCTTCATGTCCGGCTGGAGCGGCATCGACTTCGGCCAGTATGCGCCGACGGACGTCGTCGAGAAGATCGAGACGAACGCCATCCATTCCTTCGTCGAGCACATTGCCGGCGGCGACAAGTCATGGACCATCGATGAACTCGCCCGGTTCGGCGGCATCGGCGGCATGGGGCCGGTCTTTGTCGGTTCGCCGGAGCGCATTGCCGACATCCTGCAGGAATGGGTCGCGGACACGGATGTCGACGGCTTCAACCTCGCCTATGCGGTGACGCCGGACAGTTTCGAGGATGTCGTCGGCCATGTCGTGCCCGAATTGCAGAAGCGCGGCGCCTATCCGACGGCCTACAAGCCTGGAACGTTGCGGGAGAAGCTGTTCGGTGCAGGGCCGTATCTGCCGCAGTCCCATCCGGCGGAGGGATACCGCGATATCGCGGCCCTGAAGCGCCGCGAAGCCGGGAATGCGCCGGCGCTGAAGTCTGTCGGTGCATGACATCATTTCCATGACGACGCCCTCGAATACCGATCAACGCCCTGTTCGCCCGGTCGTCGCCATCATCGGCGGCGGCTTTACCGGTGCTGCCTGTGCCTTTCACCTCGCCGGTACGCTTCCCGACGGCCTCGCGAGGATCGTCGTTTTCGAACCGCGGTCGATGCTCGGCGGCGGCCTCGCCTATGATACGGCCGAGCAGGCGCACCGCATCAATGTGCCCGCGGCGCTCATGTCGCTGGTCCCGGACGAAGGCGACCATTTTCAGCGTTGGCTTGAGGGGAGCGGTGTTCTTGCCGCCGATCCGGATGCCGTCACGCCGGGCGGGCATGTCTTCGCGCGCCGCTCGGCATTCGGCTCGTATGTCGCCGCAAGTCTTGCCCCACTTGTCGAAAGCGGCGCGATCGAGCATCGCCGCGATCCCGTCCGCAAGGTTGCGGCGACAAGGGCCGGGCGTTGGACGATTGAGGCCGGGGACGGTGGGGCGCTGGAAGCCGATATCGTCGTCATCGCGACGACGCATCCCAGTCCGTCGCCGCCGTCCATGGTCGATCGCGCGCTTTCAGGCCACGCAGGCTATATCCCCGATGCCACGGTTCCCCGTGCCCTCATGGACATTGGCAGGGACGACCGGGTGCTGATCATCGGCATGGGGCTCACCGCCGCGGATGTCATTGCGACGCTCGATGCCGGGGGCCATCGGGGCAGGATCACGGCCGTCTCGCGCCGCGGCCTTCGCTCGCGCGGGCATAACCTTTCGCCCCAGGAACCATTCGGCGAGTTTGCCGATCCCCCGTCGCGCTCCGCGCGCGCCCTGCTCCGGCGCGTGCGCGACAGCGTGGCCGTGGCCGAGGCTTCGGGGCTTTCCTGGCATGCGGTTTTCGACCAGCTTCGCAAACAGGGCGGCGATATCTGGCGTGCGTTGCCGATCGTGGAGCGCCGTCGCCTCGTACGCTACCTTCGGCCGTTTTGGGATGTGCACCGATTCCGTATCGCACCGCAGGTGGAGGCGATCATCGAACGACGGCTGGCGGCCGGGACCCTCTCATTTCACGCCGCGGCCATCGCCGGCGTGAAACGCAGCGGGGGAGGCGCCGTTTCTGTAGACTTTCGCCCGCCCCATGGACGGCAGCCGTTCCAGGAGCAGTACGACAGCGTGGTCGTGACGACCGGCCCGGCCCACGGGGCCGTTCTCTCAAGCCAGTCGTTCCTTAAAGGCCTTTCGGATGCGGGGAGGCTGCAGCCGGATGCCGTCGGGCTCGGCATCGCCGTCGACGAACAAAGCCGTGCTATCGATGCGACCGGGCAGGTGGCGGACAATCTCTATATCGCCGGCCCGCTGGCGCGCGGCACGTTCGGGGAACTGATGGGTCTGCCCCAGGTGGTAAATCATGCGGTTCTCGTCTCTGAAAGCATCGCAAGCCGGGTGAGATCGCTGGCCAGCCTGCCTTCCCCGTCACGCTAGTTTACCGAGCAATTCCAGCAGTCCGGATCGCCGTAGGCAGGTTCAGGCCCTTTGAACGCCTGCCTTCGCGGCTTCGGCCGCAGCCGATACGCTACTTGAGCGACAGCGCCTGGCGAAACGGAACTCCGCAAGTTGCAAGCCGGCGGCTGTAATATTAGGCTTGGCTGGTCGAAGTCGGCGGATGGGATATAGACTCGGGGTTGAAACCGGGCGCCGGCCTCTCGTGGGGGCGATCATGCAGCATGGGGATGTCGAGAACTACGGTTTCGACCAAATACTCAAGGCCGAGTACGACGCCATCAAAACGCGCCGGGGCGGCGGGCCCGGACGGGGGGAGGGCGTATCCGGGGAAGACGTGCCCGCCTCTCTCTTCGGCGTCGCCCTGTCCGGGGGCGGCATCCGTTCGTCAAGCTTTTGCCTCGGCGTCCTCCAGGCGCTCCACGCACGCGGCCTCATTCGGCGGATGGACTACCTTTCCACCGTTTCCGGAGGGGGGCATATCGGCGCGAGCATGGTCGCGGCGATGAGCCGTGGAAGCGAGCCCGGCCAGTTCCCGTTCGCAGACGATCCCTCCGGACGTTCGCAGGCTGCTCCCCGTGGCGACCAGCAGGTCAGCAGCGCGGACGTCCGTGACAGCGAGCCCGTCAGTCACATCAGGGACCACAGCCGCTACCTCATCCCCAACGGGATGAGAGACATCCTGCCGTCGGTGGCGATCGTGTTCCGCGGCCTGGCGGTCAATGCCTTTCTCATACTGGCGCTGATCGTGCCGCTGGCCGCGATCACCGTCATCGCCAACCCCACTGTCGCTGACCTCGACCGCAGCATTCTCGTGCAGGTCTTCGCACCGCTTCTGACCTTGGGGAAGGTGAAGTGCCAGGATCAGGGATGGTGCAACTTTCCGTTCCTGGCGACGGTGGTTCTCGCGGTTGTCTCGCTCTTGTATTTCATCGCGTGGGGCCTGTGGAGATCCCTGCCCGAACGCCATGGCCTGGGCACAGGGCTGAGCGGCAAGGAGGTCACGTCGTTCGGCGCGAAGCTTTCGGGCGTTCTGATCGCATTGACGGTGTCCTCGTTCGTCACCGAAGCGCAGGGACCGATCCTTTCCTTTCTCTATCGCAATCTGGCGGAGGAGCCCCCGACCCGGACCGCGACCTCCTCCATCGCCGTTGGACTGGTCGCCTTTGCCGGCGCCACGGCAGGTTTGCGCGCCACCTTGGCCGGCTGGATCCAAAAGGCGATGACGAACGCGACGACGGCGGTCAAGCTGCGCGCAATTGCTTCGAAGGTCGTCTTCATGGCGGCCGGGCTGATCGTGCCTTTCCTGATTTATGCGGCCTATCTTGCCCTGTCGCTTTGGGGAATATCGCAAAGCTGCATCTTCGAGCATGAGATTTGCCACTATCCCTTGAGCCCGGGCTTTCTTTTCAGCACGCATCTCGTCACGGGGCTGTGGCTGGCGGCGGGCGCTCTTCTGCTTTGGGAGACCTGGATTTTCGTCCTGCGCAAGCCCGGCCGTGAGACGCTGAGGGTCTTTGTCGATCTGGTGGCAACCGACAGGAATGTTTTCGGCCTCGGCGTGCTTGTCCTGATCATGTTTGTCGCCTTCCTGGCAGCGGCGGCCGTCGTCACGAGGACACCGGCGGGCGGCTACGAGATGGTGGAGATCTACCTCCTGGCGACCGCGGTCGTGCTGATGCTCACGATCAATTTTTCGGAGAATGCCAATGGCCTGCACCGGCTTTATCGCGAACGGCTCAATGCGGCGTTCCGGTTGGGCGCGAACGCCGCGGGCTCCGATCCGCTTCCATTGTCGCGCATCGACGTCGCCAATGCACCCTACCTCCTGGTCAACGCCACGTTGAATGCGCGGCAGCGGTCCGCGCTGGGGCCGGCCGCCGGTGCCGCGCGCAGGGCCGACGAGGCGAAGGATCGCGAGGCCATCACGATGGCGGTCGCCGCCGGCGATCGCAAACTCCGCGAGCCGGACCCCGTCAAGCGCGGAAGGAACGCCGAATTCTTCATCTTTTCCCAGGGGTTCGTCGGCAGTGACCTGACGGGCTACATAAAATCCGAGCTCATGGAGCGGCATTCGAGCCAGCTCGATCTGGCGACCGCCATCGCGATCTCGGGTGCCGCAGTGTCATCCAATATGGGCCGGGTGCCGATCGGACTGCTGCGCCCCACGCTGGCGCTCCTCAATCTGCGCCTGGGATACTGGATGTCGAACCCTCGCTTCATGAAATCGGCCTCGCTGGATGGCCCGGCCGGCCGGCCGGCGCTGGAATACACCCGCTGGTACGACTTCTTCCGCGCATATTTGATCGCCGAATCGTTCGGCCTGCTGTCCGACGATGCCGCGAAAATCTATCTCACGGACGGCGGCCACATCGACAATATCGGCCTCTATCAGCTCCTTAAGCGCAAATGCCGCGTCATCATCGTGGCCGATGGCGAAGCCGATCCGGCCATGACCTTCGGCGCTCTCGTCGACGCCGAACGATTTGCCCGCATCGATCTTGGCGTGCGGATCGATATCAAGTGGCAGCCGATCAGGGCAGCGGCCCTCAGCCGCAAAGGCGGTGCGGAACGAGACATCCCGGAGGATTTGCCCGTTCACGACCGCCATTTCGCGATCGGAGAGATCGATTACGGCAGCGGGGAGAAAGGCCTCCTGCTCTATGTGAAGGCATCCGTCACGGGCGACGAGCCGGACTACGTGCTCGACTACGAACGCCGCTATCCGTCTTTCCCGCACGAATCGACAGGCGATCAGTTCTTCTCGGAGGAGCAGATGGAAGCCTACAGGGCTCTCGGATTCCATGCCATGACCGACCCCGACCCCAAAAAACATGTTCCGGAACGGCCGGAAGAGGTACAGCGTCTCCTCGACAAGCTGAAATCGCACCTCGGTCTCGGCTAGCACAGTTCCAGAAAAAAATGTGTAGCGGTCTTGCGTCCTGAATTTCGCGGTTCAAAGAAAAGCGGAAATGCTCAAGGCCGCTCGAACGCCGTGTCTCGTTATCCGCTGCCGGCTCCTGATCGCGGATGGGGCGAGGCGGGCCTGATGGCGTTCATGATGCGGGGCGATAGCTTATTCGGCGCGCCAGCCAGCAGCCGATGCTGAGGCCCGTGACCGTGCCGGCCGTGTCCCGCTCTACCAGCAGCGTCCAGTCACCCGGCGCCGCCGCGTCGATGGCGCGGCGGCTGGTTATGATCCAGACGTCGGCGGCGAGCGCATACATGCGCTCCATCGGGCCCTTGCCGTAAAGCCCCTCGAAGACCGCGAAGGCCGCGCCGTCGCGGGCCTCGATCTCCAGCCAGGCCTCCAGTTCCTCCGACCAGTAACGGCCGGCAACGGGTGCGGGGTCCGCCCATTCGACCGGCTGGAGCCGGCGGGCGCGGACGGTCAGATGCTCGCTCTCCCGCCGCATGACAAGCGCGTTCTCCTCCTTGCGCAGGGTCAGCCCCTGGCCGCGGGCGCTGCCGTCGGACGACAGCGTCGCCCGTGCGGAAGAGGGCCCGTATTGGAGCCTCACGCCCGTCGCATCCGCCGCCGTCCGCACGACAAGCCCCTGCGCCTCGTCCAGCCACAGGCCGTCCCAATCCTCGGGGCGCACGGCCTCGCTCCGGCTTTCACGCCCGAGCGCGGCATCGACCAGCGCGGCGGCGGCGGTGAAGGTGCTGGTGTCGTGGTTGAAGATCACCACGACGGACAGCCGTTCCCCGGCCACATGCATGCGATAGGAGCTGAAGCCGCGCAGGCCGCCGCCATGGCCGGTGAATTCCAGGCCGTTATGGACGTCCCGGCGTAGGCCGTAGGCATAGGTCGCCGGCGTGCCGTCCGCATAGAAGGCGGGCGCCGAGAGGCGGTTGTAGAGGCTTTCGGGATCGTCGCGCGTCGCGTCGATATGGCATTCCCAGGCGAGCATGTCGTCGAGCGAGGCGGAAATGCCGGCGTCGCCGAACCAGTAGACCCCGTTGTCGGCGGGCAGGAAGCCGACATCGTCGTTGCCCTCGTAGCCGACGACGCCGTCAAGCGGCACGCGGGCGTCCGGCGCGAGCACCGCGGTGGACATGCCGGCGGGCGCAAACAGGCGCTCGGCGAGGAGGTCGGCGAAATCCCGCCCCGTGCCGCGCTCGATCATCTCGCCGAGAATGCGGAAATTGCCGTTGCTGTAGGAATAGTGCGCGCCGGCCGGAAAGTGCCCCGTCTTGGCGCTGGCGATGAGAGGCAGAGCGTCCTCGCGGCGGAACTCCGCCTCGGGATAGGCGCCGTGCAGCACGGTCAGCGCCCAGTAGTCGCGCAGCCCCGACTGGTTGTGGCAGAGCTGCGCGACGGTCGGCAGCCGGTCGCGGTAGAGCGGCAGGAAATCGCCGACCGTCCCGTCGAGGACGGCGGGGTCGCCGAACTGGTCGAGCAGCAGCGCGCAGGTGAACTGCTTGGAAATCGAGCAGATCGGCAGGCGCGTTTGCGCCGTCATCGGCAGGCGGCGATACATGTCGGCAAAGCCCCAGGCGCGCCGCGCCACCACCTTGCCGTCCTTGACGACGCCGGCCACCCCGCCTGGCCCGCGAAAGCGAAGAGGCAGGCGGTTCAGCGCCCGTTCGAGCGCCGCAAAATCGAGCATCGTCATCCTGTCACCCCGTCAGGCCGTTGCCCGGAACTCGAGATGCGTTCCGGGTTGCGCCTGCGCAAGAAACGCCAGCAGGTCCTGCCTGGCAAGGGCCGCGCAGCCGGCGGTGGGGGAATAATCGGGCCGCGCGACGTGCAGGAAGATGGCGCTGCCGGCGCCCGGCACCGGCGGATCGTCGTTGTGGCCGAGCACGACGACGATGTCGTAGAGGTCGTCCTGCCGCCACATCTCCTCGTGGCTGGCCGTGAAGGGGCAGGTGACCGGCCGGTTGTAGTCGGCGTGGGCCGGGTCGTCGCACCACCCGTCCAGTTCCTCTATCGCCCGGGTGGGGAAGGGGGAGACGGGCTTTGCGATCCGGTCCGGGCGATAGTAGACCGTCCGGATGGGCCAACGGCCGACCGGGCTCACCCCGTCGCCCTCGGCCTTTTCCACCTTGATGCCGCCCCGCCCGACCGCGCAGCGCCAGCGCTGGTCTCCATAGCTGGCCTGCCAGCCGTCGCCGGCGGGGGTCACGATCAGGTCCATGAGATTTCCTTCCATTACGAATTCACGATGGGACATACCCGCAAGAATATGCCGCGCCGCGCCAGGGCGGCTGAGGAATACACCGGCCGCTACGTCGCCTCCAGCGGGAAGTGGCAGGCGACCGCACGGCCCGAACGATCGGTCAGCAGCGGGTCCTCCTGCTTGCAGATCGCCTGCGCATAGGGACACCGCGTATGGAAGCGGCATCCCGGCGGCAGGTTCATCGGGCTTGGAATATCGCCGACCAGCATGGGCCGCTCGCGGTTGCGCTGGTGCGGGTCGGGCCGCGGCACCGCCGAGATCAGGAACATCGTATAGGGATGGCGCGGGCTGGCGAAGATCTCCTCCGTCGTGCCGACCTCGACGAGGCGGCCGAGGAACATCACGCCGATGCGGTCGGCAAACTGGCGCACCACGCTGAGGTCGTGGGTGATGAAGAGATAGGTGAGCTTGAGCTGCTCCTGCAGGTCGCGCAGAAGGTTCAGAACCTGCGCCTGGATCGACACGTCGAGCGCCGAGACGGCCTCGTCGCAGACGACGAATTCCGGGCTGTTGGCGAGCGCGCGGGCAATGCCGATGCGCTGGCGCTGGCCGCCGCTGAACTGGTGCGGGTAGCGGCGCAGGAGGTGCGGCAGCAGGCCGACCATGTCGAGCAGTTCCTTGCAGCGCTTCTCGATCTCCGCCTCGCTGCCATAGCCATGCGCGCGCAGCGGCTCGGCGAGGATGTCCTTCACGCGCATGCGCGGATTGAGCGAGGCGAACGGGTCCTGGAAGACGATCTGCAGCTTCTTGCGCATTGCGCGCATGGTCTTTTCGTCCAGCGCGCCGAGCGGCTCGCCGCGATAAAGCACCTCGCCCGACGTGCGCTCGATCAGCCGCAGCAGCGTGCGCCCCAGCGTGGTCTTGCCGCAGCCGGACTCGCCGACGAGGGCGAAGGTCTCGCGCGCGCGGATTTCGAGGTCGACGCCGTCGACCGCGCGCACCACCCGGCTGTTGGCCCCGAAAAGGCCCTTGCCGATCGTATAGTGCTTGCTGAGCGCCTTGGTGGAGATGAGGACGTCGCTCACGCCTTTGCCCCTTCCTTCGTATGAAGCCAGCAGCGGGCGAGATGCCCGCCGCCGAGATCGGCGAGCGGCGGCTGCTGCTGCCGGCAGATCGGCATGGCATCGCCGCAGCGCGGATTGAACCGGCACCCGCCGGGCAGCTTCGCAAGATTGGGCACGACGCCCTTGATGCTGTTCAGCCGGGCGCTTGTGCGCCTTTCCGTCGCCTTCGGGATGGAGGCCAGCAGGCCCCGCGTATAGGGATGTGAGGGCCGGTCGAAGAGGTCGAAGACATTCGCCTGCTCGACGATCTGCCCGGCATACATGACGTTCACCTCGTCGCACATCTCGGCGATGATGCCGAGGTCGTGCGTGATCATCACGATGGCGGTGCCGACCCGGTCGCGAAGCTCGACCATGAGGCGCAGGATCTGCGCCTGCGTCGTGACGTCGAGCGCCGTCGTCGGCTCGTCGGCGATCAGCAGCTTCGGTTCGCAGATGAGGCCCATGGCGATCATCGCGCGCTGGCGCAGGCCGCCCGAGAGCTGGTGCGGATAGACGTCGAGGCGCGCGGCGGGTTCCGGAATGCCCACCATCTCGAACATGCGCAGCACCTTCTCGCGGATCTCGCGCCTGCCGAGGCCGGTATGGATGGCGAGCGGCTCGCCGACCTGCTGCACCATGGTCTTCACCGGGTTCAGCGCGGTCATCGGCTCCTGGAACACCATGGAGAGCTCACGGCCGCGCTTGCGCCGCATCTCGTCGGGCGAAAGGCGCGTCATCTCGGTGCCGGAAAGCTTTATGCTCTCGGCCGTCACCCTGCCGTGCGGCGCGGGCACGAGACCCATCAGCGACAGCGCGGTCATGCTCTTGCCCGAGCCGCTTTCGCCGACGAGGCCGACGATGCGGCCGGCCGGAACCGAGAAGGTGACGTCGTCGAGAACGCGCACGGGGCCGTTCTGGGAGGAGAATTCGGTGCGCAGGCTGCGCACGGCGAGCAGGGGAGGTGGCTGCATCATACCCCGTCAGTCCTTCATGTAGGGATCGAGGGCATCGCGCAGCCCGTCGCCGACAAAGTTGAACGCCAGCACCGTGACGAGGATCGCGACGCCGGGCATGATCGCCACGAGGGGCGCGGCGAAGAGATATTCCTTGCCCTTGGCCACGAGCAGCCCCCAGCTCGCCTCCGGCGGCTGCACGCCGACGCCGAGGAAGCTGAGGCTGGATTCCCACATGATCGCCTCGGGGATGGAGAGCGAGAAGAGCACGATCAGCGTCGGCACCACGTTGGGGAAGACGTGGCGCGACATGATCGTCACCCGCGAGGTGCCGTTGGCGCGGGCGGCCTCGATGAATTCCTTCTCCTTCACCGCCAGCGTCTGCGAGCGCACCACGCGGGCGACGCCCGCCCAGCCGACGAGGCTGAGGGCGATGAAGATGTTGAAGAGATTGGCGCCGAGCGTGTACATCACGACCATGGCCAGCAGCAGCGAGGGGAAGGCGATCATCATGTCGGCAAGCCGCATGATGATGAAATCCACCTTGCCGCCATAGTAACCGCTGACGATGCCGAGCACCGCCCCGATGACCAGGGAGATGAAGCTCGGCACGATGCCGACGACGAGCGAGATGCGCGCGCCGTAGAGGATGCGCGTGACGAGGTCGCGGCCGAAATTGTCCGTGCCCAGCCAGTAGCTGGAGGACGGCGGAAGGAGCTGCTCGTCGAGCGCGACGCGGTAGGGATCGTGCGGGCTGATCAGCGGCGCGAACAGCGCGAGCAGGATGAGAAGACAGATCAGCACCAGCCCTATCATCGCCATGCGATTGTGGCGAAAGGCGCGCACGGCGTCGCGCAGGAAGCTGTCTTCTCCGCCGGTCTCGATCACCTCTTCGGTCATTTCGGCAACCTGGCTCATTTGACGCCTCCCTTCATCTGGTGGCGGATCCGCGGGTCGAGCACGGAATAGAGGATGTCGGCGATGAGGTTGCCGAGGATGACAAGCGCCGTGGCGAAGAGCACGGAACCCTGCAGCAGCGGCATGTCGCGCGCCTGGATGGCATTGACCGAAATGCGCCCGACGCCGGGGATGCCGAAGATCGCCTCGGTGATGACGGCGCCGGAAAGCAGGCTCGCCACCTGGATGGCCATGATCGTGACGACGGGGATCAGCGCGTTCTTCAGGGCATGGCGCGAGATGACGCGGATTTCGCGCAGGCCCTTGGCGCGGGCGGTGCGGATATAATCGTGCCGCATCACCTCAAGCAGGCTGGAACGGGTGAGGCGGGCGATGACGCCGGCCGAGCTCCAGCCGAGCACGATGGCCGGCAGGATGACGTATTTCGGCCCGTAGAAGCCGGAGACCGGCAGCCATTTCAATTGCATGGCGAAGACATATTGCAGGAGCAGCGCGGACCAGAAGATCGGCATGGACACGCCGAGCAGCGAAAAGCCCATGAAGAAATTGTCGAGCAGGGAATCGCGGCGGACCGCCGAGAGCACGCCGGCGGGGATGCCGATCACCCAGGACACGGCCGCCGCGCTCAGCGCCAGGATCAGCGTGTTCGGGAAGGCGTTGAGGATGAGCGTGGTGACGGGACGGTTCAGCTTGATCGACACGCCGAGATCGCCCTGCAGTGCCCCGAACAGGAAGCGGAAATAGCGGGTGATCATCGGATCGTCGAGATTCATCTGGCTGCGCACGCGCTCGATGACCTCGGCGCTCGCATGTTCCTTCATCAGGAGCGCGACGGGATCGCCCGGGATGACGTTCAGCATGACGAACAGCAGGGCCGTTGTGCCGATCAGGACGGGGATCGAAACCGCGATGCGCTTTAGCGCGAAGACAAGCATCGACGAACTCTTTCATGGACAGGGGGAAGACTGCGGCAAAGGCGGCCCGCCGGGAGAGGCGCCGCCGTGGCGACGCCTCTTCCTCTTTAAGGCAGGCTTATTCCACTTCCATCTTGTAGTAGCTCATGTCGCTCCAGCCGTTCCACGGAACGACGAAGTTCTTGACGCGCGGCTGCACGACATAGGCATGGTCGAGGCTGAAGAGCGGCACCCAGGCGGCGTCTTCCTGCACGATGCGGTTGTTCATCTCGCGGTACAGCGCGCAGCGCTCGTCCGGATCGGTCAGCGTGCGGGCCTTGTCGAGCGCGGCGAAGACCGTCTCGTCGTTGTTGTTGAAGGCGCGCACGGCCGTGCCGCTTTTGCTGAAGAACGTGTAGAAGAAGTTGTCCGGGTCGTTGAAGTCGGCGGACCAGTTCTGGGTGTAGTTTTCGACCTTGCCTTCCTTGCGCGTCGCGAAATAGGCCGCTTCGTCGATCGTGTTGATCGAGGCGTTGAAGCCCGCATCCTTGATCTGCGCCTGGATGATCTGGTTCATGTCCGACCATTTGCTGGACCAGCTGCTGACCTGCGTCAGCTTGATGTCGACGCCGTCGGGATAGCCGGCTTCGGCAAGCAGTTGCTTGGCCTTCTGCGGATTGTACTCGATCGGGGTCGCCGGCTCGTAGCAGGCGACGCCGCGCGGCATGACGCCGTTTTCGATCATGCCCTTGCCGTAGAAGTTCTTCTCGAGGATCTGCTGGCGGTTGATCGCCATCTGGAAGGCCTTGCGCACGCGCACGTCGTCGAACGGCTTGAGCGCCTGGTTGATGTGGTAATAATAGATGCCGACGCGCGGACCGGAGCGGATCTGCCCCTTCCACTGGTCGCTGCCCGCGAAATAGGGGAGCTGGGTGGGAGCGGCGTCCACGTCGAAGATGTCGATCTCGTCGTTCTCGAACAGCAGGCGAAGCGTCTCGGCGTCGCCGACGACGCGGGCGATGAGCCGGTCGAGCTTCGGGCGGCCCCTGTAGTACTCGTCATTGGCGACCAGCACCTGGCTGTCGTTGAGATTGTATTCCTCCAGCTTGAACGGACCCGTGCCGTTCGTCGTTTCCGGCGTGAGGCCGTACTGGTCACCGAGCGGTTCGGTGAATTTGCGGTTGTAGATCGACGCGGCGGGGCTCGCCATCAGCGCCAGGAACGCGCCATAGGGCTCGCGCAGCGTGATCTTCACGGTGTACTTGTCGACGGCCTCGAGGCCGCGCACCGTGGTCGCCGTGCCGTCGAGACGCTCCTTGGCGCCGTCGATGAAGTCGAGGATATCGGTGCTGAGCGCCTTGGTCTTGGGATCAAGCATGCGGTCGAAGGTATAGGCGACGTCGTCGGCCGTCAGTTCCTCGCCATTGTGGAACTTGACGCCCTGGCGCAGGTGGAACGTATAGACCTTGCCGTCGGGCGAGACATCCCAGCTCTCGGCGAGGGCAGGCACCAGCTCGGACTTGCCGGGCTCCGTCGTTTCCGCATCGACGAGGCGGTCGTAGACATTGAGCGGCAGCGTGTAGAAGTCGGTGGTCAGCTGGACATCGACGTTCTTCGGATCTTCCGTGAAGGCAATGCGCAGATCCGCGGCGATGGCCGGAGACGCGAGCGCGAGCCCGACAAGGCCCGTCGCCATCATGAGTTTGACTTTCGTGAGCATTCCATTCCCTCCTGGCTTGGCCCTGCCCGAACCGTTCCGGTGGGTGCAGGGCGCGAGATAGCGCGAGGCCAGCCGCAAAGCGGAGGCCAATCGGTTCTTTGAAATCTGTTTAGTACGAACACTCACTCAGCCGGCCGGCGAGTGATTGCGGCGACGCTTGCAATCTTCGTCGCCGCGCTTGCGACCTTAATGCCACCAACCGAAGCACGTCAGTCGTGATTCCGATTCATCCCCTGAACTTTTTCGTTCCCATTTTTTGCTTCTTGTTGTTTGTCAGGAACGGGGCTTTCGCCCCATCCCCAACGCCGCGATACTGTCAAAGAACGCTGGCCTTTGGAAATAATTGCTACGCCGGACTTATTCATATTCGATATGCAAATACCGCGTTCCGGCATAAGTCACGGCGCCTGGCTGGAGGCGATGTCGTGCCAGGTCGTGTCCTTCTCCAGTGCCAGCAACTCCGCCGTGGTCTGACGGCGCCGCACGATGCGGAAGCGGCCGTTGCTGACGAAGACTTCGGGCACGAGGTCGCGGGCATTGTAGGTGGAGGCCATCGATGCCGAATAGGCGCCGGCGCAGCGGAAGGCGACGAGGTCGCCGGCCGAAAGTGTCGGCAGGCCGTCGTAAAGGCCGAATATATCCGAGCTCTCGCAGACCGGACCGACGAGGCCGTAGGACTGCCCTTCGCCGCCGGCCGCACTGCGCACGACTTCCAGCGGATGCACGGCGCCGTAGAGGGCCGGGCGCATGAGGTCGTTCATGCCGGCATCGACGATCGCCAGCATGCGATCCCCCGCCTCCTTCGTGTAGAGAACCGTCGTGACGAGCGCGCCGGCGCGGCCGACGAGCCAGCGACCCGGCTCGACCGTCAGCGCGCAGCCGAGATCGCCCAACGTTTCGTCGATGATGGCGGCAAGCTCCGAAACCTCGGGAGCGCCCTGCGCACCATAGGCGATGCCGATCCCGCCGCCGAGATCGAGGCGCCGAACGGAATGGCCCTTGGCCCTGAGGTCCCGAACGAGGTCGGCGAGCACGCCATAGGCATGTCGATAGGGAGCAAGGTCGAGGATCTGCGAGCCGATATGGACGGCAAGGCCGACCATGTCGATCTCCGGCCGCGCGGCGG
This sequence comes from Shinella sp. NM-101, assembly GCF_021401195.1. Lineage (NCBI taxonomy): Bacteria > Pseudomonadati > Pseudomonadota > Alphaproteobacteria > Hyphomicrobiales > Rhizobiaceae > Shinella > Shinella sp. NM-101. The sequence continues at coordinate 120,317 of NZ_JACBFT010000007.1, read as the reverse complement.
CCGCCTCGAAGAGGCCGGCGACCTCCGAAAGCGCGACGCCGAACTTGTCGCCCTTCTTGCCGGTGGAAATCTTGTCGTGGGTGCGGGCGTCCACGTCCGGATTGACCCGCAGGGCCACCGGCGCGCGCCGGCGCAGCGAGGCGGCGATGTCGGCGACGAGATGGAATTCGGCCGGCGATTCGACGTTGATCTGGTGCACGCCCGCCACAAGAGCCTTGGCGATCTCGCTGGCCGACTTGCCGACGCCGGAGAAGATGACCCGGGAGGCCGGCGCACCGGCTTCCAGCACGCGCTCCAGCTCGCCGCCGGACACGATATCCATTCCGCATCCCAACCGGGAGAGCAGTTGAAGAATGGCGAGATTCCCGTTAGCTTTCACGGCATAGCAAATCGACACGTCGACCGGTGAGAGCGCCGCGGACAATTCTTCATATGCCCGTGCTATGACCTCAGGCGAATAGCAATAGAACGGCGTGCCGACGGCGCCGGCCACCGAAGCCATGAATCCCGCATCAAGATGAATCTCGGAATTTTTCGAAAGGTCTTCCCCTTCGGCCCCGGAGACACTTGTACCGACGTGTTTGTTCATGAGATCAACCGCTCCATTCCCGGCGTAGCTGCCTGCTGCCGCGGCACGTAAAATCTCACAGGGCATTGTGACTGGGAAATGCATTTAGAGAGACGTTTTATTCGAATTCAATATGAACCGAAGCAGATGCGATGCGGCTGAGCCAGAGACAGATCGAGATTTTCCACGCCGTCATGACGGAGAAGAGCGTTACCGCGGCGGCGACATCGCTGCGCACGTCCCAGCCGACGATCAGCCGCGAATTGCGCGACCTGGAGCAGTATCTCGGCTATGACCTCTTCCACCGGTTCGGCAAGCGCATCACGCCGACCGAACAGGCCCAGGCGCTCTACACCGTCGTCCGGCGCTCCTATGTGGGGCTGGAGGAAATCAGCCGCGCCGCGACGGCCATCGGCGGGCGCAGCACGGCGCAACTGCGCGTGGCCTCGCTGCCGGCCTATGCCGACACGGTGCTGCCCATCGCCATCGAATCCTTCCTGAAGATGCATCCCGGCGCGCTGATCTCGATCCATTCGATCGAGGAGGCGGCGCTGCAGAACGAGCTGACCGCGGCGATGTTCGATCTGGGGCTTGCCGAGCAGGGACAGCAGTTCGGCGGCGTCGCGACCGAGGCCATCGACGCGGGCGACGTCGTGTGCATTCTGCCGGCCGGCCATCCGCTCGCGCAAAAGCAGGTTCTCGCGCCGGCCGATTTCGAGGATTCGGAGTTCGTCTATTTCTCCAAGGACGACCCCTACCGCCGCAAGCTCGACGACGTCTTCACGACGGCAGGCGTCACGCGGCGCTATATCGTCGAGACGACGACCGCCTCGAGCGTCTGCGCCATGGTGGCGCGCGGTGTCGGCATTTCCATCGTCAATCCGCTGACGGCCGCGCACAATCTCAACCGGGGCCTCGTGGTGCGCAAGTTTTCCGTCCCGATTGCGTACCGCATCCATCTGTGGCGCACCACGAAAGCACCGCGCGCAACCTTCGCGCTGCGCTTCACCAGGGGCCTGCATGACGCCGTCGCCGAGATCAGGTCGAAGGTGCACCAGGCGCTCAGCCTGACTTGACGGCGCGGAAGATCTCACGACATGGCTTGATAATAAATAGGACTCCTATATTATTAGGCCATGGAAACGCCGAAGGACCCGCTTTCGATCAATGACCGCATTCGCGAGGGCCTGTCCCGCGTGGCCATGGCGATGCGCATCGACGAGTGGAACAAGGCCAAGGCGACGGGGCTCAACCCCACCCAGCTCGCCATCCTCGGTCTTCTGGAAGGGCGCGGCCCGGATGGCCTCGGGGTCAAGGATGTCGCCGCCCATCTCGGGGTCTCGCAGCCGACGGCGACGGATTCGATCAATGCGCTGGAGCGCAAGGGGTTGCTCGAAAAGCGGACGGACGCCGCCGACCGGCGCGCGGTGCGTGTGGCGGTGACGGAAGAGGGGCGCAGGACGTTGAGAGCGGCGGAAGGCAGGGAGAGCCTCGCCGAAAAGGCGGTGGCCGCCCTCGATGAGACCGCCCAGGCGGATCTGCTTCTCACCCTCGTGAAATTGATCCGCCACCTGCAGGAGGCGGGCGCCATCCCCGTCCAGCGCATGTGCGTCACCTGTCGCCATTTCGCGCCCTTCGCCCATGCCGATGCGGCACGCCCGCATCATTGCCATTTCGTGGACGCGGCCTTCGGCCAGCCGGACCTGCGCATCGATTGCCGCGAACACGAAGAAGCCGATCCCGCGTTCCGGGCTGCCACCCGGGATGCCTTTTCAACGGGATGATCCAAACCCTCCAGGCAAACGAAAGGACGATACCACCATGTCTGCAAGACTTCTGACCGGCGCCCTTGCCGCCGGAACGGCCGCGCTATGGCTGACGGCGGCCGCGGCCCATTCCATCGAGGCCGGGCCTTCCGAGGCGGTGCAGGCCGCCTTCGACATCATCGAGACGACGATCGTGACGAAGGGCGACACGGCCGTCTTTACCACCCGCGTGCGCGGCGAGGCCGGCAAGGACAAGCCCGACGCGACGGGCAGGTTCGAGGGATCGGATGTCTACGCCTATGTCTGGCCGACCAGCCTCGACAGCGGCGAGATCGGCTTCGACAAGGCGCAGGGCATCGTGGCGCTCGCCGTCACCTTCCACCCGGATTTCGACGATGCCGCCCGCGGCGGCAGGAACCGCCATGTCTGGCATCCGCACTGGGTGGTGCTTGCCGGGGACAAGGCCTGCGGCGGCGGCCTGAAGGTGGTCGACATTCCCGCGGGCGCAAAGCCGAAGGTGCCCGAGACATGGCCGGGCGTGCCGCTGCTGATCGACAGCCCGGACTACGGGACAACCTTCAAGGGCGACACGGTGGACGTGGAAATCCCGCTCTCGCTGATCGGCGGCATCAAGGGCGCCTCCTATGACGGGGTCACGGCGGGCCTGAAGGTCGACGGCAACCTGCATGCGCCGCTGCTGTGCGTCAGCAATGTCTTCAAGGTCGCCTCCGGCGATCTCAGCCTGCCGGGCAAGGTCGCGCCGGCGGAATGAGAAAGCGCCGGCCCGGCGACTGCCATCGCCGGGCCGGCCATTCCTCCCCTCCAGGCATGAAAGGAAAGAACATGGCAAGGATTATCCCCATCGACCCGTCAAAGGCAACGGGAGGCGCGCATGTCGCAGCCTGACGTGCGCGTTGCCCCCGAGATCGCGGCATCGGCCTGGTTCAACACTCCGGCGCCGCTGACGCTCGCCGGTCTTCGCGGGCGGCCGGTCTTCCTGCACGCATTCCAGCTTCTCTGCCCCGGCTGCGTGTCGCAGACCCTGCCGCAGGTCAAGCGCATCGAGCGGGCCTTCGCCGGGACCGACCTGCAGGTGATCGGTATCCATACCGTCTTCGAGCATCATGCCGCGATGACGCCCGTGACGCTGCAGGCCTTCCTCCACGAATATCGCCTGGCATCCCCCGTCGCCGTCGACCTTGCCGAGGAGGGATCGGAGATTCCCGTGACCATGCGCCGCCTCGGGCTGCGCGGCACGCCTTCCTCCATCCTGATCGGCCGGGATGGCACCGTGCTCAGCCACGTCTTCGGTATCGAGGACGACATCGCCGTCGGCGCACGGATCGCCATGGCGCTCGCCGCGTCCCCGTCCCCCGCCGGGACCGCGGCCTGTGCGGACGGCCGCTGCGAGGCGCCCGCAGGGGAGGCCGGAGCATGAGTTCCGTTCCGCTGCTCAGCCTGCGCATCGGCGCCATCGCGCCGCTGGGGCCGCGCGCGGCGCCGAGCGGCATTGCGAAATCCGCCGTCGCCGGGCCGCTCGCCCTCTCGCCGACCGGCTTTGCCGGCGACCGGCAGGGCGATCCCGTGCGGCATGGCGGGCCGGAAAAGGCCGTGCACCACTATCCCTTCGAGCACTATGCCGGCTGGGCTCGCGATCTCGGCGGCCATCGGCTGCTGGACGGTCCCGGCGCATTCGGAGAGAACCTTTCGACATCGGGTCTCGCCGAGGACACGGTCGCGATCGGCGACGTCTTCAGGCTGGGCGCCGCCCTCATCGAAGTCAGCCAGGGCCGCCAGCCGTGCTGGAAGCTGAACGAGCGCTTCGGCCGCACCGACATGGCGCGCCTCGTGCAATCGACGGGGCGCACCGGCTGGTACTACCGCGTGCTCGAACCCGGCATCGTCGCACCGCAGGACAGCCTCGTCCTTGAGGAGCGCCGTGCGCCCGAATGGACGCTCGCGCGCATCTGGCGCGCTTTCTATGTCGACACGCTCAACCGGGCGGAGCTCTCCGGCATCGCCGCGCTCGAACGCCTTGCCGAAGGCTGGCGAAGCCACGCCCGCCGCCGGCTCGAAAGCAACCGGGTTGAGGACTGGTCGAAGCGTCTGGACGGAGGTGCGTGAGGGCTTCCCTCACGACGATGCCGGGACCGGGAATGCTCCGGTCGATCAGCGCCCGGATCATCCGGCGCGGGGTCTACCACCCAGCGAAATCGGCCAGGAGCGTCTCGTCAACCCGTCCCGCTGCGACGTCGGCAAGGGCTTCATCGAGCAGGGCTGCGCCTTCGAGGGCCTGGCTTTTGGTCAGCGTCAGGGGCGGCGTGAATTCCAGCACGTTGGAGTTCACGCCGACATAGTAGACGACGAGGCCGAGCTGGAAGGCACGCAAGACGGCAAGCGCCGTCTGTCGCGCGGCCGGCTCGCGCGTGGCGCGATCGACGACGAGCTCGACGCCCAGCGCAAGGCCGCGGCCGCGGACATCGCCGATCAGGGCGTGGCGCGCGGCAACGCCCTGGAGCGCTTCCCGCAGGGCCTGGCCGGTGCTGGCGGCATTCTCGGCAAGATGGTCGTGCTCGATCGTTTCCAGCACCGCCAGCGCCGCCGCCGCGCAGACCGGGTTGCCGTGCACCGTCTGCAGCGAGAAGGCGACGGCGTGGTTCATGATCGCTTCCGGGCCGACGACCGCCGAGATCGGCAGGCCGCCGCCGAGGCCCTTGCCGTAGACGACGATGTCGGGCTCGATGCCGGAATGCTCGAAGGCGTTGAAACGGCCGGTACGCCCGAGCCCGACCTTCACCTCGTCGGAAACGACGAGGATGCCGTGCTTGCGGCAGATGGCCTCCACCGCCTGGAAGAAGCCGTCCGGCGGCACCAGCATGCCGCCGTCGGACTGGATCGGCTCGATGAAGAAGGCGGCGACCTCCTCCGGCGGCAGCACCGTCGCGAAGAGCTGTTCGATATGCGCGAGCGCCGCGGCCTTCGCGGCCTCGGGGCCGCCTGCGGCATAGCTGTTCGGATAGGGCACGAGCGTCAGGCCCGCCGCGCGGGCGCCCTGCTGGGCCGGATGGCCCGACACCGCCATGGAGCCGACGGTGCCGCCGTGATAGGCGCCCTCGAAGGCGAGGAGACGCGGCCTTCCCGTGGCCGCGACGACCACGCGCGCGACCGTCTCGTTGGCATCCGAGCCGGAATGGCCGAACCAGACGCGGCCGCGGGCGCGCTCCGGCACCAGCGACAGCAGCTTTTCGGCGAGCAGCACGCAGGGTTCGTTCGCGCTTGAAAGATAGCTCGCGCCCGCCTGGTCGCGCAGCGCGCGGTTCACCGCGTCGCGGAGCGCGGGATGCGCGTGGCCGAGGCTGGCGGCGCCCCAGGAGGCGGAAAAATCGAGCAGCCGCCGGCCGTCGTCGCCGGTCAGGTACGCGCCGCTGCCGCCGACCACGGCCTGCGGGAAGAACCGCAGATGCGCCATTTTCGAGACCGATCGGCTTTCGCGGGCGTAGAGGCCGGCCATGATGCAATCCTTGCCTACTTGAAGAAGGTGAGAACCTCGTCGAGCTGGACGACTTGGCAGTAGATCATGTTGATGATCTCCAGTTCGCGCCTGTGCAGCTCGTCCGTCGCGGCCGCGCCGCAATCGTCGACCACGACGACGCCGAAGCTCTCGTCCGCGAGGCTTCGCACCGTCGAGGAAACGCACTGGTCGGTGAAGATGCCGCAGCAGATGACGTTCCGGATGCCCATGTTGTGCAGGACGAGGCGCAGGTTCGTGCCGGTCAGCGCGCTGTCGGTCGTCTTGGTGATGACGATCTCGTCGGCGCGTGGCTCCAGTTCGGGAACGACCTGTCCTTCCGGCAGTTCCTTCGGCAGCAGCAGGTAGTTGAAGCCCGGCTTCTTCTGGCTGAGCGAGCGGTCGCGTCCGTCCGGCTTGAGGCAGGCGATGCGGGCGAAGATGACCTCGACCTTGCGCCTGCGGCATTCGTCGATGAGACGCGCGGTGTTCGGGATGACCGTCTTGCGCATCCGCTCGTAGAAGGGCTGCCAGCGCGCGGTTTCCTCCGGCGTGTCCTTCGGATCGAGATAGGTGTTCTGGATGTCGATGACCAGCAGCGCCGTCGTTTCCGGATCGAGCACGATGTCGTCAGGCTCTTCGGCATTGGCATAGTAGAAGGAACGGTAGTCGGTTTTCCAGTTCATGCCGAGGTCTCCTTCCGGCGACGGGTGCGGGTGAGGATGTGGCCGATCTCGCGGTTGGGGAAGAGGCCGCCGGGCTTGACGATCATGACGGCGATCATGGCGAGTGCCAGCACGATCTCGGTGAGGCCGACGACCTGGCCCGCGCCGGTCGCGCCGGCATTCAGCGCGCCTTCCGTGCCGCGCAGGCCCTCATAGGCGAAGGTGATGAGGATGGTGCCGGCGACGGCGCCGGTCACGGTGTTCGCCCCGCCGATCACCAGCATGGTGATGATGAGGAAGGTCTCCTTCAGGTAGAAGGACTTGGGCGCGAAGGATGTTATGAAGTGCCCCCACAGCGCGCCGCCGACGCCGGCGATGAAGGCGGCGAGGATGAAGGCGCGCCAGCGCAGTTGCGGGATGTTCGCGCCGAGCGCGGCGGCGGCGACCTCGTCTTCCCGCGAGGCGCGCAGCAGCTTGCCGGTGCGCGATTCCTTGAAGAGCAGGGCGACGACGACCACCACGCCCGCGACGATGGCCGCGATCGGCATGTCCGTCGTCTTCGGCAGGCCGAAGAGGGTGCGCGGGCCGTTGGTGAGCGCGCTCCAGTTGTTCATGATCGTGTAGAGCACGACGAGCAGCGCGAACGAGGTGATGACGGCCGCCGCATCCGAAAGGCGCATCAGCGGATAGGCGACGAAAGCCGCGACCAGCGCGGCCACCACGCCCGCCGCCAGCATGGCGAGGAGCGGCGAGATCTCGACGACCTTCATGAACTCGTAGAGGTCGGGCAGCGCCATGCCCTTCATCTGGGCCGGGATGGTGAGCACGGCCGAGGTGTATGCCCCGAAGCCCATGAAGCCGATATGCGCGAAGGAGAGCAGGCCGGAATTGCCCATGAAGGTCTGGAGGCCCACGACGAGCACGAGCGAGATCAGGAGGTTGGTGGCGATGCGGTCGTAGAGACGGATGCCGAGGACATGGCTTCCGACGGCGATGATCGCGATCACGGCGATGAGGATGAGGGCGGTGAGATAGGAATGTTTCATCGGTTCGTTTCCCTCAGGTCCGCTGCCCGCTGGCAGGACCCTTGATCAGGCCCTCCGGCCGCCAGAGCAGGATCAGGATCACCAGGCTGAAAGTGAAGGCGTCGCGGAATTTCAGGAGGTCCTGCGACAGGGTGTAGTTGAGCGTGGTGTCGATGAGCGCCAGCAGGAAGCCGCCGACCACCGCGCCCGGCAGGCTGCGCATCCCGCCGATGACGGTGGCGATGAAGGCGACCAGCAGCGGCTCCAGGCCGACGCCGGGCACGACCGTGCCGATGCGCCCGATCCACAGCAGCCCGACGACGCCGGCGAGGAAGCCGGAGAGCGCGAAGGCCGAGGTGATGATGAGATTGGCTGGAACGCCGAGCATGCGCGCCATGGTGAAGTTCGTCGCCGCCGCGCGCATGGCGATGCCGAGCGTCGTCTTGCGCATGAGGAAGGCGACGGCGGCGAGGAGCACGATGGAGGCAACGATGGTGATGAGGTTGCGCACCGGCGTAATGGCGCCGCCGATCGAGACCGTCTGCGAGAAGATGTCGGGCAGCGGCACGTTGCGCGGACGCGGCGAAATGAAGAGCAGGGCGGCGTTCTGCAGGAGGTTCGAGAAGGCGAAGGAGGTGATCAGCACGGCCGTCACCGACTTCGCCCGCACCGGGCGGAACGCGACATAGTCGGTAAGGATGCCGAAGACGATCGCCATGACGACGGCGAGCGCCGCCATGAGGAGCCAAGGCAGGCCGGAGCCGCTCGTGAGGTACATGGTATAGCCGGCGACCATGATGAGTTCGCCATAGGCGAAGTTCACGAGGCGCAGGATGCCGTAGATGATGACGAGGCCGAGCGCCATGAGGGCATAGGCGCCGCCGAGGCTGAGGACGTCGATGACGAACTGGATCGCGAAAGCCATGGATCAGCCTCCCAGGTAATGTGAGCTGAGATCGCTGGTGGAGCGGATCTCCTCGGCCGTGCCCGACGCCACGATGGCGCCGAGCCGCATGACATAGGCGCGGTCGGCGACGGCGAGCGCCTGGTTCACGTTCTGCTCGACGAGCAGGATGGTGAGGCCGGATGTCTTCAGCGTCTCGATCATTTCGAAGATGCGCTCGACGATGGCGGGCGCAAGGCCGAGCGACGGCTCGTCGAGCAGGAGCACGCTGGGGCGGGCCATCAGGGCGCGCGCGATGACCAGCATCTGCTGCTCGCCGCCGGAAAGCGTGCCGGCCGCCTGGGCCGAGCGTTCGGCAAGGCGCGGGAAGAGCGTGTGCAGCCGTTCGAGGTTCTCTCGGTTGCCGGCCTGGTCGCGGCGGTGGATATAGGCGCCGAGCATCAGGTTCTCGGCGACCGTCAGGTCGGGGAAGACGTCGCGGGTTTCCGGCACCGTCGCCAGGCCCGCGCGGATGACCTGCTCGGGGCTGGTGGCGGTGATGTCCTTGCCCTCGAGGGTGATCGAGCCGCCGGAGGCCTTCAGCGCGCCGGCGATGCACTTGATGGTCGAGGATTTCCCGGCACCGTTCGCGCCAAGCAGGCTGACGAGTTCGCCCTTGCCGACGGAAAAACTGATCCCGCGAACCGCGCGGATCGTGCCGTAGCTGACGGAGAGATCGCGCACGTCAAGCATGGGTCGCCCCCTTGCCGAGATAGGCTTCTATGACGGCCGGATGGGTTCTCACATGCGCGGCGTCGCCTTCCGCGATGGTGCGGCCGGAGGCCAGCACATGCAGGCGGTGGCAGAGGCGCATGATAAGGCCCATGTCGTGGTCGATGATGAGGAGGCCGAGGCCGCGTTTGGCCGGCAGTTCGGAGAGTGTATGCAGCAGCGTCTCGGTCTCGGCGTCGTTCATGCCGGCCGCCGGCTCGTCGAGCAGCAGGAAGCGCGGCTCGGCGGCGAGCGCCCGGGCGATCTCGACGCGGCGCTTGTCGCCGTAGCTGAGGCTCTCGCCGAGCTCGTCCGCCTTGTCGGTCAGGCCGAGTTCGTCGAGCAGCTTTTTCGCCCGCTCCGCGCTGGCGGCGCGGGACACGCCCTTGGCGAGCGCCGCCGCCTCGACGTTCTCCAGCACCGTCATGGTGTTGAAAAGGCGCACGATCTGGAACGAGCGGCTGACGCCGGCAAGCGCGATGTCGCGCGGCGACAGGCCCGAAAGCGTCACCGGACCGGCGGTGATCGTGCCGGTCGCCAGCTTCACCTGGCCGGTGATGGCGTTGATGAGCGTCGTCTTGCCGGAGCCGTTCGGCCCGATGAGGCCGACGACCTCGCCGGTGGCGACGGAGAGCGACACATGGTCGAGAGCGCGGAGGCCGGTGAATTCCACCGACACGTCGTTTACCGCAAGACGTGTTTCAGACATGGCTTTTCCGAAGGTCATGGGCCGGCCTTGCGGCCGGCCCGAACGGGGGACATCAGGGCTTCGGCAGGGATTCCGGCTTGCGCCAGCCGACGAAGGTCGGCTTTCCGCCCTTGAGCTCGATCACCGCCGCGGCCTTGTTCGGGACGTGGCCTTCCTCGGCCGTGCCGTAGTCGAGTTCGCCGGTCAAAAGCTTGAACTGGCCGTCCTCGAGCGCCTTGGCGAGCGCGCCGCCCTCGGTGGTGCCGGCCGCCGTGATCGCCTGGGCGATCATCATGATCGTATCCCAGCCGGTCGAGACGAAGGACGTGTCCGGGTCCTTGCCGAACATCTCCTTGTAGAGGCCGATGAACTTCTCCATTTCCGGATCGGCTCCCGCGCCCATCCAGGTATGGGTGACGAAGTAGACATTGTTGCCGAACTTCTCGCCGAGCGCCTCGTGCATGGCCGGGTCGTCATAGGCATCGCCCCCGAGGACCGGCGCATCGTAGCCGACTTCCCGCAGCGCGCGGATGATCACGCCGATATCGGTGCCGTAGGAGGAGACGAAGATCACGTCCGGCTTCTTGCCGAGCGCCTGGAGACGCGCGAGCTGGGCCGAGAAGTTGTTGTCGCCGTTCGTATAGGTGTCTTCCAGCAGGATCTCGCCGCCGTCCGCCTTGAACTGCTCGACGAAATACTTGGAGAGCGACTTGGTATAGGCGATGAACTGGTCGGTGACGACATAGGCCGTCTTCCAGCCCTTTTCCTTGGCCGCGAAATCGGCCGCCGTCGCGCCCATCGTGGTGTTCCACATGGAGAGCGTGAACTGCTTGTCGCCGAGCGACCACGACGAATAGAGCGGGTCGGAGGCGCAGGTCGAGATGCCGACGATGTCGGCCGACTGCGCTTCGCGGCTTGCCGGCGAACCGAAGTCGAAGTCGCAGGGTGCGACGATGACCTGGGCGCCCTTGTCGATCAGCTCGACCGCCACGTTGCCGACCGTGACCGGATCGGACTTGCCGTCGATGTTGATGAACTCGACCTTCTTGCCGAGCACGCCGCCATTGTCGTTGAGGTATTTCACGGCGACCTGCGCGCCGTTGAAGCCGGGCGTGTCGAGCGGGGCCTGGATGCCCGTCATCGAGAGTGCGCCGCCGATGACGATCTTGTCGTCGTCGGCAAAGGCAGCGGAAGAGGCGAGCACGAGGCCCGCCGCCAGAAGCAGTTTGGAAGTTTTCATCATGGTCGTTCCCCTTGATATTGCCTTGCGGCAGTGAGTTGATGCGGCCCGGTCTTTTGTTTTCTGTGCGGCCCGCCTGGAAAGCTCCTTGTTGATCCCGTCGCTATGCTGTCTCGGGCGGTCTTACTGCCCGATTTCCTTCAGGAGTTCGTCTGTCGAAATCTGCCGGCAGTAGCCCTTGATCGCATTGAGCGAGGTGTTGTGCCGTTCCTGCGAATAGGTGCCGCACGCGTCCGGCACCAGCGTCACGAGGTAGTTGAGGTCGCAGGCGTCCCGCACGGCCGATTCCACGCACTGGTCGGTGAGAAGCCCGCACAGCACGATCTGCCTCACGCCGAGATTGCGCAGGATATAGTCGATATGGGTGGAGACGAAGACGCTCGACGAGCTTTTCGGGAAAACGATCTCGTCCTCCAGCGGCTCCAGCTCGTCGATGACCTTGCCGTCCCACGACCCCTTCGGCACGTTGAAGCCGGTGATCTTGTAGTCGAGGCTGCGGTCGCGCCCGTCCTTCGTCAGGCTTTCGATCGTGGTGTGCAGCACTTCGATGCCCGCCTTGCGGAAGCCCGCCAGCAGGCGCTGCATGTTGGGGATCGCGACCTCGTGGATGCGCTTGAAATAATAGCCGTACTTGCCCTCGATATCGGCGTCGGGGACGTCCTTGAATTCCCCGCCTTCACGGCGCACGGAAAAATTCTGCACGTCGATGAAGAGGATGGCCGAGGCGGCCGGATCGAGCGGCAGGTTGCGGGTGGAGGGATGGTCAGCGGCCATCGGTGGTTCCTTCAAGGCTCTGGGCGGCAAGGCGGAGGGGGCCGGCGAGGCGCTCTGCCCATTCCGCCTGCCCGCGCACGTCGTTGATAAGGTCGTTGCGCACTTCGATCAGCACATGCGGAATGCCGCGCCGTTCGCCATGCACGGGGATCGTATAGTCCGATAGGTCGTCGACGTGGTACGGTGCGTTGAGCTTCACCGTGACGTCGCCGTTCGTCGCCCGGAAGGTCTCCGCCAGCCGCTCGGCGAAACGCGCATCGCGATTGTAGAGAAGGCCGAGCTCGAAATCCCGCACGGCGCCCGTGGTCCGCATGACCGGCGTGAAACTGTGCACGGAGACGAGGAAGAGCGGCCTGCCGGCGGCCTGCCGGCGCGCGAGCCCGACGCTGATGGCTTCATGCAGCGGCTGATGGATTTCCACGTAGCGGCCACGGCGCTCCTCGTCGGACACGTCCGCATTGGCCGGCACGAGCGTGCCGTCGCTCTGCCTGAGGACGCAGTCTTCCGCCTCGAACGGCCGGTTGCAGTCGATGACGAGGCGGCTGTAGCGCTGGAGAACGAGCGGGGCGTCGAGCCGTTCGGCAAGGCCGCGGGCGACGCCCTCGGCGCCGACGTCGTAGGCGATGTGCCGGTCCATCTCCTCGGGCGCGATGCCGAGATCGCCGAGCGCGGCGGGAATGGCGCGGCCGGCATGTTCGCAGGTCAGGAAGATGGTCGACGCGCCTTCGGCATTGATCCACTCCACAGGGGCGGGGTCGCCAGCGTTCAGCAATCTGGACATGTCGCGATCTGCGGGGCTGAGCATGGAATGGCATCCGTCGAGCGCCACGGCAACGGCCGGTGCGCGGGGCTTCGATGAGGATCAGTCAAAGAAATTTTTCAATCATAGTCAATCTGATTTTTCCGTTTGACTAATTTTTTTCATGGAGCAAATATCCCGCCCCAACAAAGGGAACAAACGGCAATGAGCGATGGGAAATCATCGACCACGGTTCGCACGAGGATACGGGACGCCGCGGCGCAACTGACCGCCAGTGAGCGCAAGATCGCCAATGCGATCCTTGCCGACTATCCCTTCACCGGGCTCGAAAGCATCCAGGAGCTTGCGGCGAAAACCGGCGTCAGCGCCCCCTCGGTCACGCGCTTCGTCAGCAAGATCGGCTGCTCCGGCTTCCAGGACCTGCAGCGCCAGTTGATCGCCGAACTGAAGGAGGGGCAGCGCTCGCCGCTCGACCTCAAGACGAGCCAGAAGCCGGTCGGCCATTCGGAGTTCCTGTCGGAATACGTGACGCGGATTTCGTCCGTCATCCAGGAAATGGCGGCGACCGTCTCCCAGGCCCAGTTCGACATCCTTGCCGATCTGGTAGCCGACCCGTCCCGCAACATCTTCCTGCTCGGCGGCCGCGTCAGCGACAACGTCGCGTCCTTCCTCTCGATCCATCTGCGGCAGATCCGCAGCGGCATCTACCACATGGCGGACAACCCGGAATTCTGGCCCGAGCATGTGCTGCGCATGCGCAGGAAGGACGTCGTGGTGCTGTTCGATTTCCGGCGCTACCAGCTCAGCCTTGCGCGCCTTGCCGAAACGATCGCCGAAGCGCGGGGCGCGACGATCGTCGTCGTCACGGACAAGTGGATGTCGCCGGCCGCCCGCAGCGCCGACCACATCGTCGCGCTGCCCATCGACGCCGGCACGGCATGGGACACGGTGGCCGCCGCGATCGTTCTCGTTGAGGCGCTCATCGTGCGCGTCTCCGAGACCGATTGGGAGGCGACGCAGAAACGCATCAGGGATTGGGACGGCGTCCGGTTTTCCATGCCGGGCTACGATCAGGACACCATCAACGGGGACGACGATGAAACGTGAAGAGATGATGGTCGCCTGCTGCGGCGACCTTTCGGGCAAGGTGCGCGGCAAGGCCTTTCCGCTGGCGCAGATGGAAAAGCGCCTGAAGCGCGGCGTGGGCTGGACGCCGACCAATGTGCAGATCACCTGCTTCGACGCGATCGCCGAAAGCCCCTTCGGCTCGCTCGGCGACCTCGTGCTCATTCCCGATCCCTCGACCAGCGTCAGCATCGAGAGCGAGGAGGGGGCGCCGAACGAGAACTTCGTGCTCGGAAATATCCGCTACACCGACGGCCGGCCGTGGGAATTCTGCACGCGCTCCATTCTCGAAGCGGCCCTCGAACGCCTGCAAAGGGTCGCCGGCGTCACGCTCTACGGCGCCTTCGAGCACGAGTTCCAGATCAAGCATCTGGTCTCGCAGACCGACGGCGCGTTCACGCTGGGCGGCTTCCAGAAGGAGCGTCATTTCTGCGAGGCGATCATCGCCGGAATGCGCACCGCCGGCGTCACGCCGGACACAATCCTCAAGGAGTTCGGCGCCGGCCAGTTCGAGGTGACGATGGGCCCGCAGAAGGGCGTCACCATCGCCGACCATTCCGTCATCACGCGTGAGATCGTCGGCCTCGTCGCGCGCGAGCTCGATTACGATCCGACCTTCACGCCGATCCGCGATCCGGCCGGCGTCGGCAACGGCGTGCATGTCCACATGAGCATGCTGGATGCCTCGGGCAATCCGGTCACCCACGATCCCGCCGGCAAGCACGAGCTTTCCGATGTCGCCGGAAAGTTCGTCGCCGGCATCCTGAAATACCTCGATACGATCATCGCGATCACCGCGCCGAGCGTCGTCTCCTACCTGCGCCTGACCCCGCACCGCTGGAGCGCCGCCTTCAACAATCTCGGTTTCCGCGACCGCGAGGCATCGGTGCGCATTTGCCCCGTCTCCGACATCAGCGACATCGCCCGGGCTGCGCAGTTCAATTTCGAGTTCCGCGCCGCCGATGGCGCGGCGAACCCGCATCTGGCGCTCGCCGCGATCGTCCATGCCGGCGTGCAGGGTATCGAGGAGGGACTGACGGTGCCGGAGGCGACGCAGGAGGACCTCTCGCTCCTGAGCGTCAAGGCGCTGTCCGAGCGCGGCTATGTCCGCCTGCCGCAGACGCTGGAAGCCGCCCTCCAGCGCTTCGAGGGCAATGCCACGGTCTGCGGCTGGTTCCCGGAAGGCTTCGCCGACGTCTATGTCAAGCACAAGAAGGGCGAGATCGCCTATCTCTCGGGCAAGACCCAGGCGGAAATCTGCGCCGCATATGAGAGTGTTTACTAAGGCACCCCGAACCCGCCGATGCGCCGCCTCGGGGCGGTGCTTCGGCCACGTTGAGACTGCCTTTCAATCGTTGAGCGGGCTGGCCGTCCGGTTGGCGATTGGCGGCGCGATGCCGGCACGATCGGCCGTCTCCGCCCGCTTGCCTCCGGCGGACAAATGCCGATAGATGGCTGGACGCAAGCCAGTTGGACGATGCGCCGGGAAAGGGCAGGTTCATGATCGATCACATGGGTGTCACAGTGCGCGACCTCGCCGTCGCGCGCCGCTTCTACGATGCTGCGCTCGCCCCGCTCGGCATCGCGATGGTGATGGAGGTCACGCCGGAAGAAAGCGGGGGTTACCACGGCGTCGGCTATGGCCGCCCTGGCAAGCCGTCCTTCTGGGTGTCGAGCGACGCCCACCGTCCCGCCGGGAACGACGCGCCGGGGGAGGGCATCCACATCGCTTTTGCGGCCGACGACAGGGCTGCCGTCGACGCCTTCCATGCCGCCGCGATGGCGCACGGGGGGCGCGACAACGGCGCGCCGGGGATCAGGCCGCATTACCATCCGAATTACTACGCAGCCTTCGTGCTCGATCCGGACGGGATCAACGTCGAGGCGGTTTGCCACAAGCCGGCATAGCCGAGCCCCGCGCCGGGTGAGCACGGCCTTGAAGCCGCGACGAAATCCTGCCCGACCGTTTCCTGCCCGTCTTGCGGCAAGGCATGTTTCACCGGCCCGAAAAGGAGTAGCAGTAGCAAAGCTCGGCCAGGAGAACAGCGCATGCAGCCGGAACAGTCCTTGCAACAATCCGCCGGCGTCGGGCAGGCCTATTGGGCGGTCCCGGCGCAGGCACTCCTGGCGGGACTGGAGACCCGCCGGACCGGCCTTTCGTCCGAGGCGGCGAAAGCCCGCCTGCGGGAAGCGGGTCCCAACACGATCAGCCCCGGTCGCGGCACATCGGCCCTGGCGGCGTTCCTTCGCCAGTTCCGCAGCCCGCTCGT
This sequence comes from Shinella sp. NM-101, assembly GCF_021401195.1. Classification (NCBI taxonomy): domain Bacteria; kingdom Pseudomonadati; phylum Pseudomonadota; class Alphaproteobacteria; order Hyphomicrobiales; family Rhizobiaceae; genus Shinella; species Shinella sp. NM-101. The sequence goes on along the minus strand of NZ_JACBFT010000007.1, from coordinate 104,274 downwards.
CCTGATCCTGATCTTCGCGGCCATCGTGTCGGGCTTCGTCGGCGAGGGCAGCGAGGCGGTCATCATCGGCGTCATCGTGCTGGCGAGCTGCGTCCTCTCCTTCACGCAGGAATATGGTGCCTCGCGCGCGATGCAGGCCCTGACCGCCCGCATCTCGCCCAAGGTCGTGGCGCTGCGCGACGGCCGGGAGACGTCGCTTGCCGTTTCGGATATCGTGCCGGGCGACATCGTCAGGCTTTCGGCGGGAAACCTCATCCCGGCCGACGGCATCCTCCTTGAGGCCCGCGATTTCAACGTCAGCGAGGCCGCGCTGACCGGCGAGACCTTTCCGGTGGTCAAGGCCGCCGGTCTTTCCCCGCCGGATGCGCAGATCGGTCAGCGTGCGAACGCGGTTTTCACCGGCACGTCCGTGCGCAGCGGCACGGCCTCCATGGTCGTGGTGAAGACCGGCGGGCACACCGAATTCGCCTCCATCGCCGCATCGATTGCGCATGTCGCGCCGGAGACGGATTTCGCGCGGGGCATCCGCCGCTTCGGCTATCTGATGACCGAGATCATGCTGGTCATCGTGATCGTCGTCTTCTTCGCCAATCTCCTGCTGCATCGCCCGGCGGTGGATTCGCTGCTGTTCTCGCTGGCGCTTGCGGTCGGGCTGACGCCGGAACTGCTGCCCGCGATCATCAGCGTGACCCTTGCGCGCGGTGCCCGCGCCATGGCGGCGAACGGCGTCATCGTGCGCCGCCTCGATGCCATCGAAAATCTCGGCAGCATGGATCTCCTGTGCACCGACAAGACCGGCACCCTGACCGAAGGCGTCATCCATCTCGACGCCTGCAAGGACGCCGCGGGGCAGGACGCTCCCGAGGTCCGGCTCTGGGCGCTCCTCAATGCCGTGTTGCAGACGGGCATGGCGAACCCGCTGGACGCCGCCATCGCGGCGGGAAAAAGCGAGCAGGACGACCTTGCCGGCTATGCCAAGATCGACGAGATCCCCTACGATTTCATCCGCAAGAGGCTTTCGGTGACCGTCCGCGTGGCGGGCCGGGCCGAAGACTTGCTGATATGCAAGGGTGCGGTCCAGAACGTCGTCGAGGCCTGCTCCTCCGTCCTCGCCCAAGGCACGCCCGTGCCGATGGACGCGGCCCGGGCGAGGGCGATCGACGACAAGGTGCGCGCCTGGAGCGGGCAGGGCTACCGCGTCCTCGGCATCGCCATCCGCCGGTTTCCCGCAAGGCAGGCCTATGGCCGCGAGGACGAGGCGGGCCTTTCCTTCGCCGGCTTCCTGCTCTTTCTCGACCCGCCCAAGCCGGGCATGGCGCAAACGCTGAAGGCGCTGGCCGACCGCGGGATCAAGGTCAAGGTCATCACCGGCGACAACCGCTACGTCGCCGCCCATCTTGCCGAGATCATCGGCCTGCCGCACGGCCGTATCCTGACCGGAGGGGAGGTGAGCACGCTCACGAAGGAGGCGCTCGTTCCCCGCGTCACGCAGAACGACATCTTTGCCGAGATCGATCCGAACCAGAAGGAGCGCATCATCGCGGCGCTGCGCGGGCACGGCCACGTCGTCGGCTATCTCGGCGACGGCATCAACGATGCGCCCGCCCTCCACGAGGCCGATGTCGGCATTTCCGTCGACGGCGCGGTGGACGTGGCGCGCGAGGCCGCGGACCTTATCCTGCTCGAACGCGACCTCGGCGTGCTGCTGCGCGGGGTCGATGACGGCCGCAGGACCTTCGCCAACACGATGAAATACATCTCGATCACGACAAGCGCGAATTTCGGCAACATGGTCTCGATGGCCTTCGCCTCGCTCGCCTTGCCCTTCCTGCCGCTGCTGGCGCCGCAGATCCTGCTCAACAACTTCCTGTCGGACGTGCCCTCGCTGGCGATCGCCACCGACAATGTCGATCCCGATCAGGTGCGCACGCCCCGGCGATGGGACATCGGCTTCGTGCGCCGCTTCATGGTGACCTTCGGGCTGGTCAGCTCTCTCTTCGATTTCGTCACCTTCGCCTTCCTCCTTCTGGTCGCCGGGGCGACGGCGCAGGTCTTCCAGACCGGGTGGTTCGTCGAATCCCTGATCACGGAGCTGGCGATCGTGCTCGTGGTGCGAACCCGCAAGGCCTTCTGGCGAAGCCGGCCGAGTGCCCTGCTTTCATGGCTGACGCTGGCCGTCGGGGTGTTCGCCATCATGATCCCCTTCCTGCCGGGCGCGGACTGGTTCGGCTTCGTCGCCCTGCCGCTCCCGGTCGTCGGTGGGCTGGTCGCGATCACGCTTGCCTATCTGGCTGCGTCCGAGGCCGTGAAGCACCGGTTCTTCACGCGCGAGCGCCGCCATGCGGGAAGAAGGCGCCGCCGCCCCTGACCGGCGCCGCCGCGCCATAAAATACCGCCGGGCATTTGCGCCCGCCGGCCGCATGGATGCGCCGCCCGGCGGCTGCCGCGGCCCTTGAAACGGACGATCCGGCGCTATGTACAGGTTGCGCGAGCGAACGGGCGTTCGCGTCCCCAGCCCCGAATTCGTCGCTGAAGACGAATTCGACATGGTCCGAACATCGAAAGGGAGAAATGGCATGAGCGACAAGGTCAGGGAAGACATGGAAGTCATCGGCGCGGACGGCGTGCATGTGGGCACGGTCGATCGCGTGGAAGACAATCGCATCAAGCTGAAGAAGAGCGACAGCTTCGGCCACCACGAAGGCCACCACCACTATATCGAGATGGGCTTCGTGGCCGGCGTCGAGGGCGAGAAGGTGCGCCTGTCGGCCAATGCCGATGTCGCCGTGACGCTCGAAGAGGAACAGTCCGGCCGTCCGGTCGACCTCTGACCCGTTCCGGGGCGGCTTGCCTCCGGCCGCCCCGCTTTTCCTCCAGCGCATGGCGTCGCCATGCAAAGCTACGACCTCTACCTCAATCCCGCAAAGCCGGCGATCGGCCTTTATGTGCGCGCCGGCGCGGGCCTTCCCGATCTTGCCGATGCGAAGGACTGGATTTTCGATGGCACGATGGAAAAAGACGCGCTACCGTCCGACGTGGTGAAGGCGGTCGCGGAGAACGGACACGCCTTCCGCGACATGGATTGAGCCGGTACCAGCCGGCTTGCCGCCTTCAAGCCCTGCCGAATGGATCCCGCATGGATGCAGTCCTTCCCTCCGTCCTCCCGCAGCCGGTCGCCGCGCGGCTGACGAAGGCAGCAATTTTTCTCGTCGTGACACTCGAACCCGGCCATGAAGCCGAGACGGCGGTGCGCAAGCTCTGCGCCGATCTTTCGGGCCTCCTGCGCGCGGTCGGCTTCCGCGACCTCGAAGGCGGCCTTTCCTGCGTGACGGGCATCGGCTCGGATGCCTGGGACCGGCTCTTCGGCGCCCCGCGCCCGATCGACCTGCACCCGTTCCGCGAGATCCGTGGCAGCCATCACGCGGTCGCCACGCCCGGGGACCTCCTGTTCCACATCCGCGCCACGCGCATGGACCTGTGTTTCGAGCTGGCGACGCAGATCATGAAGCGGCTGGACGGTGCGGTCGAGGTCGTCGACGAGGTGCACGGCTTCAGCTATTTCGACGACCGCGACCTGATCGGCTTCGTCGACGGCACGGAGAACCCCGTCGACGCGGCCGCGGCGGCGGCCACGATCATCGGCGCGGAAGACCCCGGCTTTGCCGGCGGCAGCTATGTCATCGTGCAGAAATACCTGCACGACCTTGCGGCCTGGAACCGCATCCCGGTCGCAGAGCAGGAGAGGATCATCGGCCGCGAGAAGCTCTCCGACATCGAGCTCGACGACGCCGCCAAGCCGAGCTACGCCCATAACGTCCTCACCTCCATAGAGGAGAACGGCGTGCCGCTGGAGATCCTGCGCGACAACATGCCCTTCGGTGATGTCGGCAAGGGCGAGTTCGGCACCTATTTCATCGGCTATGCGCGTTCGCCGCACCGCATCGAGCGCATGCTGGAGAACATGTTCATCGGCCTGCCGCCGGGCAATTACGACCGGCTGCTCGATTTCAGCCGCGCCGTGACGGGCACGCTGTTCTTCGTCCCCTCCGCCTCGTTCCTCGACACCGTGGCGCCGGATGCCGCCCCGGCGTCCGAAGCGCCCGCGCAGGAACCCTCGCAACAATCCGCACCGCGCGGCGACGGATCGCTCGGCATCGGCTCCCTCAGGAAAGGGGTTTCCCATGAATAACCTGCACCGCGAACTCGCGCCCGTTTCCGAGGCCGCCTGGGCCGAGATCGGGCAAGAGGCGACGCGCACGCTCAAGCGGCACCTCGCCGCCCGCCGCGTCGTCGACATGGCCGGCCCGTCCGGCCTCGGCCTTTCGGCGGTCGGCACGGGCCATGTCGTGCCCGTCGCGCCGCCGGACGAGGGCGTGCAGGCGGCAAGGCGCGAGGTCAAGGCGCTGGTCGAGCTCCGCGTGCCCTTCCAGCTCTCGCGCAGCGCCATCGACGACGTGGAGCGCGGCGCGCTCGACAGCGACTGGTCCCCCGTCAAGGAGGCAATGCGCAAGATCGCCTTTGCCGAGGACCGCGCCGTGTTCGACGGCTACGCGGCCGCCGGTATCGAGGGCATCCGCGCCGCCGCGAGCAACCCGGCCGTGCCGCTGCCGCAAGGCGTGAAGCGCTATCCGGATGCGGTGGCGCGGGCGGTCGGCGCGCTTCGCCTTGCCGGCGTGGAAGGCCCCTATGCGCTCGTTCTCGGGGGCGATGCCTATATGGCTGCAAGCGGCGGCAGCGACGACGGCTATCCCGTCTTCCACCATATCGAGCGGATCGTCGACGGCGGCATCATCTGGGCGCCGGCCATCGAGGGCGGGCTCGTGCTGTCGCTGCGCGGCGGCGATTTCGAGCTGACCGTCGGCCAGGATTTCTCCATCGGCTATCTCTCCCATTCCGCAACCACCGTCGATCTCTACGTGCAGGAAAGCTTCACCTTCCGCACGCTGACGACGGAAGCGGCCGTGGCCCTTTCGCCGGAGTGAGCCGAACGGCAGGAGGCCGGCATGACGCAGAAGGACGAACATCACGTCGTCATCGTCGGCGGCGGCTTCGGCGGGCTGGAGGCGGCCCGCAACCTTGCGGCAGGCCCCTTCCGCATCACGGTGCTCGACCGGCGCAACCACCATCTGTTCCAGCCTCTGCTCTACCAGGCGGCGACCGCCTCGCTCGCCCTGTCGGAGATCGCCTGGCCGATCCGCTCCCTCCTTAGCCGCCACCGCAATGCGACGACGCTGCTCGGCGCGGTGAGCGGCGTCGACCCGGTCGGAAAGGCCGTGCTGGTCGAGGACGGGCGACAGGTCGCCTACGACACGCTGATCCTGGCCACCGGCGCGCGCCACGCCTATTTCGGCCATGACGAATGGGAGCCCCACGCCCCGGGGCTGAAGACGCTGGAGGATGCGACGACGATCCGCCGTCGCATCCTCTGCGCCTTCGAGCGGGCGGAATGGCAGGCGGATGCCGGCGAGCGCCGCCGCCTGCTGACCTTCGCCATCATCGGTGCCGGGCCGACCGGCGTGGAACTTGCCGGCACCATTGCCGAGCTCGCCCACGAGACGCTGCGCCGCGATTTCCGCACCATCGACACGCGCGAGGCGAGGGTGGTGCTCGTCGAGGCCGGCCCGCGCATCCTCGCGGCTTTCACCGAGGACCTTTCGGCCTATGCCGAGCGGGCGCTCGCCCGGCTGGGCGTCGAGGTGCGCACCGGCCATGCGGTATCCCGGTGCAGCGCCGCGGGCATCGAGCTCGGCGGCGAGATGCTCCCCGCCGCGACGATCCTCTGGGCGGCGGGCGTCGCCGCCTCGCCGGCGGCCGAGTGGCTGGACGTGCCGGCCGACCGTGCCGGACGGGTCATCGTTGCGCCCGACCTTTCCGTTCCGGGCTTTCCGGACATCTTCGCGATCGGCGACACGGCCCATGTCGCGATGGGCGAGGGCCGGACGGTGCCGGGCATCGCGCCGGCGGCCAAGCAGGAAGGCCGCTACGTTGCCGGCGTGATCCGCGCCCGCCGCGAGGGAAAGCCGGCGCCCGCGCCGTTCGCCTACCGCAACGACGGCAATCTCGCCACCATCGGCAAGCGCGCCGCCATCGTCGATCTCGGCTGGATCAGGCTGAAGGGCCGGCTGGCCTGGTGGACCTGGGGCATCGCCCATGTCTATTTCCTGATCGGCCTGCGCAACCGCCTCGCCGTCGCCCTGAGCTGGCTGTGGATCTATTCGACCGGCCAGCGCAGCGCCCGCCTCATCACCGGGGCGAAGACCGGGCATGACGAAGGGAGGCCGCAATGAGCAGGCGTTTCGCCGTCGGCGATCATGTCGCCTGGAATTCGGAGGCCGGCCGCGTGTCGGGCACCATCATCGCCGTCCACACCAGCGATTTCGACTACAAGGGCCACACCCACCGCGCCTCCCCCGACGAACCGCAATACGAGATCAAGAGCGACAAGACCGACCACATCGCCGCCCACAAGGGCAGCGCCCTCAGCCTCGTTCGAGGCGAAGGGCGCAAGGCGTGATCATGTGAGGCCGCGCGTGCCTATCGCTTCGCATTGCGCGCGATGTGCTGCTCGAACGCCTTGCCGAATCCGGTGAGGAACTCGCGCGTTCCGTCATTGGTCAGCTTTCCGGCATCGTCGAACAGGCTGCCGCTGCCGCCGATATAGGCTTCGGGCTGCTCCAGCACGGGCATGTTCAGAAAGCACAGCGACTGGCGCAGGTGGTGATTGGCGCCGAAACCGCCGATCGCGCCGATCGACGTCGAAATGATCGCCGCGGGCTTGCCCATCAGCGCGCCCTGGCCATAGGGGCGCGAGGCGACGTCGATGGCGTTCTTGAGAACGCCCGGGACCGAGCGGTTGTACTCGGCGGTCACGAAGAGCACCGCGTCGGCCGCCGCGACACGCTCGCGCAGCGCCGTCCAGTCGGCCGGCGGCGTCGCCTCCAGGTCCTGGTTGAAGTAGGAAACCGAACCGATGTCGAGGAAATCGAACTTCAGGTTCGGTGTCAGCGCCGCAAGGGCATGGGCGACCTTGCGGCTGAACGACTCCTTGCGAAGACTGCCGACGAGAACTGCGACGGTGGTCATGATGGCCTCCAGGCGTTGTTGGGCGTCGATCCTCGCCCCTCGCACGGGAAAACTCAAGATCGAAGATCAAGTTCCGTAAGTCTTCCCGGCCTGCCGTGGCCGCGGCGGTATTTTGTCACGTCGCATTCGCCGTTAAAGTGGCATATGAGTTACCACATTGATGGAGAGACGCATGGACACGAACGAAACACGCAGGCCCCTGGTATTTTCCGGCGAGCACGTCAGCGGGCGGGATATAAATGGAAACAGCCTGATGCCGATGCTCATCGCGGGGCTCGTCCTCATCGCGCTAGGCGCCGTGGGCGTGATGGTCTTCGTATAGGGCGCCGGGGCCGCCCGATCCTTCTCTTTCCGGCCGGCGAGCGGCCTGACGTTAATTTCTTTGTGTGGGAACAAAGAATGCCGCGCATTTCTGCTGTGTTACTCGCACAGACGGCAGGAGGGTTGAAGACGAATGGAACAGCACATCCAGCGCAAGAAGGCCTGCCCGGTCGACTGGGATCCGCGCAGCCCCGAGGTTCTGGCGGACCAGATCGCCGCCTATGACCGGATGCGCCAGACGTGCCCCGTCGCCTATAGCGACTATCTCGGATGGTCCGTCTTCCGGCACGAGGATGTGCTGCGCATTCTCGGCGACCACGAGACCTTCAGCAACGTCGTTTCCCGCCACCCCTCGGTTCCGAACGGGATGGACCCGCCGGAGCACACGCTCTATCGCGGGATGATCGAGCCCTATTTCGCGCCGGAACGCATCGCGGCGTTCGAGCCGGTGTTCCGCCGGATCGCGCGCGGGCTGGTGGACCATCTCGGCAGGAACCCCTCATGCGATGTCATCAGGGAGTTCGCGGAGCCCTGCGCCGTGCGCATCCAGTGCGGCTTTCTCGGCTGGCCCGAAAGCCTGCATGCGCCCCTCCTGCAATGGGTCTACCGGAACCGCGCGGCGACACTCGCCCGCGATCCGGAGGCCATGGCGGCCGTCGCCCTCGAATTCGACGGCCATATCCGCGCGCAGCTTGACATGCGCGAGCGGGCGGGCGCTGACGCCGCCGACGACCTCACCACCTGCCTGCTCCGCCAGACCGTCGGCGGCAGGCGGCTGGACCATGCCGAAATCGTCAGCATCCTGCGCAACTGGACGGTGGGCGAGCTCGGAACCATCGCCGCCTGCGTCGGGATCATCCTGCATTTCCTCGCCGGGCGTCCCGACGTCCAGCAGCGGCTGCGCGTCGATCGGGCCGGGCTTGCGCCGGCGATCGACGAGATCCTGCGGCTTCACGGACCGTTGATCTCCAACCGCCGCGTCGCGACACGCGCGGTGACGGTCGGCGGCCACGCGCTCGGGGCAGGGGACCGCATAACGGTGCTGTGGGCGTCGGCGAACCGCGACGGTGCGGTTTTCGCGGATGCCGAAGAGTTCCATCCCGGGCGCGACCAGTCGCAGAACCTGCTTTACGGCGCGGGCATCCATGTCTGCCCGGGAGCGCAACTGGCGAGGATGCAGTTGAGCATCGTCCTCGACGAACTGCTCGATGGCCTCCCGCCTTTTTCGCTTCTCCCCGGCGCCGAGCCGGTCCGCGCGGTCTACCCGGCAAGCGGGTTTTCCTCCCTCTTCCTGACGCCGGCGTGACCCACGCAAGGCGCGCGACCGGAGACCGAACATGCGCATAGCCGTCGTCACCATATCGGATCGCGCCAGCCGCGGGCAGTACGAGGACCTGAGCGGCCTGGCCATCGAGGCATGGTTGCGGGAGACCGTCGTGACGCCGTTCGAGATCGTCAGGCGGATCGTGCCCGACGGCATCGAGCCGGTGCGCGAGGTGCTTGTGGCGCTGTGCGACAAGGAGCATGCCGACCTGATCCTCACCACCGGCGGAACGGGACCTGCCCCGCGCGACGAGACGCCGGAGGCCATGCGCGCGGTCGTGACGAGGGAACTGCCGGGCTTTGGCGAGCAGTTGAGGCGTGCAAGCCTGGAGCAGACGCCGACCGCGATCCTCTCGCGGCAGATGGCCGGGACCCGTGGCAGGACGCTGATCGTCAACCTGCCCGGAAAGCCGTCCTCGATCCGTTTCAGCCTGAATGCCGTCTTCGCCGCGGTGCCCTATTGCCTCGACCTGATCGGGGCGGACTGGATGGATACCGATCCCGCCCGCGTGAAGGCGTTCCGGCCCGCGCCCTCCTCATCAGGCTGAGCCGCCCTGCGGACGTTCCGGGAGGTGTTGCGCGTGGAGGAAGCCGGCAGGAACCGTTCGCTGCTGATCGTCCATCCCGCGGGCGTGTTCTTCGCGCTTGCCGCGCTCATGGCCGTCGCGTTGCCCTGGGTCTGGCTGCTGCCGCTGGAGGATGCGCGGCTGGCGCATGCAAGGCTTGGACTGTTCGGCTTCGGCGGCATGGCCATCTGCGGCTACATCATGACGGCGCAGAAGGCCTGGACGGGTCGCCGGTTTCCGATGCCGGCCCTTTTCTCCGGGGTGCTCGCCCTCGGCGCACGGCTGGCCTGCCTTGGCTTTCCGGAGGATTTCTGGCCGGTTCTGCTGCTGTCGCTGCCGGTCGCCCTGATGATCCTGTGGCCCGTATTGCGGGGACGTCGATGGGACAAGGCGCCGCTGGCGATGGTGCCGCTGATGCTCGTCGCCGCCGAGGCGATGCTTCTCGACCGACCGGATCTCGCCGGCCTTCTCCCCGAGGCCATGGCGGCCCTCGTCTTCGTGGTCGGGGGGCGGCTCGTGCCCTCCTTCCTCGCCGAAGCACGCCGCCGGCGCGCCCTTGGCGCGCCGAGCAGACCACCCCTTTGGCTGGGGGCGATCCTGCTGGGGGCGGGCCTGCTGAATGAGGGCTTCATGGGAACGCTCGCGCTGCTTGCCGCGATGCTCTGGGTTCTCGCCCGCAGCTTCGACGGCCTCCGGCTCGGACAGGCGAACCGGATGCTGTGCATCGGCTACGCCGGCCTCGTTCCCGGATTGCTCGCCATCGCCGCGGCGCGGTCCGGTATGGTGCCGCACCTGGTCGAGGTGCATGCGCTGACCATGGCGACCATGGGGCCGATGATCCTCGCGGTTGCCGCGCGCGTGACGATGCGGCGTATGGCCGGGGCGGAGCTTCTGCCCCGCCGCCGGCATCTGGCGGCCCTCGGGCTGGTGTTCGGCGCGGCCGTCGCGCGCGCGTTCGCGGAACTGTCCGGGCAGGCGCCGATATGGCTGGCGGTGGCGGGGATCGGCTGGTCCGCCGCCTGGCTGCTGTTCCTGTCGGTCCATGTGCCGGCCTTGCCGAGGCCCGCTCCCTTTCCCCTGCTGAGCGCGCAGCGGGCGCTGCGGCCGGCGGACACACCGTCCCGATAAAAACCTTCCTGAATTTATCCACATTTGCGCTGGCGCAAAGAGCGGCCCTCCCGCGATCGATAACCATTCGCGACATCGGCTCGTCCGCGGCAGGGTGTCCATCCCGCCGGGGTGAAGCCGCATCTGGAAGTTGTCTGGGGGATTTCGCTATGAATACAAAGGGATTGGTCGTGGCTGTGGCGCTGGGCTCTCTGCTTGTGATGCCCGTGGCCGGCATCGCGGCGGATGGTGCGGAAAGTCGCGGCCTTGCCAATGTCAAGGAATTCACGCTCGATCACAGCCGCCGGCTGGTCGCACAGGCGGAGCTGCTGGAGGCCGGCCTTGCCGACTACCACGGCGTGATCGCCGCGCATGGCGGGGACTATGCGGCGGCCTGGGCTGCCGATGGCCCAAAGCTCGCCAGCCAGGTCGCCGCCATCCGAGCCCTCTGGCTGGAGGCGTCCAACCATTACGAGACGATCGAGGGGATCGTCGCCGGCCTTCCCGCGACCGCCAAATACGACCTCATCCTGGATGCCGGCAATCCGGGCACGGACGCCGAGGATGTCGCGGAATACGACCTGCCGCTGCCGGACGGCAACGTGCTGAAACGGCCGGGCAACCTGTTCCACGGCATCACCGAGCCGCTGTTCTGGGGCATGGACGAAAAGGGCGTCAAGCTGCAGGCGGACCTCAACGGTGACGGGAAGGTAACGCGCGGCGAGATGCTCTTCGATGCCAATCTCGGCCTCGGCGCCGCGCAGGCGCTCGCCCTTTGGTCCAAGGCCCTGGAGGCCGACATGGCGGCGTGGAAGCCGAACCGCGAAGACGCCTTCACCTCCGTGGTCGTGATGACCCCGACGGTCGGCGACTATTTCGGCGAGTGGAAGGAATCGCAGTTCATCTCCGGCGAGATCGGCGCCTTCGTCGCGCAGAGCCGCCTGACGGACGTGCAGGGCATCATGAGCGGTTGCCGCAAGATGTATGCCGAAGCGCTTTCCCCGGTCGTGGCCGAAAGCGATGCGGACCTCGACAGCCGCATCAAGGCCGGCTTCGAGGAACTGCTGGCCCTCGTGGAGGACACCCGTGCCCGCGAGGCGGCCGGCACGAGGTTCGGCGCCGAGGAGGCCGATGCGCTGGGCAACGAGGCGCAGGACATCGCCGACCGGATCGTCGCCATGGTGCTGCAGGCCGCAGCCAAGGCCGAGGTGCAGATCCGCGGCTGAGCGAAGGCCGCGGGACGAGCGGCCGGCGGGACCCTGCCGGCCGGAGGAACGGACCGATGAAAAGCCTCGAAACCCTCCCCGAACCCGCCTGCCGGCGCTTCGTGCTGGAATACGGCCCGAAGCGCGCGGGTGTGCGGCGTGCCCTGGCGCTGTCGCTCCTCTTCGCCGTCCTCGTCGGCACGGGCCTGCATCTCGAATTCCTCGCCGGGCGCAACTGGAATGCGGGGGAGGCCGTCCTCCTCGCGCATCTTGCCGTCGGGCTGCCGTTCGCGGCGCTGTTCCTGTCCTGGATCGGCGGCCATGTCCTGCGCGGCCTGCCGAGGAGCGAGCGGCCCGTCTTCAGCGTGCTCGGCTGGCTTCTCCTCGCGAAATTCGTCCTCGTCATCGGGACGGGATTGATGATGGCGTTGCCGACCGCCTTCTTTCTTGCCGGCGGGGTCTGGTTCTGGAGCTTCGAGGCGACCCATGTCCTGACCTTCCTGCACCTGTGGGGCTCGCTCGCGGCCGCCGTGGGCCTTCTCGCGCATCTGGCCATGCGGCACTGGGAACCGCGGGCAGTCCGGCACGGGCGGCGACCGTCATGAAGTACCAGTTCAGGACCCATCTCCCGCCGGTCGTGCTCGGCGCGTTCCTCGCCCTGGTGTTCATCCTGGGGGCGGGCGTCCTGGCGCCGGCGGCACCCGAGCCCGGCGTGGCACTTGCCGACGTGCCGTTCTACCGCCTGCCCTTCGGCCCCGACGCGGCCGGCCGCGAACGGCCCTTCTGGCCCTCGCGCCTCCAGACGGAGAACGGCAGGTTCGCCGACCCCGCCTCGATCCAGTCGGCGTCCCGCTGCGCGACCTGCCATCGGCGGGAATTCGAGGAGTGGGCGCCGTCGCTCCATGCCATTGCCGACCGCGACACGGTCTACGAGCGCGCGGTGCGGGTCAACGAGGCGCTGCACAGGGACGGCGTCGAGAAGACCCGCTTTTGCGAGGGATGCCATGCGCCCGGCGAGGTGCTGGCGGGCCGGACGAACCGGTTCAAGTCCGTCATGCCGTCGAAGGCGGGCAGGGAGGGCATCACCTGCGTGATGTGCCACACCGCCACCCATGCCGACCCCGTTGAGGGCAACGGCGCGCTGACGCTGGCGGTCAATACCGGCGTCGACCGGCTCTCCGATCCGATGATCCTCGCCGCGCCGCGCGACCACGCCCGTGCCTTCGGCGCGGCGGGCACGAACGCGCTGATCGCGAGTTCCGATTTCTGCGGCGGCTGCCATACCGAGACCTACGATGCCTCCATGTCGAAGGCCGAGAGCCCGCAGCATGTGCAGACGACCTTCGCCGAATGGCAGGCGAGCTGGTATGCGCGCAACGGCGTCAACTGCCAGGATTGTCACATGGCGCCCGACCCCGCCGCCTATGTCCGCCAGGTTCGGGCCGGCAACCTCGCCAAGCCCGAGCGCTATGCGCACAATTTCACCGGCTCGAACTACCTGATGTTCGACACCGGCCTCGGCTCAAATCTCACCTTCCTGCGCGGCGGCATTCCGCCGGGCCTCACCGAGGCGAAAAACACCGAGCTGATCGCAAGGCAGGGCGAGGCGACCCGCGCGCTGCTGCGCTCGGCTGCCGGGCTCGCGCTGCGCGATACGGCCGTTGCCGGCGGCAGGCTGCGCTTTGCCGTTGCGGTGCAGAATCTCGGCGCCGGCCACAACCTGCCGACCGGCGTGATCGACCAGAAATACATGTGGCTCGAAGTTGCCGTCCTGGATGCGTCAGGCACGGAGATCTACCATTCCGGCGCGTTCGACGCCGAGCGCGGCGAAGTCGGCCCCGATGCCGTGATCTGGCGCGAGGACTTCGTCGATTCCGACGGCAAGCGCATCCCCGACCACCGCACCTTCATCACGGCCGCCATCACCCATGTCCGCAAGGGCGTTCCGCCAAGAGGCGAGGATGTCGTCGCCTACGTGGCGCCGCTTCCGTCCGGCGCCACGGGGCCGTTCACCCTTCAAGCCCGGCTCTGGTATCGCGTCGCCACGCAGGAATTCGCCTACAACACGTTGAAGACGGACCTGATCATTCCCCCCTTCGAGCTTGCATCGGGGCAATTCACCCTGCCCGCCGGGAAAGAAGCAAATCCATGATCGCTCATGCCGTTCGCACCCTCCTTTTTACGCTGGCCGTTCTCTTCGCCCCCTTGGGCGCGGCGGCGGGCGCGGACGTGCCATGGCAGGATGCCGAAGCCCTGCGCGGGGAAAGCGCGCAGATCCAGCGGCGCCTGTTCCGGGCGCCGGACGCGGCGCTGCGGGAGGATGTCGCGGCGCGGCTGGAGGAGGTCCGCCGGCTCTGGTCCACGCGGCTGCGGCCTGCCTATGAAGAGGCGGCGCCATCCCGGATGCGGCCCCTTGACGAGGCGGTCGACGCGTTCGCGGAGGCGGCCGGGCGTTGGGACCCCGCGGCCGCGGCGTCGGCCCGCGCCCGGATCTGGACCGGGCTGGTCGACGGCGCCTTCCGTGCGGCCCTTGCCCGCCTCGACGAGGGCAAGACGCAGGAAGCGGCCGGCTGGCTCAACATTCGCGAATATGCCCGCACGTCGCGCGACACGGCCGCCAGCATCGCCATGCGCGAGGCGCTTGCCGGGCGGATGGCGCCGGGCGATGCGCGGAGCGTGATCGAGACGGAACTGCTCGGCGTCTACGCCGGCGAACTGCGCAAGGCCGTCGCCGAGGCGCGCGGCCACCTCGCCGCCGGTTACGGCGTCCAGCTCGCCGGCGCGCTCGCCCGGGCGGGCGGCCTGCACGCGCTGCTGTCGGAGAGCCTTGCGGCGCGTCTCGGCACGCAGGAGGCGAACCGGATCGCGGAGGCCTTCGCACGGCTGGACGGTCCGGATCGCCCGCAGGGGGCAGGGCTCGATGCGCTGCTCGTCCGCATCGAGACGCTGCTTGCCACCTATGCGCCGGCGAGCCTTTCTCCCGAGGAACGGGACCGCCGCGTCCGCCTGCTCGCCCGGTTCGTGGCGCTCGTGCCGGTCGAATACGGCAAGGGCGTGAGGGACGGGGAGATCGCCATTCCCTTCGAATATTTCGAGGCCGGGCTGTTTCGCGACCGCGCGCAGATGCTGTTCGGCGACCTCGGATACGATCTGGCCGCCCGCGCGCCGCAGTCCTTCGACAGGCTGGCGGCCATTCTCAAGGACATGCAGGCGCTGATCGCACGGAAGGGCGACGGGGCGCAGGTCGACAGACTTGCGGAAGAAGCGGGAACGCTCCTCGCCGAAACCTACGGGGCGGACCTGTCGAAGGGCGGCGACGGCGCGGCGCTCTCCCTGCTGCCCGACATTCTCGACGAGATCCTGCTGGCCGGCGGGGCTGGTGACTGGCAGGAGGCTGAACTCAAGCGGCTCGAAGCCTATGCGCTGTTCGATCCCGATGTCGAGCAGCGCCTGATGCCGCGCGCGCCGGCGCTGGCGCTGAAGATGGAGGCGGATTTCTGGGAGGGCAGCGCGGAAAGCCCCGGCCTGGGCCGCATCGTCGCCGCTCGCGGCCCGGAAGAGGCCCTGAAGCTGGCGGTGACCCGCATGAAGGCCGCCACGCAGGAGGCGGCCCGCATCCTCGACGTCAGGCTCTCCGGCCTTGGAGCCTTCCTGCAATCGCTCGCCATTCTCCTGCGCGAGGGGCTGGAGGCGGTTCTCGTCCTTGCCTGCATGATCGGCGCGCTGAAGGCGAGCGGCGTTCCGGCCCGCGGGCCCGGAGGGTGGCGCTGGCCGGTGGCCGGGGGCGTGACGGCCGCGCTCGCCGGTTCCTTCGCCCTCTGGTTCGCCGTCGGCCGCCTCTTCGCCCTCAGCACGCTCCAGCGCGAGCTGCTGGAAGGTCTTTCGGCACTGGCCGCCGCCGCGGTGCTCCTCTATGTGACCCACTGGATCTTCAGGAAATCCTATGTCGGCGACTGGATCGCGCAGATCCGCCGCAAGGCGGCGGCCGCCACGGGCAGAAAGGCCGGCTCCGGCGGCTATCCCGGCTGGCTCACCCTGTTCTCGCTCTCGTTCCTCGTCGTCTTCCGGGAAGGCTTCGAAACGGTCCTCTTCTACGAGGCGCTGCTGATCGACGCGCCGGCCGCGCCCGTGCTCGCCGGGCTGGCCGTCGGCGGCGTCTTTGCCGTCGCGATCGGCTATCTCATGCTCGGCCTCGAAGCGAAGCTGCCCGTGGCGGCCTTCTTCCGGCTGACGGGCGGGCTGCTTGCCGTCCTCTGCGTCATGCTGGTCGGCAGCGGCATCCGCGGCCTGCAGACCGCCGCCCTTGTTTCCGCGACCCCGGTCGCCTGGTTCCCGGACCGGCCCTGGCTGCAGATCTATTTCGGCCTCTATCCTGTTTACGAGGCGCTGCTCGCCCAGGCGGTGGTGGCCGGCTTGCTTGCCGTCTCGCTGCTCGGCTTCGTGCTGCGCCGGAAGGCGGCGCTGCCGGCGCGCTCCGGCGGCAGTTGACGAAGGCCATTGTGGTCGTGCCGGGCGACGGCTAGGCTCGTCTGCGTCACGGGGAGCAAGCCGGGCACTCATACGTTGACTTCTTCGGAAGGGCGACCAGGGAGACGCAGGATGACCAATGTTCCGAACGCCGACGACCTTGCGCTGACAGACCGCTACTGGCGCGCGGCCAATTATCTTTCCGTCGGCCAGATCTACCTGATGGACAACCCGCTGCTGCGCGCGCCGCTGAAGGCCGAGCACGTCAAGCCGCGCCTTCTCGGCCATTGGGGCACGACGCCGGGCCTCAATTTCATCTATGCCCATCTCAATCGCATCATCCGGGCGCGGGATGCCGAGGTCCTCTATATCTGCGGCCCGGGCCACGGCGGGCCGGGCATGGTGGCCAATGCCTGGCTGGAGGGCACCTATTCGGAAATCTATCCCGAGGTGGGCGGGAACGAGGCGGGGCTGCGCAGGCTGTTCCGCCAGTTCTCCTTCCCCGGCGGCATTCCGAGCCATGCGGCGCCCGAGACCCCCGGCTCGATCCACGAGGGCGGCGAACTCGGCTATGCGCTGGTGCACGCCTATGGCGCGGCCTTCGACAATCCCGGCCTCGTCGTCGCCTGCGTGGTGGGCGACGGCGAGGCCGAGACCGGCCCGCTCGCCGCCGCCTGGCATTCCAACAAGTTCCTGAACCCCGTCAGCGACGGCACGGTGCTGCCGATCCTGCATCTCAACGGCTACAAGATCGCCAACCCGACCGTGCTGGCGCGCCTGCCCGACGAGGAACTGACCCATCTCTTCACCGGCCACGGCTACGATCCGATCTTCGTGGAGGGCCACGAGCCGGAAGCCATGCACCGCGACATGGCGGCCGCGCTCGACACGGCCTTCGACCGCATCGCGGCCATCCGCGCGGCCGCCAAGGACGATCCCGCCCGCCGCCCGCGATGGCCGATGATCGTGCTGCGCAGCCCCAAGGGCTGGACGGGTCCGAAGGAGGTGGACGGCAAGATGGTCGAGAACCATTGGCGCTCGCACCAGGTGCCCGTGTCCGAATGCCGCTCGAACCCCGCCCACCGCGACATTCTCGAAACCTGGATGCGCAGCTACGATCCGGAGGACCTTTTCGATGCGGCGGGCCGCCTCAGGCCGGAATTGCGGGCACTCGCGCCAAGGGGCGAACGCCGCATGAGCGCCATTCCGCACGCCAATGGCGGGCTCTTGCGCAAGGACCTGCGCACGCCCGGCATCGGCGACTATGCGGTCGCCGTGGAAAGGCGCGGCGCTGTGGACGCGCAGGCGACGAAGATCCTCGGCGATTACCTGCGCGACGTGATCCGGCTGAACGCGGCGGACAGCAATTTCCGCGTCTTCGGCCCGGACGAGACAGCCTCGAACCGGCTCGCCAGCGTCTTCGAGGCGACGGACCGGGTATGGATGGCCGAGACGCTGCCGACGGACGATCACCTCGCGCCCGAGGGCCGCGTCATGGAAGTGCTCAGCGAGCACCTCTGCCAGGGCTGGCTGGAAGGCTACCTGCTGACCGGCCGGCACGGCTTCTTCTCCTGCTACGAGGCCTTCATCCACATCGTCGATTCCATGTTCAACCAGCATGCCAAGTGGCTGAAGGTGGCGCGCGAGCTGCCGTGGCGAAAGCCCGTCTCCTCGCTCAACTACCTGCTGACCTCCCATGTCTGGCGGCAGGACCATAACGGCTTTTCCCACCAGGATCCGGGCTTCATCGACCTCGTCGCCAACAAGAGCGCGGACATCGTGCGCGTCTACCTGCCGCCCGATGCCAACACGCTCGTGTGGGTGGGCGACCATTGCCTGAAGACCTGGAACCGCATCAACGTCATCGTCGCCGGCAAGCAGCCGGCGCCGCAATGGCTGACGATGGCGGAGGCGGTTCGCCACTGCGAGGCCGGCCTCGGCATCTGGGACTGGGCGGGCACGGAGGAGGGGATCGATCCCGACGTGGTGATGGCGTGCGCCGGCGACGTGCCGACCATGGAGACGCTCGCCGCCGTCGATCTCCTGCGCCGGGCGGTGCCGCACCTGCGCATCCGCGTCGTCAACGTCGTCGACCTGATGACGCTGCAATCGCCGCAGCACCACCCGCACGGCATTTCCGACGAGGACTTCGATCGCATCTTCACCCGCGACCGGCCGGTGGTCTTCGCCTATCACGGCTATCCCTACATCATCCACCGGCTGGTCTATAAACGGACCAATCATCCGAACGTCCATGTCCGCGGCTTCATCGAGAAGGGCACGACCACCACGCCCTTCGACATGGCGGTGATGAACGAGCTCGACCGCTACCACCTCGCCATCGAGGCCATCGAGCGCCTGCCGGCCCTACGGGACCGGGCAGCCGGCATCGTCGCCGCGCTGGAGGGCAAGCTCGCAGAACATCATGCCTATGTCCGCGAACACGGCGAGGACATGCCGGAGATCCGCGACTGGAAATGGCCCTATCCGCGGCCGGCTCCGTCGGAGGGATAAACGCGCGGCCACCCATGCCGGCCTGGGGGAGAACGAACGTGCTGTCCTTGAAATCGCTCGGCGGAGCGGGAACCGTCACCGGGTCGAAGCACCTGCTTTCCCTTGGCGACGAACGGATCCTTGTCGATTGCGGCCTCTTCCAGGGCCTCAAGAACCTGCGCGACCTCAACTGGCAGCCGCTGCCGGTCTCCCCGCGCGACATCGACGCGGTGATCCTGACCCACGCGCATCTCGACCACAGCGGATACCTCCCGCGCCTGGTGCAGGGCGGTTATCGCGGCAAGGTCTACGCGACGCCGGCCACCCGCGACGTCGCGGAGCTCATCCTCATGGACAGCGGCCATTTGCAGGAAAAGGATGCGGAATTCTTCAACCGGCACCAGTTGTCGCGGCACCAGCCGGCGCTTGCCCTCTACGGCGTTCGGGATGCGCAAAGGGCCGTCGGGCATTTTTCGACGGCGGCCTTCGGCCAGACGGTCCGGCTTGCCGGCGGCGCATCGTTCCGCTTCCGCCCCGCCGGGCACATCCTCGGCGCGGCGAGCGTCGATCTCGAATGGGGCGGCCGGCGGATTGTCTTTTCCGGCGATATAGGCCGCTACGACGATCCGCTCCTGCCCGATCCGGTGCCACCGCCGGAGGCCGACTACATCCTCATCGAATCCACCTATGGCAACCGCATCCACGACAAGGCCGATCCCACCGAGGCGCTGGGCGCGATCGTCGACCGGACGATCGCGCGCGGCGGCACGCTGGTCATCCCGGCCTTCGCCGTCGGCCGGGCACAGGAACTGCTCTACCATTTCTGGAAGCTGAAGCGGGCGGGGCGCCTGGCGGCCGTGCCGCTCTTCCTCGACAGCCCCATGGCCATCGATGCGACCGAACTCATGAGCCGCCACATGGGCGATCACCGGCTCGACAGTAAGACCTGCAGGCAGGTGTTCGCCATCGCCCGCTATACCGATGACGTCGAGGCCTCCAAGGCGATCAGCGCCAACCGCTTTCCAAAGGTCGTCATCTCCGCCTCGGGCATGGCGACGGGCGGGCGCGTCCTGCATCATCTGAAAGCCTTCGCGCCCGATGCGCGCAACACGATCCTGCTGGCCGGCTTCCAGGCCGCCGGCACGCGCGGCCGCGCGTTGCAGGAAGGCGCCCCGGAACTGAAGATCCACGGCCTTTGGGTGCCGGTCAACGCGGAGGTGGCGCATCTCGACATGCTGTCGGCCCATGCCGACGCGCACGAATTGATGCGCTGGCTTTCCGCCTGCCCGCGCCCGCCGCGCAAGGTCTTCATCGTGCACGGCGAGCCGGAGGCCGCGGAAGCGCTGCGGATCCGCATCGGCCGGGAACTCGGATGGCCGGCGGTCGTCCCGCGCCTCGACCAGGAATTCGAGCTTTGAGGCGTCGCGGTGTTCCGCCTCAGTCGCCGAGTTCCTTGCGGATGAGGATCAGCGTCGGGTCGTCGGGATAGGGAACCGCGACGAAGCCCTGTTCGCGTTCCAGCTCGATCGCCTCGTGGTTTTCTCGGCTCTCGAGCGATTCCAGCGTCCTGGCGCCGAGCGCCTTCGCATGCCGGGCGGCATGGCGCAGCATTTCCCAGGCGATGCCCTTGTGCTTGTGCTCGGCCCGGACGGAAATCGCCACCTCCGCCGTCTGCGTCGAGGGGTCGCAGGCGACCATCACCGCCGCGGCGACCGCCGCGTCGCCATCGGCGAAGGCCAGGAAGTGCTCCGTCGTCCGGTGATCGACCTGCGTCATGGCAAGCAGGCGCTCGCGGCTCACCTCGCGCACGCCGCCGAGAAACCGGAAGCGAAGGTCCGCGGGCGCCACATGGGCAAAGAATTCGGCCAGAAGCACCTCGTCTTCGGGGCGGACCGGGCGAACGTGCAGCGTGAGCCCGGTGTGGGTCACGAGGTCGGTTTTCCCGTCTCCGCCGGTCGCCGCCTCGCCCGCCTGTGCCGGAAGTGCCCCGGCGGCGGCAGTTTCGATGATCACCTTCAGGGCCTGTGTGCTCGCGGCGCTGGAAAAGGTCTCGTAGGCATCGAGGATATGGTCGAGCCCGAAGCGGTGGGTGATCAGCTTCTTCGGGTCGATCTTGCCCGATTGCACCGTCTTCAGCAGCATCGGCGTGGTGACCGTGTCCACCAGCCGCGTGGTGATGGAGATGTTCTGCGACCAGAGCTTCTCCAGGTGCAGGTCGGCCTTGACGCCGTGGACGCCGACATTGGCGATGACGCCGCCGGGCGCGATGATCTCCTGGCACAACTCGAAGGTCACGGGAATGCCGACCGCCTCGATCGCCGTGTCGACACCCTTGCCGCCGGTCAGCGCCAGCACCTGCCGCGCGGCCTCCTCGCCGCTCGCCCGGACGGTGCGCGTGGCGCCGAAGCGCTGCGCCACGGCGAGCCGGTTCTCGTCGAGGTCGATCATGACGATCTCGGCCGGCGAATAGAACTGCGCCGTCAGCAGCGCCGCGAGCCCGATCGGCCCCGCGCCGACGATGGCGACCGTGCCGCCCGGCTGTACCTTGCCGTTCAGGACGCCGCATTCGAAGCCGGTGGGCAGGATGTCGCTCAGCATGACCAGCGCCTCCTCGTCGGCGCCCTGCGGGATCGGGTAGAGGCTGGTGTCGGCATGCGGGATGCGGACATATTCGGCCTGCGTGCCGTCGATCGTGTTGCCGAGGATCCAGCCGCCGGTGGTGCAGTGGGAATACATGCCGCGCCGGCAGTATTCGCATTTGCCGCAGGAGGAGATGCAGGAAATCAGCACGCGGTCGCCGCGGGCGAACTGCGTCACCCCGGCGCCCGTCTCCTCGACGATGCCGACGCCCTCGTGCCCGAGGATGCGGCCGGGCGTGCAACTCGGCACGTCGCCCTTGAGGATGTGCAGGTCTGTGCCGCAGATCGTGGTCCGCGTGATCCTCACGATGGCGTCGGTCGCCGCGGCGAGCGTCGGCATCGGTCGTTCCATGAGGGATTTCCGTCCCGGTCCTTCGTAGACGAGCGCCTTCATCGACTTTCTCCTTCGCACGGGTTCGCGATCGCTTGCGGATCGTGCCGATTGTGCGCGCCCCGCCGCGGCCCGGCCTTGACAAGGGTCAAAGCGATGCGGGTCATTCGGGCGCATCCTCTGCGAATTGTGGATCGCCTGCGGCTGGGCGGCATCGTCGCGAAGGACGAAAACGCCCGGAAAGAGACTATCATTCCGGCCAATGCGGGTGAAACGGAGGAACGGTGACATGAGCTACAAATCCATTCTCGTGAATCTGGACGTCGACGGTTCGATCGCCTCTATCGTGAAGACGGCGGTGGAGGTGGCGCGCCGCTCGAATGCCAGGCTGATCGGCTTCTGCGCGGCCGACGCCTATCTGCCGGTGACGGGCCCGGAGGGCGCCGTGCTGGCGGCCGAGGTGATGCGGCAGATGCAGGATGACGACCGCCGCCGCTTCAACGAGCTGCGCGAGGAATTCGAGAAACTGGTCTTCGGCGCGGTCGAGACGGAATGGCGCGATGCGCAGGAAAATCCGACATATGCGCTCGTGCAGGTGTCGAGGATGGCCGATCTCATCCTGACTGAGGCGAGGGAGGGCGCGGCGACCGGCAACCGGTCCCGCATGGCCGATCCGGCAAGTGTCGTGCTGCAGGCGGGCCGTCCGCTTCTGATCGCCGGCGCCGGCGCAGCGCCCGCCCCGGGCCGCAAGGTCGCCATCGCCTGGAAGGACGCGCGCGAAGCGCGGCGCGCGGTGATGGATGCGGTGCCGCTGCTGCGGCATGCCGAGGAGGTAACCGTCGTCACCGTCGCCGCGACGATTGACCAGTGGGCCCGCGAGGGGGTCGCCGACGTCGCCGCGTTTCTCGCAAGCCATGGCATCACGGCGCGCAAGGAGGCCATCGAAAGCCCGCGGGAAAGCGAGAGGCTGCTCGAATTCATCGACGCGAACGAGATCGACCTCGTCGTTTCGGGCGCCTTCGGCCACAGCCGCCTGCGCGAATGGGCGTTCGGCGGCGTCACCCGCTCGCTGCTGGACGAAAAGCGCCTCAACCGCTTCATGTCGAGCTGACCGGCGGGAGGCGGTGTCGCCCGGCGAGGGATCGATGTAATTTGCGGAACGAATCGCCACTTCGATCCGCAGGCCCATGGAAACGTCGCTCTACATGCCCGTCAAAGGCTTTCTCGAGAAGGCCGGTTATATCGTCAAGGGAGAGGTCGCCGGCTGCGACATCGTCGGTCTCAGCGATGCCGATCCGCCCGTGCTGGTCGTCTGCGAGCTGAAGCTGAGCTTCAACCTGGAACTGATCCTCCAGGCCGTGGACCGGGCCGCGGTGTCGGACGAGGTCTGGATCGCCGCAAGGGTTTCGGCAAGAGGCCGGGGGCGGGAGGCGGACAAGCGCTACCGCGATCTCTGCCGCAGGCTCGGCATCGGCATGCTCGCCATCTCCGACGCCGGCGAGGTCAGCGTCATCGTCGGCTCCGTTTCGCCGATGCCGCGGACCAACCCGAAACGGCGTTCGCGGCTCATGCGCGAGCACCAGAAGCGGCGCGGCGATCCCGCGCTCGGCGGCAGCACGCGCGCGCCCGTCATGACCGCCTACCGCCAGCAGGCGCTCGGCTGCGCGGCGGCGCTGGCGGCGGGGCCGTTGCGCGTGCGCGAGGTGAGGGCCGGCGTACCGGAAGCCGGGAAGATCCTCCTTTCCAACGTCTACGGCTGGTTCGACCGGCTCGACCGGGGCGTCTACGGCCTGACGGATGCAGGCCGCGAGGCCCTGCTCAGATGGCCGCAGCCGTAAGAGCGCTTCGGCCGACGGCGGCCCGGGATCACGCCTGCCGCAGGCGCCGGATGAGGTTCAGCGCGAGGAACAGCGCGATGGAAACGGTGGTGAGCAGGCTCGCCGCCGCCATGATCGTCGGGTTGATCTGGTCGCGAATGCCGGAGAACATCTGCACCGGCAGGGTGCGCTGTTCGGCGCCCGTCAGGAAGAGGGCGACGATCACCTCGTCGAAGGAGACGGCGAAGGCGAGCAGCGCGCCGGAGACGATGCCGGGCAGGATGAGCGGCAGCGTGACGGCGAAGAAGACGCTGACGGGTCCCGCGCCGAGGCTCGCGCCGGCCCGCGAGAGGTTGGCGTCATAGGTGGAAAGCGACGAAAGCACCGTGACCACGACGAAGGGGATGGAAAGCGCCGCATGGGCGAGCACCAGCCCGGTGCGCGTATTGGTAAGCCCCAGAGAACCGAAGAACATGTAGGCCCCGACGGCGACGATGACGACGGGCATGATCATCGGCGAGATCATCAGCGCCATGACCGCCTTTCGCGCCGGAAAGCCCGGCCGGCTGATGCCAAGCGCTGCGAGCGTGCCGAGCAGCGTGGCGAGCGCCGTGCTGCAGGCGGCCGCGACGAGGCTGTTGAAAAGGCTCTGCGTCCAGCGCGCGTTCTCGAAGAAATCCGCATACCAGCGCCAGGAATAGTCCTGGATCGGGAAGGTGAAGAACGGATCCTTCGAGACGGAGAGCGGGAAGACGACGAAGAGCGGCCCGATCAGGAAGACGAGCACGGCGAAGGCGAAGGTGACGACGGCGAGGCGGCAGAGCCGTTCGCCGCGGGTTGCGTAAGCGGGAAGCCACATTGTTCTCACCCGAGCTTGATGCGCTCCGCGCCGACGAGGCGCAGGAACACGAGGTAGATGGAAAGCGTCATGACGAGGAGCAGGCAGGCGAGCGCGGCGGCCATGCCCCAGTTCAGGTCGCGGTTGATGTAGGTGGCGATGAAGTTCGACATCATCTGGTCGCGCGGGCCGCCGACGAGGGCCGGGGTGATGTAGTAGCCGAGCGACAGGATGAAGGTCATCAGGCAGCCGGCGGCGACACCCGGCAGCGTCTGCGGTGCGTAGACCCGCCAGAAGGCGAAGAAGGGCGGTGCGCCGAGCGAGCGCGCCGCCCGCATCTGACCCTCCGGAATGGACTTCATGACGCTGAGGATCGGCAGGATCGTGAAGGGGAGCTGGATATGCGTCATCGCCGTGACGGTGCCGAAGCGGGTCAGCATGAGCTGGAGCTTTTCCGTGGTGAGGCCGAGCGCCAGGAGGATCTGGTTGATCACCCCGTCCGTCTGCAACAGCACGACCCAGGCGGTGGTGCGCACCAGAAGCGACGTCCAGAGCGGCAGCAGCACCAGAAGCAGCAGGAATCCGGCGATGCGCGACGGCGCCAACGAGATGACATAGGCCGTGGGAAAGCCGAGGACGAGCGTCGCGGCGGTCACGAGGGCCGCGATCCAGAGCGTGCGCCCGAGAATGTCGAGGAACACCGCCTGGCTCGCCTCCACCCGCTCGATCCCGCCGGAGGCGTCCTGCGCGAGGTCGACGGATGTCAGCAGGTAATAGGGCGTGACGGCGCTGCCGTTGCGCTTGATGATCGCCCAGAGGTCGGGACTGGCCCAGACCGGATCGAGCGCCGCAAATTGCGGGGCGAGGGCGCCATCCTTGAGATTGCCGAGGTGGCGGACCACGGACATGATGCGGCTGCGCATGCCGGCGCTTTCGTAGTTCAGCCGCTTGCCGAGCGATGCGGCGGTGTTGTCCTCCTTCGCGCGGGCAAGATCGGCGGCAAGCGCGGCGAAGGCCTCTTCGCCCGGTGTGGCGCGCCCGTCCCAGCCGTCGAGCGCGGCGACGGTCTGCGGCAGGACGCTGCGGACCTCCGGGTTGCGCACGGCGGTGGTGAGGAAGAGGCCGATCGGCGCGGCGAAGGTGACGACGAGGAAGAGGAGCGCCGGCAGCGCGAGGGCGAAGGCGCGAAGGCGGTTCGGCCGCTCGGCCCGGCGCAGGGCCGCGCCGAGGCTGCCCGACGTGGGCGGAACGGCAAGGGAGAGGGTCTCGGTCATGGCTACCTCGTCAGCGTTCGGCAATCGGCGGCGAAACAGGCCATGCCGATGCGGCTTCCCGGCAGGATCGCCGCGCCCTCGGCTGCCGGCACGGAAGCGACGATGCGCTCGCTGCCGAAGGCCTCCAGCGTCAGCCGTACCCGGTCTCCGAGGAAGGTCCTGTCGAGGACGCGGGCGGGGATACGGTTTTCGGCGTTTCTACGGTCGGGACCGTCGAGGCCGAGCCGCTCGGGGCGGAGCGAGACCGTGAGGTCCGCGCGCGCCTGGCCGGACGGCCCGGTCGTGAAGAGCCGCGTTCCGTCCGGCATCCGCACGACGCCGAGGCCGTTTTCCGTTCCGGCGAATTCGCAGGCAAGCGTGTTGTTGTCGCCGATGAAGCCGGCGACGAAGCGGTTTTCCGGCCGGTCGTAGAGCGTCATCGGGTCGGAAAGCTGCTGGATGCGCCCCTCGTGGAAGACCGCGATGCGGTCCGACATGGTAAGCGCTTCCGACTGGTCGTGCGTCACATAGACCATGGTGATGCCGAGCTGCTGCTGGATCCGCCTGATCTCGACCTGCATGTGCTCGCGCAATTGCTTGTCGAGCGCGCCGAGCGGCTCGTCCATCAGGATGAGCTTCGGCTTGAACACCATGGCGCGGGCGAGCGCGACGCGCTGCTGTTGCCCGCCGGAAAGCTGCGCCGGGCGGCGTTCGCCAAGGCCGGTGAGCTTGACCATGGAAAGCGCTTCCTCGACCCGGCGCTTTGCCTCCGCTCCCCTGATGCCGCGATAGCGCAGCGGGAAGCCGACATTCTCGGCCACCGTCATATGCGGGAAGAGCGCATAGTTCTGGAAGACGAAGCCGATGTCGCGGCGCTCCGGCGGCAGGCGCTCCACGGCCTGCCCTTCGAGCAGGATGCGCCCGTTGGTCGGCTGCTCGAAGCCGCCGAGCATCATCAGCGTCGTCGTCTTGCCGGAGCCGGAAGGCCCGAGCATGGTGAGGAATTCGCCGCGCCGCACCGCAAGGTTCAGGTCCTCGACGACGAGCGTGCGCCCGTCATAGGTCTTCTGCACGCGCTCGAAGGCGACCATGGTCTCGCTGCCGCTCGTGGTCGGCGGCGCCTCGCCGAGGCGCCCCCTTTCCATCGTCATCGTGTTCATCCGCGCGCTCCTCAGTTGGAAAGCCAGGTGGTGAAGCGCTTGCGGATCTCGTCGCCATGGTCCGCCCAGAAGGCGTTGTCGAGCGTCAGGGAGGTCGTCAGGTTCTCCGGGCTGGTCGGCAGGTTCCTGGCATCGTCCGAGCCCACTTCCGCGGCGGCCGTCGTGCGGACGGGGCCATAGGGAATGTATTTCGCGATGCCGGCCAGCACCTTCGGCTCGACGGCGAAATGGATGAAGGCGAGCGAGCCCTCCATGTCCTTCGCGCCCTTCGGGATGACCCAGTAGTTGGAATCGAGGATTTGGTTGTCCCAGACGATGCCGAAATGGCGCCCTTCCTTGTTGGCGTTGAAGATGCGCCCGTTCCACGCCGTCGTCATGGTCACCTCGCCCGATGCGAGGAGTTGCGGGGCCTGCGCGCCCGCCTCCCACCAGACGATCTCCTTCTTGATCGTGTCGAGCTTGGCGAAGGCGCGGTCGAGGCCCTCGGGCGTGGCGAGCACCGTATAGACATCCTGCGGGGCGACGCCGTCGGCCAGCAGCGCGAATTCCAGATTGGTCGCCGGGTTCTTCCACAGGCCGCGCTTGCCGGGGAAATTCGCAAGGTCGAAGAGATCGGCCAGCTTCGTCGGCGGCTTGGCCAGCTTGTCCTCGTCATAGGAAAGGATCGTCGCATAGACGATCGTGCCGACGCCGCAGTCCGACGTCGTGCCGTCGAGCCAGTCCGATTTCGGCCCGATCTTCTCCCAGTCGATCGTTTCGAAAATGCCCTCGTCGCAGCCCTGGAGCAGCGTCGGGGCGTCGACGTCGACGACGTCGATGGTCGTGTTGCCGCTGTCGATCATCGCCTTGATCTTGGCGATCTCGCCGCCGTATTCCTGCTCGGAGACGGGCCTTCCGGTCTCCTCCGCATAGGCGGTGAAAACAGCCTTTCTCTGGGCTTCCTGATAGGCGCCGCCGAAACTCATGACGGAAAGCGGCTCGGCAGCAAGCGCCATGCCGAGCGAAAGGCCATAGGCAAGCGTCGTCGCTGCCGGAAACATGCGTGTCCTGAACATGGAAATTCCTCTCTGGAGACAGATTTCGTGTACCCGTCACAGCGCCCGTCTTGCTTGCGGGCTATGGGGAAAGCCTATGTTGCGACATGCCGCGGCGCAAATAAGTTGCTGTCATGCGAACATGAGCGCTGCTTATCGGCGCGCCGCCGTCTCCCGGCGAAAGGCCGCCGGGCTCCTTGCCGTCCACTTGCGAAAGGCGCGGTGGAAGGCGCTGGGCTCGGAAAAGCCGAGCCGCGCGGCGATCTCGCCCACCCCGAGCGCCGTGGTCTGCAGCATCTCGATTGCAAGGTCGCGCCGGATCTCGTCGCGGATGGCGGCATAGTTCTGGCCCTCGGCGTGCAGGCGGTGGCGCAGCGTCGAGGGCGACATGTGCATCTGCGCGGCGAGATCGTCGAACGCGCTCCAGGAGGCGGGCGGCGCCTGCCGCAGCCGCTTGCGCACGCTCGCGGCAAGGCCGGCGTCGTAGCGGTAGCGCACGAGGATGTTGGCGGGGGCGTTGCGCAGGAACTGCCGTAGCGCCTGCTCGCTGCGCGCGACCGGAAGCTTCAGCATGGCGGCATCGAAGGCGAGCCGGCTCGCCGGCTGGGAAAAGCGCACGGGCGCGCCGAAGAAAAGCCGGTAGTCCGCGCCGTTTTCCGGCTCGCCGCAGCGGAAATCGACCATCCGCAGCGGAATGCGCCGCCCGATCAGCCAGCAGGTGATGCCGTGCAGCAGGATCCAGTAGGTGCGGTAGGCGAAGGCGGAGCGCGGGCCGTCCTGGTCGCGGAGCACGATCTGGGCAAGGCCGTCGGCGACTTCGAGATGGCCTTGCGGGTCTTCCAGCACGACGTTGAGGAAGCGCAGCGCGCGCCGCAGCGCCTGGTCGAGGGTTCTTGCATGCAGGATGCAGTGGCAGAGCAGCGTGAAGCTGCCGCGCCGCATCGGCCGCCCGCCCATGCCGAAGAATTCGTCGTCCATCTCCGCCGCGATGGCGAGCCACAGCGCGCCGTAGCTTTCGGCGGAGACCGGCGCGTCGATGCGGGCGGGAAGGCCGACCGCCGCCAGCACCGTCTCCGGCGCCTTGCCCTGCCGCTTCAGGCAGTCGATCGCCTCCTCCACGAAGAAGGGCGAGATCATCCGCCGTCCGGTTTCCGTCATCGTCATGGCCCGCAAGATGTGGTAAAAGTGGCCGATGGTTCAAGACGCTTCGGTCATCGCATGCAATATCGCACCGTCATAGACTAGGGCAAGACGGATGGGCGATCGCCCCTGTCGAGGCTGTGCGGCTTGGGAGGGCCGCACGGCATGCCGATCCGGTCCTACGGAATTCGGATGCGCTGGAGGAGAGCAGCCATGTTGATCCGCGGAAAGACCTTTCTCGTCACCGGCGGCAGTTCGGGCCTCGGCGCGGCGGTGGCGCGCATGCTGGTGGGCGAGGGCGCGCATGTCGTGATCGCCGACGTCAATGTCGATGCCGGCCGTGGCATCGTCGGCGAGCTTGGGACCGGCGCAGCCTTCATCCATACCGACGTGACGCAGGAGACGGACGGCCAGGCCGCCGTCGATCTCGCGCTGGAGCGCTTCGGCCACCTGCACGGGCTGGTCAATTGCGCCGGCGTCGCGCCCGGCGAGAAGGTGCTCGGCCGCGACGGGCCGCACCGGCTCGACAGCTTTGCCCGCACCGTCGGCATCAACCTCATCGGCACCTTCAACATGACCCGGCTCGCAGCAGTGGCCATCGCGAAGGAAGAGCCTGAGGCGGACGGCGAGCGGGGGATTGTTATCAACACGGCCTCGGTCGCGGCCTTCGACGGCCAGATCGGGCAGGCGGCCTATGCGGCCTCCAAGGGCGGGGTTGCCGCCATGACGCTGCCGGTCGCCCGCGAGCTGGCCCGCCACGGCATCCGCGTCGTCTCCGTCGCGCCGGGGATTTTCCAGACGCCGATGATGGCCGGCATGCCGCAGGAGGTGCAGGATTCGCTCGGGCGGAGCGTGCCTTTTCCGCAGCGCCTCGGCAAGCCGGTGGAATTTGCCGCCCTGGTGCGCCACATCTGTGAGAACGTCATGCTGAATGGCGAGGTTATCCGCCTCGACGGCGCGTTGCGCATGGCGCCGCGCTGAGGGAGTTTCGATATGGTTCTGCAGGATCCCATCGTCATCGTCGGTTCGGCCCGCACCCCGATGGGCGGCTTCCAGGGCGACCTCGGGCATGCCACCGCGCCGGAGCTCGGCGCGGCCGCGATCCGCGCGGCGCTGGAGCGGAGCGGCGTCGCGCCCGATGCCGTGGATGAGACGGTGTTTGGATGCGTGCTGCCGGCCGGGCAGGGGCAGGCGCCCGCGCGGCAGGCTGCCATCGGCGCGGGCCTGCCCTTCGCGGCCGGGGCGACGACCGTCAACAAGATGTGCGGCTCGGGTATGAAGGCCGTCATGCTGGCGCATGACCTCATCGCCGCCGGCAGCGCATCGGTTGCGGTGGCAGGCGGCATGGAGAGCATGACCAATGCGCCTTACCTGCTCGACCGCGCCCGCGGCGGCTACCGGCTCGGGCATGGCCGTGTCATCGACCACATGTTCCTCGACGGCCTCGAAGACGCCTATGACAAGGGGCGCCTGATGGGCACCTTCGCCGAGGACTGCGCCGAGGCCTACCAGTTCACCCGCCCGGCGCAGGACGACTATGCCGTCACCTCCCTGACCCGCGCCCGCAGCGCCATCGAGACCGGCGGATTCGACGCCGAGGTCGTTCCCGTCACCGTGAAGGCCGGCCGCTCCGAGGCTGTCGTTAGCCGTGACGAGCAACCCGGCAAGGCCAGGCTGGAGAAGATCCCGACGCTGAAGCCGGCCTTTCGCGAGAACGGCACGGTGACGGCGGCCAACGCCTCCTCGATCTCGGACGGCGCGGCCGCGCTGGTGCTGATGCGGCGCTCCCGGGCCGAGCGCGAGGGCCTGACGCCGCTTGCCACCATCGTCGGCCACGCGACGCATGCGCAGGCGCCCAATCTCTTCGCGACCGCGCCTATCGGGGCGCTGCGCAGGCTCGGCGAGCGCACCGGCTGGGACCTCAAGGATGTCGACCTCTTCGAGATCAACGAGGCCTTCGCCGTCGTCGCCATGGCGGCGATGCGCGATCTCGACCTGCCGCATGACAAGGTCAATGTCCACGGCGGCGCCTGCGCGCTCGGCCATCCCATCGGCGCATCGGGCGCGCGCGTGCTCGTCACCCTGCTTGCTGCGCTGGAACGCTACGATCTGCGGCGCGGCATGGCGACGCTCTGCATCGGCGGCGGCGAAGCGACGGCGGTGGCCATCGAGCGGCACTGAGCGGTTTGGGGAGGAGACCGGACCATGATCCTGACGGAACAGCAGACCCAGATCCGCGACATGGCCCGCGATTTCGCCCGCGAGCGGCTGGCGCCGGGCGCGGCGGAGCGTGACGCGGAGAGCCGCTTCCCCCGCGCGGAACTGAAGGAGATGGGCGAGCTCGGCTTCCTCGGCATGCTCGTGCCGGAGGCCTATGGCGGCTCGGAGACGGGCACGGTCGCCTATGCCGTGGCGCTGGAGGAGATCGCCAGCGGCGACGGGCCGTGCTCGACCATCATGAGCGTGCACAGCTCCGTCGGCTGCGTGCCGATCCTGAAATACGGCAGCGAGGAGCAGAAGCAGCACTTCCTGCCGAAGCTTGCGAGCGGCGAATGGATCGGCGGCTTCGCGCTCACCGAGCCGCAGGCCGGCTCCGACGCCTCCAACCTCAAGACCCGCGCCCGCCGCGACGGCGACCATTACGTCATCGATGGGGCCAAGCAGTTCATCACCTCGGGCAAGAACGGCGATGTCATCATCGTCTTCGCCGTCACCGATCCCGATGCCGGCAAGAAGGGCATTTCCGCCTTCATCGTGCCGACCGATACGCCGGGCTACGAGGTCGTGCGGGTGGAGCAGAAGCTCGGCCTCCATTCCTCCGACACCTGCCAGATCGCCTTCAACGCCATGCGCGTTCACGCCGGAAACCGGCTCGGCGCGGAGGGTGAGGGCTACCGGATCGCCCTTTCGAACCTCGAAGGCGGGCGCATCGGCATTGCCGCGCAGTCCGTCGGCATGGCGCGGGCGGCCTTCGAGGCGGCGCGCGACTATGCCCGCGAGCGCACGGCCTTCGGCTCGCCGATCATCGAGCAC
The DNA here is from genome assembly GCF_021401195.1 of Shinella sp. NM-101. Classification (NCBI taxonomy): domain Bacteria; kingdom Pseudomonadati; phylum Pseudomonadota; class Alphaproteobacteria; order Hyphomicrobiales; family Rhizobiaceae; genus Shinella; species Shinella sp. NM-101. The sequence continues at coordinate 72,464 of NZ_JACBFT010000007.1, read as the reverse complement.
CAGGCCGTCGCCTTCCGGCTCGCCGACATGGCGACGCAGATCGAGGTGGCGCGCCAGATGGTGCTGCATGCCGCCGGGCTGAAGGAGGCGGGCCAGCCCTGCCTCACCGAAGCCTCGATGGCCAAGCTGTTCGCCTCGGAAATGGCCGAACGGGTCTGCTCCGACGCGATCCAGGTCCATGGCGGCTACGGCTACATGGCGGATTATCCGGTGGAGCGCATCTATCGCGACGTGCGCATCTGCCAGATCTACGAGGGAACGAGCGACGTGCAGCGCATCGTCATCGCGCGCAATCTTTGAAGCCGGGACCGTACCCTTCGCAGGGAGGCGGCGGGGCGGTCCACAAGGGAGGAATGACAGGACATGAACGAGGTTGCGCATCTGAGCCTTCACGTTCCCGAGCCGGCGGTCCGGCCCGGCGGCCAGCCGGATTTCTCCAACGTCAAGATCGCCAAGGCCGGCGCGGTACCGCGCCCGGCGGTGGACGTCGCGCCGGAGGATATCCGCGATCTCGCCTATTCCATCATCCGCGTGCTCAACCGCGATGGCGAGGCGGTCGGCCCCTGGGCCGGGCTGCTTTCCGACGAGGAACTGCTGACGGGCCTGCGCAACATGATGAAGCTGCGCGCCTTCGACGCGCGCATGCTGATGGCGCAGCGGCAGGGCAAGACCTCCTTCTACATGCAGCATCTCGGCGAGGAGGCGGTGAGCTGCGCCTTCCGCAAGGCGCTCGCCAAGGGCGACATGAACTTCCCGACCTACCGGCAGGCGGGCCTCCTCATCGCCGACGACTATCCGATGGTCGAGATGATGAACCAGATCTACTCGAACGAGGCGGACCCCCTGCGCGGCCGGCAATTGCCGATCATGTATTCGTCGAAGGCGCACGGCTTCTTCACCATCTCCGGCAACCTTGCCACGCAATATGTGCAGGCCGTCGGCTGGGCCATGGCGTCCGCCATCCGCAACGACACGAAGATCGCCGCCGCCTGGATCGGCGACGGCTCGACGGCCGAATCCGATTTCCACTCCGCCCTCGTCTTCGCCTCGACTTACAAGGCGCCGGTCATCCTCAATATCGTCAACAACCAGTGGGCCATCTCGACCTTCCAGGGCATCGCTCGCGGCGGCTCGGGCACGTTCGCCGCCCGCGGCCTCGGCTTCGGCATCCCGGCGCTGCGCGTCGACGGCAACGACTACCTTGCCGTCCATGCCGTCGCGAAATGGGCGGCCGAGCGGGCGCGGCGCAATCTCGGGCCGACGCTGATCGAATATGTCACCTACCGCGTCGGCGCCCATTCCACCTCGGACGATCCGAGCGCCTACCGCCCGAAGACCGAATCCGAGGCCTGGCCGCTCGGCGATCCGGTGCTGCGGCTGAAGAAGCACCTCGTCCTGCGCGGCGTCTGGTCGGAGGAGCGCCACGCGCAGGCCGAGGCCGAGATCCTCGACGAGGTGATCCAGGCGCAGAAGCAGGCCGAAAGCCACGGCACGCTGCATGCGGGCGGCAAGCCCTCGGTGCGCGACATCTTCGAGGGCGTCTATGCGGAAATGCCCGCCCATATCCGCCGCCAGCGGCAGAAGGCAGGATACTGACATGGCAAGAATGACGATGATCGAGGCGGTGCGCAGCGCCATGGACGTCTCGATGGGACGCGACGACGAGGTCGTGGTCTTCGGCGAGGACGTCGGCTATTTCGGCGGCGTCTTCCGGGCGACGCAGGGGCTGCAGGCCAAATACGGCAAGACGCGCTGCTTCGACGCGCCGATCAACGAATCCGGCATCCTCGGCACGGCCATCGGCATGGCGGCCTATGGGCTGAAGCCCTGCGTCGAGATCCAGTTCGCCGACTACATGTACCCGGCCTACGACCAGATCACCCAGGAGGCGGCGCGCATCCGCTACCGCTCCAACGGCGATTTCACCTGCCCCATCGTCGTACGCATGCCGACCGGCGGCGGCATCTTCGGCGGCCAGACGCACAGCCAGAGCCCGGAGGCGCTGTTCACCCATGTCTGCGGGCTGAAGGTGATCGTCCCCTCCAATCCCTACGACGCCAAGGGCCTGCTGATCGCGGCCATCGAGGACCCGGACCCGGTGATGTTCCTCGAACCGAAGCGCCTCTACAACGGCCCCTTCGACGGCCATCACGAAAAGCCCGTCACGCCCTGGTCGAAGCACGAGCTCGGCGAGGTGCCGGAGGGGCACTACACGATCCCCATCGGCAAGGCGGAAATCCGCCGGCCGGGCAGCGCCGTCACCGTCGTCGCCTACGGCACGATGGTGCATGTGGCGCTCGCCGCCGCTGAGGAAACGGGGATCGACGCCGAGGTGATCGACCTGCGCAGCCTGCTGCCGCTCGATCTCGACACCATCGTGCAGTCGGTGAAGAAGACCGGCCGCTGCGTCGTCGTGCATGAGGCGACGCTGACCTCCGGCTTCGGCGGCGAGGTCGTTTCGCTGGTTCAGGAACACTGCTTCTACAGCCTCGAAGCGCCGGTGGTGCGTGTGACGGGCTGGGACACGCCCTATCCGCATGCGCAGGAATGGGACTATTTCCCGGGGCCTGCCCGCGTCGGCCGGGCGCTGCAGGAAGTGATGGAGGGCTGAGGATGGGCGAGTTCGTCATCAAGATGCCCGATGTGGGCGAGGGCGTGGCCGAGGCCGAGCTTGTGGAATGGCACGTCAAGCCGGGCGATCCGGTGCGCGAGGACATGGTGCTCGCCGCCGTCATGACCGACAAGGCGACGGTGGAGATACCCTCTCCGGTCGACGGCGTGGTGCTCTGGCTCGGCGCCGAGATCGGCGACATCGTCGCCGTCAAGGCGCCGCTGCTGCGCATCGAGGTTGCCGGCGAAGGCGAGGCCGTTGCCGAGGAAACCCCTTCTCCCCAGCGGGGAGAAGGTGCCCGAAGGGCAGATGAGGGGGCCTCGCCGCAAGTTGCGAAAGAGCCGTCCCCGCCGCCGAGCGAGCCGCCCCCCTCATCCCGCCCTGCGGGCCACCTTCTCCCCGCTGGGGAGAAGGGAAGAGTGGCAATGCTGGAGACAAAGCCGCTTGCCTCGCCCGCTGTCCGGCTGCGGGCGCAGGAGGCCGGCGTCGATCTGCGGCAGGTATCGGGCAGCGGCCCGGCCGGCCGCATCACCCATGACGACCTCGACCGGTTCATCGCGCGTGGGGGCCAGCCCGCCGCCGCACCGGCAGGGCTTGCCCGCAGGACCGCGACGGAGGAGATCAAGGTCACGGGCCTGCGCCGCCGCATCGCCGAGAAGATGCGCCTTGCGGCCTCCCGCATTCCCCACATCACCTATGTGGAGGAGGTCGATGTCACCGACCTGGAGGACCTGCGCGCCACGATGAATGCCGGCCGCAAGCCCGACCAGCAGAAGCTCACCATCCTGCCTTTCCTGATGCGGGCGCTGGTGAGGACGCTCGCCGAGCAGCCCGGCGTCAACGCCACCTTCGACGACGATGCCGGCATCGTCACGCGCTACGGTGCCGTGCATATCGGCATCGCCACGCAGACGCCGGCCGGCCTGACGGTGCCGGTCGTGCGCCATGCCGAGGCGCGGTCGATCTGGGACAGCGCTGCCGAGCTCGTTCGCCTTGCCGATGCCGCCCGCAACGGCACGGCGGCGCGCGAGGAGCTTTCCGGCTCGACCATCACCATCACCTCGCTCGGCGCGCTCGGCGGCATCGTCACGACGCCGATCATCAACCATCCGGAAGTGGCGATCGTCGGCGTCAACAAGATCATGATGCGGCCCGTCTGGGACGGAACCCAGTTCATTCCGCGCAAGATCATGAACCTGTCGTCGAGCTTCGACCACCGCATCGTCGACGGCTGGGATGCGGCGGTCTTCGTCCAGCGGCTCAAGGCGCTTCTCGAAACCCCCGCGCTGATCTTCATCGAAGGCTGATGACATGAAAGAGATCGTCTGCAAGCTCCTCGTCATCGGCGCCGGCCCCGGCGGCTATATCTGCGCCATCCGCGCCGGCCAGCTCGGCGTCGATACCGTCATCGTCGAGAAGACGAAGGCCGGCGGCACCTGCCTCAATGTCGGCTGCATCCCCTCCAAGGCGCTGATCCATGCGGCGGAGGAATTCGACAGGCTCCGCCACACTGCGGGCCTCAACGCGCTCGGCATCACCGTCGAGACGCCGCGGCTCGACCTTGCCCAGACCGTCCGCTGGAAGGACGGCATCGTCGGCCGGCTGAACAGCGGCGTGCTCGGCCTCCTGCGCAAGGCCAAGGTGAAGATCGTGCACGGCGCGGCGCGCTTCCGCGACGGCAAGACGGTCGAGGTGGAGACCGAGACGGGAACCCAGCTCATCCGCGCCGAGACGGTGGTGATCGCGACCGGCTCCGAGCCCGTCGAACTGCCGGCGCTGCCCTTCGGCGGGGCGGTCCTTTCGTCCACCGAGGCGCTGTCGCTGCCGGAGGTTCCGAAATCGCTTGCCGTCGTCGGCGGCGGCTATATCGGGCTGGAGCTCGGCACCGCCTTCGCCAAGCTCGGCGCGCGGGTGACGGTGGTCGAGGCGATGGCGCAGATCCTGCCGCAATACGATGGCGAACTCGTCAAGCCCGTCGCCAAGCGTCTCGGCGAACTCGGCGTGCGCGTGCTGACCGGCGCGAAGGCGAAGAACTATTCGGGCGAGGCGCTGGCGGTTGAGATTGCCGGCAAGGAGGAGCGGATCGCCGCGGACAAGGTGCTCGTCACCGTCGGCCGCAGGCCGCGCACGGAAGGCTGGGGCCTCGAAGAACTCGACCTCGACCGCGCCGGCCGCTTCATCCGCATCGACGAGCATTGCCGCACCTCGATGCGCGGCGTCTACGCCATCGGCGACGTCACCGGCGAGCCGATGCTGGCGCATCGCGCCATGGCGCAGGGCGAGATGGTCGCGGAGATCGTCGCCGGGCGCAAGCGCGTCTGGGACAAGCGCGCTATCCCCGCCGTCTGCTTCACCGATCCCGAGATCGTCACCGCCGGCCTTTCGCCCGACGAGGCGCGCGCGCAGGGCTACGAGGTCCGCGTCGGCCTCTTCCCCTTCAACGCCAACGGCCGCGCCATGACGACCCAGTCGGAGGATGGCTTCGTGCGCGCCGTGGCGCGTGCGGACACCAACCTCGTGCTCGGCCTTCAGGCGGTCGGCGCCGGTATATCGGAGCTTTCCAGCGCGTTTTCGCTGGCGCTCGAAATGGGCGCGCGGCTGGAGGATATCGCCGGCACCATCCACGCCCATCCGACCCGCAGCGAAGGTCTCCAGGAGGCCGCATTGAAAGCCCTTGGCCATGCCCTCCACATCTGAGACCCTGATCGACCGCACCGGCGCGCTCGGGCGCATCCGGCTCAACCGGCCGAAGGCGCTCAACAGCCTGACGCTTGCGATGGTGCGGGACATCCAGGCAGCGCTGGACGCCTTCGAGGCCGATCCCGCGGTCGCTGCCGTGCTCCTCACCGGCGAGGGCGAGCGCGGGCTATGCGCGGGCGGCGATATCCGCATGATCTATGACGGCGGCAGGGCCGGCTCGCCGGAGCCCGTCGATTTCTGGCGCGAGGAATACCGCATGAATGCGCGCCTCGCCCGGCTGGCAAAGCCCTATATCGCCTTCATGGACGGCATCGTCATGGGCGGCGGGGTCGGCGTTTCGGTCTATGGCAGCCATCGCATCGTCACGGAGCGGACGCGGTTCGCGATGCCGGAGACCGGCATCGGATTCTTCCCCGATGTCGGCGCCTCATGGTTCCTGACGCGCGGGAAGGGCGAACTCGGCACCTATGCCGCGCTCACCGGTGAGCAGCTTGCGGCGGGCGACGTGATCGCCTTCGGGCTTGCCGACAGCCATGTGCCTTCGGCGCGCCTGCCGGCACTGGCCGAAAAGCTGTCCGGCTTGCCGGCCACCGCCTCCCATGCCGATGTCTCGGCCACCATTGCCGCCTTCGCGGAAGCACCGCCGCCGGGAGAGATCGCCGGGCAGCGAGTGCTGATCGACCGGCTTTTCGCCTTCGACACGGTGGAGGCGATTTTCGCGGCGCTGGAGCGGGACGGATCGGACTTCGCCGCAAGGGCGCTCGGCATCCTGCGCATGAAATCGCCGCTCAGCCTGAAGGTGACGCTGCGCCTGCTGCGACTCGGGCGCCGGGAGGCCTCGCTGGAAGCCTGCCTGGAACGGGAATTCGCTGCCACGGCGGCGGTGCTGCGCAGCCACGATTTCTACGAGGGCGTCAGGGCCGCGGTGGTCGACAAGGATCGCAATCCGCGCTGGCATCCGGCGCAACTGGCCGACGTCACCGAGCGGGACGTCGCCGCCTTCTTCGAGCCGCCGGCAAAGCCGCTTTTTGCCGGCGCAACGGGAAAAGGAGAACGCCCATGAGCTCCATCGCATTCATCGGCCTCGGCCATATGGGCGGCCCGATGGCCGCAAATCTCGTGAAGGTCGGCCATGCCGTGCGCGGCTTCGACCTTTCCGCCGCCTCGCTCGATCTTGCGCGGGAAAACGGCGTGGCGACCGTCGCCTCGATCGGCGAGGCGGTTTCCGGCGCGGATCTCGTCATCACCATGCTGCCGGCCGGAACGCATGTGCTTTCGGTGTGGCAGGAGCTCGTCGCCACCGTGCCGTCAGACACGCTGCTCATCGATTGTTCCACCATCGACATGGCGAGCGCCCGCAAGGCCCATGCGCTGGCCGAGGCGCATGGCTGTCCGGCGCTCGACGCGCCCGTCTCGGGCGGCACCGGGGGCGCCTCGGCCGGCACGCTCACCTTCATGGTGGGCGGCGACGCCGGGGCCTTTGCCGGGGCAAAGCCGGTCTTCGAGGCGATGGGCCGGAAGATCATCCATTGCGGCGGCGCCTCCGCCGGCCAGGCAGCGAAGATCTGCAACAACATGATCCTCGGCATCAGCATGATCGCCGTGGGCGAAGCCTTCGTGCTCGGCGAGCGGCTCGGCCTCTCGCATCAGGCGCTGTTCGACGTCGCCGCGGTCTCGTCCGGGCAATGCTGGTCGCTGACCACCTATTGCCCGGTGCCGGGTCCCGTCCCCACCTCGCCCGCCAACCACGATTACGAACCGGGCTTCGCCGCGGCGCTGATGCTCAAGGACCTGAAGCTGTCGCAGGCGGCGGCGGACGACACCGGCGTCACGACCCCGCTCGGCGCCAAGGCGGCCGCGCTCTATCAGCGCTTCGCGGACGAGGGGCTCGGCGAAAAGGACTTCTCCGCCATCATCGCCATGCTGCGGGACGGACCGTCCGCCGGCTAGGCGCCGCCCGCCGGTCGCCGGCACGCAAGGCCGAACGCGGTCTCCGCGCCATCCGGGTCTGGCTCGCCCGGATGATGCGGTGCGGCCATGCTGTTTGCACGCAAGGGGACCTCCGGGAACGGCCGGAAAGGCGCTTCGCTGGTCCTTCATGAAGACAGAGCGCGGCGCCCGAAGAACGACCTTCCCCTCCAGTATCCAAACGGAAGTCCCCGCAACAATCCGGTCGACGGCCGGGCTTGACAGCCGGACCGTGCCGCATAATGCTAAGATGTCAGACCAATTCGAGAAGCTGGCACGAAACAGGGGAATTGGCATCATGCCAATCGGAACTCGCGACAGGCCGCAGATCGCGCCTTTGCCGCCCATCGACCGGGCGCGGCAGGTGACGGAGGCTTTGGCCTCCTATATCGACCGGGCGAGCCTTCAGGCAGGCGACCGCCTGCCGGCCGAGCGCGAGCTCATGGCGGCGCTGGCGGTCGGCCGCTCGACCATCCGCGAGGCGATCCGCCATTTCCAGGCGCTCGGCGTCATCGAAAGCCGCAAGGGCAGCGGCACCTATCTCCTGAAGCCGGTCACCACCGCCACCGTGCACATGCCGCTCTCCTTCGACGCGGCGCATTTGCGCGACGTGCTGCTCCAGACGCTGGAGGTCCGCCGCGGGCTCGAATGCGAGGCGAACATGGTGGCGGCGCGGCGGCGCACGCCGCAGGACCTTGCCATCATCGAGGCGAAGCTGGACGCGATGGAGCGCGTCCATATCGCCAAGGGCAGCTCCGGCCCGGAAGACCTTGCCTTCCACCTCGCCATCTACGACGCCACGCACAACCCGCTCTTCAAGCAGCTTCTCGAACAGATGCGCGGCGCCTTCGAGCGCTTCTGGGAAAAGCCGTTCGACCGGCCGGATTTCGCCCGCCGCTCCTTCCCGTTCCACCGCACGCTCTTCAATGCGATCGCCGCCGAGGACCCCGAGACCGCGCGCATCGAAACCCTCAGGATCCTCGAAGTCGTCGAGGAAGACATCAAGGAAATGTCCCGATGATCAACGGAGCCGATCCGTTCGACCTTGCCTCCCTCACCGTCGCCCATGACGCGACGAACGCTTTCGATGCGGTGGTGCCGCCCATCGTCCAGACCTCGCTCTTCACCTTCGGCAGCTATGACGAGATGGTCGCCGCCTATCGCGGCGAGATCGTCCGGCCGATCTATACGCGCGGCCTCAACCCGACGGTGCGCGCCTTCGAGGAGATGCTGGCCAAGCTCGAAGGCGGCGAGGATGCGCTGGGCTTTGCCAGCGGCATGGCGGCGATCTCCTCCACCGTGCTCTCCTTCGTCGAGCCGGGCGACCGCATCGTCGCCGTGCGCCATTGCTACCCGGATGCCTTCCGCCTGTTCGGCACGCACCTGAAGCGCATGAAGGTGGAGGTGACCTATGTCGACGGGCGCGACGAGGAGGCAGTCGCGAAAGCCCTGCCGGGCGCCAAGCTCCTCTATCTCGAAAGCCCGACGAGCTGGGTCATGGAGGCGCACGACGTCGGCGCGCTCGCCGCGCTTGCGAAGCGCCACGGCGTTATCAGCGTCATCGACAACAGCTGGGCGAGCCCCGTCTTCCAGCGGCCGCTGACGCTCGGCGTCGATCTCGTGCTGCATTCCGCCTCGAAATATCTCGGCGGCCACAGCGACGTCGTCGCGGGCGTTGTCGCCGGCTCGAAGGAACTCATCGGCCGCATCCGCGCGGAGGCCTATCCCTATCTCGGCGGCAAGCTTTCGCCCTTCGATGCCTGGCTGCTGGTCCGGGGCCTTCGCACCCTGCCGATCCGCATGAAGGCGCACGAGGCCTCGGCGCTCGACATCGCAAGGCGCCTGCAGGCGCTCGATATCGTCGATACGGTCTTTCATCCGGCGCTCGCCAATCGCCTGCCGCCGGGGCTCACCGGCACGTCCGGCCTCTTCTCCTTCACCTTCCGCGAGGACGTCGACATCCGCGCCTTCGCCGATCACCTCACACTTTTCAAGCTCGGCGTTTCCTGGGGAGGACACGAAAGCCTGATCGTGCCGGGCGAGGTGGTTCTGCAGCAGAAGGCCCAACCGAATTCCGCGCATGCCTTCGGCATCGATGCGCGGTCCGTGCGTCTCCATGTCGGCCTGGAGGGAACCGAGGCCCTGTGGAGGGATCTGGAAGCGGCGATGGAAGCCGCGACCGAAAACTGACGTCGAACGATCAATCAAAACGAAAAGAGGGAACGACCATGAAAAGACTTCTGACTGCGGCGCTTCTCAGCACGCTGATGGCTTCCAGCGCGCTGGCCGATACCACGCTGAAGCTCGTCGAGGTGATCACCAGCCCCGAGCGCACGGAAACGCTGAAATCCATCGTCGGCAAGTTCGAGGCGGCCAATCCCGGCACCAAGGTCGAGATCATCTCGCTGCCCTGGGGCGAGGCGTTCCAGAAATTCGCGACCATGGTCTCGGCCGGCGAGGTGCCGGACGTCATGGAAATGCCCGACACCTGGCTGTCGCTCTACGCCAATAACGGCATGCTGGAGAGCCTGGAGCCCTATCTCGAAAAATGGGAATACACGCCGGGCCTGACGGCACGCGCCCTGGAACTCGGCCGCGACATCAAGAACACGGCCTACATGCTGCCCTACGGCTTCTATCTTCGCGCCATGTTCTACAACAAGAAGCTGCTGGCCGAGGCCGGCGTTTCCGAGCCGCCGAAGACGCTGGACGAATTCGCCGAAGCCTCAAAGAAGGTCTCGGCCCTGCCGGGCAAGTACGGCTATTGCCTTCGCGGCGGGCCGGGCGGCCTCAACGGCTGGGTGATGTTCGGCGCCTCCATGGCCGGCTCCAACAAATTCTTCAACGAGGACGGCACCTCCACCTTCAACAGCGAGGGCTGGGTCAAGGGCCTTACCTTCCTGATCGACCTCTACAAGAACGGCTATGCGCCGAAGGACAGCGTCAACTGGGGCTTCAACGAGATCGTCGCGGGCTTCTATTCCGGCACCTGCGCCTTCCTCGACCAGGACCCGGATGCGCTCATCGCCATCGCCGAGCGCATGAAGGCGGAAGACTACGGCATCATGACCATGCCGAAGGGCCCGGACGGCAAGACCTTCCCGACCATCGGCTTTGCCGGCTGGTCGATGTTCGCCTCCAGCGCCAACAAGGACCTGTCCTGGAAGCTGATCGAGACGCTCGAAGGGCCGGAGGGCAATATCGAGTGGAACAAGCGCACCGGCGCGCTGCCGGTGCACACGTCGGCGGAAAAGGATCCGTTCTATTCGAGCGAGCAGTTCAAGGGCTGGTTCGCCGAGCTTGAGGACAAGGATGCCGTGCCGACCGTGATGCCGACGCATCTGGAGGAATTCGCCTTCTTCAAGGATTCGCTGGTGATCAAGACCTCGCAGGAGGCCCTTCTCGGCGACATCACGCCGGAAGACCTCGCCAATCAGTGGGCGGACTACCTGACCAAGGCGCAGCAGAAGTTCCTGGCGAAGCAATAACGCCGGGAGCCGCCGGACGGAGAACGAGGCTCCGTCCGGCTTCTTCCACGAAACGCCCCGCAAGCCTGACGGAAGCGAGACGATGACCCATGCTGCCTATCACCCGGCCACGCGGCCGTTCAGAAAGCGGTTCGCCGATGCTGCGGAGCCCTATCTCTACAGCGCGCCGGCGCTGATCCTGATCGTCGCCGTGATGCTGGTGCCGCTGGTGCTTGGCATCTCCTACGCCTTCCGCGATATCCAGCTTCTCAATCCCTTTTCCGGCGGCTTCATCGGGCTCGATCATTTCCGGGCGCTGGGGCAGGACCAGGCCTTCTTCCGGGCCCTGCGCAACACGCTCTGGTGGACGGGCGCCTCGGTCTTTCTGCAATTCGTCTTCGGGCTCATCCTCGCGCTGCTGCTGGACAAGCCCTTTGCCGGCCGCGGGCTGGCGCAGGCGCTCTGCTTCCTGCCTTGGGCGGTGCCCAGCTTCCTTGCCGGCCTCAACTGGGCCTGGCTCTTCAACCCTGTCATCGGTCCGCTGCCGCACTGGATGTATGCCTTCGGCATTCTCGACGCGCCCAACAACATCCTGTCCGATCCGCAGCTTGCCATGTGGGGGCCGATCGTCGCCAATGTCTGGTGGGGCATTCCCTTTTTCGCGATCACCCTGCTTGCCGCGCTGCAGGCGATCCCGCGCGATCTCTACGAGGCCGCGAGCATCGACGGGGCGGGGCCGGTCCAGCGCTTCGTCTCGATCACGCTGCCGTTCCTCGCGCCGACCATCGCCATCACCATCCTCCTGCGCACCGTCTGGATCTCCAACTTCGCCGACCTCATCGTCGTGATGACGAATGGCGGGCCGGCCGACCGCACGCAGATCGTCGCGAGCTACATCTTCACCCAGGCCTTCAAGCGGCTGGATTTCGGCTATGCCTCGGCCATCGCGCTCGTGCTGCTCGTCCTGCTTCTCGTCTATTCGCTGCTGATCGTGCTTCTGCGCCAGACGCTGCTCAACAAGGACTGACGCCATGCGAACCCGCAAAATCGCCTTCACCGTCGCGCACCGGCTCGCAATCCTCGCCTATATCGCCTTCGCGCTCTTTCCGCTCTTCTGGCTGCTCAAGGTGTCGGTGACGCCGAACGACCTGCTCTACAGCGAGGGCGTGCGCATGTGGCCGTCGCGCGCGACGCTGGAGCACTATACCTTCGTCATCGCCCACAGCGCCTTCCCGACCTTCTTCAAGAACAGCCTGATCGTCGCGGGCTCGACCGCGGTGACGGTGACGATCCTCGCCTCGCTTGCCGGCTACGCACTGTCGCGCTTTCGCTTCCGGGCGAAATACTGGATCGTCGCGCTGATGCTGATCACGCAGATGTTCCCGCTCGTCATGCTGGTCGCGCCGATCTTCAAGATGCTCTCGCCACTCGGCCTCACCAACAGCCTGACCGGCCTCGTCATCGTCTACACCGCCTTCAACGTGCCGTTCGCGACCTTCCTCATGCAGTCCTTCTTCGACGGCATCCCGAAGGACCTGGAGGAGGCGGCGATGATCGACGGGGCGACGCAGTTCATCGCCTTCCGCCAGATCATCCTGCCGCTGACCCTGCCCGGCATCGCCGCCACGCTCGGCTTCGTCTTCACCGCCGCCTGGAGCGAGCTGCTCTTCGCGCTGATGCTGATCTCGGGCAACGACGCGGCGACCTTCCCGGTCGGGCTTCTCACCTTCGTCTCGAAATTCTCCGTCGATTTCGGGCAGATGATGGCGGCGGGCATTCTCGCGCTCATCCCGGCCTGCCTCTTCTTCCTGCTCATCCAGCGCTATCTCGTGCAGGGCCTGACGGCCGGCGCGGTCAAAGGCTGAAAGGACCTTCCATGGCTTCCATCGATATCGAGGGCATCCGCAAGAGCTTCGGCGCCTTTCCCGTACTGCACGGCGTCGACCTCACCATCAGGGACGGCGAGTTCATCGTGCTGGTCGGCCCCTCCGGCTGCGGAAAATCGACACTGCTGCGCATGATCGCCGGCCTTGAGGAGGTCACGGCCGGCGACATCCGCATCGACGGCAAGCGCGTCAACGATCTTGCGCCCAAGGACCGCGACATCGCCATGGTGTTCCAGTCCTACGCGCTCTATCCGCATATGAGCGTTGCCGACAACATGAGCTACAGCCTGCGCCTTCGCCGCTCCACCAAGGAGAAGATCGCCAGCGCCGTCAGCGGCGCGGCCGCGAAGCTCGGGCTCGACCCGCTCCTTGAGCGCCGCCCGCGCGCCCTTTCCGGCGGCCAGCGCCAGCGCGTCGCCATGGGCCGCGCCATCGTGCGCCAGCCGAAGGCCTTTCTCTTCGACGAGCCGCTGTCGAACCTCGATGCGCGCCTGCGCGAGCAGATGCGCGCCGAAATCAAGAAACTGCACGGCGACCTGCGCGCCACCTCCATCTACGTGACGCACGACCAGATCGAGGCCATGACGCTCGCCGACCGCATCGTCGCCATGCATGGTGGCGTGGTACAGCAGGTCGGCTCGCCGCTCGACCTCTACGACCGCCCCGCCAACCTCTTCGTCGCGGGCTTCATCGGCTCGCCCGGCATGAACTTCTTCGAGGGGCGCTATATCGTTTCCGGCGACCGGGCCGACCTGCGGCTCGCAAACGGCGTGATGCTGCCCGTCCGCAGGATGGCGGGCCTCGAAAGCGGCGCGGCGGCAACGCTCGGCATCCGCCCGGAACATGTGGCGATCGCCGGGGGCGGTGCGCTGGAGGCCAAGGTCGACCTCATCGAGCCGACCGGCTTCGGCATCATCATGCATGTGAGCGTGCACGACGTGCCGCTGAAGATCTTCACGCTCGACCGCGCCATGCTCACCCCCGGCGCGACGGTGCGCATCGACCTGCCGCAGGAGAGGCTCCACCTCTTCGACGAGGAAGGGCGCCGCCTCGACCGGCCGCCCGCATGACGGGCCGCAGGCTCAGCCGCCGTATTCGATGATTTCGAGCCCGGCATTGTAGTCGGTCGCATAGATCAGCCCCCGTGCGTCGACGAAGACGTCCGCCGACTGGATGACCTGCGGCCGGCCCGGGCGCTTGTCGGTCATCGTCCGCGGGGCGGCCGGCACGAGTGCGCCGGTCTCGACGGGGCGGTAGGGGTCGGAGATGTCGAAGGCGCGGATGCCGGCATTCTGCCAGGTGGCGAAGATCAGCGTGTCGGAAACGAAGCTGCCCGGCCGGTTCTCGTGCAGGTTATGCGGGCCGAAATGGCCGCCCTTCTTCGTGTAGTCGATCTCGTCCGGGATCGGGAAGGTCGAGATGCTGATCGGGTTCGACGGCGCGCGGATGTCGAAGACCCAGGTGTGCTTGCGCCCGTCCTCCTCGTTGTCCAGCACCGCCTCGTCGGCGACGACGAGCAGGCCGCGCTCCACGAGCGGCAGGGGCGAGTGGGTGCCGCCGCCATAGGGCGGGCACCAGTTGTGGTGCTTGATCAGCGTCGGCGCGCAATGGTCCGTGATGTCGAGCAGCGTCAGCCCGCCGTCGCGCCAGCAGGCATAGGCCGTGTCGCCGTGCACCAGCGCGTGGTGCAGCGCATGGCGCCGGCCCTCCGGCGCATTGGAGGTCTCGCCGGCCGCCTTGTTCATGCCCGGCAGCCACCAGCGGCCGACGAGTTCCGGCCTCGTCGGGTCGGCCATGTCGATGGTGACGAAGATATAGTCGGTGAAGCCGTCGAGCAGCGCCGAGGCATAGGCATAGCGCCCGCCGACATACCACAGCCGGTGGAAGCCGACGCCGTCGACGTCGAGCTGGCCGATCTTGCGCGGCCGGTCGGGCGTGGAAATGTCGTAGACCGTCATGCCGGCCGTCCAGGCGCGCTTCGTCTTCGCGCCCGCCACCGTCTCGCCGACGGACTTCGTGTAATAGGCCTTCTCGTCGGAGAAGGTCTCGACATCGGCGAAGAGATCGAGCGCGTTGATGACGAGGAGAAGGTCGTCATGGGTCTGGAGATGGATGTTCCAGGTGTTCGCCGGCGCGGGGACATAGGTGACGTTCCCGGGGTTCTTCGGGTCGCGCACGTCGATGATCGAAAAGCCCTGCGACCAGGGATGCGCCACATAGGCAAAGCCGCGGTGCACCATGAGCTGCAGCCCGTCGCCGCGCCCGCCGATGTCGGAATGACCGATCAGTGTCATGTTGCGGGAAAAGTCCGGGGCGATGAGGCTCATGGTATCTGCTTTCAGGGATGGGGAAGGGGCGCCGCTCGCGCGGCACCCGCGGGTCTCAGTTGACGGCCGGGATCCAGGACGCGGTGGCCGCATCGCTCTTCAGGAAGGCCGGGAATTTCTGCTGCAGCTCCTCGATCGTCGAAATCTCGTTCTTCACGAGGTCGTCGCGGGTGACGAGCGTCGGCTGGAGCAGGACCGAGCGGCCGGGAAACTGGCCGGCGATCGCCAGCGAGACCGCACGCACGGAAACCTCGCCGACGACGGCGGCGTTGGTCGCGGCGGTCGCGGCCCAGGCGCTGTCTGGCTCGGCCATGAGCTGGATGTCGGCCGTCGAGATGTCGACGCCGTAGATCTTGACGTTCTGCGAGACGCCCAGCTCGTCGATGGCGAGCTTGACGCCCTTGGCGAACTCGTCCCACGGCGTGAAGATGACGGAAATGTCCGGGTTGGCGCGCAGGATCGCCTTGGTCTGGTCGGCGACGGAGGCCGGGACGGTGTCGTTGACGACGCCCCAGACGGCCTTCTCCGTGAGGTTGTGCTTCTTCACGAAGTCCTGCCAGACGGCGTAGCGGCGGTCGAGCGGCGCGAAGCCGGCGACATAGACGGCGCCGCCGACGAAGCCGTCGCCCTTGTCCTTCACCGCCTGCTCCAGGACGAGGCGGGCCATGTCGGCGTCCGACTGCTCGATCTGCGGGATCTGCTCGTTGTCGAGGTTCACGTCGTAGGCGACGACCTTGATGCCGGCGTCGAGCGCCTTCTGGGCGACGTCCTGCAGCACTTCCGGGCGGCCGTTGTTGATGATGATGCCGTCGACGCCGAGGTTGATCGCCTGTTCGATCAGGCTGCGCTGGGTGTCGTTGTCGTTGCGCGCCTGCGAGATCGTCAGCTTGACGCCGAGCGCGTCGGCCTGGCGCTTCACGCCGGCCTCGAAGGCCTGAAGCCAGTCGCCGGAGCCGAGGAAGCTGACGACGGCGATGTCGACATCGCCCTTGTCGAAGGGCGCCGGTGCGCCCGCGATGCCGCCGGCCGCGGCCGTGCCGGCTGCAAGCAGGGCGCCCGCGACGGCGCCGGTCAGGGATTTCAGGATTGCATTCATGGGTGTCTCCCGGTTTCGTTATGGAAAATCAGCGTCGCCCGCGGGCAACGCCATAGGTCAGCGCCAGCGCGCCGACCAAGACGGCACCCTTGACGAAATCCTGCGCATAGTAGGGCGCGTTCAGCATGGTCAGGCCGTTCAGCAGCACCCCGACGAAGACCGCGCCGACGATGGTGCCGAAGACGTTGGGCCGGCGCAGGCCGAGTACGGCAAAGCCGATCAGCGCGGCAGCGACCGAATCCATCAGGAGCGACGCGCCGGAGGAGACGTCGCCGCGGCCGACGCGGGCGGCCACCACGATGCCGCCGAGCGAGGCGAGCGCGCCGGAAAGGACATAGGCGAGCGTCTTCAGCCGGTCCGTCGGCCCGCCGGCCAGCCGCGTCGCCAGCTCGTTGCCGCCGGTCGCAAAGAGCAGCCGGCCGATGCGCGTGCGCTCGGTCAGGACGAAGAGCGCGACGGCGACGAGCGCCATGATGACGACGGGCAGCGGCACCACGCCGAACAGGCTGGAGCGGCCGATCAGCAGGAAGAGCGGATCGTATTTCCCGGTGGCGGTCGAGCCGTCGGGCAGGATGAGGCCGGGCGATATGGAGCGGCCGGCGGTCGGGATGAGCTGGAGGCCGGTGAGCAGGAACATCACCGCGAGCGTCGCCAGCAGGTCCGGCACCTTGAGGCGGACGATGAGGAAGGCATTGAGGAGGCCGACGGCCGCGCCGAGCAGCAGCACCAGCGGCACGGTGGCGAAGACGCCGAGGCCCCAGACGATCATGAAGTAGCTCGCCGCCATGACGCTGGAGGCGGCGACCGCGCCGATCGACAGGTCGAAGCCGCCGACCGCGAGCGTGACCGTGACGCCGGCCCCGAGGATGGCGACGACCGAGACGGCCTGCAGGATGCTCATCAGGTTGTTGATGGTGATGAAGGCCGGCTGGGCGGCGGTGAAGCCGGCCACCATGACGAAGAGCAGGATGAAGACCGCGCCGGCCCTGAGGAATTCCCGGGCGCGGTCGCTGCCGTTCGCGATGGACTGGTCGGGGGCGGTGCTCATCGTGCGTTGCTCTCGCTGATGGTGTGGTGGTCCATGACCAGCACGCGGTCGGCGACCTCGATGGCCTCTTCCGGATCGGAGGTGGCGATCAGGGTTGCGCGGTCGGTGCGGCTGCGGATGGCGGTGATGATGTCGTGGCGCGCGCCGACGTCGACGCCCTGGAACGGCTCGTCGAGCAGGAGCAGCCGGCCGGGCTCTGCCTCCCAGCGACCGAGCACGACCTTCTGCTGGTTGCCGCCGGAGAGCGTCCAGACGGAGGCGGTCGGGCCTGCGGCGCGGATGCCGAGCCGCCGGATGGCGGCCTCGGCCTTCTCCCGCTCGCGGCGCGGCCGGATGAAGCCGGCGGGATACCAGCGGGAAAGATGCGGCAGGCTGATCGTCTCGGCGATGGTCTCGCCGGGCCAGCCGGCCGGCATCAGCGAGGAGCGGTGCCGGTCCTCGCCCGCCATGGCGACGCCGGCGGCGATCGCCTCGGCCGGCGTCTGCGGCGCATAGGGCGCGCCGTCGAGGCGCATCGTGCCGCCGGCGAGCCGGCCGGCGCCGAACAGTGCGGACAACAGCCGGCTCTTGCCCGCGCCGAGCACGCCGGTGATCGCCACCACCTCGCCGCGATGGAGCGAGAGGCCGAACGGCTCGCTGGACGGCAGGAGCCGCGCGTCCGCGAGCTCGAACACCGGAGCGCCTTCCGCCTGCCGGGCGTCGGGCCGCGCGGAGGCGAGTGGCCGGCCGATCATGGTCTCGATCGCCTTGTCGAAATCGACGGGCCGCGTGAACGTCTCGACCACGCGCCCGCCGCGCAGCACGGCGACGCGGTCGGCGAGCGCCGCAAGGTCGGCGGTGCGGTGGGAGATGTAGAGGATCGCGATGCCGCGCCGCTTGAGATCGAGCAGCGTGGCGTAGAGCCGCCGGGATTCGCTGGCGGAAAGGCTCGCCGTCGGCTCGTCGAGGATGAGCAGTTCGGCCCGGTTGGCGAGCGCGCGGGCGATGGCGACGAGCTGCCGGTCGGCGGCGGAAAGCTCGGCGAAGTCCCGGTCGACCGGCAGGTCGAAGCCCGCCTCGCGCAGCATGGCCTGTGCCTCCCGGCGCACCCGGCCGCGCGAGACGAAGAAGGGCTGGCTGCGGTCGACGAAGCGGTTGAGCAGCAGCGCATCGCCCACCGTCAGGCCCGGGATGCCGACGAGGTCGGTCGACTGGTGCACGGTCACGATGCCGGCGGCGCTCGCCTCGGCCGGCGTCTGCGGGGCATAGGCGCGCCCCTTGAAGGCGACGCTGCCGCTGTCGGCCGCAAGGACGCCGGAGAGGATCTTCACGAAGGTCGACTTGCCCGCGCCGTTCGCGCCCATCAACGCCACGATCTCGCCGGGATCGACGGCAAGCGACAGGTCGACGAGGGCTTTCGTCGATCCGAAGGATCGGGAGAGGGCGTGGGCTTCAAGCAGGGACATGGCGTCGGCCGGGTTGGATTACAGGACTTATCTCTCAGGGGAGGCGCATGCGCGCAAGCAGATTTCGTGCGAAAAATCGCCGATGAAAGAAAAACGGTTCCAATGGCTTATGTCAATTTTTCAAGGTGCCCGGCGCTTGCGCGCCGGGCCGCTCGTCAAACCTCGAACGTGTCCTCGAAGGATTCGGGGAAGCTCTGGCGGCCCACCCGTTCGTCGATGACGAGCATGGCTTCATAGGAGATCGGGTCGAAATCCTTTTCCGCGGCGACGACCTCGCGGCCGAAGAGCAGGCTGAGGCGCGCGGCATCGAGATTGCCGCGCTCGAAGGGCTCGGCGCCGAAATGGTGCCAGAGCGCGTGCAGGAAGGCGGCGTCGATGCGGTGCTCGGCCGTGCCCGGCCGCGCGCGCCGGGGCAGCGCCTTGATCGGCGTCACCCCGCGCGGGTTGGCGCGGCGGATCGTGAACTGCACGCCCGTTCCCGGCATCCCGGATGGGAAGCCGCGGTGCTTGGTCATGTCGGGAAGGTTCGCCATCGGCTGCTCCTTACGTCTCGGCCGGGCCGATCTTGTCCTGCGTCTTCGTGTCGAAGTCCGACGCGTCGTGCCGCTCGTGCAACTGCTCGGACGGTTCGCCCGTCAGCCGGTTGACCATGCGGCCGCGCCGGACCGCCGGACGGTCGGCGATCTCGGCCGTCCAGCGCTGGACGTTGCGGTAGGTCTCGACCTCCAGGAAGGTGCCGGCGTCGCCATATTGCTTGTTCTGCGCAAGGGTTCCGTACCACGGCCAGATGGCCATGTCGGCGATGGTATAGTCGCTGCCCGCCATGAACCGGTTGTCCGCAAGGTGACGGTCCAGTACGTCGAGCTGCCGCTTCACCTCCATGGCGTAGCGGTCGATGGCGTATTTGATGCGGATCGGCGCATAGGCGTAGAAATGGCCGAAGCCGCCGCCGAGGAAGGGGGCCGAGCCCATCTGCCAGAACAGCCAGTTGAAGGTCTCGGTGCGGGCGCGCAGGTCGGCGGGCAGGAAGGCGCCGAACTTTTCCGCGAGATAGAGCAGGATCGAGGCGGATTCGAAGACCCGCACCGGCGCGCCGCCGCCCGTCGGCGCATGGTCGAGAAGCGCGGGGATCTTGGAATTCGGATTGACCTGCACGAAGCCGGAGCCGAACTGGTCGCCATCGCCGATGCGGATGGGCCAGGCGTCGTATTCGGCGCCCGCATGGCCGGCCGCCAGGAGTTCCTCCAGCATGATCGTCACCTTCACGCCGTTGGGCGTGGCGAGCGAATAGAGCTGCAGCGGATGCTTGCCGACCGGCAGCTCCTTGTCATGGGTCGGGCCGGCGACGGGGCGGTTGATGTTGGCGAACGCGCCGCCATTGCCCTTGTCCCAGGTCCACACTTTCGCGGGCTCGTAGCCCGCCGGAAAATTGTCCGCGGGGGATTTGTCGGTCATCGAATGCGTCCTCTTCGTCGAATCCGGGCCATAGGATAACGACTGGCTGTCGGACGCAAGCCCTATTGCAAGGCTTCAACCGGCCTCGTCAGTGCCCGTCCAGCTCTCGGCAAGGGGAGCCGGCGCGAAAGCCATGATGTCGATCGCGCGGGCGGCGAGATGGTCGACGATCTCTGCGACGGACTGCGGACGATGATAGAAGGCCGGCACCGGCGGCATGACGATGGCCCCCATTTCCGTGACCGCGCACATGTTGCGCAGGTGGCCGAGATGGAGGGGCGTTTCGCGCGCCAGCAGCACCAGCCGGCGACGCTCCTTCATCTGCACGTCGGCCGCGCGCGTCAGCAGCGTGTCGGCGCGGCCGGTGGCGATGGCCGAAAGCGTCTGCATCGAGCAGGGCGCGACGATCATGCCGCGGACGGGAAAGGAGCCGCTGGCGATCGAGGCGCCGATGTCCCCGTTCGGATGGTGGCGGTGGACGAGGGTTTCGAGACGCGCCAGCGCGCCGGGCGGGCATTCGAGGTCGAGCGTGCGCCGCGCGGCATCCGAGACGACGAGGTGCGTCTCGACGCCGGGCATCGCCGCCAGCCGTTCCGTGATGCGCACGCCGAGCGCCGCGCCCGACGCGCCGGATATGCCGACGACGACGCGCACGATGCTCATGTCGGATCTCCGGCAAGGCCGAGGGACGCCCACAGGCCGTCGACGCGGGCGGTCACGTCAGGCGTCATCGCCAGCACCCGGCCCCATTCGCGGTCCGTCTCGGTGCCGATCTTGGTCGTCGCGTCGAGCCCCAGCTTGCCGCCGAGGCCGGATTTCGGCGAGGCGAAATCGAGATAGTCGATGGGCGTGTTCTCCACCACCATCAGGTCGCGGCTCGCGTCGAAGCGGGTGGAGAGCGCCCACATCACGTCCGGCCAGCTCCGGACGTCGATGTCTCCGTCCACCGCGATGATCAGCTTGGTGTAGTTGAATTGCGGCAGCATCGACCACAGGCCCATCATGATGCGCCGCGCCTGGCCGGGATAGCGCTTGTCGATGGAGACGACCATCGCCCGGTAGGAACAGGCCTCGGGCGGCAGCCAGAGGTCGCGGATCTCGGGGAACTGCCGCTTCACCAGCGGCACGAAGAGCTCGTTCATCGCCTCGCCGAGCCGCGACGGCTCGTCCGGCGGGCGGCCGGTATAGGTGGAGAGATAGAGCGGGCTCCGACGCATGGTGATCGCCGAAAGCGTCAGGACCGGGAAGGGCTCGACGGCGTTGTAGTAGCCGGTATGGTCGCCGTAAGGACCTTCGTCCGCCGTCTCGCTTGCCGAGACCATGCCCTCCAGCACGATCTCCGCGCCGGCGGGCACGGGGAGGGGGACGGTGAGGCCGCTTGCCGTTTCCTGCCGCCGGCCGCCGAGAACGCCGGCGAAGGCAAGCTCGCTCATGCCGTCGGGCAGCGGCATCACGGCCGACAGGATCGTTGCGGGATCGGCGCCGATGACCACCGCGACGGGCATGTCGCGCCCGAGCGCCTGCCAGAGCCGGTGGTGCCGCGCCCCGCCGCGATGCGCCAGCCAGCGCATGACCAGCCGGTCGCGGCCGAGCTTCTGCATGCGGTAGATGCCGACATTGACATCCGATGGATCGTCGGGCGCGCGGGTGATGACGAGCGGCCAGGTGACGAGCGGCGCGGGTTCGCCCGGCCAGCAGGTCTGGATGGGGAGGCGGCCCAGATCGATGTCGCCGCCGCGCCAGACGATCTCCTGGCAGGGCGGGCGCCGCGTCTCGCGCGGGTTCATCGAGAGCGCGGCCTTCAGATGCGGCAGCTTTCCCCAGGCGTCGCGCAGCGAGCGCGGCGGCCGCGGATCGCGCAGGTCCGCAAGGAAGCCGGCCAGGTGCGGCAGGCCGCCGGCCTCCAGCCCGAGCCCCCACTCGATGCGCTCGCGCGTGCCGAAGAGATTGGCAAGGAGCGGGATCGGCTGGATATTGCCCGCCGCATCGACCGGCCGCTCGAAAAGCAGCGCCGGCCCTTCCTCGGCCAGCACGCGGCGATGGATCTCGGTCACCTCGTGAACGAGCGAGACCGGTTCGCGGATTCGCTTCAGCCGCGCCCGCCGTTCCAGCAAGGCGACGAAATCCTGAAGGCTGTCGAAACGGCGCGGAATGGGAGCATCGGCTTTCATGCCGTCTCCTTGCCGGGGAAAAATGTTGCGGTCTTTGACCTCGCGCAAACTCCCCGGGCGCAAGGCTGCCTAGGGTCGCGCCACATGTATCTCGCAGGGCCGCCCATGACATCGCTATCTCCGCTCCTCGCAAAACCGGTCGATCTGGCCCCGATCTGGCTGGTGGAGCGGGTGGCGCGGTCCATTTTCGCCAGCGTCCTCAAGGCGCATCCCGATGTGTTCGAGCGACTCGATACCTACCGGCAGACCCGCTACGGCTTCTCGCCAACCGATCTGCGGTTGCATTTCACCGTCGTCCCGGCGACGCGGACGCTGGCCGTCTCGCGCGGCCAGCCGCCCCTTTCGGATGCGCGCATCGAGGGGCCGCTGGTGCTGCTGCTCGGGCTCCTGGAGGGGCGGTGCGATGCCGATGCGCTGTTCTTCTCGCGCGAGCTTTCCGTCACCGGCGACATGGAGGCGATGCTGGCGCTGCGCAATGCGCTCGACGACAGCGCCATCGACCTGCCGCGCGAGCTCGGCGCCCTTGCCGGGCCGTTCTCGCCGCTGGTCGCCGGCACGGCGCGCTACATCCGCAGCAAGGCGCTCGAAGGAAGGGATGCGACATGGAACTGATCTGCCCGGCCGGCACGCCAGCCGCCTTCCGCGAGGCGGTGGAAGCGGGCGCCGACGCCGTCTATTGCGGCTTTCGCGACGAGACCAACGCGCGCAACTTCCCCGGCCTCAATTTCAGCCGCGAGGAACTGCGCCAGTCCATCGCGCTCGCCCACAGCAAGCGCGTCCTCACCTTCGTCGCGCTCAACACCTTCATGCGGGCGGGCGACGAGGCGCTGTGGTATCGCGCGGCGGACGACGCGGTGGCGCTCGGCGCCGATGCGCTGATCCTCGCCGATTTCGGCCTGATGGCCTATGTCGCGGAAAAGTACCCTGAGCAGCGGCTGCATGTTTCCGTGCAGGCCTCGGCCTCCAATGCCGACGCCATCCGCTTCCTCATCGAGGCCTTCGGCGCAAAGCGCGTCGTGCTGCCGCGCGTCCTCACCGTGCAGGACATCGCGCGGCTGACGCGGCAGATCGACTGCGAAGTCGAGGTCTTTGCCTTCGGCGGGCTCTGCGTCATGGCGGAGGGGCGCTGCTCGCTCTCCTCCTACGCCACCGGCAAGTCGCCCAACATGAACGGCGTCTGCTCGCCCGCAAGCCATGTGCGCTACCGGCAGGACGGCCCGGACCTCGTCTCCGAGCTCGGCGCCTACACGATCAACCGATTCGGCCCCGGCGAGGCCTCCGGCTATCCGACGCTCTGCAAGGGACGCTTCGAGATCGGCGACGTCGAGGGCTACGCCTTCGAGGACCCGGTCTCGCTCGACGTCATCGACGAGATCGACGCATTGCGCGCCGCCGGCGTCTCGGCGCTGAAGATCGAGGGACGCCAGCGCGGCAAGGCTTATGTCGCGGAGGTCGTGTCCTCGCTGAAGAAGGCGCTCGATGCGGCGCCGGCCGAGCGCGCGGCGCTCGTTGCAAGGCTTCGCGCCATGAGCGAGGGCCAGCGCACCACCACGGGCGCCTACGACAAGCGCTGGCGATAGGAAAGAGCATGACGACGACAGCAAATCCCGCCCTCAGCCTCGGGCCGGTCTATTTCCTCTGGGACGGGCCGAAATGGCGCGACTTCTATTTCCGCATCGCCGACGAGGCGCCGGTGGAGCATGTCACGCTCGGCGAGACGGTCTGCTCCAAGCGCCAGCATTTCAGCGAGCCGCACGTCGCCGAGGTGATCGAACGGCTGGAGGCGGCCGGAAAGAGGGTGACGCTCTCGACGCTCGCCATGGTGACGCTGGAGCGGGAAAGCCGGCACGTCCGCGATCTCATCCGCGACAGCGTCCATCCGGTCGAGGCCAACGACCTTTCCGCCCTCGGCCTCCTCAAGGGCAGGCCGCATTCCATCGGCCCGCTGGTCAATGTCTACAATGCCGCCACGGCGCGCATGCTTGCCGCGCGCGGGGCGCAGAACATCTGTCTGCCGCCGGAACTGCCGGCCGCCTCGATCCGCGAGATGCTGGCCGCCATGCCCGGCTTTTCCTTCGAGCTCTTCGCCTTCGGCCGCATGCCGCTCGCCATCTCCGCCCGCTGCGCCCATGCGCGCTCCAAGGGGCTGACGAAGGACAATTGCCAGTTCATCTGCGGCGAGGAGCCGGACGGCCTGCCGCTGCGCACGCTCGACAGGCAGTCCTTCCTCGTGCTGAACGGCGTGCAGACCATGTCGAGCAGTTGCGCCGTGCTGGTCGACGACCTCGCGCCGCTGGCCGAGGCGGGCCTTTGCCGCGTCCGCCTGTCGCCGCAGGACTGCGACATGGTGGCCGTGGCCAACCTCTATCGCGCCGTGCTCGACGGCCGGATGGATGGTGCGGAGGCGATCGCGGAACTGGCATCCGTCTATCCGGGCGTGCCCTTCTCAAACGGCTTCCTGCACCAGCAGGAAGGCGCGGCCTGGGTGTCGCGCGGGCGGAACGCGGCGATGGGGCACGCCTGAGCGGAAGGCTCAGGCGAAGACCTCGCGCACGTCCGCCTTGGCGGAGAGCAGCGCCTCCAGCAGCACCTGCTCGGAAAAGACATGGCGGCGCAGGCTTTCCTGGAAGCCGCCGATCATGCGGGCAACGGTATCCGGGGAGAGCGCGCAACGCTCCTCCGCGACCGCCTTCAGCGTCAGCGACAGTTCCTCCGCGGCCAGCCTGTCATAGCGGTGCTCCGCCTTCAGCCGCTCGATCGTCAGGGCCGCGAAGCAGGAGCCGGCATTGCGGTCGAAATCGGGAAAGAGCAGGCGCTCCTCCAGGTCGTGAACCGCCCTGAGGAGGGGCGGGATCGCCTCGGCGAGGTCCCGCAGTTCGCTGACGATCCCGGGCTCTCCTGCCGCCTCCTCGAGGCGCAGGCAGAGATCGAGCAGGTCTTTATGAAGCGCTTCCAGCCGGCCGATGTCGGCAGCGGCGAGGGACGGTTCGGTCATGGTGCCTCCTGCAGCCTGTCCATTCGGCAGCGCATCCGTGCGGCGATATGTGTGGCCGGGCTGCGCATCCGCCATGGAACGATCCTTTTGACGCCGCCATCATGCCGTGCTCCGGCCCGCCGCTCTTTGTGCCGGCGCAAAGTCGCCCGCAGGCGGACCGGCGGGCCTGCCCGCGCCGCCGCCGGCCGAATGTCATGAATCCGTTGATAACCTGCCATAGCCATTGACGCATTTTTTACCTCGTCTACTATATCTTGTGTTCGAGGTTCCTTCGATTCGAGAGGATCGAAGGCTAAGACGGGAATCCGGGGCGGCCATGATGGCCGCGACAATCCGGAGCTGCCCCCGCAACTGTAAGCGGCGAGCATTCGTTCGATGAGCCACTGGGGCGCAAATGCCTTGGGAAGGCGGACGGATGTGGCGACCCGCAAGCCAGGAGACCTGCCTCGCGCATCAACGTCCACGGGCGGGGAGTCCGGCAGGCGAGTGGTCGGTGCGGAATGATGCCGCCCGTCGTTTTCCCTGGTGCCCCGCGTAACTGCTTCGGGGTGAAGTCCATGTCGATCACGTTTCCAGCGTATCCGCGCGAGTAGCAGCGCCCCTGTGCCCGGCCGTCGGTACACGGCCGTCCATCTCATGTCCGACGTCTCGGACGGCCATCGGCGGATGGCCGGACGATCTCCCATGCCCAATTCCCAGACCACGAGGAAAACCATGTCCATCACCGTCTATTCCAAGCCCGCCTGCGTCCAGTGCACCGCGACCACCCGCGCGCTCGACCGCCAGGGTATCGATTACCGAGTCGTCGACGTGTCCGAGGACGCCGATGCCTTCGCGCTCGTGCAGGGCCTCGGCTATCGCCAGGTTCCCGTCGTCATCGCCGGCGAGCGCCATTGGGCCGGCTTCCGGCCGGACATGATCAGCGCGCTCGCCTGAGGGGCGCATGATGGCCGGGCTCGTCTACTTCTCCAGCCGTTCGGAAAACACCCGCCGCTTCGTCGAAAAGCTCGGGGTCAAGGCCCTGCGCCTGCCGGTCGATGCGGCGGAGGAGTCGCCGGAGGTCGAGGACCCCTTCGTGCTGGTCTCGCCGACCTATGGCGGGGGCGGCCAGAAGGGGGCGGTGCCGAGGCCCGTCATCCGCTTCCTCAACAATCCGCGCAACAGAAGCCTGATCCGCGGCGTCATCGCGGCCGGCAACACCAATTTCGGCACCGGATACGCCGTCGCGGGCAACATCATTTCCGCGAAGTGCGCGGTGCCGTTCCTCTACCGTTTCGAGCTGCTCGGCACGAAGGAGGACGTCGACAACGTCAGACAGGGACTGGAACGATTTTGGACACGATGAACACCCCGACGCCCCGGGACGCGAGCGAAAAAACGCCTCACGCGTTTCCTCACCCCGTGGCAGACAAGCCGGCGAAGGCCCCGGAAATCACGGCGCTGGATTACCACGCGCTGAACGCGATGCTGAACCTCTACGACGACGAGGGGAAGATCCAGCTCGACAAGGACCGGCAGGCCGCCAAGCAATATTTCCTCCAGCACGTCAACCAGAACACGGTCTTCTTCCATAACCTCAGGGAGAAGCTCGATTACCTGGTGACCGAGGGTTATTACGAGCAGGAGGTGCTGGACCAGTATTCCTTCAATTTCGTGCGCGATCTCTTCGACCACGCCTATGACAGGAAATTCCGCTTTCCCACCTTTCTCGGCGCGTTCAAGTACTACACGTCCTATACGCTGAAGACCTTCGACGGAAAGCGCTACCTGGAGCGCTACGAGGACCGGGTCTGCATGGTGGCGCTGGCGCTGGCGCGCGGCAGCGAGCAGCTTGCCCGCGAGCTCGTCGACGAGATCATCTCCGGCCGCTTCCAGCCGGCGACGCCCACCTTCCTCAACGCCGGCAAGAAGCAGCGCGGCGAGCTCGTCTCCTGCTTCCTGCTGCGCGTCGAGGACAACATGGAGAGCATCGGCCGCTCGATCAATTCGGCCCTGCAGCTTTCCAAGCGCGGCGGCGGCGTCGCGCTGTCGCTGACGAACCTTCGCGAGATGGGCGCGCCGATCAAGCAGATCGAGAACCAGTCGTCCGGCGTCATCCCCGTGATGAAGCTGCTGGAGGACAGTTTCTCCTATGCCAACCAGCTCGGCGCGCGGCAGGGGGCGGGCGCGGTCTACCTCCACGCCCATCATCCCGACATCATGCGCTTCCTCGACACCAAGCGCGAGAATGCCGACGAGAAGATCCGCATCAAGACGCTCTCCCTCGGCGTCGTCATCCCCGACATCACCTTCGAGCTCGCCAGGAACAACGAGGACATGTACCTGTTCTCGCCGCATGACGTGGAGCGCGTCTACGGCGTGCCCTTCACCGAGATCTCGGTGAGCGAGAAGTACCGCGAGATGGTCGAGGACGGGCGCATCCGCAAGAAGAAGATCAAGGCGCGCGACTTCTTCCAGGTCATCGCCGAGATCCAGTTCGAGAGCGGCTATCCCTACATCATGTTCGAGGACACGGTGAACCGGGAAAACCCCATCGCCGGCCGCATCTCCATGAGCAATCTCTGCTCAGAGATCCTCCAGGTGAGCGAGGCGAGCGAGTTCAACGACGACCTCTCCTATGCGAAGATGGGCAAGGACATCTCCTGCAACCTCGGTTCGCTCAACATCGCCGCCGCGATGGACAGCCCCGATTTCGGCCAGACCATCGAGACCTCGATCCGCGCGCTGACGGCGGTCTCGGAGATGAGCCACATCTCCTCGGTCCCCTCGATCGAGAAGGGCAACGACGACAGCCACGCCATCGGCCTCGGCCAGATGAACCTGCACGGATATCTCGCCCGCGAGCGCATCTTCTATGGTTCGCAAGAGGGTGTCGATTTCACCAATATCTACTTCTACACGGTGACCTACCACGCCGTCCGCGCTTCCAACCGGCTGGCGGTGGAGAAGGCAAAGAGCTTCAAGGGCTTCGAGAACTCGAAATACGCCTCCGGCGAATATTTCGACAAGTACACCGAGCGGGAATGGCTGCCGGCGACGGAGAGGGTCAAGGCCCTTTTCGATGCGGCGGGCATCGACATCCCGACCCAGGAGGACTGGCGCGCGCTGAAGGCCGCTGTCATGGAAGGCGGGCTCTACAACCAGAACCTCCAGGCCGTGCCGCCGACCGGCTCGATCTCCTACATCAACCACTCGACCTCCTCGATCCACCCGATCGTCTCGAAGATCGAGATCCGGAAAGAGGGCAAGATCGGCCGCGTCTACTATCCGGCCGCCTTCATGACCAACGACAATCTCGACTATTACCAGGATGCCTACGAGATCGGCCCGGAGAAGATCATCGACACCTATGCGGCGGCCACGCAGCACGTCGACCAGGGCCTGTCGCTGACGCTGTTCTTCCGCGACACCGCGACGACCCGCGACATCAACCGGGCGCAGATCTACGCCTGGAAGAAGGGCATCAAGACCATCTACTACATCCGCCTTCGCCAGATGGCGCTGTCCGGCACGGAAGTGCAGGGCTGCGTCTCCTGCGCCCTCTGATTTCGGTGACGCCATGAACATCCAAGTGAAGACCAAGGCCCCGAAGGCCGCCAGCGCCATCCGCGCCATCAACTGGAACCGCATCGATGACGACAAGGACCTGGAGGTCTGGAACCGCCTGACCGGCAATTTCTGGCTGCCGGAAAAGGTGCCGCTCTCCAACGACATCCCCTCCTGGGCGACCCTGAAACCGGAAGAGCAGAAGCTCACCATCCGCGTCTTCACCGGCCTCACCCTGCTCGACACGATCCAGAACGGCGTCGGCGCGGTGAAGCTGATGGCGGACGCGGCAACGCCGCACGAGGAGGCGGTGCTTTCCAACATCTCCTTCATGGAGGCGGTGCATGCGCGCTCCTATTCCTCGATCTTCTCGACTCTGTGCCTGACGCCCGACGTCGACGACGCCTATCGCTGGTCGGAGGAGAACGAGTTCCTGCAAAGGAAGTCGGCGCTGATCATGGAGCAATACGCCTCCGGCGATCCCCTGAAGAAGAAGATCGCCTCCGTCTTCCTCGAAAGCTTCCTGTTCTATTCCGGCTTCTACCTGCCGATGTACTGGTCGAGCCGTGCCAAGCTCACCAACACCGCCGACCTGATCCGCCTCATCATCCGCGACGAGGCCGTGCACGGCTACTATATCGGCTACAAGTTCCAGCGCGCAATCGAGCGCCTGGGCGCGCAGAAGCAGCAGGAGATCAAGGACTTCGCCTTCGATTTCCTGCTCGAGCTCTACGACAACGAGGCCAGGTACACCGAGGAACTCTACGACGGCGTCGGCCTCACCGAGGACGTCAAGAAGTTCCTGCACTACAACGCCAACAAGGCGCTGATGAATCTCGGCTACGAGGCGCTCTTCCCGCCGGAAGCCTGCAAGGTCAACCCGGCCATCCTCTCCGCCCTCTCGCCGAATGCCGACGAGAACCACGACTTCTTCTCCGGCTCCGGCTCGTCCTACGTCATCGGCAAGGCGGTCGCGACCGAGGACGAGGACTGGGATTTCTGAAAGTCTCAGCCGGACGCCGGATCGGGGTGGGCACCGAAGAACCGCAGCGCCCACCGTCGGCCGTCGCTTGTGAGGGTCATCAGGCCGAGCGGCTCGATGTCCGCGCGCCAGACGGCGGTGAGCGGCGCCTGCAGGACATGGGCAAGGACGATCTTCAGCACGACGGCGTGGGTGACGGCGAGCCGGTGCCCGCCCGCTCCGTGCTGGCCATCGAGCCATGCGGCGCATCGCGCGCGCACCGCCTCGAAGCTCTCCCCGCCATGCGGCGCAGAAGCAGGGTCCGTCATCCATTCCCGGAGGCCGAACGGGTCTTCCGCCGCGATCTCGTCGATGCGGCGGCCGTTCCACCGCCCGTAGTCGACATCGCGCAGGGCATCGCAGGGGGCCGGCGCGGCGGAAAGGAATGCCGCCGTCTCGCGCGCGGCGATCTCCGGCGCGCTGAACACCGCATCGCTTGCCCGCAGCCGCCCGGCAAGCAGCCTCGCCCGCAGCGCCTCCTTCGGCAGGAGCGGTTCGTCGGAGGAAAGGCGAGACAGGCGGTTGGATGCGGTCGCGCCGCGGCACAGCAGCGTCAGCCGGCTTGCCCGTCCGTTGCGCCCGGTCCCGCCTTCCTGCATGTCATCGTTCACGTTCAACGGCTCCATCGAGGCTCGAACGCGGATGCGCCCGAAGTACCCCGATAGAAGCGGATGCCGGCGCGAGAAGCCAGCGGAAATGCGCTAGGCTACGCCGAGGGCTTCGGCGGAGATCCAGAAGACCGCGTCCTGGGATTGCTCCGTTTCCAGCCAGACGAAGTCGAGATGCGGGAACTCCTCCTCGAGGATTTCGCGTCCCGAGCCGATCTCGCAGATCATGCCGCCTTCGGGATTGAGATAGGCCGGCGCGTCCGCGAGGATGCGGCGGACGAGGTCGAGCCCGTCCTCGCCGCCGTCATGGGCCATTTTCGGCTCCGCGCGGAATTCCGGCGGATAGCCGTCCAGTGCTTCCTGATCGACATAGGGCGGGTTGGTGATGATGAGATCGTATGTCCGGCCGGCAAGCGGGGCGAAAAGGTCGCCTTCGAAAAGGTTCACCTGCCCGGCGACATCGTGCTCGGCGATGTTCAGTTCGGCGACTTCAAGCGCATCGGCCGAAAGGTCGACGGCATCGACGGTCGCCGCGGGGAAGAATTTCGCGGCCAGCACGGCAAGGCAGCCCGAGCCGGTGCAGATGTCCACCACGCTTTCGACGGCCATCGGGTCGGGCAGGAAGGACGAGCCGTGCTCGCCGAGATATTCGCTGAACAGGATTTCGCCGATATGCGAGCGCGGCACGATCACCCGCTCGTCGACATGGAAGCGCACGCCCTGGATATAGGATCGGCCGGTAAGGTAGGCGGAGGGCTTGCGGGTGGAAACGCGCGCCTCGATCCGCTCGCCCAGCAGCCGGCGCTCGGCCGGCAGCAGGCGGGCGTCGAGGAAGGGATCGAGCGCGTCGATCGGCAGGTCCAGCGAATCCAGCAGCAGGAAGGCCGCGTCGTCGCCGGCCGTCGTCGTGCCGTGGCCGTAGCTGAGGTCGGCGGCGTTGAAACGGGAGATCGCATAGCGCCAGTAGTCGCGCAGCGTCACGAGTTCGTGGGTAATGTCGTCCTTTGTCAACGGCGTCTCACTTCGGGCTTTGCGGATTTGGCTGGACGACCCCGGCTTTAGAATGGCAAGGGCCTTTGGGTCAACCGAGGACGGCGAGATGAAGGGCACCCGAAAGGCGCAGAAACCGAAAACCGGCCGTGAGGCCGGCCCGCCCGCGGGCGGCAAGCGGGTGACGCTGCCGCGCGCCCTCTCCAAGCTCGGCTTCTGCTCGCGCGCGCAGGCCGAAGCGCTGGTGCGCGAGGGACGGGTGGCGGTCGGCGGCCGCGTGACGACGGACCTTGAGACCTGGGTCGACCTTTCCGATGCGGTGATCGCGGTGGACGGCAGGCGCGTCGCCGCCGAGGAGCGCGTCTACCTGATGCTCAACAAGCCGCGCGGCCTCGTCACCACGCGGCACGACCCGGAAGGCCGCCCGACGGTCTTCGATTGCCTGACCCATCTCGACCATGCGCATCTTTCCCCCGTCGGCCGCCTCGACAAGGCGAGCGAGGGGCTCCTGCTCTTCACCAACGACACGGAATTCGCCCAGGCGCTGCTCGACCCCGGGACGCATGTCGCCAAGACCTATCACGTCCAGCTCGACCGCATCGCCGACGAGGCGCTGCTCGACGCGATGATGCGCGGTGTAACGCATGACGGCGATGTGCTGCGGGCGCGCAAGGCGTGCCTCCTGCGCGAGGGCGACCGCAATTCCTGGATCGAGGTGGTGCTGGACGAGGGCAAGAACCGCCAGATCCGCCGCATGCTGGAGGCGCTGGACAGCGCCTGCCTGCGCCTCGTGCGTGTGGCGATCGGCGCCCTTGCGCTCGGCGATCTGGCGAAGGGCGCGGTGCGGCCCCTGACGCAGGAGGAGGTCGCGGATCTGCGCCGGCGCATCGCATCGCGGCGGACCGGCAGGGCCGGCTGACGCGCCCCTTTTGATAAACATTACGAAAATATAATGATCCCAAGGGCTTCTCCTCGGGGTCCTGCGGTGCCACATGTCAACAAAAGGGACGCGAGAGGCACGGCCTCGACATGTGGAACGCCGATGACCAAGACCGCACGACCGAAAACCGATGAGAAGGCTGCCGACGGGGCCGGCCGCACCAACGTCACCTTCATGCCGGGCGCGGTTCCGCCGACGCGCCGCAAGCGGCGGTCGCGCGCCTGGATATGGCTGCCGGTGATCGCCATCCTCGCCGGTGCCGGCTATTACGGCTGGAAGGCCTATGCGCCCGCCGAGACGACGACCGCGATCATCACGCAGCCCGTCGTGCGCGGCGACATCGAGAATGCGGTGACGGCGGTCGGCACGCTGGAGGCGGTCAAGTCCGTCGATGCCGGTGCGCAGGTGTCCGGCCAGCTCAAGGCTTTGCGCGTGGCGATCGGCGATACCGTGACGAAGGACCAGCTCCTCGCCGAGATCGACCCGGCGACCATCGAGAACCGCATGGAGATCAACCGCGCGGAACTCGCCAATCTCCAGGCACAGCTCGTTTCCAAGAAGGCGCAGCTCGAATTCAAGCAGGCCAATATCGCCCGCCAGCAAAGCTTGGTGGCCGGCAACGCCGCGGCCAGGCAGGCGCTCGACCAGGCCGTGGCCGATCTTGCCGCGGCGGAGGCGGACGTCAACGCCACCGAGGCTCAGATCCGCAAGCAGCAGGCGACGCTGGCCGGCGACCAGGTCGATCTCGGCTACACCAAGATCTACGCGCCGATGGCCGGCACCGTCATCGCCAATCCGGTGAAGGAAGGCCAGACGCTGAACGCCGTCCAGTCCGCCCCCACCATCGTCACCATCGCCGACCTTTCCACCATGACCGTGCGCGCCGAGGTCTCCGAGGCCGATGTCGGCCGCCTTACGGTAGGCATGGAGGCCTATTTCACGCTGCTCGGCCAGCCGGGCAAGCGCTTCACCGGCAAGCTCCGCCAGATCGAGCCGTCGCCGACCGTCGAGAACAATGTCGTGCTCTACAATGCGCTGTTCGACGTGCCGAACACGGACGGCGAACTGATGATGTCGATGAGCGCGCAGGTCTTCTTCGTGCAGGCCGCAGCGCGCGACGTGCTGATCGTGCCGGCCGGTGCGGTGACGACGAAGCGGGCGGAAGGCGGCGGCAAGCCGACGACGGAGGTGACGGTCGTCACCGCCTCCGGCGCGCAGGACGTGCGCGCGGTCGAGACCGGCATCCGCAACCGCGTTAGCGTCGAGGTGAAGAGCGGCCTTGCCGAGGGCGACAAGGTGATCGTCAGCGCGGGCGGCGGCAATGGCTCCGGCAGCGGCCGCAGCTCCGGACGCGGCATGCGCATGCCGCCGATGTTCTGAGGTGCGGCCATGACGGCGCTCATCTCGCTTAGGGACGTCACCAAGACCTTCTATAACGGCGACTTCGCCGTGGAGGTCCTGCACGGCGTCACGCTCGACATCGAGGCGGGGGAGTTCGTCGCGATCATCGGCCAGTCCGGCTCGGGCAAGTCGACGCTGATGAACATCCTCGGCTGTCTCGACCAGCCGACCTCCGGCGACTACCTGATCGATGGCGAGCCGGTCGCCGATTTCGAGAGCGACGACCTTGCGGCGCTGCGCCGCCGCACCTTCGGCTTCGTCTTCCAGAGCTACAACCTCATCCCCACCGCCAGCGCCCGCGAGAATGTCGAGGTGCCGGCGATCTATGCCGGCCTTCCCGCGCGCGACCGGCAGGAGCGGGCCGAAGCGCTGCTCGGTTCGCTGAAGCTCGGCGACCGGCTCGACCACCGCCCGAACCAGCTTTCCGGCGGCCAGCAGCAGCGCGTCTCCATCGCCCGCGCGCTGATGAACGGCGGCCGCGTCATCCTCGCCGACGAGCCGACCGGCGCGCTCGACAGCCAGAGCGGCGAAGAGGTGATGGCTCTCCTGCGCCGCATGCACGAGGACGGCCACACGATCATCCTCATCACCCATTCGCGCGAGGTGGCGGAGGCGGCCGACCGGCTGATCGAGATCCGCGACGGCCGCATCATCTCCGACCGCGCCCGCAAGGCCCGCCCCTCCGCGGAAGCCGCCGCCGGCCTGCAAAAGGCCGTGCAGGAAGGCTCCGCCGCCATCGCCGACATTTCGGAGGCGATCAAGATGGCCTTCCGGGCGCTGCACGCCAACCTCTTCCGCACGGTGCTGACGCTGCTCGGCATCGTCATCGGCGTCGGCTCGGTGGTGGCGATGCTGGCGATCGGCACGGGCGCGCAGAACTCCGTGCTCGACCGCATTTCCTCAATGGGCTCGGACCTGCTTCTGGTGCGCCCCAGCATGGCGAGTTTCCGCGGCGCCGGCGGCAGCTTTCCCGTGACGCTCGTTCCCTCGGATGCAGACGCGATCCTCGAACTGCCGAACGTCGCCTTCGCCGTGCCGGAAATGACGAGTTCCGTCACGGTGCGCTACGGCAATATCGATTACCAGACGACCGCCAACGGCACGGTGCCGGCCTTCCCGCGCGCGAAATCCTGGAGCATCGCTTCCGGCGAATTCATCAACCAGGACGACATGGACACCTATGCGCCGGTCGTCGTGCTCGGCCAGACGGTGGCGAAGACGCTGTTCCCGAGCGGCGGCAATCCGCTCGGCCAGTATGTGCTGGTCAACAAGATCCCCTTCCAGGTGATCGGCGTGATGGCCGAGATGGGCGCGAGCGCCGGCGGCAACGACCAGGACGACGTGATGCTCGTGCCGCTTTCCACCGGCAGCATGCGGCTCTTCGGCCAGCGCAACGTGCGCACCATCACCGTTCAGGTCGAGGACGCCGCGGCCATCGACCTGACGCAGGATGCCATTCAGTCGCTGCTGAACGAGCGGCACAAGGCCGAGGATACGCAGATCACCAACATGTCCTCGGTGCGCGAGGCCTTCACCGAGACGTCGAACACGATGAAGCTCTTCCTCGGCTCCGTCGCGGCCATCTCGCTGCTCGTCGGCGGCATCGGGGTGATGAACATCATGCTGGTGAGCGTGCGCGAGCGCACCCGCGAGATCGGCGTGCGCATGGCGACCGGCGCGCGGCGGCGCGATATCCTGCTGCAATTCCTCATCGAGGCGCTCGTGGTATCGGCCATCGGCGGGGCCATCGGCGTCGTGCTCGGCCTTTCCATCGGCGGGCTCGCCAAGGTGTTCGGCATGCCCGTCAGCTTCACGGCCGGTCCCGTCGCGCTCGCCTTCGCCTGCTCGTTCCTGACGGGCCTCGTCTTCGGCTACCTGCCGGCCCGCAACGCCTCGCATCTCCAGCCGGCCGTCGCGCTCAGCGCCGATTGAGGCTTAGCCGATCGCCGCAAGCCAGGCCGCACGATAGGCCTCCAGCCCCGCAATATCGGTAGGCTTCACCCGCGTTTCCTGCGTTGCGACCGGCGCGATGCCGGTGAGCAGCGAAGCACCCTGGCTGGTGCCGGTGGAGCCCGGCACGGCGATGGCCGGGCGGCCGGTCAATGCGGCCAAAAGAGTGAGGTAGAGCCGGTTTGCGGCGAACGGCCCTTCGACAATCGTCGGCCCTTTCGCCCCGATCAGGCCAAGGCAGGCCTCGTTCATCAGGGCGAGGTAGAGGCAGGCGGCGGCATGGCACTCTGCGGCGCTCGCGCCCGCCGCATTCAGCCATCGCCTTTGATGACCGGGGAAGGGCCCGGAACCCGGCGCGACATTCGGCGTGAGCATCAGCTTCCTTTCGATCACCGCGGGCAGGGCCGCGAGGATAGCTTCATCCGCCACGCTGCCGATTTCCGCGGAGAGGATTTCGTACTCCCGCCCGCCCATGAAGCGGGAGGAGGGCACGGCGCGGCCATAGGCATCGACATTGGCGAGCGTGTCGCGCGCCGGATCGAGATGCTCCAGGTCGCCGCCGACGGCGAAGTTGATCACCCAGGTGCCGGTCGAGACGACCGAGAAGGGCGCCTGCCGCGCCACCAGATGCGGCAGCAGCGAGGCATTGGAATCGTGGATGCCGCAATAGACGGGGACCGAGACGCCGATCGTTTCGGCAATCTCCGGCAGGACGGGACCGAGCGCATCGAAGGCCGGCCGGATCGGCGCCATCAGCGGGCGGATGCCGAGCGTATCGACCAGCGAGGAATAGTTGCCCGTCTGCGGGTTCCAGAGATCGGTGTGGCAGCCGAGCGATGTCACCTCGTTCGCCGCGATGCCGGTCAGCCGTGCCGCCCAGTATTGCGGGTAGGTCATGATGGTCGTCACCTTGGCGAAGGCCTTGGGAAACACGGTCTTCTGGTAGTGCAACTGCGCCCCGACATTGAGGCCCATCGACAGGCGCGGCGAGCGCGTCTCCGCGAAGGGCGGGCGAAGCGCGTCATAGGCGTCACGGATCCCTTGCGGATATTCGTGCTCGTAGTCGAGCACCGGCATGGCGAGCCGGCCTTCGGCATCGAGCAGTGCGGCGGAGGCACCGTGCGTCGTGATCGAGATCGCGTCGAAGCCGGGTTCCCTCGCAAAGCGCCGGAAGGCGTCCAGCGTGAAGGCCCAGAGGGCTTCCGCATCGTAATGCGGATAGGGGCAGTCCTTCAGGACGGCGTTGGCCATCCGGGCGGCGGCGACTTCCGCGCGCGTCGTAGCGTCGAGGACGACGACCTTGGCGTTGGTCTTGCCGATGTCGAGGACGGCGATGCGGGAACAGGCTGTCATGGCATGTGGAAGACGGGAACGAGGTCGCTCTGGACGGGGGAATTGTCCGGGTTGGTCTCCATGATATCGGCCATGTGCGCCCACCAGCGTTTCATCACGGGGTGGTCGGGCAAGGCCGCCATGGCGTGGTTCTCCGGCCGGGTGAGGATGCCGAAGAGGATGTTCGTCTCCGGGTCGAGATAGATGGAATAGTCGGACGCGCCGGCCTCGCGCAGCAGGGCGACCAACTCGGGCCAGATCGCGTCATGGCGCTTCCTGTATTCCGCTTCCATGCCGGGATGGAGCTTCATCTTGAAGGCGTAGCGTTCCATCAGGCTCCCCTCGCATGCTTGATCCGGCGCGCGACGATCGGCAGGGCGATGGTAACGATCAGCAGGAGGCCGATGAAGATGGACATGACGATGCCGGGAACGTTGAGAAGGCCGAGGCCGAAGGTGACGAGGCCCATCACGAAGGCGGCGATGACGACGCCTGCGATGGTGCCGGCCCCACCGAGGATCGAAACCCCGCCGAGCACGACCATGGTCACGATCTCCAGCTCCCACCCTTGCGCGATGGAGGGGCGGGTGGAGCCGAGGCGCGAGGTGAGGCAGACGGCGGCGATGCCGCTCATCAGGCCTGTCAGCAGGAAAAGGATGAACTTCACCCGGTCGACCGGAATGCCGGAGAAGCGCGCGGCCATGGCGTTGTTGCCGATGACATAGACGTGGCGGCCGAAATTTGTCCTGTGCAGCAGCACGCCGAAGACCGCGGCCATGACGAGGAAGAGCACGAATTCGAAGGAGAACACCCAGACGACATAGCCCTGGCCGAACCAGGCGAAATCGGCGGGATACTTGCCATAGGCCTGATCGCCGAGCACGATATAGGAGATGCCGCGGAAGAGGCTCATCGTGCCGATGGTGACGACGATGGACGGCAGCTTGAGGCCGGCGACGAGCAGGCCGTTGAACGCGCCGCAGGCAAGGCCGGTGCCGATGCCGATGGCGACGAGGCCGGGCGTGCCGACGCCCATCTGCACCGCCGCGCCCATGGCGGTCGAGGCGAGCGCGATGATTGCGGCGACGGAAAGGTCGATCTCGCCAGCGATGATCAGCAGCGCCATGGCGAAGGCGACCAGCGCCTTTTCCGTGAAGTTGAACGTCGCGTCCGAGAGGTTCCAGGCATCGAGGAAATAGGGCGAGGCCAGCGAATTGGCGATGAAGATGAGGACGGCCACGCAGAAGAGCAGCACCTCCCAGCTTGCCAGCAGGCGCTTCATCGGCGTGCCGAGCCGGTCGGGGGTCTGGCGGCGGATCGTGGTTTCGCCCGGTGTCATTTGGTTCATGCCAGCGTCTCCTTGGCGGCGCGGTCGCGCAGGATGATGCGGCCCTTCTTCTTCTCGGCGCGGGCGTTGAAGACGACGGCGAGGATGATGACGACGCCCGAGATCGCCATCTGCGCGAAGGGCGAAATGCCGATGACGGGCAGCGCGTTCTTGATGACGCCGAGGAAGAGCGCGCCGAGCACCGTGCCGATCACGCTGCCGATGCCGCCGGCAATGGAGATGCCGCCGATGACGCAGGCCGCGACGCTGTCCAGCTCGAAGCCGGCGGCGATGTCGACATAGGCGACGGCATAGCGCGACACCCAGAGATAGCCCGAGAGGCCGGCGAGCGCGCCTGATAGCACGAAGGCGAGGAAGCGCGAGCGGCCGACATCGATACCGGCATAGACGGCGGCCGTGGGGTTGCCGCCAGAGGCATAGGCGGCGCGGCCGAAGGGCGTGCGCGTCAGCACGAACCACATCATCAGCACGATGGCGATGGCGAGCCAGGAGAGGATCGGCAGGCCGAGCACGGGAAAGCGCGGCAGGTTGAGGAAATCGGGTGTCATCTGGTGGGCGTTCACCCAGCTGCCGCCCGACAGCACGAAGGCCATGCCGCGATAGATGGTGAGCGTGCCGAGCGTCACGACGATGGGCGGTATCTGCAGGAGCCAGACGAGGAAGCCGTTGATCGCCCCGAGCGCCGCGCCGATGCCGATGGCGAGCACGATGAGCAGCGCCAGCGGCAGGCCGGGATAGGCCGCATCCAGCATGGCGACGGCCATGCCGGTGAAGGCGAGGTTGGCGGCGACGGAAAGGTCGATGGATTTGGTCAGGATCACCGTCATCTGGCCGAGGGCGAGGATGATCAGGATCGACGTGTCGTTGAAGATATTGGCAAGGTTGGCGGGGGAAGCGAAGCCGGCCGCACGCGTCGCGAAGCCGGCGATCATCACGAGAATGATCAGGGCCAGCAGGAGTTCACGGTTCTTGAGAAGACGCTGCATGCTCATTCGCCCTTACGCATTGCCGGTCGCCGCGCGCACCAGCGTTTCCGCCGTCAGCCCGTCGCGGTCGTACAGGCCGGCCATCAGCCCCTCGCGCATCACCATCACGCGGTCCGACATGCCGAGGATCTCAGGCAGTTCGGAGGAGATCATGACGATGGAAAGGCCCTCGCCGGCAAGTTCGGAGATGAAGGCATGCACGGCCGCCTTGGAGCCGATGTCGATGCCCTTGGTCGGCTCGTCGAGGATGATGACCTTCGGCTTCGTGGCGAGCCACTTGCCGATCACCACCTTCTGCTGGTTGCCGCCCGAAAGCGTGCCGACCGGCACGGCGAGCGCGGCGGCGCGAAGGTCCAGCCGCTCGGCATATTTGCGCGCCAGCGAAAACTCGTTGATCGCCTTGAGGAAACCGCGCGCCGAGGTGCGGGCGAGCGAGGGCAGCGACATGTTCTGGTAGATCGGCATTTCGAGCG
Source organism: Shinella sp. NM-101 (assembly GCF_021401195.1). Lineage (NCBI taxonomy): Bacteria > Pseudomonadati > Pseudomonadota > Alphaproteobacteria > Hyphomicrobiales > Rhizobiaceae > Shinella > Shinella sp. NM-101. Next base: position 32,700 of record NZ_JACBFT010000007.1, on the reverse strand, counting down.
CGAGGCCGTGGCGGCCGCGCTCCTCCGGCACGTAGACGATGCCGGCGGCAATCGCGTCGGCGGAGGAGCGGATGGCGATCTCGCGCCCGTCGAGGAAGGTCTTTCCCGAGGCGGGCACGGTCATGCCGAACAGCGACTGGCAGAGCTCCGAGCGCCCAGCGCCGATCAGGCCGTAGACGCCGAGGATCTCGCCGCGCCGGAGGTCGAAGGAGATGTCGCGGAATTCCGTGTCGTGGCAGTAGCCCTCGACCCTGAACACGGTCTCGCCGATGGCGACCTTGCTCTTCGGGAAGACGTCATGCACGTCGCGGCCGACCATCAGCCGCACGATCTCCTCCTGCGGCGTCTCGCTCAGCCGGCCGGCGCCGACCATGCGCCCGTCGCGGAAGACGGCGTAGCTGTCGGCGATCTCGTAGAGCTCGTCGAACTTGTGGCTGATGAAGAGGATGGCCTTGCCCTGCTTCTTCAGGTTCCCGACGATGCGGAAAAGGTCGTCGATCTCCTTGCGCGAAAGGGCGGCCGTCGGCTCGTCCATGATGACGATGCGCGCCTCGACCGAAAGCGCCCGGGCGATCGCCACCAGATGCCGCTGGGCGATGGAGAGGTCCTTCAGCTTGATCGTCGGATCGATATTGCTTTCGAGCTGGTGCATCAGCGCGCGGGCGCGCTCGTTGATGGTCTTCCAGTCGATGAGGCCGAAGCGCGTGCGCGGCGCATGGCCGAGAAAGATGTTCTCCGCGACCGTCAGCTCGTCGAAGAGCACGGTTTCCTGATGGATCGCCGTCACGCCGGCGTCGATGGCGGCCTGCGCATTGGCGAAGGCGACGGGCTTGCCGTCCATGACGATCTCGCCCTCGTTCGGGCGGTAGATGCCGGTCAGGATTTTCACCAGCGTCGATTTTCCCGCGCCGTTTTCGCCGATCAGCGCCGTCACCTCGCCGGGATAGAGCGCGATATCGACGCCGTCGAGCGCCTTCACCCCGGGGAATATCTGCGAGATGCCACGCATCTCCAGAATGGGCGACTTTGTGCTTTCGGACATCGAGCCGGCATCGGACTGTTGTGTGGCGGCGAGCATGTTCGGTTTCACCTTGAAGGCCCTCTCCAGCGAAGGGCCGGGCAATTGCGTGGGACGCACGGCGTCTCGGTTTTCCTTCCCCCTCGGGGAGAAGGTGGCCCGAAGGGTCGGATGAGGGGGAGGGACGGTCGCTTTCGCCTCCGGCGGCCCCCTCATCCCGCTGCCGCGACCTTCTCCCCGCCGGGGAGAAGGAAGACAGCGGCATCGTCTTGCTTTGGATCAGAAGATCTTCGCGAACTCTTCGACGTTCGAGGCATCGTAGACGAAGGGATCGGCCATGGCGGCCTCGCCGTTGTCGCCGACCTTGATCTTGCCCATGCGGCCGGCTTCGATTTCCGAGCCCGGCGCGCCGTCCGTGTCACCCTTGACGAGATGATAGGCGATCTGGGTTGCGGAATAGCCGAGGTCGATCGGGTTCCAGATGGCGAATTCCTTGGTCGCGCCCGACTTGATGGCGCCGGCCATCTCGGAAGGCAGGCCGAGGCCCGTCACGTAGACCTCGCCGATCTTGCCGGCATCCTTGACGGCCTGCGAGGCGGCAAGCACGCCGACCGTCGTCGGGGCGACGATGACCTTGACGTTCGGCTGCGAGGTCAGGAGGCCGTTGGCTTCGCGGTAGGACTTGTCGGCAAGGTCGTCGCCGTAGACGGTGGTGACGAGGTTGAGGCCCGGGAAGTCGCCGATCTGCTTCTTCATTTCCTCGATCCAGGTGTTCTGGTTGGTCGAGGTCGTCGTCGCCGAGAGGATCGCGAAGTCACCCTTGCCATCCGGCAGGTGGTCCTTGGCGAGCTGCAGGCACATCTTGCCGATCAGCTCGTTGGACGACGGGTTGAGGTGCATGATGCGGCCTTCGGGCGCCACGCCCGAGTCCCACGAGATGACCTTGATGCCGCGCTGCTGGGCCTTCTTCAGCGCCGGGACGACGGCGTCCGGGTCGTTGGCGGAGATCGCGATGGCGTCGACGCCCTGCGCGATCAGTGAGTTGATGACTTCGATCTGGCCTTCGGCCGTCGTCGTGGTCGGGCCGGTATAGATGATCTCGACGCCGCCGAGTTCCTTGGCGGCTTCCTCCGCGCCCTTGTTGGCGGCCTCGAAGAAGCCGTTGCCGAGCGACTTGACGAGAAGGGCGATCTTCATGTCCGCGGCATTGGCCGTGGACACCATGGCGGCAAGCGCGAGCGCCGCGCCGGCGAGCAGTTTCGTGGTCAGTTTCATGGTTTTCCTCCCAATGTTGAAACGTTCACTCCTCCCGGCCGCCCGCTTGTCAGGCCGCCGAGGTGGAATCCTCCTTCTCGGTCGAAGCCATCGGCTTGACCGTGATGAGCCTTATGCCGGCATGGGCGACCATGGCGGCCGCCTCGTCCGAAATCCTGTCGTCGGTGATGATCGTGGTGACATTCTCCAGCGGGCACAGAATGAGGCTGGAGCGCCGCTCGAACTTGCTGGAATCGACCATCACGATCAATTCCTCCGCCTGCCGCATCAGCTTCTGCTCGCTCTGGATCACCAGCGCGTCTCCCTCCATGATGCCGAGCGCATTGACGCCCTGCGCGCCGATGAACATGCGCCGCGCATAGAAATTGCGGATCGCGTCATTGTCGAAGGGCGAGAGGATGAGGCTCTGGTCGCGGTAGATCGCGCCGCCCGGAACGCTCACCGTGCATTTGGAATGCTTCACCAGATGCTCGGCGATGGCGAAGGAATTGGTCATGACCTGCAGGCGGCGGGCCGACATGAAATGCACCATCTGGAACGTCGTGGTGCCGCCGTTGATGATGATGGAGTCGCCTTCCTCGCAGAGCTCCACCGCGCGGCGGGCGATTGCGCGCTTGCGATCGATGTTGATCGATTCGGAGACCTTGAACGGACGCGCCGCCAGATTGCCGAGCTGCGGCGGATGCACGGCCTCGGCGCCGCCGCGCACGCGGCGCAGCTTGCCCTGCACATGCAGGGCCGCGATGTCGCGGCGGATCGTGGCTTCGGATGCCTCGGTCAGTTCGGCGATATCCTGCACCGTCACGACGGGCTTTTCCTGGATAGCGCTCAGAATGATGCGATGGCGTTCGCGTTCGTGCATGGGGTCCTCCTCAGTATGATTTATTCGCATTCGTTTTAGCCTGTCAATCAAAAACGATCAAAAAAGATCATATTGCATTGCACAATGATCTTTAGTGATCAAAAATGATTGACATTGCGAGCCAAGGTGCGCCATAGCTCTGGCAAAGGAGACGGGACGCCGCGCCGGCATCCCGTGATTGGACAGACCAGGGAGGATGTCATGACGGGCCAGCCCCGCCTTCTCGAAAACCGTTGGGACGACGCCCATGCCGCAGGGCTCGACGAGCCGGGCAAGCTGCTCTACCGCTCCAACCTCCTCGGCGCAGACAAGCGCATCACCAATTACGGCGGCGGCAACACCTCGGCCAAGGTGCTGGAAACCGATCCGCTGACGGGCGAAAAGGTCCGTGTCCTGTGGGTGAAGGGCTCCGGCGGCGACGTCGGTACGATCAAGCTCGACGGTTTCGCCACCCTCTACATGGAAAAGCTCGAAGCGCTGAAGGGCATCTACAAGGGCGTCGAGGACGAGGACCGCATGGTCGGCTTCCTGCCGCACTGCACCTTCAACCTCAATCCGCGCGCCGCCTCCATCGATACGCCCCTGCACGGCTTCGTGCCGTTCGCGCATGTCGACCACATGCACCCGGACGCGATCATCGCCATCGCCGCGTCGAAGAACTCGAAGGCGCTGACGGCGCAAATATTCGGTGAGGAGATCGGCTGGCTGCCCTGGCGTCGCCCCGGCTTCCAGCTCGGCCTCGACCTCGAAGCCTTCGTGAAGGCGAACCCGAATGCCAAGGGCGTCGTGCTCGAAAGCCACGGGCTCTTCACCTGGGCGGACGATGCCAAGGATTGCTACCTGCTGACACTCGACATCATCAACCGGGCGATCGAATGGTTCGGCAAGGAGACGGAAGGCAAGACGATCTTCGGCGGCGCCGTCGCCAAGAGCCTCGGTGAAACCGAGCGCCGCGCCGTCGTAGCGAAGCTGATGCCGGAAATCCGCGGCCGCATCGGCAAGGGCGAACGCAAGCTCGGCCATTTCGACGACCAGGCCGCCGTGCTCGAATTCGTCAATTCGAAGGACCTGAGGCCGCTCGGCGCGCTCGGCACCTCCTGCCCGGACCATTTCCTGCGCACCAAGATCCGCCCGCTGATCGTCGATTTCGATCCCGCCAAGCCCGATGTGGATGCCGTGATCGCCGGCCTCGACAAGGCGCTGGAAGATTATCGCGCCGACTACGCCCGCTACTACGAAGCCTGCAAGCGCGGCAATTCGCCGGCCATGCGCGATCCGAACCCGGTCATCTTCCTCGTTCCCGGCGTCGGCATGTTCTCCTTCGCCAAGGACAAGGCGACCGCGCGCATCGCCGGCGAATTCTACGTCAACGCCATCAACGTGATGCGCGGCGCCTCGACGGTTTCCGAATATCAGGGCCTGCCGGAGCAGGAAGCCTTCGACATCGAATACTGGCTGCTGGAGGAAGCGAAGCTCCAGCGCATGCCGAAGCCGAAGAGCCTTGCCGGCCGCGTCGCCTTCGTGACGGGCGGTGCCGGCGGCATCGGCCGCGCGACGGCCGCGCGGCTGGCGGGCGAGGGCGCCTGCGTGGTTCTGGCCGATATCGACGCCGCTGCGCTGGCTGAGGTCGGTGCGGACTTCGCGAAGACCTACGGCGGCGACGCCGTGCGCACCGTCACGCTCAACGTGACGGACGAGGCGGGCGTCATCTCCGCCTTCACGGAAGCCTGCGTCGAATTCGGCGGCGTCGATATCCTCGTTTCCAATGCCGGCATCGCCTCCTCGGCACCGGTCGAAAGCACCGAGCTTTCGATGTGGAACAAGAACATCGAGATCCTCGCGACCGGCTACTTTCTCGTCTCGCGCGAGGCGTTCCGCCTCTTCCGCCGCCAGAACCTCGGCGGCAACGTGGTCTTCGTCGCCTCCAAGAACGGCCTTGCCTCCTCGCCGAACGCCTCGGCCTATTGCACGGCCAAGGCCGCCGAGATCCACCTTGCCCGCTGCCTTGCTCTCGAAGGCGCGGAGGCGGGCATCCGCGTCAACACGGTCAACCCCGACGCGGTGCTGCGCGGCTCCAAGATCTGGGGCGGCGAGTGGCGCAAGCAGCGCGCCGCCTCCTCGAAGATCGAGGTGGGCGAGCTGGAGGAGCATTACCGCAAGCGGTCGATGCTCAAGCTCAACGTCTTCCCGGAGGACATCGCCGAGGCGATCTATTTCCTCGCATCGGACCTTTCGGCAAAGTCGACGGGCAACATCATCAACGTGGATGCCGGCAACGCGCAGAGTTTTCCGCGCTAGTCCGCGTGGATCAGGGAGGATGGAATGGCTGAATTCAGGATCGCGCAGGATGTCGTCGCGCGGGAAAACGACAGGCGCGCCCAGGCGCTGAAGGAAGATTACGAGGCGCTCGGCGCGAACCTCGCCCGCCGCGGCATCGACATCGAGGCCGTCACGGGCAAGGTCGAACAGTTCTTCGTTGCCGTCCCCTCCTGGGGCGTCGGCACGGGCGGCACGCGCTTCGCGCGCTTTCCCGGCACCGGCGAGCCGCGCGGCGTCTTCGACAAGCTGGACGACTGCGCCGTCATCCAGCAGCTGACGCGCGCCACGCCCAATGTCTCGCTGCATATCCCGTGGGACAAGGCCGATCCGAAGGAACTGAAGGCGAAGGGCGATGCGCTCGGCCTCGGCTTCGACGCCATGAACTCCAACACCTTCTCCGATGCACCCGGCCAGAAACATTCCTACAAATTCGGCTCGCTCAGCCACACGGACGCGGCGACACGCGCCCAGGCGGTCGAGCACAATCTGGAATGCATCGAGATCGGCAAGGCCATCGGCTCCAAGGCGCTGACGGTCTGGGTCGGCGATGGCTCCAACTTCCCCGGCCAGAGCAACTTCACCAGGGCCTTCGAGCGCTACCTTGCTGCCATGGCGGAGATCTACAAGGGCCTGCCGGATGACTGGAAGCTGTTCTCCGAGCACAAGATGTACGAGCCGGCCTTCTATTCGACCGTCGTGCAGGACTGGGGCACGAATTATCTCATCGCTGAGACGCTCGGCCCCAAGGCGCAATGCCTCGTCGATCTCGGCCATCACGCGCCGAACACCAATATCGAGATGATCGTCGCTCGCCTCATCCAGTTCGGCAAGCTCGGCGGCTTCCACTTCAACGATTCCAAATACGGCGACGACGACCTTGATGCCGGCGCCATCGAGCCCTATCGCCTCTTCCTCGTCTTCAACGAACTGGTGGATGCGGAGGCGCGCGGCGCCAAGGGCTTCCACCCGGCGCACATGATCGACCAGTCGCACAATGTCACCGACCCGATCGAAAGCCTGATCAACAGCGCGAACGAAATCCGCCGCGCCTACGCGCAGGCGCTCCTCGTCGACCGCACGGCGCTGTCCAGCTACCAGGAGGACAACGACGCCCTCATGGCGACGGAAACGCTCAAGCGCGCCTACCGCACCGATGTGGAGCCGATCCTCGCCGAAGCCCGCCGCCGCACCGGCGGGGCGATCGATCCGGTCGCGACCTACCGCGCCAGCGGCTATCGCCGGAAGGTCGCCGCCGAACGTCCGGCTTCCATCGCCGGTTCCGGCGGCATCGTCTGAGCGTGTGACCAGACCCGGCACGCGTGGGGAACTTCCCGGCGCGTGCGGTGTTTCTCCCGTTGTCTTGAAGGGAGGACGAAATGGGCGAGCAAACCGATATACAGTTGCATTTCGACGTTCTGAGTTGCCGGGCGCTGCTGTCGTGCGGCGGCAAGGATTATGTCCTGCCGGACACCTATCCCAATCGCGAGGCCGCCGAGGCGGCGGCGAAGAAATTCGCCCGGGAGAAGCTGGTCTCGCTGCGCCGCCGCGGCGGCAAGCCCTCCGATCTTGCCGTCTGGCTGCGGTAGCAATGGCACGCGAATTTCCGTAACATCCGCGCGCAAATCATAACGGAGTCCGAGCGTGAGCGTCGCATTCGTCAAGGAAGAGAGCGCCGAAACGGCGGCGGAAACCCATCTGCCGGATCGCCCCGTCTCGCCGCATCCCAATCTCGTGACCGAGTCGGGATTCAAGGCGCTCGAACGCCAGCTTCAGGAGGCGAAGGACGCCTATGAGGCCGCCAACGCCATCGAGGACGTGAACGAGCGGCGGCGCCAGATGGCCGGCCCGGTGCGCGATCTGCGCTACCTCGCCGAGCGGCTGCGCACCGCCCAGCTCATTCCCCCGCCGGCTTCGAACGATGTCGTCGCCTTCGCCAGCACCGTCACCTTCAACCGGGACGACGGCCGCGTGCAGACCTACCGCATCGTCGGCGAGGACGAGGCCGACCCCAAGGCGGGGTCGATCTCCTATGTCTCCCCCGTCGCGCGCCTCCTCATGGGCAAGGCGGTCGGCGATGTGGTGACGATGGGCGGGCAGGAACTGGAGATCGAGAAGATCGCATGAATGGCGGACAGCCATCATGAGAAAAGGCCGGCATTACGCCGGCCTTTTCGTTTCGGGAACCTTGCCCATGCCGTCCACGGCATGGGCATCGGTTTAGAAGCTAACTGCGCGGTCGCCGTCCTCGTCCTGGATGCGGGTCGGCAGGCCGATGCGGTTCAGGAGGTTGATGAAGGGCTTCGGCGGCAGTTCCTCGACATTCGCCATCTTCTTCACGTCCCACTCGCCCGTCGCGACGAGCATGGCCGCGGCGACCGGCGGCACGCCGGCGGTGTAGGAGATGCCCTGCGAGCCGACTTCCTCATAGGCTTCCTTGTGGTCGGCCACGTTGTAGATGAAGACGGTCTTTTCCTTGCCGTCCTTCAGGCCCTTCACATAGTCGCCGATGCAGGTCTTGCCTTCGTAGCCGGGGGCGAGCGAGGCGGGATCGGGCAGCACGGCCTTGACGACCTTGAGCGGCACGACTTCCTGGCCTTCGGCCGTCTTGACCGGCTGCTCGGAGAGCAGGCCGAGGTTCTTCAAGACGGTGAAGACGTTGATGTAGTGATCGCCGAAGCCCATCCAGAAGCGCACATTCGCGCCGTCCATGTTCTTCGCCAGCGAATGCACCTCGTCATGGCCGCACAGATAGGCGCGGCGCGTGCCGACGACCGGCAGGTCGTAATCCTTGCCGATCTCGAACATCTTGTTGGTCTGCCACTGGCCGTTCTGCCAGGAATAGACGACGCCGGTGAATTCGCGGAAGTTGATTTCCGGGTCGAAGTTCGTGGCGAAGTACTTGCCGTGGCTGCCGGCATTGATGTCGACGATATCGACGTCCGTCACCGTGTCGAGATATTCGTCCTTGGCGAGTTTCGCATAGGCGTTGACGACGCCCGGGTCGAAGCCCGCGCCGAGGATGGCGGTGATGCCCTTTTCCTCGCATTCGGCGGCGCGCTTCCATTCGTAGTTGCCGTACCACGGCGGCGTCTCGCAGATCTTGCCCGGCTCCTCGTGGATCGCGGTGTCGATATAGGCGACGCCCGTGTCCATGCAGGCGCGCAGCACCGACATGTTGAGGAAGGCGGTGCCGACATTGATGACGATCTGCGACTTCGTCGATGCGATGAGCGCCTTGGTGGCCTCGATGTCGAGCGCGTCGAGGGCGTGGCCTTCAAGGACGCCCGGCTGCTTCATCGCCTTCTTCTCATGAACGGACGCGATGATCTTGTCGCACTTCGCCCTGGTGCGCGAAGCGATGTGGATGTCGCCGAGCACGTCGTTGTTCTGGGCGCATTTGTGCGCCACGACCTGTGCAACGCCGCCGGCGCCGATGATGAGCACGTTCTTCTTCATGTCCCGGAATAGCTCCTTCTGGGTTGACGGGGGGATTTAGGAAAGGCTTGCCTCGTAGTCCGCGTAGTCGAATTCGCGGACGGTGCGGATGCTGCCATCCAGCTCGCGGATGGCGATGGCCGGCATTTTCACGCCGTTGAACCAGTTCTTCTTGACCATGGTGTAGCCGGCCGCGTCCTGGATGGAGATGCGGTCGCCGACCTTCAGTTCCTGCTCGAAATTGAACTCGCCGAAGATGTCGCCGGCAAGGCAGGACTTGCCGGCGACCATGTAGCGGTGCGGCCCGGTGTTCGGGGAGAGCTTGGCGTTCTCGCGGTAGATCAGCAGGTCCAGCATGTGCGCCTCGATGGAACTGTCCACGATGGCGAGGTCCTTGCCGTTGTTGAGCGTGTCGAGCACGGTCACCTCAAGCGAGGTGGACCTGGTGATCGAGGCTTCGCCCGGCTCCAGATAGACCTGCACGCCGTAGTCGCCGGCAAAGCGCTTCAGCCGCTCGGCTAACTTTTCCAGCGGATAGTCTGCACCGGTAAAGTGGATGCCGCCGCCAAGGCTCACCCATTCGGCCTTCTTCAGCAGCGGGGCGAACTTCTCCTCGATGGTGCCGAGCATGCGGTGGAAGAGGTCGAAATCGCCGTTCTCGCAATTGTTGTGGATCATGAAGCCGGAAACGCGGTCCATGACCGGCTCGACTTTCTTCACATCCCATTCGCCAAGGCGCGAGAAGGGGCGGGCGGGGTCTGCGAGATCGAAGCTGGAGGAGGAGATGCCCGGGTTGAGCCGCAGGCCGCGCACGATGCCGGCGGCCTTGTCGCAGAAGCGGTCGAGCTGGCTGACAGAGTTGAAGATGATCTTGTCGGCGTGGCTGATGACCTCGTCGATCTCGTAATCGGCATAGGCGACGGAATAGGCGTGCGTCTCCTTGCCGAAGCGCTCGTGGCCGAGGCGCACCTCGTTGAGCGAGGAGGAGGTCGTGCCGTCCATGTAGTCCCGCATGAAATCGAAGACCGACCAGGTGGCGAAGCATTTCAGCGCCAGGAGCGCCCTGGCGCCGGAAATCTCGCGCAGCAGGGCGATCTTCTCCATGTTGGCGAGAAGCTTCGACTTGTCGATCAGGTAATAGGGCGTGGTGAGGGACATGGAGAACCTGTCTTCTTGCGGTGGATCGTGCGCAGGCAGCGCCGGAAACGCGATAGAAACGCGACGAGGAGAGGCACAGGCCTCCCGCTCCGCGTGGGCTCAGGGAAGGAACCGTCTGTTACGGTATCGTCGTGCGGACACGGCGGTGTGACAGCGCCTTGGCGCTGTTCGCCCGGTCGGCATATCGCGTGAAATGGAGGACGGGCAGGCAGGGTGTCTTCACCGGCCGCATGGGACCGGTTGGCGTAACGGCATAAAAGCCAGACCGTGCCGCGATGGCACGCATCGAAAAGCGTTCTTCCGTTCGGGGGGCATCTACCGAGCCCATCCCCGATTGGAAGAGGGCGTCGCAAGACATGGCGTCCTCCCCAACCAGCAGATGAAACCTGCAATAAGTGAGGCGCTCTCTAGCACAGGCGCGCGGCGGATTTCAATGCGCTACTTTGCCCTGATTTTTTTGAAATCGGCACTTGCACCTCTAGTCGCTAGAGGTCGTACAACATCCTCAAGAGACTGAAGAGGATTGTGCGATGACCGATGTGAAAGAGACGCGTTTCCGGGTGGAGGGCATGGATTGCGCCTCCTGCGCCAGCAAGATCGACACGGCCGTGCGCCGCATGCCCGGGGTGTCCGACGTCTCCGTTTCCGTGACCGCCGGCACGATGCGCGTCGAGCACGACGGGACGAGCGATCTCAAGGCGATCCAGCGCAAGGTCTCCGGCCTCGGCTACACCGTGACGCCGGGTGCGGCGGAAAAGCAGGCCGGGAACCATGAGCACGGCCCCTCCTGCAATCATGACGATCATGCGCATGATGATCACGCCGGCCATGACCACGCCCATGAGCCGAAAGCTGCGGCGATCGAAGGATTGCACGGCCACGACCACGGTCCCTCCGAAGGGCCGTGGTGGAAGGGCCGGAAGGGCCGCCTCACCATCCTCGCCGGGGCGGCGCTGGTCATCGCCTACGGCATCGGCCATCTCTTCCCGGCCATCGCCACCTATGCCTTCATCGTCGCCATGGCCGTCGGCCTCGTGCCGATCGCCCGCCGCGCCATCATGGCCGCGCTCGCCGGCACGCCCTTCTCCATCGAGATGCTGATGACCATCGCCGCCGTGGGCGCGGTGATCATCAACGCCACGGAAGAAGCGGCGGCGGTCGTCTTCCTCTTCCTCGTCGGCGAACTGCTGGAAGGCGTCGCCGCCGGCAAGGCGCGCGACAGCATCCGCTCGCTCTCCGCCCTCGTGCCGAAGACGGCGCTGCTGGAAGGGGAGGGCGGAACCAGGGAAGTGCCCGCCGAATCGCTCGCCGTCGGCGCCGTCATCCTCGTGCGTCCCGGCGACCGTATCTCCGCCGACGGCACGATCGTCGAGGGCGAGAGCGCCATCGACGAGGCACCCGTGACCGGCGAGAGCACGCCCGTGCGCAAGGAGACCGGCGACACGGTCTTCGCCGGCACGGTCAACGGCGATGCGGCCCTGCGCATCCGCGTCACCGCCGCGGCGGCCGACAACACCATCGCCCGCGTCATCAAGCTGGTCGAGGAGGCGCAGGAATCGAAGGCGCCGACCGAGCGCTTCATCGACCGCTTCTCCAAATACTACACGCCCGGCGTGGTCGCCGTCGCCGCGCTCGTCGCGATCATCCCGCCGCTCCTCCTCGGCGGCGTCTGGAGCGAATGGGTCTACAAGGGCCTCGCCGTCCTCCTGATCGGCTGCCCCTGCGCGCTGGTCATCTCGACGCCCGCCGCCATCGCCGCCGCGCTTTCGGCCGGCGCGCGCCGCGGCCTGCTCATGAAGGGCGGCGCGGTGCTGGAGGGCCTCGGCAAGCTCACCGCCATCGCTTTCGACAAGACCGGCACGCTGACCGAGGGCAAGCCTGTCGTCACGGATGTCGTCGCCTTCGCGCAGCCGGCCGAAGAGGTGCTGCGCCTTGCCGCCGCGCTGGAGGCTGGCTCCAGCCACCCGCTGGCGCTCGCCATTCTCGGCAGGGGGGCCGAGGACGGCATCGCCCTTCCGACCGCCAGTAGCTCCCGCGCGCTGGGCGGCAAGGGCGTCACGGCCACCGTCGAAGGCAAGGGCATCTTCCTCGGCTCGCCGAAGGCCGCCGCCGAGCGGGCCAGCATTTCCGAAGAGGTGAAGGCCGCCACCACGGCGCTCAACGACGACGGCAAGACCGTCTCCATGCTGATCGTCGACGGCGTGCTCGCCGGGGCCATCGCCATGCGCGACGAGCCGCGCGCGGACGCCGCCGCCGGCCTGAAGACCCTGCGCGATGCCGGCATCAAGACGATCATGCTGACCGGCGACAATGCCCGCACGGCGAAAGCCGTCGGCGCCGAACTCGGCATCGAGGTCCGCGCCGAGCTGATGCCCGAGGACAAGCAGCGCATCGTCGGCGAATTGCAGCGCGAGGGCTTCGTCGTCGGCAAGATCGGCGACGGCATCAACGACGCCCCGGCGCTTGCCGCCGCCAATGTCGGCATCGCCATGGGCGGCGGCACGGACGTGGCGCTGGAAACGGCCGATGCCGCGATCCTTCATGGCCGCGTCGGCGACGTCGCGCTGATGACGGACCTCTCGAAGCGCACCATGCGCAACATCACGCAGAACATCGTCATCGCGCTCGGCCTCAAGGGCGTCTTCCTGGTCACGACCATCGTCGGCATCACCGGCCTCTGGCCGGCGATCCTCGCCGATACCGGCGCCACTGTGCTGGTCACGCTGAACGCCCTGCGCCTGCTGAGGCCCATCAAGGGATGAGGCGCAGGATATTCTTCGGCATTTGCGTCGGGGCCGCGATCGTCGGGGCGACGGCCGCGGCCCTCGTGCCGCAAGCCGATCGACCGAAACAGCGCGCCTTCACCTTGCAGACGACCGACGGAAAGCCCTTCCGCTCGGCCGATCTCGCGGGAAAGCCCTATCTCGTCTTCTTCGGCTTCACCCATTGCCCGGATGTCTGCCCGACCGCGCTCTTCGAGCTGACCGCGCTCCTGGAGGCGCTCGGCCCGGCGGCGGATCGCATCACGCCGCTCTTCGTCTCCATCGATCCCGAGCGCGATACCGCGGAGCTCCTGAAGCTCTACATGACCGCGTTCGACCGGCGGATCGTCGCGCTGCGCGGCGATGCCTTGCAGACGAAGGCGGCGGCGGCGGCGTTCTCGGCCTTTTACCGCAAGGTGCCCACGGCGTCGGACAGCTACACGATGGAACACACGGCCGGGCTCTTCCTCGTGCGCACTGACGGCCGCCTGCAAGGCATGCTCGACATGCACGAGCCGCGTGAAACCCAATTGCAGAAGCTGAGGCTGCTCGCCGCGTCCTAGTCGTGGTCGTCGGCGCAGAGGTCGTGGTTGGCGAGCGCGCGGATGACGTAGCAGTCGCGGATCTGGTCGGAATGGCAATGGCTGGTGATGCGCTCCAGCTCCGCCTCCAGCTTGCGCAGCCGGGCGATCTTGCGCCGGACGGTGGCGAGCTGCTCGGCGGCGATGCGGTCGGCGTCGCGGCAGGGATGTTCGGGATGCTGGCTGAGCTCGATCAGCTCGCGGATGGCATCGATGGTCAGGCCGAGGTCGCGGGCATGGCGGATGAAGGCAAGGCGGTCGCGCTCGTCGCTGGAATAGCGCCGCTGGTTGCCCTCCGAGCGCTCGGCATGGGAAAGCAGCCCCATCTGCTCGTAATAGCGGATGGTGGGAACCTTGACGCCCGTCTGCCTGGAAAGATCGCCGATCGTCAGCATCGCCTGCCCTCGTCGCATGAACTGCATCACAGATGTGGCGCGAGCGTCGGCAAATCAAGTTTTGATGGCAGGGTGCAGGCTTTTGACGCTTTTTTGTTCGATCCGTGATGTCAGGACGAAAGAAAGCCGCAAAGCTGGTCTTGAAGCGGAAACGGCTTGCGGGTTTAAGCTCCGTCAGGCCGAAGGCCCCGGATTCGGGGTCCCGGATAGGGCATGATGCCGCGCGAGGGCCGATGCAGGCCATAAGATTAACGAAGTTCTAAGCAATCGCTTGGACTCTGGTATCGAGATGCGTCGCCTTCCGATGCGGCGCGCCACGGATCCCGAACAACGAAAACGACCCATGTTTGCGCTTCGCCACCGCCAGTCCCGTCAAACCGCCCGTTCGCGTCTTTCGCTTTTCGCCCGGCTCGCCGCCGCCGCCGTCGCCGGTGGCCTGCTCGCGGGCTGCATGGCCATGGACGTCGCCTCGCTCGCTGAGGCGCCCAAGCTGTCCAGCAAGGTGAAGGCCGAGATGGCCGCCAGGAAGATGAAGCCTGAAAGCCCCGTGCTCGTGCGCATCTTCAAGCAGGAAAGCGAGCTGGAGGTCTGGAAGGTCGATGCGAGCGGCAGATATGCGCTCTTCAAGACCTATCCGATGTGCCGCTGGTCCGGAAAGCTCGGCCCCAAGACGAAGATCGGCGACCGCCAGGCGCCGGAAGGCTTCTACCATGTCTCGGCCGGCATGCTGAACCCGAACTCGCAATACTACGTCTCATTCAACCTCGGTTATCCGAACCGGCTGGAATCGGCGCTCGGCTATACCGGCGAGGCGCTGATGGTGCACGGCGCCTGCTCCTCCTCGGGCTGCTACGCCATGACCGACCAGGGCGTCGGAGAGATCTATGCCATCGTGCAGAAGGCGCTGGAAGGCGGGCAGGAGCGCTTCCAGGTGCAGGCCTATCCCTTCCGCATGACCACGGACAACATGGCAAAGCACAAGGGCGACCCGAACATGCCATTCTGGCGCACGCTGAAGGAAGGTTATGACGCCTTCGCCTTCACGAAGCGCCAGCCGAAGGTTTCGGTCTGTAGCGGCCGCTATGTCTTCAACAAGGAATTCGTCAACGGGGAGCCCAACGACCCGCTGGCCCAGTGCCCTCCGACGGCCGGTGGCGCAGAATCCGACCTGATGGCGAAGATCGGTGCGGAACAAAAGAAGCTGGACGCCGTTTTTGCCGGCGCCACACCGGTTTCGAGCTTCGCCTATGTGGACGGCGGGATGCATCCGAGCTTCCGCTCGCTTTTGAAGCAGCAGGGAGCGAAGGGCATGGCCGCCCGGATCTCGCGCACGAAATATCCGGTCAGCCGGCCAGAGGCCGCGCTTGCCGATCCCTATGACGATTGACCTATGAGGATATGTGTTGACTGGTGAAAGCGTAACCCGCCGGTCCTTCCTGCTCGGCAGCGCGGGACTGGCCACAACCGTTCTGGCCGGCTGCACGACGCCCGCCCGCGAAAGGGTCGCCATCGAGCCCGAGCCGGTCGACAACAGCATCTATGCGGCCATGTACGGGCCCAAGCCCGACGAACGCTTCCCGCTGCCGGCGATCCCCTATCAGAAGATCGACCCTCGCTTCTACCGCCAGATGGTGCCGAACCCGACGGGTGAACGGGCCGGCGTGATCGTCGTCGATACATCCAGCCATTTCCTCTACCTGACCTATGAGGACGGGCAGGCGATGCGCTACGGCGTTGGCCTTGGCCGTGCCGGCTTCGAATGGGCGGGCCGCGGCGTCATCCAGTACAAGCGCGAATGGCCGCGCTGGACGCCGCCGGACGAGATGATCGGCCGCCAGCCGGAACTGGAGCCCTACAGTTCCAGGAACGGCGGCATGGAGCCGGGCCTGAAGAACCCGCTCGGCGCCCGCGCGCTCTACATCTTCCGCAACGGCGAGGACACGCTCTACCGCATCCACGGCTCGCCGGAATGGTGGACCATCGGCAAGTCCGTGTCCTCCGGCTGCGTGCGCATGATCAACCAGGATATCGTCGACCTCTACAGCCGCGTGCAGAACGGCACGCCGATCGTCGTGCTGGGCGCGGCCGAGCCTGCCATGGCGGCGGTCGACGAGCAGATGCCCGTCTACGGTGAGGACAGGCTGGTCTACTGAGGCAACGCCTGCCGTAATGAAAAAAAGGGCGTGTCCGCAATGCGGGCACGCCCTTTCGTTTGCCGTGCGAAGCCGCTTATGTGCGCGGCTTCAGGTTCTCGGGGTCGTAGAGCGGCTTGTAGCCGATGCCGACCACCTCGACCGGGTAGGTCTCGGCGAAATACTCGATGTTGAGCTTGCGGCCCTCCTGGCAATAGGCATGCGGCAGGTAGGCAAGCGCGATGTTCTTGCCGATGGTCGGGCCGAAGGCGATGGACGTCGTGTAGGAGCGACGGCCGAGTTCGTCGACGAGGGCTTCGCCGGTTTCCGGGTCCATGACCGGCAGGTTGCCGAGCGGGTAGCGCTTGACGCCGTTCCTGTCGGTATTCTCCGTCATGACGAGCGTGCACAGCATGGCGGGCTGGTGATCGCGCGCCTTGTATTCCAGGTGCTTCGCCTTGCCGCGGAAATCGGCTTCCTTGACCTTCGGGCGGGCAAGGTCGGCCTCGATGAGGTTGTACTGGGTGAGAAGGTCGGCGTTCTGGAGGCGCAGGCTCTTTTCCATGCGGCGCGAGTTGGCATAGGTCTCGACGCCGACGGCCATGACGCCGGTGGAGCGCAGCGCGTCCCAGACGGCAAGGCCGTCCTCGTACTTCATGTGCAGTTCCCAGCCCTGCTCGCCGACATAGGAGATGCGGAAGGCGGTGACCGGCTTGCCGGCGATCTCGATCTGCTTGATGGCCGCGAAGGGGAAGTTCTCGACGTTGAGGCCGTCCGGATCGGCGACCACCTTCTTCAGGTTCTCGCGGGCGTTCGGCCCCCAGATGCCGATGGTGATGTACTTCTCCGACGTGTCTGTGATGGTGACGTCGAGGCCGCGGTCCTCGGCGACGCGCTTCATGTAGTGGAAGTCGCGCGGGCCGGCATCGGCGCCGTTGACGAGGCGGCAGCGGTCGGCCATGCGGAAGACGGTGAAGTCGGCGCGCACCATGCCCTCGTCGTCGAGGAAGTGGGTATAGATGCCCTTGCCGATATTGCCGTCGCCGCCGATCTTGGCCGCGCAGAGCCATTCCAGCAGCTCGACATGGTCAGGGCCTTCGATGTCGACCATGTGGAAATGCGACAGGTTGATGATGCCGCAATCCTCGCTCAGCGCCAGGTGCTCGGCATTGGAGACCCGCCAGAAGTGGCGGCTGTCCCATTCGTTCTCGCGCACCGGCACGCGGTCGCCATACTTTTCCAGCAGGTGCTCGTTGGCCTTGTAGCCATGCGCGCGCTCCCAGCCGCCAAGCTCCATGAAGTAGCCGCCGAGCTCCACTTCGCGCTCGTAGAACGGCGAGCGCTTGACGCCGCGGCCCGAGGCATAGGGCTCGCGGTTGTGCACGGCCGGGAAGTAGATCTTCTGCGCCGCCTCGAAAGTGCGGCCCTCGATGAACTTCTCTTCGAGCTGGTGCGGGTAGAAGCGGGAATAGTCGATGGAGTTGTGGTCGATCTCGGTGCGGCCGTCCGTCATCCAGTCGGCGATCAGCTTGCCGTAGCCGGGGCCGTCCTTGACCCAGATGGCGACGCAGTACCACAGGCCCCGCACCTTCTGGCTCTCGCCGCAGGACGGGCCGCCGGCGGCGGAGACCTGCAGCAGGCCGTTGAAGGAATGGCCTTCGTTGTAGCCGAGCTCGCCGAGGATCGGCGTGAGTTCCATGGCCTTTTCCAGCGGCTCGAGGATCTGCTCCATGTCGAGGTCGCGCTGCGAGGGCGACAGGCGCGCCTCGTGCTTTTCGAGAATGTCGCGCGGATGGCACAGGCGCGGATTGGTGGTCTCGTAATAGCCCCACTCGATCTGGCCGCCCTCGGTGGTCTTCGGGTCGCCCGTGTCGCGCATATAGGCGGAGTTGCCCTGGTCGCGCAGCAGCGGGAAGCCGATTTCCTTGCCGGTGCCCTCGAATTCGTTGTACGGGCCGAAGAAGGTGAGCGGATGGTCGACCGGCATGACCGGCAGGTCCTCGCCGACCATCTCGGCGATGAGGCGCCCCCAGATGCCGGCGCAGACGATGACATGGTCCGCCATGATCGTGCCGCGATGCGTGACGACGCCCTTGATCCGGCCCTTCTCGACGATGAGCGCGGTGGCCGGCGTATTGCCGTAGACCTGGAGCTTGCCGGATTTCTCGGCGGCATCGACCAGCTTGCCGGCAACCGTCTGCGAGCGCGGAATGACGAGGCCGGCATCCGGGTCGAACAGGCCGCCCTGCACCTGGTCTTCCTCGATCAGCGGGAACTTCTCCTTGATCTCGGCCGGCGAGACGTAATGCGCGCGGGTGCCGAAGGCCTTGGCCGAGGAGAGCTTGCGCTTGATCTCCTCCATCCAGGCATCGTCGCCGGTGCGCGCGACCTCAAGGCCGCCGATGCGGGCGTAGTGGCCCATCTTCTCGAAGAAATCGATGGAATACTGGGTCGTCCAGACCGAAAGGTAATCGTGGCTGGTCGTGTAGCAGAAGTCCGAGGCATGCGCCGTCGAACCGATGTCCGTCGGAATGCCCGACTTGTCGATGCCCACGATGTCGTCCCAGCCGCGTTCGATGAGATGGTGGGCGATCGACGCGCCCACGATGCCACCCAAACCGATGATGACGACCTTCGCCTGTTGCGGAAACTCTGCCATGCTCATAGACCCCGATGAGAAATTGAGGTGGACTTTAGGGCCTCGCCCGGTGTCGTTGCAGCCTGTCTGCGACTCGCCAGCGACCAGTTCCGACAGTCACGGGAGACAGCATCCCCGAAGCCGCCCGGCCTCAGGCGATCACGTTGCGCACGAAGCGCACGGTCGTGTCGCCGGGATTGGCATAGGCATAGCTCCGGTCCGTGCGGTAGACGGCGAAGCTGCCGGCCGGATGATCCTTCGCAGAGCCTGAAAGCGTGAGCCGGAGCGTCCCCTCGGTGACGAACACCATCTCATGCCAGCCCGCCGGGTCCGGCTCGGCCTCGTAGTGCTCGCCGGGGCCGAGCGACCAGAGCCACATCTGCGCCTCGGTGGTCGCGGGCGCCGAGCCGAGCAGCACGGCGGTGCTCTCGGCATGCGCGCCGCGCCACGTCACCTCGTTGATCTCCGCCGAGGGCGCGCGGGCCGGGTCGCGCACGAGGTCGACGAAGCCGACGCCCATCGCGGCCGCCAGCTTGTCGAGGCTCGACAGGCTGATATTCGCATCGCCCCCTTCGAGCGCCACGATCATGCGCCGGCTGATGCCGGACGCCTCCGCCAGCGCCATCTGGCTGAGCCCCGCCGCCTGCCGGAGGCGGCGCAGGTTGCCGGAGACATGGGCGAGCACGTCGCCGCGTTCTTGACTGTGCAGTATATTGCTCATAACGTTCCATATCGAAGGGGCAGGCTGCCCGAATTGCGCTTTCTAACCCGAAAGGACCCCGCCATGAAGATACGCGATTTCGGAGTCGAGATCTGGATGAACCGCTATGAGAACCATTGCGAGCTGAATCTGGCGGAAACCTGCGTGGAATCGCTGACGCTCGCCGAACTGCTCGACATGGCCGGCAAGCGCGACGACATCCTCGCCGAACTCCTGCCGATGAAGCTCACCTACGGCGCCATCGAGGGCAGCGACCGGCTGCGCCGCCTGATCGCCGGCCTCTATGAGAAACAGGCCATGGAGAATGTCGTCGTCACCCATGGCGCGATCGGCGCCAACGCGCTGGTGCACGAGACGCTTGTGGAGCCGGGCGACCGCGTCGTCTCGGTCCTGCCGACCTACCAGCAGCACTATTCCATCCCCGAAAGCTTCGGTGCGGATGTGCAGATCCTGAAGCTCGCCGCGGAAAACGGCTTCCTGCCGGACCTCGGAGAACTGCGCCGGCTCGCCACGCCCGGCACGAAGCTCATCTGCCTCAACAATCCGAACAATCCGACCGGTTCGCTGATGGACCGCGATTTCCTGGTCCAGGTCGCCGCGATCGCCCGCGGCTGCGGCGCCTGGATCCTCTGCGACGAGGTCTATCGCGGCACGGACCAAGAGGGCGACGGCATGACGGCCTCCATCGCCGATCTCTATGAAAAGGGCATCAGCACCGGCAGCATGTCGAAGACCTATTCGCTGGCCGGCCTGCGCCTCGGCTGGATCGCCGGGCCGAAGGCGCTTCTTCAACAGGTCTCCATCCACCGCGACTACAACACCATCAGCGTTGGCATGCTGGACGACCATTTCGCCGCCATCGCCCTGGAAAACCGTGACAGGATCCTCGCCCGCAGCCACGAGATCACCCGGCGCAACCTTGCCATCCTCGCCGAATGGGTGGAGGGCGAGCCGCTGATTTCCTGGGTGAAGCCGAAATCCGGCACGACGGCGCTGCTGAAATACGATCTGCCGCTCGCTTCCGAGGCCTTCTGCAGGACGCTGCTGGAACGCACCGGCGTCATGCTGACACCCGGCAGCGCCATGGACATGGAGGGGCACCTGCGCATCGGCTATGCGAACGGCGAGGCGATCCTGCGCGAGGGGCTGGCGCGCATTTCCGTCTTCCTGCGCGAAGAGCAAGCCGCCCTGCGCGCGGCGTGAGGAGCAAACCGCCTCGTTTTCATCCGGGCAGCATACCCATGCACCTTCTGCATGGGTGACGTGCTCCCTTAGCGCTGTTCCGCATTGCAGCATAGTTCTATAACGCAGCCATCGAAAGACGCGGCGCCACGGACCGGTGCCGAACAGAGAGCCCTAGGAAAGGGGATCATCATGAACATGGCACGTTCCTTCAATAATTGGCGCAAGTACCGTCAGACCGTCAACGAACTCGACCGCATGAGCGCGCGCGAACTGCGCGACCTCGGCATCGACCGGTCGGAAATCAAGGCCGTCGCCCGCGCCGCCGTCGGCTTCTGATCGACGCGCGCCAAACGGCAGAATTCGAAGACGCCCGCCCTCCGGCGGGCGTTTTTGCATGTGCGAACGAATCGCTCGGACGGCGCTTAATTCAACGGAATTGAGATATACGGTACGCGCATAACGCATAGCTGCCTTGCAAAGTGATGCCTATGAAATGATCAGGAATCGCGTATAGTCACACTTATCGAAGCAACGTACCTCCTCCCACGAAGCTTCGATATTGCAGAAGGCCTACTCCTCCTCCCAAGGCCGACTGCGGGAATGGCGGCACTCCTCCTCCCAGTCGCCATTCGGTTCTATCGGAAAGCCTGCCGCACCTCCTCCCGCGGCAGGCTTTTCCATTTCTGGACCTTTGTTTTCTCAAAAGAGCAGATCGAGCGGCAGCGGGCCGGCCTTGTCCGGTGCGCTATCACGATAGGCCAACGTCATGCCTGAGCATGACGGCGGGGAGAGTCATGAAATTGCAAGCGGCGCTTCAGGCGACGTTGCGCAGCCCCGGAATGCCGGCATGTCGCGCGGCGGGAATCTGCCGCAGCACTTCCAGCGCCAGCGCGCGGGCGTTTTCCTGCGCCTTGTCGAGATTGCTGACGCGGCGCGCATCCATCGAATAGAGGGTGCCGCCGCAGCCGAACATGTCGCGGAAGGCGGAGCGTTCGATGATCGGCGTTTCGAGCAGGTGCACGCGGCGGGCGGCGAGCAGGTCCTTGACGGCGTTCATCGCGCGCGTCGTCACCATCGAGTTGACGCGCGTCAGCACGACGGAATGGCGGATGCGGATATCGGCCTTGTCCTCGAGATATTGCAGGAGCTCGATGACATTGGCCCCGCCCTGGGCATCCATGGCCGAGCCCTGCACGGGGATCAGCACATAGTCTGCATGGCCGACAGCCTTGGCGAGCAGCGAGGAGCGCGAGCCGGGCAGGTCGATCAGCACGAAATCGGCGCGGGCCTTCTCCTCGGCAAGCTGCCGGTCGATCGAGTTCATGGTGACGTAGGGCACGACGGTCAGGCGGTTGCCGAGCGTGCTTTGCGATGTCTCGTGCCAGCGGGTGATCCAGTGCTGCGGATCGGCGTCGAGCACCGAGACGCTGAAGCCGAGGCGGGCAAGCTCGGTGGCGAGCAGCAGCACCGCGGTCGTCTTGCCGGCGCCGCCCTTGGTATTGGCGAAGGTGATGACGGGCATGGGCCTCTCCGGATCGGTTCCTTGAGCCGGTCATCGCTCGGGCAGGCACCTTCGCATGGTGCTTCGCCACTCTCGCCCATCATGGTTAATGGCGGATGAAAATGCCCTATCTGCGTCGGTCCGCCGCGAGGATTTCGCGGGCGATCTGGTCGAGCGGCAGGATCCTGTCGACCCCGCCATGGGCGATCGCCTCCTTCGGCATGCCGAAGACGATGGAGGACGCCTCGTCCTGCGCAACGGTATAGGCGCCCGCCTGGTGCATCTCGGCCATGCCGCGCGCGCCGTCGTCGCCCATGCCGGTCATGATGACGCCCATGGCGTTGGCGCCCGCCGCGCGGGCCGCCGAGCGGAAGAGCACGTCGACGGACGGCCGGTGGCGGGAGACGAGGGGTCCTTCGCGCACCGCGACATGGTAGCGCGCGCCCTGCCGCTCCAGCATCATGTGGCGGTCGCCGGGGGCGATCAGCACATGGCCGCGCAGCACGGGATCGCCATGCACCGCCTCCTTGACCTCCACCTCGCAAAGGCTGTTCAGCCGCTTGGCGAAGGCGGCGGTGAATTTTTCCGGCATGTGCTGGACGATGACGATGCCGGGCGAATTGGCCGGCAGCTGTTCGAGCAGCACGCGCAGCGCCTCCGTGCCGCCCGTCGAGGCGCCGATGCAGGCCACCATTTCCGTCGTCTTGGCCATGGCCCGGCCGGAGGGTGGCGGCAGCACGGCATCGGCGGTGAGCTTCGCCGTGGGGCCGCTTGCCGCGGCGCTGCGCCGGTTCGTGCCGAGCCGGGCGACGGCCGCGCCCTTGACGGCCTCGCGGATGCGCGTGCCGGATTCGGCAAGATGGTCGGCCGCGCCGATCTTCGGCTTGAGGATGATGTCGACGGCGCCGGCCTCCAGCGCCTGCATCAGCGTCTCGGAGCCCTCTTCCGTCAGCGAGGAGCACATGACGACGGGGATCGGCCGCTGCGACATGATCTTGCGCAGGAAGGTGATGCCGTCCATGCGCGGCATTTCCACGTCGAGCGTGATGACGTCGGGCAGCTCCTCCTGGATCTTCTTCGCCGCCATGAAGGGGTCGGAGGCTGCCCCCATCACCTCGATCTCGGGGTCCTCTTCCAGCACGCGGGTCAGCGCCTGGCGCACGCTCGCGGAGTCGTCGATGATGAGAACGCGGATTTTCCTGGCCGGAAGGGGCATCAGATCTTCTTGAAAACCGTGTTGGCGACCTGGCGCACCGGCAGGGGAATGCCGGTGACCGTTTCGGAATGGCCCACATAGAGGAAACCGCCGGGCACGAGGCAGTCGCAAAGCCGTGTCAGCACCTTCGCCTGCGTCGGCTTGTCGAAGTAGATCAGCACGTTGCGGCAGAAGACCATGTGCATCGGCTCGCCCACCTTGTAGGCGTTGTCCATGAGGTTCATGCGGGCAAAGCCGATGGTCGAGCGCAGGCGCGGATGGATGCGCACCTCGCCGCGTGCGGCATCGCGCGAAACCATCACGTGGCGCCGCTGGAGATCGGCCGGCACGGGCTGGACCATGTCGCGCGGATAGACGCCGCGGCGGGCGGCGGCCAGAACGTCCGTCGAAAGGTCCGTCGCGAGGATGCGGTAGTCGATGCCAGGCGTGCTTTCGGCAAAATCCTGCATGACCATCGCCATCGTATAGGGCTCGGCGCCGATCGAGCAGGCGGCGCTCCACAGGCGCAGCCGCTTGTGCCCGGCCGCGACCAGTTCCGGCAGGCCGGTCCGCTCCATGAATTCGAAATGCTTCGGCTCGCGGAAGAAGTCCGTCTTGTTGGTCGTCACCGCGTCGATCAGGAAGATCGCTTCCTTCTCGATGCCGCCATGCTTGAAGAGATAGTCGCAATAGGCGTTGAAGCTGGGGATGCCGGTGGCCCGCAGGCGCCGCCGCAGGCGGCCCTCCAGCATCGTCAGCTTGGTGATCGGCATCTTGATGCCGCTGTAGTCGTAGATATAGCGCGACAGGGCCTCGAAGTTCCGGCTGCTCAAGCCGTCTTCGCCCGCCTGCGCCCGCAATGCTGCTCCCACGCCCGTCTCCCTTATGCCGTCGCGGCGAGGCGGTTCGCCGTTCCCATCATCGCCACTTCCGCGCCGGAGAAGAGGCGGGCGAGATCGACGATGACGACGAAGCCGCCGTCGCGGCGCACGACGCCGGCAATGTAGTCGGAGGGCCAGCGCACGCCGATATCAGGCGCGCCCTCGATCTCCTCCTCGCGGAAGGGAATGACCTCGTAGACGCGGTCGGCGACGAGGCCGAGCGTCAGGGTCTTCTCGCCGATCGGCACGTCGAGCACGAGGGCGCGCGTGTGCGGCGTCCTCTCCGTCTTCGTCATGCCGAGACGCAGACGAAGATCGATGACCGGCACGCCCTGGCCGCGCACGTCCCGGAGCCCCAGCAGATAGTCCGGCCCATGGGGGATCCTGAAGGCCTCCTCATGGTCGAGGATTTCCCGAACCACCGAGACGGGGACCGCAAAGACCTCGTTGTCGAGGGAGAAGGTGACGTACTGGGATTCGGAGGACGTGCCGGCCATGATCAGGCGCTTTCCCTGAAGTCCGCGTCGTCGGCATCCGGGCCGCCCATCGACATGTCGAGGGAAAAGCCGTTGCCGCGCGCCGCCTTGGCGCTTGCCGGCGCGGGGCGATGGGCAGGGCCGGCAGCCGGCCGCTTGGCGGCGGGAGCGGCCATCTTCGCGGCGGTCGCCCGCAGCCGGTCGGCATGGTTCGGTTCCTTGCGGGCGGCACTGTCGACGCGGAAGAAGGCGATGGAGGTCTGCAACTCCTCGGCCTGGGCGGCAAGCTCCTCCGAGGTGCCGGACATCTCTTCCGATGCGCCGGCATTCTGCTGCGTCACCTTGTCGAGCTGCTGGATCGCCTCGTTGATCTGCGAGGCGCCGATATCCTGCTCGCGGCAGGCGGCGGAGATCTCGGAGACAAGCTCGGCGGTCTTGCGGATGTCCGGCACCAGCCGGTTCAGCATGTCGCCGGCCTCGGTGGCGACGGAGACGGTCTGGCCGGACAGCGTGCTGATCTCGGCGGCCGCCGCCTGGCTGCGCTCGGCGAGCTTGCGAACCTCCGAGGCGACGACGGCAAAGCCCTTGCCGTGCTCACCGGCGCGGGCGGCTTCCACCGCGGCATTGAGGGCGAGGAGGTCCGTCTGGCGGGCGATTTCCTGCACGATGGAGATCTTCTCCGCGATGGTGCGCATGGCGCCGACGGCGCGGCCGACCGCTTCGCCGGAAGCTTCCGCGTCCTTGGCGGACTGGCGGGCGATCTTCTCGGTCTGGGCGGCGTTGTCGGCGTTCTGCTTGATGTTGGCGGCCATCTCTTCCATCGAGGCGGAGGCCTCTTCGGCGGAGGAAGCCTGCTCGGTCGCGCCCTGCGAGAGCTGTTCGGAGCTGGAGGAGAGTTCCTGGCTGCCCATCGAGACGTTGCTGGAAGCCGAAAGCGCATCGGCGACGACCCCGCGCAGGCGCTCGATCATCGTGTTGACGTGGCCGAGCATGTCGCCGATCTCGTCCTTCGTGGTAATGTCCGCGAAGCGGGTGAGGTCGCCGTCCGCGACGTTCTGCACGACACCGACCGCCCGGCTGATGCCGCGGTTGATCGAAAGGACGATCCAGACGGCGGCGATGGTGGCGACGAGGAGTGCGATGGCCGAGACCGTCACCATGATCGTCCGGGTGCCCTGGTACTGCGCTTCGGCCTCGACTTCCGCTTCATGCAGCCGGCTGTCCTCCAGCTTGACCACCTCGTCGAGCAGCTTGTCGATCTCGTTCGTCACCGTGCGGGCATCGGTGTTGGAAAGGCGCGTCGCGCCGTCCATGTCGCCGGCAAGCGCCAGCGCGCGGATGCGGTCGTCATTGCGGCGGAAATCGCTGGTGAAGGTGGAAAGCTGGCTCCACAGCACCTTGCCCTGCTCGGTCGCCTTGGCGACGACCTCCTCGAAGGCCGCGTCGAATTCCTTGCGCGCTTCGTCGCTGAGGCCGACATAGCGGTTGGTCTCGGTGACATTGGCGGAAGAGAGCATGTTCTTCTGCTGGCGGATCTGCTGGAGCTGGAAGTTGCTCAGTTGCTGGGCGAGCTTGAGGCGCGCGGCCGGACCGTTCAGCACGTCGCTGAGCGTCGTGTTGAGGCTGCCGAGGCTCATGATGCCGTAGGCCGCCGTCCCCACGAGGACGGCGAGCATGAAGCCGAAGGTGAGGAACAGCTTGAGTTTGATGGTGAAGCGCATGGGGCTCTCCTGGGTGCCTAGTTCGGCGTTTGCGCCGTGCCGCTGCGTTCCTTCCGGGAGGAGAAGATCGCGTGCAGGTTCGGGACGATGATGAATTCGCCGCCCCGCTTGACGAGGCAGTTGATGTAGTCGGGACGCCAGCGCATGCCGACGCTCGGCGGCGGCTCGCTGGCGACCTTCGCGAGGGTCGTGACTTCGTTGACCTTGTCGGTGCGGATGCCGACCAGCGTCGGCTCGTCGTCGAGGTCGAGCTCGATGACGACGATGCGGCTGTCGATGGTGGTTTCCGTCGCATCCATGCCGAAGGCGAGGCGGATGTCGGCGAGCGGGATCACCTTGCCGCGGAAGTTGATGACGCTGGAAACGAAGGGCTTGCTGCCGGGAACGTGGGTTTCCGGCAGGAGATCGAGGATCTCCTGCACGACCGTCGCCTCGATGGCGAAGGTCTCGCCGTTGAGGTTGAAGGTGAGGACGGAAAGGTCCTCCTGCGCGCCCCAGATCGTGTCGTGGTCGAGTCTCCGTGCCGCTTCGCTCATCCTGCCGCCCGCATTTGCGCCTCCTGGTGCTGTCCGGCCGCGACCAGGTGGGTGACGTCGAGGATCAGCGCGACGCTGCCGTCCCCGAGGATGGTCGCGCCCGAGAAGGTGGCGACGTCATGGTGCAGCTTGGACATGGATTTGATGACCGTCTGGTGGTCGCCGATGATCTGGTCGACGACGAGGCCGACGCGCTCCGAGCCGGTCGAGATGACGACGACCTTCTGGTGCGGATCGGGCTGGGTGCCGGTGCGGAAGAGCTCGCGCAGGCGCAGGAACGGCACGAGGCTGTCGCGCAGCGAAATGAAGGAGCGCCCGCGCGAGCGCAGGTCGTCTTCCAGCGAAAGCTCCAGGCACTCCTCGACCGCCGAGAGCGGGATGACGTAGCAGCCCTCTCCGACGCGCACGAGCAGGCCGTCGATGATGGCGAGCGTCAGCGGGATGCGCAGCGAGACTTCCGAGCCGTCGCCCGGCTTGCTGGCGATGTCGATCGCCCCGCGCAGCGCTTCCACCGTCTTCTTCACCACATCCATGCCGACGCCGCGACCGGAAAGGTTGGTGACCTGCTGGGCGGTGGAGAAGCCCGGCTGGAAGATGAGCTGCAACAGCTCCGGGTCGGAAAGCGCCTGGCCCGGCTGGATGAGGCCCGAGGCCTCGGCCTTGGCGCGCACGCGCTCGCGGTTGATGCCGCGGCCGTCGTCCTTGATGGTGATGATGACCTCGCCGCCCGTCTGGTGGGCCGAGAGGAGCACCTTGCCCTTCGGGTCCTTGCCGGCGGCGATGCGCTCCTCGGGCTTTTCGAGGCCGTGGTCGATGGAGTTGCGCACGAGGTGGACGAGCGGATCGGCGAGCCGGTCGATGACCGTCTTGTCGACCTCGGTGCTCTCGCCCTCGGTGATGAGCTCGATTTCCTTGCCGGTCTCGCGCGAGAGGTCGTGCACGAGGCGGCGGAAGCGGCTGAAGAGGCTGGCGACAGGCATCATGCGCAGCACCATCATCGTGTCGCGCAATTCGCCGGAAAGGCGTTCGATCTCTTCAGAGACGGAGCGCAGGCCAAGGTCGGCCGCCGCGCCCGCAAGCTGGGTGAGGCGGGACTGGGCGATGACCAGCTCGCCGACACGGTCCATCATCTCGTCGAGCCGTTCGGCGGGGACGCGGACATTCTCGGCGGACTTCGCCTGCCTGGAATCGTTGGCCGCCTGCACGGCCGGCGCTTCCCGCTCCGTCACCACCACCGCCTTCGGCAGGGGAGCGGCCTCGGGTGTTGCGGCCGGACGCTCGACGGCGATCTCGCTGATCTCCAGCTCCATGTCGTCCATGACGAAGATGAAGACGTCCTCGATGTCGCTGCGCGGCTTGTCGGTCTTCAGCGCCACGTCCCAGGAAAGGTGGATGTCGCGCGGGTCGAGCGCGGCAAGCTCGGGCACCTTCGCCGCATCGGCGACGATCCGGCATTCGCCGAGATCGCGCATCTCGTCGAGCAGGCCGAGCGGATTGGTGCCGTTCGCCATGGCGTTGACCGGCAGGCTGAAGCGGATGCGCCATTCGCGCATGCCGCCGGGCGCTTCGGTCAGCGGCGCGGCAGCGGCGGCGACGCTTGCCGCGGGGGCGGGCGAGCCCGCGCCGTTGACGGCGCGGTGAAGGTTGTCGAGGAGGCTCGCGCTCATCGCGTCATGGTCGCCGTTCGGCGTTTCGAGCAGGGCGCGCATGTGGTCCTGCGCGGACAGCACCGCCGAGACCAGTTCGTGCGTCGCCGGCACGTCGCCCTTGCGCACGCGGTCGAAGGCGGTCTCGCAATGGTGCGTGAAGGCGGCCAGCGCCTCGAAGCCGAACATCGCGCCCGACCCCTTCAGCGTGTGCAGGCCCCGGAAGACCGCGTCGATCTGGTCGCGGTCGTCGAGGCTGCGGGTCAGGTCCAGAAGGCCGGACTCGATCAGTTCCAGCAGTTCGGCCGCTTCTGTCCGGAAGACTGAGATCGGGTCCGGGTTGCTCATTTTCCGAGGACCTTCCGGGCGATCTTGACGAGGCTTTCCGGATCGAACGGCTTGGTGAGCCAGCCGGTGGCGCCGGCGGCCTTGGCCTGCGCCTTCAGTTCGCCGTCGGATTCGGTGGTGAGGAAGATGACCGGCACGCCGGTATGCGCGGGCAGCTTGCGCAGCTCGCGGATCATCGTCAGGCCGTCCATGTTCGGCATGTTGAGGTCGGTGACCACGAGATCGTATTCACCTTCCTTCAGCTTGTTGAGGCCGTCGAGCCCGTCGACCGCCTCGGTCACGGTGTAGCCGGCATTGCTGAGGGTGACGCGTGTCGTCAGCCGGATGCTGGCGGAATCGTCCACGGTCAAGATTTTCGCGGTCATCAATTCTTCTCCTGATGCAGCCAGAAATGCGCGGCGTCCGGCGTCATCTCGTCGAGAAAGCCGCCGCGCTTCAGTACGTCGTAAAGGTCCCCCGCCGCCGGCCGCGCAAGTAGAAGCCGGCCCGCGCGGGACGCAGCGTGCTTGCGCGCCGCCGTCACGAGCTGGACGAAGCTGAGATCGACCTGCGCGTCGGCGCCGATGTCGAGTATCGTCGTCCCGTTATTGTTCAGGTGGTCCAGGATGAGTCCCTGGATCGACACTATAGTCTTGATGGTGAGCGAGGCCGGTAAGGTTAATGGCGTCTCACCGGGCAGGGTGGATGGCATGGATGGCCCGATCGTCGTTTGGCGAGAGAGTATTTCCCGCGCGAGAATTCCCAGTCAGGCTTAATGAACAGTAAAGCGTGGTTGATAAATTCACGTATTGCTGGTTGTTCCGAAAGGGGCGCAATGCCTTACCTTAGGGAAGGTAATCGATCTAAGATTATGTTCCTCAATGGAATTCACGATGATTAGAAATAAGTGATATTATTTATAAGTCCCTAATTCTAGGGATGGCTGCACCCTCGGGTAGCAGGGCGCAAAACCGCCCTGGCATGGGGGATTCGGCTTCATCAGGAGTTGCGAATTTACTGCGCGTTACCGTGTTGGCTCCTAGGGTTCGCCCAGATTTTCTTGGAAATGGGGTGGGGCGTGTCAGGAACAGCAAGCGCAGTCCGCGTGGAGCGGCAGACAGCGGAGGGCGAGCTCGTCTCGCGCCTCGAAGGGGCCCGTTCCCGCATCGAGCAGCGCTTCCTCGACGGCGGTGTCGTCCTGCTGGCCGTGCTCGACGTGCTCAACCGGCTGGTCGCCTCGCTGGAGCACCTGTCGCACTCGCTCGACGACGACACCGCCGAGGCGACGATCGGCCAGCTGCTCGCAACGGTCGACCGGTTGAGGACGCTGCCCGCCATCGAGGAGACGCGCCAGTCCCGCCTCGCCGGCGTCGCCGTGACGGAAAAGTCGCTCGGCACTTGTATTGCCGACATGCAGGAGACGCTGCGCTACCTGCGCACCTTCGCGACGACGGCCAAGATCACCGGCGCCGCCATTCCCGATTTCTCCGGTTTCGCGGACGAGATCCTCGAACGCATCCGGTTCGGCGCGGGCGAGGTCAATGCGCTCGGCGCGAAGATCGGCACGCTCGGCAGCGTGATCGACGCCGCGTCGGCCGGGGGCGGGGAGGCGCTGGAGCGCTTCCGTCGCAGCGTGCCGGATATCGCCGGCAACCTTTCGCGCAACGCGGCCGATCTCACCGCCCAGCGCCGCCATCTTTCCCAGCTTGCCGGCAAGGTCGGCGCCTCGGCGCGCCTGGTGCAGACCAAGGCGGCGACGACCCTCTCCGCCATGCAGATCGGCGATATCACGCGCCAGCGCATCGAGCACTGCCAGTCGGCCTTCGCCCTGCTGGAGGACTATCTTGCGGCAGGCACGCTGGATGCCGAGGCCGGCGGGCGCCTCACCGCGCTGGTGCGCCATCTCGTGCGCGACCAGCTCGCCGGGCTCGCCCGCGATTTCGAGCGCGAATGCAGGACCGTCGTCGGCACGATCCGCAGTTTCGGCGTCGATATAGATGCGCTGACGGCGCTGCACGGCGACATGGACGCCGCCGACGGCAACTCCGCCGACCGCGCCATGCGCACGCTGGAGGCAGACATCGCCGCCGCGCGCGCCGTGGTGCGCGACATCGAGCAGGCGGCCGGCAAGGCCAATGCGCTCGGCTCGAGCACGGTCGAGACGGTGCAGGAACTGCTCAAGGGCGTGAAGACGATCCAGCTCGTGCGCACCGACATCCAGTACATGGCGCTCAACACCAACCTGCGCTGCAGCAAGCTCGGCGAGGAGGGGCGGGCGATCAACGTGGTGACGGCGGAATTGCGCGCCTTTTCCGCCCAGCTCGACGAGACCGCCGAGCGCATCCTTGCCGCCCTGCAATCGCTGGAAGGCGATGCCGGCAAGCTCGGCGAGGCGGGCAATGCGGCGGATGGTTCGCTCGATGCGCATCTGGAGGAAGTCCTCGACCATATCCGGCGCGCGGGCGACCGCATGGAGGCGGACATGGCGGCGCTGCGAGCCTGCGGCGCGGATATTTCCGCAAAGGCCGGCAACACGATCGCCGGTCTCGACTTCAAGGCCGAGCTCGGCGACGTGCTCGCCGATTGCGCCGCCAGCGCCGCCGCGCTGACCGGGCCGGACCTGCCCGATACCCGCGGGCTGGAGGCGGCTCTTGCCGATCTCGGCGGCCGGATCGCGCGGACCTATACCATGGTGTGCGAGCGCGAGGTCCATGCCCGGATCTTCGGCGCGACGGTCGAGATGCCCGTTGCGCCGGTCGCCGCCGGGAGCGACGAGGCGCTCTTCGACGACGCGCTCTTCTGAGCCCCCGCTTCCCCATCCTTCGCCTGCTTCCGCAGGCCGGCCGTTCCGGTCGATTTGCGTGGGCACTTTCATTGTATTTTTGAAAACATAGCGCTGGCCAAGCCGGAAACATCGATATATTCAAGGAGATATTACGTTGCCGTCGAGGCAGGAAAAGGGAGAACAGGAATGAACCGCCGTCTGCTTTTGAAACTGGTCGTCGCCGCCTTCGCGGCCATGCCGCTCGCCCTGCCGGCCGCCGCCGCGGAGAAGGTCACCGTCTTCGCCGCCGCCAGCCTCAAGAACGCGCTCGATGCCGCCAATGCCGCCTGGCAGAAGGAAACCGGCAACGAGACGGCCGTCTCCTATGCCGCAAGCTCGGCGCTCGCCAAGCAGATCGAGGCGGCCGCGCCCGCCGATCTCTTCATCTCGGCGGACCTTGCCTGGATGGACTACGTCGCCGAGAAGAAGCTGATCAAGGACGACACCCGCTCCAACCTTCTCGGCAACCGCATCGTGCTCGTCGCGCCGAAGGACAAGGCCTTGACCGTCGAGATCAAGGAAGGCTTCGACCTCGCAGATCTCGTCGGCGACGGCAAGCTCGCCATGGGCGCGGTGGACAGCGTGCCGGCCGGCAAATACGGCAAGGCCGCGCTTGAAAAGCTCGGCGTCTGGTCCGCCGTCGAAGGCAAGGTGGCGGGCGCCGAAAGCGTGCGCGCCGCGCTCGCGCTCGTCTCGCGCGGCGAGGCGCCCTACGGCATTGTCTACCAGACGGATGCCGCCGCCGATCCGGGCGTCGCCGTCGTCGGCACCTTCCCGGAAGACAGCCATCCGCCGATCATCTACCCGGTCGCCATCCTTTCGGAATCGCAGAGCCCGGCCGCCGGCGCCTATCTCGACTTCCTGAAGTCCGACAAGGCCGCCCCCTTCTTCACCGAGCAGGGCTTCACCATCCTGAAGTAGGACGAGGCTCGCGAATATCGATCGCTTCGTGTAAGCGCAGGATGGCGCAGCCCCTCATCCCGCTGCCGCGACCTTTGTAACTTCCCTTGGCCCGCGTTTGGCGCTGTAGTGCGTGTCGCGGTGGCGGATGAGAGACCGCATGACCTTTGGGCTTGCAAGCCCGTGGGAGAGCTCGGGTCATCATCCGCCGT
>NZ_JACBFT010000006.1:0-315291 GCF_021401195.1 Shinella sp. NM-101 | reverse complement strand
CGAGCTGCACCGCCTTGCCAATCCCGGCAAGATCCTGCTCGAACTCATCGAGGTCCAGACCGGGTCCTATCTCGGTGAGGACGACATCATCCGCATCGAGGACGAGTTCGGACGGGGGTGACTTGCGACGCGGGCGCCGGACGCGCCCGCTTCTTCATTTTGACGCAATTGCAGATGCAGAACCGCTGCGCACTTGCTGGACTAGAACTGGGCAGACGACGATGACAATCCGCCTTTTCCGTATCGGCGCATGGCTGGCGCTGGCCGCCATCGTCTTCGTCACGGTCTCGCCGATCGGCTACAGGCCGCGCGACCTAGTATCGACCAATTTCGACCGGGCCGCCGCCTATGCCGTTCTGTCAGCCCTGTTCGTCTTCGCCTATCCGCGCCACCGCTGGGCGGTCGCTGCCCTGGTGGTTCTGGTGGCCGGCGGGGCGGAACTCTTCCAGTACCTCTCCCCCACGCGGCACCCGCAATTGATGGATGCCGCGGTGAAGGCGGCGGGCGGCCTTGCCGGGTTGATCGCCGGAACCCTGCTGCATATGGGCATGTCGCAACACGGCTCGGGAGACCGGAGCTGAGGCGAACCGTCAGCCGATGCCTCAGCCCTGCGGGCGCCAGTCGGCCGGCGGGATGCTGTTGATCAACCACGGCACGCCGAACCTGTCGACCAGCGATCCGAAACCGGGCGACCAGAAGGTCTCGCCGAACGGCATGGCAGCCTTCCCGCCTTCGGACAGCGCATCGAACCAGCGCTTCGCCTCGGCCTTGTCCGTCGTGTGCAGCGTCACGTCGAAACCGTTTTTCGGTTTTCCGACGTTGGGCGCCCAGGCCGAATCCATGTCCGCGCCCATCAGCGCCTGGTCGCCGACCTCCAGCCAGCAATGCATCAGCCAGTCCCTGTATTTCGGGTCGCTGAGCGGCATGTCCGGCGGCCCCTCGCCATAGGGGAATGCCGCGGTGATCTTGCCGCCGAGCACCTGCGCATAGAATTCGAACGCCTCCCGGCATTGCCCCTGGAAGCTCAGGCTGGTCACGATCTTCATGGTGGTCTCCTCCTTGTCCCTGCCATCCGCATGTTCCTGCGGAAGCGGTCCGCCAATGAATTGATATCAACGTAAATGCTCCCGCAAGTCAACCCGCGCACGACTATTGCCTATCCCCGGCATCATGCAAAACCGCCGCCCGGCGAAAACCGGACGGCGGCGGAGGCAGGAGGGGTGGGCGGGATCAGCCGGCCGCGAAGGGCACGGTCACGAAGGTCTGCTCGTCCTGGCGCTGTACCAGAAGCAGCACGGCCTTGCGGCCCGCCTTGCCGGCTTCCGCAACGGCCGTTTTCGCCTCCCTGGCCGAGGTGACCGGCTTCTGGTTCACCGAGAGGATGACGTCGCCCGGCTGGAGGCCGGCATCGGCCGCAGGCTTGTCCGGATTGACGCCTTCGACGACGGCGCCGCGCTCCCCGCCCGGCAGGCCGAGCGAGTCCCGCAGGTCCGCCGTGAGGTCGCCGAGCTGCACGCCGATCGTCGGCACGCGCTGGGCCGCGTCGCCGCCGGGCGCGCCGCCCGCATCGGCGACCACCGGGTTGTCGCCGGCGTCATTCGTGCCGACGACGATCGAAAGGTCCTTGTCCGCACCGCCGCGCCAGACCGTAAGGCCTTCCCGGGCGCCGGGCGCGAGGTCGGCGACCATGCGCGAGAGGTCCCGCGGCGAGGTCACCGCCTTGCCGCCGAGCGCCGTGATGACGTCGCCGGGCCTGACGCCGGCGAGGGCGGCGGGGGTGCCGTCATCGACCCTGGCCACCAGCGCGCCGGCCGGCTTGGCCAGCCCGATGGCGTCGGCGACATCGGATGTCACCGGCTGGATCTGCACGCCGATGAAGCCGTGCTCGATCGAGCCGTTCTTCATCAGCTTGGCGACGATGCCCTCGGCCTGATCGGACGGGATGGCGAAGCCGACGCCCACGCTGCCGCCGTTCGGCGAATAGATCGCGGTGTTGATGCCGACGACCTTTCCGTCGAGGCCGACGAGCGGGCCACCGGAATTGCCCCGGTTGATCGGAGCGTCGATCTGGATGAAATCGTCATAGGGACCGCTGTGCAGGTCGCGGCCGCGCGCCGAGACGATGCCGGCCGTCACCGTCGTGCCGATACCGAAGGGATTGCCGATGGCAAGGATCGGATCGCCGGCGCGCAGCCTGTCCGAATCGCCCCAGCCGATCGTGGCGAGCGGCGTGCCGCTGTCGATCTTCACGACGGCAAGGTCCGACTTCGGATCCGTGCCGACGAGCTTGGCCGGCAGCTCCGTGCCGTCGTCCAGCGTCACCTTGATCGTGCTGGCCTTGTCGATGACGTGGTTGTTCGTGACGATATAGCCGTCGCTCGTCAGAACGAAACCGGAGCCGAGCGCCTCGGCCTTCTCCTGGGGCCGCTGCTGCGGCATCGGCGCCTTGCGCTCGCCGAAGAAATCGCGGAACTGCTGGTCGAAGGGCGTGTCGTCTCCGAACGGGGAGACGCCGTCCGCAGATGCGTTCTCAGCCTTCAACGTCGTCGTGATGGTGACGACGGCGGGCTTGTCGACCGCGACGATCGGCGCGAAGGAGCCCTGGGCGAGCGTGGAATTAAGAGTGTCCGGCGCCGCCGCGGCGGCTTGGGCGGCCGGTGTGCCGAGAAGACTGGAGGCTGCCACCGGCACCACCAGCAGGGCAACGCCGAGAAGCGCTGCGACACGATGCTTTTCAAGAATCCTGGTCATGGTCGTCTTCCTTTTTCAGCGCTCGAATGCCTGTGGTGCCGGCACCGGGCGCACGGAACCTGACCGCGGACAGGGGCGGCCGGTCGCGTGTTCACGATGGAGGTTGCAGGAGGGGCAAGGCGTCGGCGCGACACCCGCCCCGCTCGCCGGCCGCGGCCAAAGGCGACGGCGGCCGGATCGTCCGGCGGACCTTGCAGGCCCGCCGGCAGGCAAGGATCAGCTCAGCCGGACAATGTCCCGGTCGAGCTTGCGGATATCCTTCTGCAGGCGCTGGTAGCTCGCCTCGGGGATCGCGCCGTTGTGGGTGTCGGCGACGGCCATGGCGCGGCTGCGTATGCCGCCGGCCTCGCCTTCCAGCCTTCGGTATGCGCTGGCGGAAAGCCTGTGCATGGCTTCATCCCGGCGGATCGAGCGCTGCGCGGAGCCGAGTTCCCCCAGCACCCGGTCGAGACGGGCATGATGAACCATCGGGACCATGGTGGCCGGAGCGTCCGAGGGTTCCACGGTGGAATAGTCGAAGTCGCCGGAATTCTCGGTCACGGCCTG
The DNA here is from genome assembly GCF_021401195.1 of Shinella sp. NM-101. Taxonomy (NCBI): domain Bacteria; kingdom Pseudomonadati; phylum Pseudomonadota; class Alphaproteobacteria; order Hyphomicrobiales; family Rhizobiaceae; genus Shinella; species Shinella sp. NM-101. Next base: position 311,994 of record NZ_JACBFT010000006.1, on the reverse strand, counting down.
CATCGGATGGTGGTGGTCGCCGTGATGCGAATGGCCGGCGGCAAAGGCGCCTCCGGCACCGACCGAAAGAGAAAAAGCTGCAACGGCGATGGTCTTGAATGTCGAGCGCATGATGCGTCTCCTCGAAGAGGGGAAAGGTCTCGCTTTCCCGCCGGCTGTCCGATGCCGTCGCGTCGCGGGCTCCTTCTCCCGCCGGCGGCATCCAGCCTGACACCATCTATAGGCCCGCCGCGCGGGCCAAGTCATGTTACAATTAAATAAGATTCCGGAGGGCCGATCTGCCAAATTATTGCCGGGATCGGAGAGTTCGCGGCCAGCTCCCTGGCGCTTTTTCCTTGGATCTCAAGCACCTGCGAAAGTGGCGGTGCGGGCCGCATTGCGCTGCGACCCGTCACATCATGAACGACCTGTAATCTTCCGCGATCGCCGCAGGCTTTGTCACTTTCCGAGGCGCTGCTTAAGGCCGGCGATGATGCGCTCGGCGAGCGCGTCATAGTCGCCGTCGAAATGGTGACCGCCGTCGATGCTGATCGATTCGACGCCGGACGCCTTCAGCGAGGGGCAGGGATCATCATCCTCGTCCGCGCCGTAGATGCATTGCACGAGCTTCGAATCGATCTTCGCGATGTCCTTCACCGGATCCCCGCCCGCGCCGGCGCCCGCGACGCCCAGCCAGCCGGTGACAGAAATCTCGTAGTCCACCTGGCGTGAAAGGGCCATGAGCGTCATCTGCGCCACGCGCGCCCTGTCCTCCGGCGTGAGGAGGTTATAAGTCGCCGGCAGAACGTCCGCGCCGAAGGAATAGCCGATGAGCAGCACATGCTCGACGTTCCATTCCTTGCGGAAGGCGTCGATGATGCGGGTAAGGTCGTCGGCCGTTTCCTGCGGCTTGCGCTCCGACCAGAAGTAACGCAGCGAATCCACCCCGACGACGGGGATGCCGCGCTGCTGCAGGGCGCCGGCCACCTGCTTGTCGATGTCGCGCCAGCCGCCATCGCCCGAATAGACGACCGCCATCGTGTCATGCGCCGGCTTCGCCTCGAGGACGGCGAGCGGCAGGCCGAGCGGCGTGTCGGTGTCGCCGGCAGCGTCCATCCGGTCGGCAAGCGCCTGCGACAGCGCCTCCGTCGCGGACGAGGACACATCACGGATGTCGATGTCGGCATGGGCCGCCTTCAGCGCGGCGACGTGATCGCGGCCGCCTTTCGGCGCCTTTCCGGTGAGAAGCACGGTCACCGTGGCGGGAAGCGGGCCGTCGCTCAGGCCGTAGACCGTGCGGCCATCCGCTTTGGTCTTCGAGGCCGGCGTGCAGAGGATCTTGTCGAGCGGGATTCCGGCCTCCGGGTCTACGGCGATGGCTTCGTCGATGGTGGCGGCCGGGCTCTGCGCGATCATGGCGAGCGCCAGCGCGCCGCCTTCGCCGATCCCGGCGATGACGGTCGGGCTGTAGCTCGTCGCACCGCCGGCCCGCTGCACCTGATGGGCGAGCGATTCGACGTCGGAGACCATGTAGACGCAGTCGCCGTCGTCGGCCTGCAGAGCCTTCAGATAGGTCGGGAAATCGATGCCCACGACGGCGGCGCCCTTGTCCACGAGGTCGGCCGCCTCCTTCTCCTCGTCCGCCCCCCAGCCCGCGGCGTCCGAAATCAGGAAGACGCTCGCCTCGGGCGGGTCCTGCGGCATGAAGATGTGGCCGCCCGGGATCATGCCGGTGGTGAAAGCCTGCGGGGTATCCTGCGCCGCAGCGGCAAGCGGCAGGAATGTCGCGACAATGCCGGCCGCGGCAAGACGATGGATCATGCTCATTTGGAAATCACTCCCTTGACGCCGCCGCCGATGAGAAAGGTCACGTCCATCAATGCCAGCGCCGCCCCCGTGCCGTTCGAGACGGCAAGATAGCGCGGTTCCCAGCGAGGATGGAACTTCGATTTGAAGGCACGCAGGCCCTTGAAGTTGTAGAAGCGCTCGCCGTGCTCGAAAAGCGTCGCGCCGACCCGGTCCCAGACCGGAGCCGCCTCGCGCCGCGCCATGCCCGAAAGCGGCGCCATGCCGAGGTTGAACTGCCGGTAGCCCTCGCCGCGCAGATATTCGAGAATGCTGGCGAAGAGGAAATCCATCGTGCCCTTGGGCGCTTCCGGGGCAAAGCGCATGAGGTCCACCGTCGCCTCGGCCTTCGTATCCGTCACCATCAGCGTGGCGAAGGCGACGATGCGTCCTTCGAGCCGCACCACGGCGACCGGCTGCGCGCATACATAGTCGTCGGCGAACGCCCCGAGCGAGAAGGTCTTTTCCTTCGCATTGTGATGGGCGAGCCAGGCGTCGGAAACCGCACGGAGCTCGGGCAGGATAGCCTCCACCTCGCCGGGTCGGACGACGGAGAAGCTGAGGCCGTCGCGCGCGCCGCGGCCGTAGGACTGCCGGAGGTTCGCGAAGCGGCTTCCCTTCATCTCGAAATGCGTGAGGTCGATGACCGCCAGTTCGCCGAGCTTGAAGGCCCTGAGGCCGACATCCGCGCAGGCCGACAGCAGGGCCGGCGAGATCTGGTAGAAGGCCGCCCGCCCGCCGCCGGCACGCGCCGCACCGACGAACTGCCAGACCAGTTCGGCAAACTCCTCCTCGGCGCCGATCGGGTCGGCGAGCGCGATCCAGGAGCGGCCGTGAATGCCGTACATGATGTAGGACCGGCCGGAGGCGGAAAACAGCAGCCGCTTGTCGCCCATGCGCACGAGGTTGGCATCGGCCACGTCCTGACCCATCGTGATCGCGACCGCCTGCTGCAGCTCCTCCGCCGTCGGTCCCTCCGTACGGAAATGCGCGGGCCGCAGCAGGCTGGACAGCGCGAGCGCCGAGGCGGCGATGGCAAGTCCCAGCAGCGCGCGCAGGCCGCGCGGCGCCTCCTCGGAGAATTCGAACTGCCACCACAGTTCGTGCGCGTAGTCCGTATCGCGGTAGACGAAGAGCAGGATGACGAAGGCGGTGACGAGGATGACCGCGATGGCGGCGAGCCAGGACGGGCCGAGCGCCTGCCGGAGCAGCGAACTGTGGCGGTCGAAGGCGCGGGCGTTGGCCAGGAGCGCGACGATGAAGAGGGCGAGCAGGGCCGCCTCGAAGACGGCGACCGCCTTCAGGAAGGCGAAGGCGAAGGCGACGCAGGCGCCGCCGAGCGCCACCCACCAGGCGCCGTCCAGCCGCTGGCCGAGGCCGCGGGCGGCGACGATGAGGAGCAGCCCGAGCAGGCTCGACAGGAAATGCGCCCCCTCGACGATCGGCAGCGGCAGGTAGTTGGAGAGGAAATCGAGGTCCGAATCGGGTGTCGGCACGACGCTGGAGAAGATCAGCATGGCGCCGAGCACCAGCGAAAGCGTGGCGATCAGCGCCGGGGCGAGCTTTCCGGCAAGCTGCACCGCTTCCGCCACGCCCGGCCTCAGCACCACGCGGCGCATCTCGGTGATCAGCAGGAGCACGGTCGCCAGCAGCAGCGGCAGGACGTAGTAGATCAGCCGGTAGAGGACGAGGCTGCCGAGCAACTGGTCGATGCCGATGGCGTTGGAAAGGCCGGCCATGATCACGGCCTCGAACACGCCGAGGCCGGCGGGGACATGGCTGAGGACGCCGAAGCCGATCGCGACCGCATAGACGGCGAGGAATGTCGGCCAGCCGACATGGGTGTCGGGCAGAAGCACATAGAGCACGGATGCGGCCGCGGCGATGTCGAAGGCGGAAACGAGGAACTGCCGGGACGTCGTGCGGCTGTCCGGCAGGCGCAGCCTGAGGCCGGCAAAGCCGACCGCCCTTCCATTGCGCCCCAGGTAGAACACAGCGACCAGCCCTGCGAGGATCAGGACGGCGATGACGCGCAGCCAGAACGCATCGATACCGAGAATGCCGGCGACGCGCGGGGCGACGGCAAGCGTCGCGAGCGCGCTGACGGACAGGAGCCCGAGGCCGAAGGACAGCGTGACGAAGGCGATGACGCGCGCGATGTCTCCCGGCGAAAGGCCGAGGCGGGAATAGGCGCGGAAGCGGATCGCCCCGCCGCTGAGCGGCCCGAAACCCACCGTGTTGCCCACCGCATAGGCCATGAAGGCCGTCACCGCGACGGCCGGGAACGGTCGCTTCCGGCCGATATAGTCGAGGGCGTTGGAATCATAGAAGATGAGCGCCAGGAAGCTGAGGCCGGTAAAGAGCGCCGCAAGCGCGATGGCGCGCCAGGAGGTCGCCGAAAGCGCATCGAGCACCTCGTCGTAGCGCACCTCCGCCGTCAGCCGGTAGATGCCGAACGCCACCAGCGCGAAGACCAGCAGGCTCGCCGCGCCGAGAATATAGAGCCTGTATGTCAGGAACACCCGGACGAGCCAGGAGGCCCGACTTTCAATAACCACGCTCTTCTCGTGCGCCATCTTGCAACTCATGCTGAAACTTCGGGCGCATCCTAGCCGCAGATGTGGCAAATATCGGACGCTTTTCGCATGAGGAAAAGAAATGCTTCAGGCCTTCCAATCACCGCGGCGGGCCGGCATGGCCGATGCCGCCCGTCGCGTGGGCAAGGGTGACCGCTCAGGCGGCGACGCCGTATCGCCGCGCGGCCGCCGGCTGGTCGAGCCGGAACTGCGAGAGCAGTTCGTTGAGGTTCAGGCTTTCCTGCGCCAGGGTCGCGCCCGCCGCATTCATCTCTTCCACCATCGCCGCGTTCTGCTGGGTGGTCTGGTCCATGTGGTTGACGGCGGTGTTGATCTGCAGAAGGCCGGCCGACTGCTCCTGCGCCGCCGTGGCGATCGCCTCCATGTGCTGGTTGACCGCCAGCACGATGTCGCTGATCTCGCTCAGGCCCGTGCCGGTATCGCCGACAAGGCGCACGCCTGCGCCGACCGCCTCTTCCGAATTGCCGACGAGTTCCTTGATTTCCCGGGCGGCCTTGGCCGAACGCTGGGCGAGTTCGCGCACCTCCTGCGCGACGACGGCAAAGCCCTTGCCCGCATCGCCCGCCCGCGCCGCTTCCACCCCGGCATTGAGCGCAAGCAGGTTCGTCTGGAAGGCGATCTCGTCGATGACGCCGATGATCTGGCCGATCTGGCGCGAGGCATGATCGATCCGCTGCATCGCCGTGACGGCATTGCCGACCACGGCCCCGGAGGCATCGGCCTTGCTGCGGGCATGGCGCACCATGTCGCGCGCCTCCGCGGCGCGCTTGGAGGTCGCCGAGACGTTCGCGGTGATCTGCTCGAGCGCGGCGGCCGTCTCCTCCAGCGAGGCGGCCTGCTGCTCGGTGCGCCTGGAAAGCTCGTCGGATGCCGTGGAGATCTCCTGCGAGCCGTCGGTGACGGTAGCGACCGCATGCCCCACGCCCTGGAGCGTTTCGCGCAACTGTCGGACGGAATCGTTGAAATCGGCGCGCAGCGCCTCGAAGTGGGAATCGAGCGGCTGGTTCAGCTCGCATGCCAGGTCGCCGGCGGCAAGGCGCTGCATGCTCCTGGCAAAGATGGTGGTCGCCTGGACGAGGCGGGCTTCGGCCTCGGCTTCCGCGGCGCGCTGCATTTCGGCGCGCTCCCTCTCCGCCCGCTCGCGCCGCCCGGCCTCGGCGGCCTCCAGGTCCCGGTTGCGGATCGCGGCCTCGTGGAAGACCTCGACGGCCGCCTCCATGTCGCCGATCTCGTCCTTGCGGCCCGTCGCGACGGAGGCGAAGTTGAGGTCACCGGACGCCAGGCGCCGCATGGCTTCGACCATGCGCCCGATGGGGCGGACCACCGTCATCGCCATCAGGCTCGAAAGACCCATCATGAACAGCCAGCCCGCCAGGCAAAGCGCAGCAAGGAGCAGGAAGCTTCTGTAGGCCGTGCCGGCCGCCGCCGCCGCCGTCGCGCCGATCTCTTCCAGGGTCGCGTTCTCGATCGCCTTCATGGCATCGATGCGCCGTGTCGCGGCGGCAAACCAGCCGGCGCTCTCCAGCCCGGACAGGTCCGCGTCGGCGCCGCCGGAAACCAGGCGGGAGCGGATGTCGGCGACCTCGCCGGACGCGCCGGCAAGCAGCGCCTCGTAACGCGCGCGATGTGCCTCGTCCTGCGCTGACAGCGCGGACGAGATCAGCGCCTCCTGTGCGCCCGCGTAGTTCGTGAACTTGTCGAACCGGGCCGGGTCGGCATGGCCGGACACGATGAAGCTGTTGCCCATGGCCCGTTCCTGCCCGGCCATTTCCTTGGCCTGCATCAGGTACACGTAGCCCGTCATCTGCTTGGCGATGGCGGCATCGCCCGCCGTCTTCGAAACCTCGCCGGCGAGCGTGACGATGCTGCCGATGGCGCTGGCATAGGTCGAAAGGACATCGCCGCTTGCGGCGCTCAGGTCGTCAACCGAACGGCGCAGGTCGGCGACGGCCGAAAGGCGCGCCTGAAACTCCTGGCGGGCGGCGGAAAGATCGATGGCAGCGGCATTGGCGAGATTGTCCACGACCGCAGAGAACCCGGCCGTCGCCGCGTCGGAGGCAGCGCGGGCATCGCGCAGCTCCGCGGCATTCTTCGCGCCCTTCGAGCCGAGGAACCCGGCCGTCAGGCCGCGCTCGACCTGCAGGCGGTGAACGATGTCGCCAAGGTTCACAAGCTCGTGGCTGACGGCGACGATTTCCCGCATCTCGCCATAGGTATGGAAGCGATCCGAAATCTGGGCGTAGGCAAGATACCCCGCCGCCAGCATCGGCAGGGCGACGGCTGCCCAAAGGCGTTTATTGATGGAAACGTCGACCATTCGCATAACAGGCACTCCCTGGAAGAGGCGTCATGCCTTTCAAAAGCGGTTCATCCACCCCGCCGATATGCAAAGCGCGGTCTTAAGAAAAGCCTGTTGACATTCGTCATGTTGAAACCCAGGCGCGAAGAATACCCCCATAAATTGCGAATATTTCCGATGCACGGCCTTGCTGCGGCAACCCGCCGCAAGGCCGTGCATCGGGAAAATGACGCCAGGGCCTCAGCCGTCGAGCCCGAGCGGATCCTCGACGCGCGGCCAGATGTCGAGGCGGGCCTTGCGATAGGCCGTCTTCGCGGGGTCGGTCGGGTAGGAGGTCGGGGCGGCGATGTAGACGATCTCGGAGGAGACGGGCTGGAAACCGGCGTGGAAATGGTTGGTCGACTTCACCAGCAGGAAGGCCTTTTCGGCAAAATCCACCCCCTGGTTGGAAAAGATGTCCGGTTCGTAGGTCTGGGTGCGGCTGGTGATCAGCACGATGTCGATGGTCGTGCCGACGGGCCGCACCACCGCCGTGCTGCCGAGCGTCACGCGGCTGTTCCGGAAGCTCTGCCAACCGGCGGCAAAGACACCTTGCACCGTGACGCGCAGGTCGAGCGGCTCGCCGCCTTCCGGCCCCGACTTGCCGCCGAAGCGAAGGGCCAGCTCCGCCCCCTCGCCGGCGGCATGGCAGAAGGAAACGGCAATCGGATCCCAGATCGTCGCCACCGCGACGTCCTCGAAGCCGCGCTCGATCATCCGGCGCAGGATGAAGGTCGCATCGCCCGCCACCCCGCCGCCGGGATTGTCCCAGACGTCGGCAATGACGACCGGGCGGTCCGGCTGGCCGGCGCGCACCGCGAGCGCCCGGTCCAAGCCGGCCTCCGTGTCGAGCATCGGCATGGCCGTCTTGCGGCGCAGGCGGTAGAGTTCCTGCCCGAGCCGTTCCGCCAGCGCGTCGCCCTTCGCCTTGTCGCCGTCGGTGACGACGACGATGCGCGTGCCCATTTCCGGCACATCGCCGGCCATGAAGCCGTGGATGACGGAAATCGACAGGATGCCGTCCCGGCCCTCCATCGCCTTCAGCCGGTCGACGAAGGAGCGCATCGGTTCGCGGCTCGTCGGGTATATGGTGATCATGCGGCAGTCGAAGGTGGAGACGACCGGCCGGATCTCGCCTCTCAGCGTGCGAAGCGCCAGTTCGACGACATGCTCGCCGCGCTCCTCGAAGTCCGTATGCGGAAATTCGAGGAAGGCCGCCATGATGTCGAGATTGGCGAGGCGCTTGGCCGTGAGATGGCTGTGCGGGTCGAACTCGACGGCAATCAGCACCTGCGGGCCGACGAGCGCGCGGATGTGCGAAAGGAAATCCCCTTCCGGGTCGTCGTATCCCTGCGCCACCATCGCGCCGTGCAGGCCGAGCACGACGGCATCGACCGGCAGCGCGGCTTCGAGCTCGCCGAGGATCCGCTCGCGCAGCGTCTCGTAGGTCTGCCGCTGGATGAGGCCGGCGGGTTCCGCCCAGCAGGACGTGCCCTCGATAACGGTGAACCCCTCGGCCCGCCCGCGCCGTCGCAGGATGGGCACGACGGACGAGCAAAGCGTCGGCGTATCCGGATGCTCGCCCGGGCCGGCGTAGAAGGCGGCCTTGAAGGAATTCATGTCCGTGGGGATGGGCGAGAACGTGTTGGTCTCGGTGGCAAGCGAGGCGGTGAAGATGCGCATCGGTGGGCGGTCCTGACGATGGGCCCGGCCGGTCCCGGGTGTGACAATCCGTTATCTATTTTCTCAAATTCTGGATTCTTGCAAGAATTTTCATTACCCACCCCGAAAAGAGACTAAAATTATGAAATTCATTTTCAATAAGCCGGCATATTGATGCCGTCGCGCCCTGTGTTATGACGGTTTACGGCGGGAAACGCATTTTCAGACAGGCGGAGGCCGCTTCGTCGGTAGGGAGCGAATGGATCTTTTTCACGCGCTGACGGATGACGAGGGCGGCCTTTCCGGGCTGGACCGGGCGCTTGCGGATTTCGTGCTGGAGAATGTGGATTTCGCCATGAACGCCTCGATCGGCGACTTCGCGGCGCGCGCGGGGGTCTCGCCGCCGACCGTGACGCGCTTCTGCCGCCGGATGGGATGCAAGGGATTTCCGGACTTCAAGGTACAGCTCGCGCGGCTGACCGCGGTGGGCCTGCGCTACGTTCGCCCGGAAGTGCTGACGGAAACGGCGCAGGAGGTTGCCGACGACGTGCTGGCGAATGCGCAGGCGGCGCTGTTCCAGTTGCACCGGCAGGTCGATCTTGCCGCCCTGGAAAAGGCGGCCGGGCTGCTGCGCGGCGCCGAGTTCATCCTGGCCTTCGGCGCCAGCGGCAATTCCTCGATGGTGGTCAACGAGTTGCAGAACCGGCTTTTCCGGCTCGGATGCCGCATCGCCGCCTCGAACGATCACAACATGAACGCGATGCTCTCTGCCGCGGCCCAGCCGGGCACGGTGGTGTTCGCCTCATCCTTCACCGGCCGCGACCGCGCCCTCGTTCACTGCCTCGAACTTCTGCGGCAACGCGGCGTTCCGGCCATCGTCGTTACCCGGAGCCACTCGCCGGTCGCGGCAGCGGCCGACGTGGTGATCGCGATCGACCTGCCGGAGGGAACGAACATCTTCCGGCCGACCTCGACGCGCTACGCCTATCTCGCCGTCGTGGACATGCTGGCCAACCTCGTCGCCTATGCCGACAGGCCGAAGGCGGCGAAGACGCTGCGCGCCATCAAGGAAGACCTCGTCAGCCACCGCGACGGAGACGACAGCCAGCCGCTCGGCGACTGACCCTCAGCGGTGCGAGGCCCAGGGCACGAGCCGCCGCTCGATCTGTCGGGCGATGAATTCCAGCAGGATCGCGACCAGCGCGATGACGACGATACCGGCGATGACGATATCGGTGACGAGGAACTGCGCGGCCGACTGGATCATGAAGCCGATGCCGCTCGTCGCCGCCACGAGCTCGGCCGCCACCAGCGTCGTCCAGCCCGCGCCGAGCGCGATGCGGATGCCGGTGAGGATCGAGGGCACTGCGCTCGGCAGCACGACCTCGGTCAGGACCTGCCGGCGGCTTGCCCCGAGCGAGCGCGCCGCATTGACGTGATCCTTCGAGACCGACCGCACGCCGGCCGAGGTCGACAGGATGATCGACGGCAGCATGGACAGCGCGATGACGGTGATCTTCGAGGCCTCGCCGATGCCGACCCAGATGATGATGAGCGGCAGGTAGGCGAGCGGCGGCAGAGGGCGGAGGAACTCCACGATGGGGTCGAGGATACCGCGCCCGACGCGGCTCGTGCCGATGGCGATGCCGGCCGGAATGCCGATCGCGATGGAGACGATGAGCGCGCCGAAGATGCGATAGAGGCTCGCGCCGAGATGCTCGGCCAGCGTCGCATCGACGAAGCCCTTCACGATGAGATTGTAGATGGCGAGCACGACCTGCCGGGGCGAGGGCAGGAAGACGGGCGAGACCAGCGCATAGGCCGAGGCCAGGCTCCACAGCGCGATGATGACCGCGACCGTTGCCGCCGAGATGACGGCGACGGGGAGGGGACGCCGCGGCCGGCCCTCACGCGAAGAGCGCGCGGGCGCAACCTGCGAGATGTCGATGTCGGTGGAGAGGGTCATGCGGCAAGCTCCTCTTCGGCGCCGGAATGGATGAGGCCGGTGAGGCCGGCATGCATGCGTTTGAAGAGGGGCGAAGCCTTCACGGCGGCGACGGATGCGCCGTTCAGCACCTCCGCGTTGAAGCCCGCCTCGATCTCCGCTGTCAGGCGCCCCGGATTGGGCGAGAGCACGACGATGCGCGTGCCGAGCAGCAGCGCCTCCTCGATGCTGTGGGTGATGAGAAGGGCGCCGGCACCGCTCTCGGCCTTGATACGCAGGAGGAATTCCTGCATGCGGGTGCGCGTCAGCGCATCGAGCGCGCCGAGCGGTTCGTCGAGCAGCAGGAAGCGCGGCTCGGCGGCAAGCGCCCGGGCGATGCCGACCCGCTGGCGCATGCCGCCTGACAGTTCCCAGATGCGCCGGTCGCCCGCATCCGCAAGGCCGACGCGCGCAAGAAGGGCGGTGGCCCGCGCGCGGCGCTCGGCAAGCGGAACGCCCTTCAGCTTCAGGGGAAAGGCGATGTTGTCGCGCGCGTCGAGCCAGGGATAGAGCGCATCGTCCTGGAAGACCACCGCACGATCCGCTGCCGGGCCGCGGATGGGTTCGCCGTCGACCGTGATCGTCCCTTCCGTCGGCTCCAGGAAGCCTGCGGCGAGGTTGAGGAGGCTCGTCTTGCCGGAGCCGGATCGTCCGATGATCGCCACCAGTTCATCCGACGCGACCTGCAGGTTGATGCCGTCGAGGACGAGCTTCTCATCCGCGCCGTTGCGGCCCGCCCTCGGCGGATAGCGCAGTGCGATGTTGCGGAATGTCAGGATGCTCATGGGGCCTCCGGGAGCTGGTGCCGTACCGTCCGGCGATGGCCCGGCGGCGCTTGCGCGCAACCGGGCCACCTCCGCCGCAGGATCGTCGTTGTCAGAAGGCGAGCTTCGTCGCGTCCGTCACCCAGCGGGTGGAGACGTAGGGGGAATAGTCCGAAAGGGCCGCCGGAATCTTGCCCTGCTCCAGCAGGAAGGCCGAGGTATCGGCAACCGCCTTCACCGTGCCGCCGCCGAGCAGCGCCTCGCCGGCCTGCTCCTCGAGCGTCGGGAAGATATAGCCCTTGAGGAGCGCCGGGACCTCGTCCTGCTTGGCGCCGGTGAGGCGCGCGATCTTTTCGGCCTCCGGCGAGGTGGCGTTCCAGGCATCGGGATTGGCGCGGTAGGCGGCCGTCGCATCGCCGGTGACCCGGACGAATTTCGCCACGACATCCGGATGGTCCTCGGCGAATTTCCGGCTGACGATCCAGGCGTCGAAGGTGGGGCCGCCCCAGTCCGCGACATCTGCGGATGTCGCCAGGACCTTGCCGCTCTTCTTCAGCTCGGCAAGCACCGGATCCCAGACATAGGCGCCGTCGATGTCGCCGCGTTCCCAGGCGGCCGCGATTTCGGGCGGACGCAGGTTGAGGATCTCGACGGACTTGGGATCGACGTTCCAGTGCTTCAGCGCCGTCAGCAGGCTGTAATGCGCGGTCGAGACGAAGGGCGTCGCGATCTTCTTGCCGGCAAGGTCTTCCGGCTTCTCGATGGATTTCACCGCAAGCGCTTCCGCCTCGCTGATGAGGCCGACGACGAAGATCGTCTCGATCGGCAGCTCGCGGCTGGCGGCGGCCGCAAGCGGCGAGGAGCCGACGTAGCCGATGTCGAGCGAGCCGGAGGCGATGGCGGCGATCACATCCGCGCCGCCGTCGAATTTCTGCCAGTTGATCCTGGCGCCGGTCACCTTCTCATAGGTGCCGTCGGCCTGCGGGACGCGCGACGGCTCGACGATCGGCTGGTAGCCGATGTTGAGCGTCACGTCCTCGGCATGGGCTGCGCCGAACGAGGCCGCCATGGCAAGGGCGGCGGTCGCGGCGAGCAGGGCTCTGCGGGTGATGGGCATGGTCCTCTCCTCAAGTTTCCGTCGCCCGGGATGTCGCGGGCCGGTTTCCCAAGATTATTTAATCGATAAATTTAGTAGAGAAATTTTCGCCTCAATTTTGCGGCTCTCGCGCGATTGGTTTTGCGTTTTCCGTAGAAAGGCCGAAAAGGAAGGAATCGGCGGCCGCATCGGTCCGTTTCGAAGCCGATTTTTCTCTATTCATGCTGGATCTGGGGCAATCAGTGCGGGAAATGATGCCATTTGGGCACGTTTGGCGCCAAAACCGCCTAAGCGGTTGACGCGAGGGCTTATTTCCTTGCGGCGCCACAGCCAAATAAATTATACCATTTTTATATGTTTTTCGCACTTCGGTGCCTAGAATGAGCCGGAATCACCTCGAAAGGGTGACACGGTCGATCTTCCCGAAGACGATGGATGAAACCGCCGGACGCATGGGAGCGTCCATACTGCCGCATATGCTGTTGGAAAGCAGGCCGAAATGCTGACGAAAAAGGGAAAATACGGATTGAAGGCCCTCGTGGACCTCGCGCGGCTGGCGCCGGGCGAAACGGCTTTCGTCAGCGAGATCGCGTTGCGCAACAACATCCCCAAGAAGTTCCTCGACACGATCCTTCTCGAACTGCGCAATGCCGGCATGCTGCGTTCGAAGAAGGGGCCGGGCGGCGGTTATTCGCTGTCCCATGCCGCCTCGGACATCCGCATCGGCCACGCCATCCGCGTGCTCGACGGTCCGCTGGCGCCGATCCGTTGCGCAAGCCGCACGGCCTACGAGGCCTGCGAGGACTGTGCCGATCCGGAAGCCTGTCAGGTGCGCCGCGCCATGACCGACGTGCGCGACGCCATCGCCGCGATCCTCGACACGATGACGCTCGAACAGTTCGTCGCCGTGCCGGGCGCTGCGGCGATGATCGAGGAAGAAGAACTGGAAAAGCGGGTCGGCTGACCCGCTGCCGGTTCAGGGATCCAGTTCGGGATAGTGGCGGAACAGGTCGCTCTCGTTCGGCGGCAGCCGCCGTTCGCTTGAAAGGTACGCCGCGATTCGCGGCAGTTCCGCGACCATCCTGCACAGCGCCTCGACCTTCCCGTACTTCGGCCCCAGCCGCTTCATGAGGTTGGGGAATGCGTAGGCGAGGCCGCTCATCGCCTGGAAGAGCGAGAGATCCGCATAGCTGAGGCGATCGCCGACCAGATGCGCCGGGCCCTCGGGGTTTCGTTCGAGAACGGTCTCTAACCAGTCGAGGAACTTGGGAACGCGTTCTTCGCGGAACTCCTCCGCCCGCCGAAGCGATTCCGGCTTCTGCTCCTCGTAATAGCGTCCCGCGCCGAGCGGATGGTGCACGTCGTGCCCCTCCAGGACGAAATCGGCGATGGTAAGCTGGATCTGGTGCGTCCAGAGACGGAGACGCTCGTCCTTCGGCGCCAGGTCGAGCCTGTCGCCGAGATGAAGAAGGATCGCCGCGACCTGGCCCACGACGAGCGGGCCGTCCTTCAGGAAGGGCGGGGCAAAGGAGGGCGTTGCAATCTTCCTGCCGGCATCCGCGATGACGTGATCGCCTTCCTCCCGCGCCACGTCGCGGTAGGGCGCGCCGGCCGCTTCGAGGGCCAGGCGGATATATTCGCCCCGGCCCTGAATGCCCGTCCAGTAATAGAGTTCATAGGTCATGGCGGGAAAATGCGGCAGCACGCGCAGGGTTCCCGGGAACATGGCATTGGGGCACGATCAGACCTCCACCGGCCGCGCCGCCTGGCCGTCGACGCCGAAGACCCGGCGATAGCGTTCGATTTCCGCCGGGTCGCCGGTCGCCTTGACGGGATTGTCGGAGAGCTTGACGGCTGGACGGCCGTTCGCGCTCGTGACCTTGCAGACAAGGGAGATCGGGTCGAGCCCGAGGCCGCCATCGGGATCGCAGCCCCGGAAATCGTTGGTGAGATTGGTGCCCCAGCCGAAGCTCATGCGCACCCGGCCGTGGAAATGCCGATAGGTCTCCTCGATCGTGTCGACGTCCATGCCGTCGGAGAAGATCAGCAGCTTCTCGCGCGGGTCGCGCCCCTTCTGCCGCCACCAGTCGATGATCTGCTCGCCGCCTTCGATCGGCGGCGCGCTGTCCGGGCGGAAGCCGGTCCAGTCGGCGAGCCAGTCCGGCGCCTTGGCGAGGAACGACGCCGTGCCGAAGGCATCGGGAAGCGCGATGAGGAGGTTGCCGTTGTAGTGCCGGCGCCATTCCTCCAGCACCTGGTAGGGCGCTTGGGCAAGCGCCTCGTCGCCCTCGGCCAGTGCCGCCGCGACCATCGGCAGTTCGTGCGCATTGGTGCCGATGGCCTCAAGGTCCGCATCCATGGCCAGCAGCACGTTGGACGTGCCGATGAAGCGCTCGCCGAGCCCTTCCTTGAGCGCCTCGACGCACCAGCGCTGCCACAGGAAACCATGCCGCCGGCGGGTTCCGAAATCCGAGATGACGAGGTCCGGCAATTGCCGCAGCCGCTCCACCTTTTCCCACAGCCGCGCCTTGGCGCGGGCATAGAGCACGTCGAGCGCGAAGCGGCCGCGGTTGCGCATCGCCGCACGCGACTTCATCTCGTTGATGATGGCGAGCGCCGGGATCTCCCACATGCTCGTATGCGTCCACGGCCCGTCGAAATGCAGCTCGTACTGCCCGTCCGCCTTGCGCAGGTCATAGTCGGGCAGTTGGAACGTCGAGAGCCAGGTGATGAAGTCCGGGCCGAACATGCGGGCCTTGCCGTAGAAACTGTTGCCGGCCAGCCAGATCAGCTCCTTCTTGGTGAAGCGCACGCTGCGGGCGTGGTCGAGCTGGGCGCGCAGCTCCCCCTCGTCGATGATGTCGGCAAGCCGCACGCTCCTGGTGCGGTTGATCAGGGAGAAGGTCGCCGAAACGTCCGGGTGGAGCTGCCGGATCATCTGCAGCATCAGCAGCTTGTAGAAATCCGTGTCGAGCAGGCTGCGCACGATCGGATCGAGCCGGAAATTGTGGTCGTAGGTGCGGGTCGCGATGTCGGTGACGGCCATGCCGGCTCCTGGGCAGGTACGGGACTCACCGGAAGAAGCCGACCGGCGGATCGCGCCAGCCTCGTTTATCGAAACGCCGATTGCAAGCGGCTCACTGGCCGAAGAACAGGACGGCGGCGATGACGACCGACGCCCCGACGGCCGAAAGCGTCCCCGCTCCCTGAAGCACGCCCATGCGATAGAGCACCACGGCAAAGCCGGCGATGACCGGCGCGGCGACGAGGAGCCCGAACTGTGCGTCCGTCATGGAGGATTCCTTTCCTTTGCCGCCCACCATGGCGCGGCCTGCCCCGCCGTTCTTTGTGCCTGCGCAAAGAAGGCCGCCGGTGGACACGCTAGGCAGGGGCATGGCGACGATAGACGACGTGAACATTGCCGTTGGCAAGGCGGAGAGCGGGGAAGCCGATTCCCTGCTTTTATGGATTCTGGTGTGGAGCGAGCTTGCGGCCTTCGGCGCGCTGCTCGTCGCCTTCATGGTGATGACCATGGTGGATGGCGAGGGAGCCCTGCTCCTGAGGTCGCATCTTCATCCGGGCCTTGCCGCGCTCAACACCGTGCTTCTCGTCTGCAGCGGCTGGCAGGCGGCGCTCGCGGTCCGCCGCGGCGAAGGCGCGGTCCGTGGGCCGCTCGTCCTTGCCGCACTGCTCGGTCTCGCCTTCGTCGCGGTCAAGGCCGTCGAATACACGATCGAGATCCGGTCGGGGATCGGCGGGGCAGGCCGGCTTTCGGAGCTCTATTTCCTCATCACGGGCTTCCACCTGCTGCATGTCGTCTTCGGCGCCGGCATCCTCCTGCTCGTCGCCTGGCGACCGTCGCGGGCCAATGTCGTGATGATCGCCACGCTCTGGCACGCCATCGACCTCGTCTGGCTCGTGATGTTCCCCATCGTCTATCTCACCTGAGGCACCCATGACCCGACAGGCCCGCGAACAGTTCATCGCCACCCTCGCCATGCTGCTGACGCTGGCCCTCGGCGGCGCCCTCGTCGGCGGCCTCAGCGGCGGGCTGCTGGTGCCGATCGCCGCCGTGCTCGTCATGGCCTATGCGAAGGGCCGCCTCGTCATCCTCGACTTCATGGAACTGCGGGCGAACCGCGGCTTCATGCGCTCGGCGCTGCTCGCCTGGCCGGCGGCGCTGCTCTCGCTTGCGCTCGCCCGCGCCGTCGCCGCCACGCTGATCGGCTGACGAACCGCCCCGGTCTTTGCCTATTCGCAAAGAAGGCTTTTCTCCCGCGTCTAGAACCAGAGACGTCCCGCAAGCCGGCGAGGGGATCGCCGGCAAACCAGTTGGCGGGGTTTTGGCGCCGGCCCTCAGGGTCCGGCAAGGGAAAGGACCAGGGGATGGCAGAGCGCCTAACCAAGACCGGGGCCCGCAACGTCTTCTATGGCGGGTCCATCTTCTTCTTCACGATTTTCGTCGGGCTCACGGCCCACTCCCACTATTACATGCGCACGACGTCCACCGACGAGACGACGCTGACGGACAGCGTCGCGCGCGGCAAGCACGTCTGGGAAAAGAACGCCTGCATCAATTGTCATACCTTGCTCGGCGAGGGCGCCTATTTCGCGCCCGAACTGGGCAATGTCTGGAAGCGCTATGGCGGCGTCGACGACCCGGAGGGCGCGCGCGAGGCCTTCAAGGCCTGGATGGCCGCCCAGCCGAGCGGTGCGGAGGGCCGGCGGCAGATGCCGCAGTTCAACCTCACAGAACAGGAACTCAACGACCTTGCCGACTTCCTGGAATGGACGAGCAGGATCAACACCCAGAACTGGCCGCCGAACGATGCCGGCTGACCGATAGCGTTGAGGAGAAAAGACATGAAATATCAAACGCAAAAGGTCGCGATGCTGTACTTCTACGGCGCGCTCGGCCTGTTCCTCGCCCAGGTGGCCTTCGGGGTTCTCGCCGGCACGATCTACGTGCTGCCGAACACGCTCTCCGAACTCCTGCCCTTCAACATCGTGCGCATGATCCACACCAATGCGCTCGTCGTCTGGCTGCTCATGGGCTTCATGGGCGCGACCTACTACATGATCCCGGAGGAGACCGAGACCGAGCTGTTCAGCCCGAAGCTCGCCGTCGTCCAGTTCTGGCTGTTCTTCGTGGCGGCGGGGCTGACGGTCGTCGGCTACATGTTCCGCATCCATGAGGGCCGCGAATTCCTCGAGCAGACCTTCGCCGCCAAGATCGGCATCGTCGTCGTCGTGCTGATGTTCCTCTTCAACATCACCATGACCGCGCTGAAGGGCCGCAAGACCACGGTCATCAACATCCTGCTGTTCGGCCTGTGGGGCCTTGCGCTCTTCTTCCTCTTCGCCTTCTACAATCCGGCGAACCTGGCGCTCGACAAGATGTACTGGTGGTACGTCATCCATCTGTGGGTCGAAGGCGTCTGGGAGCTGATCATGGCCTCCGTGCTCGCCTTCCTGATGATCAAGATCAACGGTATCGACCGCGAAGTCGTGGAAAAGTGGCTCTACGTCATCGTCGGCCTCGCGCTCTTCTCGGGCATCCTCGGCACCGGCCACCATTATTACTGGATCGGCGCGCCGGGCTACTGGCAGTGGATCGGCTCGCTGTTCTCGACGCTGGAAGTGGCGCCCTTCTTCACCATGGTCATCTTCACCTTCGTGATGACCTGGAAGGCCGGCCGCAACCATCCGAACAAGGCGGCGCTGCTCTGGTCGATCGGCTGCTCGGTCATGGCCTTCTTCGGCGCGGGCGTCTGGGGCTTCCTGCACACGCTGTCGTCGGTGAACTACTACAGCCACGGCACGCAGGTCACCGCCGCACACGGGCACCTCGCCTTCTTCGGCGCCTATGTGATGCTGAATCTGGCCATGATGGCCTATGCGATCCCCGAGATCCGCGGCCGCCAGCCCTACAACCAGTGGCTCTCGATCGCCTCGTTCTGGATCATGTGCACGGCCATGTCTGTCATGACTTTCGCGCTCACCTTCGCGGGCGTCGTGCAGATCCACCTGCAGCGCGTGCTCGGCGAAAGCTTCATGGACGTGCAGGACCAGCTCTCGCTGTTCTACTGGGTCCGCCTCGGCTCGGGCGCTGTCGTCCTCGTCTCGGCGCTGATGTTCATCTGGGCCGTGCTGGTGCCCGGCCGCGAGCGTGCCGACAGCCTCACCCGGATGGTCCAGCCGGCCGAGTGAGTGCTGGCCGGCCCCGTCATCCCGCGGGGCCGGCACATTTTCCTCTATGAACCTGGAGACCGACATGAACGTGATGCTCAAGGCCGCGCGCGCCGACATCCCCGCCTACAGCCCCTCGGGCAACGAATGCGCCCTATTCGAGACCGCCTGGACGCGCCAGCTTCCGCTGCTTCTGAAGGGACCCACGGGCTGCGGCAAGACCCGCTTCGTCAGCCATATGGCCGCAAGGCTCGGCCTGCCGCTCTCCACCGTCTCCTGCCATGACGACCTTTCGGCCGCCGACCTCACCGGCCGCTATCTGCTCAAGGGCGGCGATACCGTCTGGGTCGATGGCCCGCTGACGCGCGCCGTGCGCGAGGGAGGCGTCTGCTATCTCGACGAGATCGTCGAGGCGCGCAAGGACGTCGCCGTCGTGCTCCATCCGCTCACCGACGACCGCCGCATCCTGCCGCTGGAGCGCACCGGCGAGGTGCTGGAAGCGCCGACCGGCTTCATGCTCGTCGTCTCCTACAATCCCGGCTACCAGAATCTTTTGAAGGCGCTGAAGCCCTCCACGCGCCAGCGTTTCGTCGCCATCGAGTTCGACTTCCTGCCGAAGGCGGCCGAGATCGCCGTCGTCGCCACCGAAAGCGGCCTCGACGAGGCGCGCGTCGCCCCGCTCGTCGCGCTCGCCCACCGGCTGCGCGCCCTCAAGGGCCACGACCTTGAAGAGGGCGTCTCCACGCGCCTTCTCGTCTATTGCGCCTGCCTCATCGACAGCGGCATGACGATGCGCGAGGCGGTCCGTGCCGCCATGATCGAGCCGCTCACCGACGAGCCGGACGTCCGCGCCGCGCTCCTCGAAATCGCCGACGCGATGATCCGCTGAGGTCCGCCATGCTGGATTTCCTGGAGCTGGAGGAGACCGTCGGACGCGCCTGGCACAGGCTCGTCGGCAACACCGCCACATGGCAACGCCACCCGGACCATGCCGTCCGGCTGGAGGACGTCCGCCCCGTGCTCGCCGTCTGCTTCCGCGGCTTCGGCGGGGAGGGCGCGGTGCAGATCGCGCCGGCGCGCGGGCGCACCTCGACGCACCGCCTGCGGCTGCGCGAGCGCATGGGGCTCGGCGAGGAGAAGCTGGTGCAGCCCGGCCGCGACCACGCGACGCTGATGCTGCCCGGCGAGATCGCCCTCTTCGCCGACCGCGGTCTCAACCGTGACCTCTATGTCTGGCTCGCCGCCGCCATGGCCGTCATGCCGCTGGACCAGGTGACGCATGCCGACCCGCTCCAGCGCGACCTTGCGATCGTCGCGCGGGCGGAGGCGACGGCGAAGGCCGTTCTCGCTGCCTTTCCGGGCCTTGCCCGGCGCTACCGCCGGCTTTGCGCCGCGACGCTCGATGCGCGCCGCAGCCGGCCGCTGCCCTCCATCGAGCGCCATGTCGAAAATCGCATCCTCGCCCTCCTGAAGAAGGGCGCGGGGCTTGCCGACGACACGCTGCCGGTCATCTTCCCCCATCGCGCGCCGCCCGGCTACCTGCCCATGCTGCCCGTGCCGCTCTGGCCGGATGCGCTTGCCCGCGAGGACGGCGAGGGAAGGGGAGAGGACGACCAGCCGGCGAGCGGCGGCGATCCGCAGGCCGCCGAGACCGGCCGGCATGTGGCGGAGCGCGAGAAGGCGGAGAACCGCAAGAGCGAACGCAGCCCCTTCATCCTCAACCGCTTCGAGAAGATCCTCGCCATGGCCGAGATGGTCAATGTCGACCGCCCCGGCGACGACAGCGACGACCACGACGCCTCCGCCGCCGACGAACTGGACGACATGACGCTCGGCGAGCGCAAGGGAAGGCCCGCCGCGCGCTTCCACTTCGACCTCGACCTGCCGCCCGAAGCGCTCGACCGCACCCGGCTGACCGGCGAACATACCTATCCCGAATGGGACTACCGCACGGCGACCTACCTGCCGGACCATTGCCGCGTGCTCGCCTCGCCCGCGCCTGATACTGCGGCCGTGCCGGAGGCCGATGCCGACACGAAGAGCCTCATCCGCCGCGTGCGCCGGCAGTTCGAGGTGCTGCGGCCAAGGCACGAGATGCTGCGCGCACAGCTCGACGGGGCGGAACTCGACCTCAATGCCGTGGTCAGGGCGCGCAGCGACCTTGCCGCCGGCGGGCAGGGCAGCGACCGGATCCACCTGATGAGCCGGCCGCAGGCGCACGATCTTGCCGTCACCATTCTCGTCGACGTCTCGCTCTCCACCGATGCCTGGTTCGACAACCGGCGGGTGCTCGACGTCGAGAAGGAGGCGCTGACGGTGCTCGCCCACGGCCTTGCGGCCTGCGGCGACAACCATTCCATCCTCACCTTCACCTCGCGTCGCCGCTCCTGGGTGCGCGTCGAGACGGTCAAGGATTTCGGCGAGCCGATGGGCCATGGCGTGGAGGCGCGCATCGCGGCGCTGAAGCCGGGCTTCTACACCCGCATCGGCCCGGCGATCCGCCATGCGGCGGCCAAGCTCCGCGAGCAGCCGAACCGCCGCAAGCTCCTCCTCGTCCTCACCGACGGCAAGCCGAACGACGTGGACCACTACGAGGGCCGCTTCGCGCTGGAGGACAGTCGCCGCGCCGTCACGGAAGCGCGCCGCACGGGCGTCAGCGTGTTCGGGGTGACGGTCGACCGGGAGGCGCAGGCCTACGTGCCGGCCATGTTCGGCCGCAACGGCTACGCCATCGTCAGCAACATCGCCAGGCTGCCCGCGGCACTGCCGGCGATCTACCGCGGTCTTGTGGGATAGAGGACACGAGACCTGCGTGGGAAGGCCCGGCATGCCGCACCATGCCGGGCCTTTCTCGTTTCAGGCGGCCTTGCTGTGGGTGCGGGCCGAACTGTCGATATAGGCATCGAAGGCGGCCGCGACGGCGCGGATGATGAAGCGATGATCCTGCCGCACCGTGACCGTGCCGCCGCGGATGACGACCGCACCGTCCTCCTTGAGCGCCATCAGCCGCGCGTTGCCCTCGATGAGCGGCGCGGCGTCGAAGCCGTGCCGGGCGGCGATGGTCGTGACATCGGCGCGGAAATCGCACATCAGCCGTTCGATGATCTCGGCGCGAAGGCGATCTTCGGCGGTGAGGCGATAGCCCTTGACGGTCGCGAGCTTGCCGGACGCGATGCGCTGCGCATAAAGGCCGGGCGGCACCTCGTTCTGCATGTAACCATCATGCGCGCGGCCGATGGACGAGGCGCCGAAGCCGATGAGCGTCGTGCAGGCATCCGTCGTATAGCCCTGGAAATTGCGATGCAGGCGGCCGCGGCCGGCCGCAACCGCAAGGCTGTCAACCGGCAGGGCGTAGTGGTCGAGGCCGATGCGGACATAACCGGCCGCCACCAGCGTTTCGGCGATCGCCTCCGCCTGCTCGGCGCGCATCGCCGCATCCGGCAGGGCGCGCTCGTCGATCAGCCGCTGGTGCTTCTTGAAGGAGGGGATATGCGCATAGCCGAACACGGCGAAGCGTTCCGGCCGCATGGCGACGGCCGCCCGCGCCGTCTCGATGCAGGAGGCCACCGTCTGGTGCGGCAGGCCGTAGATGAGGTCGAAATTGATGCCGCCGATGCCGGCCGCGCGCAGCCGCGTCACGGCTTCCGCCGTCTGCGCCTCGCTCTGGATGCGGTTGATCGCCTTCTGCACGACGGGATCGAAGCTCTGCACGCCGAGGCTGGCGCGCGTGACGCCGGCCTCACCGAGCGCCTCGGCCATTTCGGGCGTCAGCGTGCGCGGGTCGATCTCCACTGCGATCTCCATGCCCGCCGTGAAGGCGAAGCGGGCGCGCATCAGGCCGATCAGGTCGCGGAATTCCTCCGGCTGCATGATCGTCGGCGTGCCGCCGCCGAAATGGATGTGGCGGACTTTCAGCCGGTTGCCGACCCTTTCGGAGACGAGGCCGATCTCCTTTCGCAGCATGTCGATATAATCGAGGATCGGCTCGTCGCGCTGGGTGATGGTGGTGTGACAGCCGCAGTACCAGCACATCGAGCGGCAGAACGGAATGTGCAGGTAGAGCGAGGCCTCCGTTCCCGGCGCGATGGCGGAAAGCCAGTCGCCATAGGTGCCGGCGCCGACGGACGGCGAGAAGGCGGGAGCCGTGGGATAGCTCGTATAGCGCGGCAGCCGCGCCTCGCCATATTTTTCGATCAGGGCGTGTTGCATGGCGTTTTCCTTGTCCGGTGTGTCGATTGACGAAAGCCTAGGAGGGGGAGGGGGCGCCTTCTTTGCGAAAAGCCAAGCAAGGAGCCATCGGGCCGGCATTTCCGGAATTGTTTGCGCAACGTCAAAGTGGGGAAAAGGGCACCGGACTAGCGTCGGGCGGTTCCGGTCGGTTCGGCCGCGTCCTTCCGGAACGGAATTCGGAGCGGCCGGGACGGAAACACCGAACATGTCTGAACAACAGGAAAAGCCCTCCATCGACGTCCGCACGGTTCCCCCGCGCGAGCGCCATCCGCGCATCTTCGGCATGCTCGGCGCGCTGCTTCCCGGCAATTCCATGCTGATCACCAGCGACCACGACCCGCGTCCGCTGCACTACCAGCTCGAAACGAATTTCCCCGGCGAGTTCGGCTGGGACTACCTTGAACAGGGACCGGACGTCTGGCGCGTCGAGATCGGCCGGCTGGAAGGCGGCGGCGGTTGCGACTGCTGCTGCGGCTCGGATCACTAACCCCAGCGCGGCGAAGGAACCAGACATGCCGGGCGCCACGCTCTCCCGCTGGACAATGTCCTACTTCGCCGCTGCCTGCCTGATGCTTCTTGCAGGGCAGGGACTGATGGTCGCGGGCTACGGTTATCCCGCCGCCGACATGGGCGCGCCGGAAACGCTGGTGCTGGTTCACGTCGTCGCGATCGGCTGGCTGAGCCTGCTGATGGCGGGCGCGCTCTTGCAGTTCGTGCCTGTCCTCATCGCCCGGCCGCTCGTCGGCGGGCATCTGGCGGCGCCTGCGCTGGTGCTGCTCCTCGCCGGCCTCGGCTTCCTCGTCGCCGGCTTCGTCGCGCTTTCCGGCGCCATCGACCTGCCGCTCCTTCTTTTGCCCGTCGGCGGCGCCATGCTCCTTGCCGGCTTCGGCCTCGTCGCCGGCATCCTTGCCGTCACGCTCTTCGCCGCGCGCCCCTTGCAGCTCCCCGCCCGCTTCGTGGCGGTGGGGCTCACCTGCCTCGTCGTCGCGGTCCTCGTCGGCGCGGCGTTCACGCTTGCCCTCTCCGGCCTCGGCGACAGCGTCCTCTTCGCCCGCCTGGTCGCCGAGGGTCTCGGACTGCATGCGACATTGGGGCTCGGCGGCTGGCTCAGCATCACGGCGGTCGGCGTCAGCTATCGCCTGCTCGCCATGTTCCTCCTCGCGCCCGAGGTCGAACGGCGCACGAGCCGTGCAGTCTGGTGGACGGCGGGTCTCGCGATCGGCCTCGTCGCCGCTTGCATTCCCCTTGTCGCGCTTTCCCTTCCCGGCGCCTCCATCCTGTTTCCCGCCGCCCTGGTCCTGGCGCTGGCGGCCGTGGCCCTCTATGGCGGCGACATCAGGCAGATCTACCAGGCCCGCAAGCGCAAACGCGCGGAGCTGAACATCCGCGCGACCTTTCCCGCCTTCGCGGCGCTCGTCGTCGCCATCGCCCTTGTCAACGTGCCGGCGGTCCGCACGGGAGACAACGTCACGGCGCTCGTCTATCTCTTCGTCTTCGGCTGGCTCACCGGCCTGGGGCTTGCCCAGCTCTACAAGATCGTCGCCTTCCTGACCTGGCTGGAGGCCTACGGGCCGATCCTCGGCCGCGCGCCTGTGCCGCGCGTGCAGGACCTTGTCGAGGAAGGCCATACGCGTATCCTGTTCCGAATCTACTATGGCGCGGTCGCCGCCGCCACGGTGGCGCTGTTTTGGGGCACGACCGACATCTTCCGCGGTGTCGCCTGCCTGCAGCTCGTCGTCACCGTGGCGCTGATGCGGGAATTCATCCGCACGCGCCGGCTGTCCGTCGTGCCGGCGGCGCTGCGCGCGCCTGACGGCATGGTCCAGCCGCACCTCTTTTTGCCTCTATCCGTCCCAAGGAGATAAAAGAATGCCCGACATTTCAACCGAGATCGCGCCGAAGGTGCTCGATGTCCGGCCGACCCTCAAGAATGGCGGCGAGCCGTTCCAGGAGATCATGCGGGCCGTGCAGGAACTCTTGCCGGGGCAGGGGCTGAAGCTCGTCGCCCCCTTCCGCCCGCAGCCTCTCTTCCGCGTGATGGAAGGTCGCGGCTTCGATCACGAGGCCCGCGAGATCGAGAGCGGCCACTGGGAAGTGCTGTTCACGCCCCGCACGGGCGTTCCGGCCGTCGAGATCTCGGCCGATGCCGACAGGCCGGACACCTGGCCCGACCCGTCGATCCATCTCGACCTTGAGGACCTCGATCCGCCGGAGCCGATGGTGCGCATCCTTGCCGCGGTCGAGGACATGCAAGAAGGCGAGGTGCTCTTCGCGGTCCTCTCCCGCGAACCGCTGTTCCTGTTCCCCGAACTGACCAAGCGCGGCCACCAGTGGGCCGGCAATTTCGACGATGCGGGCACGGCCTATCGCATCCTCGTGCGGGTCGGCCGGCCGAAGGATTGAGACGATGGACGAGCAGCAGAAAGCCGCGCTCGAAGAGGATATCCGCAGGGCCCTGCGCGTGATCATCGACCCGGAGATCGGCCGCAACATCGTCGATCTCGGCCTGATCTACGCTGTCGTCGTGGAGGAGGGCGGCATCGCCCGCATCACCATGACCACCACGACGCGTGGCTGTCCGGCGACGGCCTTCCTCAAGGAGGCTGTCGGCAATTGCGTCTGGGATGTTCCGGGGGTCGAATATGCCGAGGTGCACCTGACCTACGAGCCGCCCTGGACGCCGGACATGATGGAGACCTGACGGAAACGGCCCGGATCATCTCCGGGCCGTTCTGCATTCACAGGGGCACACGCCGCTTGCGCGCGAGGATCGGGGCATATTCCAGGCAGAAGAGCCCGAAGGCCACGATCCACAGCAGGCCCGCGGCCGCATAGATCTGTTCGCTGGCATCGGGAAGCACTTCGCCGAACGGGCGCACCAGCGCGCAAAGCACCAGCGCCACATAGGCGGCGACGGTGAGGCGCGAGGCCGCCAGGGGCCGGCCGGTATGGCCGAGGCTGGCGCGCGTCATCACCGCCAGCATCATGCAGGCGATCGCGCCGACCGACAGCACGTGGAGCACCGAGCGCTCCTCCAGGTAGCCGAGCGCGCTGAACGCGATGGCAAGCAGCCCGAGCGGCACGAAGGCATAGGCGACGTGGAGGACGACGAGCAGCTTTTCCGGCAGCGTGGTCCAGCCGCGCCAGCGGCGCAGGCGAATGGCGTGCAGGACGGCGGCGACGATCCCGAGGCCGGCGGTCGCGGGATGCGCCGGCACCGCCGTCCAGGCGGCGAGGGCCGCGACGCCGGCAAGGATGGCGGCGGTGTCGAAACGATTGTACGGCACCGGGAAATCGCTGCGGCCGACCTTGTTGAGCCAGTTGCGCGTGAAGCTCGGCACGATGCGGCCGCCGACGATCATCACCAGCACGACATAGGCGGCGACACCCAGGCGAATCGCCATGTGGTCGTCCCCGCCGCCGATGACCGCGACGTGGAAGACCGCATTGGCCAGCGACAGCGCCAGCAGGCCGCCGAGGATCTTCAGGTCCTTCCATTTGCGCCCGGCGACGATCTCCCGCGTGCAGATGCCGAGGAGAACCGGCAGGAAGAGGCCGTCGATGACGGCCGCCTCCACCACGCCGATCCGGTCGGCGGCCAGTAGCGCGAGGCGTCCGGCGCACCACAGGCCGAAGAGCCCGGCGAGCGGCCAGCCGGATACGGGCAGCCGCCCCGTCCAGTTCGGCACCGCCGTGAGCAGGAAGCCGGCGAGCACGGCGGATGCGAAGCCGAAGAGCATTTCGTGGGCGTGCCAGTTCGGCGCGCCGTAGTCGCCGGCAAGATCGATCCGGCCGGTGATCGTCGCGATCCACAGCACCATGGCGACCACGGCCCACACGCCGCCGGCCAGGAAGAACGGCCGGAAGCCGTAGGAAAACAGAACCGGGCCGGTGCGGGAGAGGCCGCGCGGGACGGCGCGGCTGACGCGCGCTGCGGGTTGGCTTGCAGTCATGATCGTCTCTTTCCTTTGCAATTGTCAGCTTCTTTTAGGGGAGAGACGTGGGCGCTTCTTTGCGAGATGGCAAAGAGCAAATCGGCGGGCTGCCAAAATGCCGCATCCGGGAAAAAGCCCTCTTTGTCCCAACTCAAAGAGGCCGGCGCGAATGCTCCTAGAACAGAAACGACAGGGCGACACACCGCCCGTCCTTTCAACCAAGGAGAAATGCAATGACTGAGCAGTTTCAGATAACACGCCGCACCATTCTCGGCGGTGCCGCCCTCGCCGGCGTTCTGACGCCGATCATTGCTGCATCGGTGGCGCGGGCCGAAGGCGGCGCCATCCAGACCAATGCAGCCGCAACGGCGGCCGACATCGCAAAGCTGGAACGGGTGAAGGTCGAGCTTGTCAAGCCGCCCTTCGTTCATGCCCACACCCAGAAGGCCGAAGGCGGCCCGAAGATCTACGAATTCACCATGAAGATCGAGGAAAAGAAGCTGATCCTCGACGACAAGGGCACGGAAGTCCACGCCATGACCTTCAACGGCTCGGTCCCGGGCCCGCTGATGGTCGTGCACCAGGATGACTATGTCGAGCTGACGCTCATCAACCCCGAGACCAACGAGCTGCAGCACAACATCGACTTCCACGCGGCAACCGGCGCCCTCGGCGGCGGCGCGCTGACGGTGGTCAACCCCGGCGAGCAGACGATCCTGCGCTTCAAGGCCACCAAGGCCGGCGTCTTCGTCTACCATTGCGCACCTCCCGGCATGGTTCCGTGGCACGTCACCTCGGGCATGAACGGCGCGATCATGGTCCTGCCGCGCGAAGGCCTGACGGACGGCCACGGCAAGGAACTGACCTACGACCGCGTCTACTATGTCGGCGAGCAGGACTTCTACGTGCCCCGCGACGAAGAGGGGAACTACAAGAAGTACGACAGCGTCGGCGAAGCCTATGACGACACGCTGAAGGTCATGCGCACGCTGACCCCGAGCCATATCGTCTTCAACGGCGCCGTCGGGGCTCTCACCGGCGACAATGCCCTCAAGGCGAAGGTGGGCGAGAAGGTCCTCGTCGTGCACTCGCAGGCCAACCGCGACACCCGCCCCCACCTCATCGGTGGCCACGGCGACTATGTCTGGGCAACCGGCAAGTTCCACAACGTTCCTGACGTCGACCAGGAAACCTGGTTCATTCCGGGCGGCACGGCGGGCGCGGCCTTCTACACCTTCCAGCAGCCCGGCATCTACGCCTACGTGAACCACAACCTCATCGAGGCCTTCGAACTGGGCGCGGCCGGCCACTTCACGGTCGAGGGCGAATGGAACAACGACCTGATGACCTCGGTCAGCCCGCCGAGCGGCGCCTGACGCCCGAGTGAAACCGATGTGCCCGCCCTGCGGCGGGCACATCTCCCAAACGCGGCGCGCTCCCGGACGGCGAACGATCGTCCGGGCGAGGCGCAAGGAGGCCGTCATGGCTGTGCTGACATCGAAGCCCGGCAATTCGTGGACATCGCTCGCTCTTCCCGCTCTCCTGCTCGCGGCCCTTGCCGGCGGGCTCGCGCTCAAGACGGACCTTCTCGGCAGTGCGCCGGCAGGCCCCGTGCTGGACGAGCCGATGACCGTGGAAATCGCCCCGCGCAGCTTCGAGTATCGTGAAAGCGGCGAATTCTTCCGCAACGGCTTTGCCGTGGACGGCCCGGTGAAGGCCGTCGCCGTGCGGCGCCCGCTCACCATCATGAAATACCAGGTCACGGCCGGCGACTACGCGCGCTGCGTCGCCGACGGCGCCTGCGCGGCGGCCGAACCCGGCTTCGCCCCGGCCGACCCCGCCAATACGCCGGCGACGGGCGTCAGCTATGACGACGCCATCGCCTATGCGAAGTGGCTCGGCGCGAGAACCGACGAAATCTGGGTCCTGCCGAGCGACCAGGACCTTGCCTTCGCCGCCGGATCGCGCTTTCCCGACGACGCGCTCGGCGTCGACATCAACAGCACCAATCCGGCGGACCGCTGGCTTGCCGACTATCGCCGCGAAGCGGCACGCAAGGCCTCGCGCGATCCCGTTCCCCAGGCGCTCGGCCGTTTCGGCGAAAACGAATACGGCCTTGCCGATTTCGCCGGCAACGTCTGGGAGTGGACGGCGACGTGCAACCGCCGTGTCAATCTCGACAAGGCGGGGCGCGTGGTGAACGACGCCTCGTCGTGCGGCATCTATGTCGCGAGCGGCAAGCACCGCGCCGCCATGAGCTCGTTCGTGCGCAATCCGAAGGGCGGCGGCTGCGCCGTCGGCGTTCCCCCCGACAATGTCGGCTTCCGGCTCGTCAAGGATACCCGCTGGTATGCACCGCTGCTCGCCACGCTTCGGGAGCACGGAATTCCCCTCTGAACTTCCTGCGGAGGAAGAGGCGTGATAGAAGCCGGTAACTTTCACGCAAGAAGGACTCTATCGTGAAGATTGACCGGACCGTCGTCCAGTCGCTCGCCCTGTTCGACAGGATGAGCGACGAGGATCTCGACAGGCTTCTGACCCACGCAACGGCACGCCGCGTGGCGCAGGGCGATGCCGTCTTCGAACAGGGCCAGCAGGCCACGAGCTTCTTCCTCCTGCTGCACGGCCGGCTGAAGGTGACGCAGGTGACTGAGGACGGCCAGCAGATCATCGTGCGCGTCGTGCATCCCGGCGACCTCTTCGGATTTGCCAAGGCCCTGCAGCGCGCCGACTATCCCGGCACCGCGCGCGCGGCGACCGAGAGCGTCATCCTCGGCTGGCCGACCGACCTGTGGCCGCATTTCGTCGAGCAGAATCCGCGCCTTGCCGTCAGCACCATGCAGACCATCGGCCAGCGGCTGGAGGAAGCCCACACCCGCATCCGGGAAATGTCGACGCAGGAAGTGGAGCGCCGCGTCGCCCATGCCGTGCTGCGCCTTTCCAAGCAGGCCGGCCGCAAGGAAGGGGAGGGCATCCGCATCGACTTCCCCATTTCGCGCCAGGACATAGCCGAGATGACGGGCACGACGCTGCATACGGTATCGCGTATCCTCAGCGCATGGGAATCGCAGGGGCTCGTCGAAGGCGGGCGGCAGAAGCTCCTGATCCGTGACCTCGCCGGGCTCGCCGCGCTCGCCGACGGCCCGCGCGAGTGAGGCACCGGTTGCCGGAAAGCTCCGAACGCCGTTAGATCTTCGCGCGGTGCGCGACGGAGGAATGCCTTGAACGACAATAACGTTCTGAAATTCGAACGCCGGAAGCCGAAGCAGGACAACAACAAGCCTGCCGCGCCGGGGCCGAAAAAGGGGCTGATCTGGCTTGCGATCGCCATCGTGATCGCTCTCGTCTGGGCCTATTACCAGTTCATCGCACCGCAGGGCATCTGACGACGGCGAGCCCGCTCGGCCACACCGAAAGATCACGTAATCTATATTATGGAACACAAGCCCGCATTCACAGCGTCGCGAGCCGGCTGTTCTCGATGCTGCGGCCGTAGGCTTCGCGTATGGCGATCTTCTCCTCGAGCGCGGCGATCACGCTCTCGGAGAAATTGACTCCGTAGAGCTCTGCGAGATTGCTGAGCCCGCCTGGCGTGAACACGTTGATCTCCAGTATCTTGTCGCCGACGATGTCGAGGCCGACGAGGAACATGCCGTCCTCCACGAGCTTGGGGCGGACGGCCTCGACGACGGCGAGCATTTCGGGCGTCACCTCGACCCGTGCCGGTCCGCCGCCGACATGGACGTTCGAGCGGATCTCGCCCTTGGCGGGGACGCGGCGGAAGGCGGCATATTTGCCGTCGCGCATCAGGGGCCGGCCGTTCATCACGAAGAAGCGCACGTCGCCCTCGCTAGCTTCCGGCATGAAGCTCTGGGCGATGAGGTAGCCCTCCCCGCTCACCGCCTCGAAGATCTGGTTGAGGTTGTGGTCGTCCGGCGAGGTGACCTTGAAGACGTTCTTGCCGCCCGAGCCCTGCAGCGGCTTGATGATCGCCCCCTTCCTCTTCTGCCCCTCGATGAAGGCCCGGATCTCCTCGATGCTCTTGGAGACCAGCGTCGCCGGCCGGACGGAGGCGGGAAAGTCCTGCAGGTAGAGCTTGTTCTGCGCCTTGGCGAGACCCGCCGGATCGTTGACGACCAGCGTGCCGCGCAACACCGCGAGCCGCCCGAACAGCGCCCCCACGCTGGTCGCCCAGGGCCTGTCGGTCATGTCGAGGGAAGGATCGTTGCGCAGGAACAGCACGTCGATCTCGCCGATGTCGAAGACACGGCTCTCCGTGCGCTCGCCCTGAAGGTCCTTGTGCAGCGTTTCCGGCTTCTTGTAGCCAGAGGACGGCAGAACGAGGCCGCGCACGGACAGGCTGTCGTCCGGACGGAGCACGAAGTCGCCCGGCGTGACATAGCAGATTTCATGTCCGCGGTTGAGCGCGGCGAGCGCCAGGGCCGTCGTCGTGAACTGCGGGCTCTCGTCGGCGATCGAATTGACGAAGAATGCGATGCGCATGGAAGGCTCCTATGAGACGAGATCGAGAGGGGTGAGGCCGGCGCGAAGCCGGGCGAGGCGCTCGGGCGCGGCCCTGGCGGTCATGAATTGCGGCACGAGCCGGGGCGCCTTGAGCAGGCCGCGCTGGCTCAGCTCCTGCATCACGGCAAAATGGCGCGCCGCGATCTTGCCGAGCCAGAACGGCTCCAGGTCACCGCCGGCGCGCAGATGCGCGAGGATGTCGAGAAGGCCGCGCAGGTAGATGGCGTCCTTGGCGAGTCCGCCGCCGCGATGCAGCCGAAGCGCGATGTTGAAGGCGGCCGGCTGCCGGAACCCTTCCTCCCGCGACAGCAGCCTGAACGTTTCCACGAAGCTGGCCCCGTCCAGCATGGCGGCGCAGGCGACCACGCGGGCCGCGATCAGCCGGAGCCTTGCCGTCGTCATCCCGCCCGCCAGATATTCCGCCAGTACGGCGAGGCCCTCCTGCGCGCCTTCATAGCCCGCAAGGCCGGTGCGGAAGAGCCGCAGGCCGTGGCCGGAGCCGTTGCAATAGGTCAGGAGATGCACGCCGACCTCGTGGCTCAGCAGCGCCTCCACCCGCTCGCGGGCCATGGTCGTCGAGCTTGCGATCAGCAGGCGGTCGCTGGAGACCATGAGCCCGGCGGGAAGGTCGTCGCGCACCTCGACGCGCGGCGAGAAGGCGGAGAACTGCGCGCTGTAGCCGCCGATCATCGCCCTTGCCCGCCGCTCGACATAGCGATGATCGACCATCTGCGGCTCCCGCGCGCGGCCGGAAAGCGCCGTCGCGTCGAGAATGTCGCGCGCCGCCTTCTCCAGCCGCGCATCGACCGAGCCGTAGAGCGCCCGGCTCATCTCGACGAAACGGCCGTCTTCGCGCGCCGAAAGCATGGAGAGCTGCAGATCAAGCTCCTGCTGCTTTTCGCCGAAAAGCTTCTCCAGCACGGGATCCTCGAAACGGTCGAGGGTGATGGAGAACAAGGCCTTCTTGCGCGCGGCGATGTCGATGGCGAGCGGGCGGTAGAGGAAGACGGGCGCGCGCTCGAAACCCGAGGCGCTGAATTCCTCGAAGGCGGTGTCGGCATTAATGGGCGTGACCGCGAGCAGGAAATCGAAGCTTGCGGCGATCTCGTCCATCGCCCGGTCGGCCCGCGTGACGGCCTCGACGAAGACGCGGCGGCCGAGCGCCCGGTGCGTCGCCGGGGAAAGCGCCGTCTCAGTCCGCGAAAACTGTGCCGCGGCCTGCAGGCCGGCATCGAGCAGATGGGCGACCAGCCACCCCTGCAATTCCGGATAGACGGCGCGCGATTGCGGCACCCTGTAGATCGGAGCGACCCGCACGGTGAGCGTGGAGCAATCCGGCAGGCGACGGGCAAGGCCGGAATGGGAATCCTCGGAAAGCGCCGAGCGCTCGATCCGCGGCGCGCGATAGCGCCCGTCGATCTTCTCCACCGCGCCGACGAAGGCCGACAGCGCCCGTTCCGCAGACTTGTCGGAGGATGAGGAAACGCTGATGCGGAACGGCGCCAGAAAAGGCGTGTCCTTCGCCAATCGATCGCGGGAAAGCTCGCCGAAATCGAGCACGAGGAATGCGCCGAACTGCTCGCGCATACGGGCGGCGACCTCACGCACGACGGCCGCCGCGTCGGAAAGATTGCCGGCCAGAAGGTAGGCGGCATTCGCCATCGCCGCAGCCCGCGCCGCGGGAGCCGCGCGCCGTCCCACATGCACGGCGAGAAACGGCAGGGGGCGGTCGAGGTGAAGGCGGCCACGCCTTGGAAGATCGAGGCGCACGGGCAGGCCGTGGTCGAGCGCTTCCGCAACGCGGGCGCCGACATCTTGCGCCGGCTTTGCCCGGCCGCTCATGGCGTTTTCCCGCCGGGCATGGCCGCGAGCGCCGCTTCCAGAACCGGCAGGCTGGCGCGGATGGCCGCCCGCAGGGCCTCTATGGCCTGCGGATCGGGCTCTCCCGTCCACTCGTCCATGAATATCTTCTTGAATTCCACGGCGATGGCGCAGCCCGTGCCGGGAAAACGGGCATGGACGAAGCGCGTCTGCTCCCCCTTCCCGGCAAAGGCGACATTCTCGCGTACGTCGAGCTGCCGGCCTGGGAAGGGCTGGCGGCGCAGGCACGCCATGAATGCATCGAGCACAGGCGCCCAATAGGCCCTGTCCATCGAGAAGGTGCCGATATTGATGTCGGGCGCATCCGCCTGGGCCGTCGGCGGCGCGCCGGGACCGGCGCGGCGATGGTTGTAGCTGTGGATGTCGAGCAGGATGAAGAGGCCATGCGCGCGCTGCACGTCGCGCAGCAGGGCGTGCAGCATCTCGTAATAGCCGTCGTGCTGGCGCAGTGTCGCCTCGACCATCTCCGTGGAGGGTCGCTCACGCCAGATGTCGAGGCCCCAGGCCTGTTCCGGGCGCAGATAGACCGCACCCTCGCGCGGCCTGTTCAGGTCGACCTCGAAACGCGAACGATGAACGACGACACGGTTGCCGAGGTCCCGGATGAAGGCCGCCGTAAACGGATCCTCCTCGCGCAGGCGGTCGTCCGCGCTCAATGCCATCAGCGCCGCGACGTCCTCGTGCAGGAAATGTCCGTCATGAATGGCCGTGCCGACGAGCGGCGAAAGGCCCCGGGTCATCGACCAAAGTGGTTGTGCGACAAGATCCGCCGACGTCTCTCGTGTTTCCATGACGCCCTAAACGTCGGAAAAGCATACGGGTTCCGTGGACATTCTCATGCCGGCCGTCAAACGCTGCCCCGGCACTGGCTCGGAAAACATCGCCCGCCGGTTGATCCTCGCGTCGATCGGATGTGAAATCACCCCCGAAATTGCAAGGACGGGGCCGAGAACCCATGGCGAAATACAGAATCTACACGACCAGCTTTGCGAGCGTATATCCGCTCTACGTTGCCAAGGCCGGGAAGAAGGGGCGCACGAAGGCCGAGGTCGACCGGATCATCTGCTGGTTGACGGGCTATGACGACAGGGAGCTTCACGCCCGGCTCGCGCAGCGGACCGACTTCGAGACGTTCTTCGCGGAGGCGCCCGCGCTCAACCCTGCGCGGCGCTCGATCAAGGGTGTCGTCTGCGGCGTGCGGGTGGAGGACATAGAGGAGCCGACCATGCGGGAAATCCGCTACCTCGACAAACTCGTCGACGAGCTGGCGCGAGGCCGGCCCATGGACAGTATCCTGCGGGAGGGTTGAAGGCGGCGTCCGACCCGCCCTGCCCTCCCCTCCCCGGGCGCAGGGCACGAGGAGCGGTCGCGGCGCCTGGCCTATCCCTCAAGATGCAACGGACGGATGGCGGCGCCCTCCGCCTGCACGGCCTGGAGGTTCCTGTAGCGGCCGTTCTTCCGGGCGATGAGCTCGGCATGGCTTCCCTGCTCGACGATGCGCCCGTCATCGACGACGAGGATGCGGTCGGCATTGGCGATGGTGGCGAGGCGGTGGGCGATGACCAGCGTGGTGCGCCCGGCCGAAAGCTCGGCCAGCGACTGCTGGATCGCCCGTTCCGTCTCCGTGTCCAGCGCCGAGGTCGCCTCGTCGAGGATCAGGATCGGCGGGTTCTTCAGGAAGATGCGGGCAATCGCCAGGCGCTGCTTCTGGCCGCCGGACAGCTTGACGCCACGCTCGCCGACGACTGTATCGAGCCCCTCGGGCAGGCTGGCGATCACGCCGTCGAGCCGGGCGCGGCGGGCGGCCTCGACGATCTCCGCTTCCGTCGCGCCGAGCCGGCCATAGGCGATGTTCTCGCGGATCGTGCCGGCGAAGAGGAAGACATCCTGCTGCACGATGCCGATGTTCGAGCGCAGCGACTTCAGCGTCATGTCCCTGATGTCGATGCCGTCGATGGTGATCGCCCCGCCCGCCACCTCGTAGAAGCGCGGCAGCAGCGAGCAGATCGTCGTCTTGCCCGCTCCGGACGGGCCGACGAAGGCGACGGTCTCGCCCGCCGCGATGGAAAGGTCGAGGCCATCGAAGACCGGCCGGCCCTCGCTGTAGCCGAAGGCGACGGCGCGGTATTCGATGTCGCCGCGCAGCCGGCCCGCCTCGCGGGCGCCCGGCTGGTCGCCGATGTCGGGCTCGGTGTCGAGGAACTTCGTGTAGCGCGTGAAGCCGGCAATGCCCTTCGGATAGGTCTCGATGATCGAGTTGATCTTGTCGATCGGCCGGAAGAACACGTTGACCAGCAGCAGGAAGCCGACGAAGCCGCCGGCCGAAAGCTCGCCGCGCGTGACGAACCAGGCCCCCGCCAGCATCACCACCACCTGCACGAAGCGCATGGAGAGGTAGGAGAGCGAGGCGGAGGCGGCCATCACCTTGTAGGCCTCGAGCTTGGTGACGAGGTAGTTGCGGTTGCTCTCGTCGAAGAGCCGGCGCTCGTGATCCTCGTTGGCGAAGGCCTGCACGACGCGGATGCCGCCGACATTCTCCTCGATGCGGGCGTTGAAATCGGCGACGCGGCCGTAGATCGCATGCCAGGTCGAGGTCATGCGCGCCCCGTAATGGGTGGTGACGAAGGCCGTCAGCGGCACGATGACGGCGGTGATCAGCGCCAGCGGCACATGCACCCAGAGCATGAGGATGAAGGCGCCGACCAGCGTCATGACGGCGATGAAGAGATCCTCCGGCCCATGATGGGCAACCTCGCCGATCTCCTCCAGGTCCTTGGTCAGCCTCGCGACGAGATGGCCCGTCTTCTGGTTGTCGAAATAGCCGAAGGAGAGCTTCTGCAGGTGATCGAAAGCCTTGCGGCGCATCTCCGTCTCGATGCGCACGCCGAGCATGTGGCCCCAATAGGTGACGATGACCTGCAGGCCCGCATTGACGAGATAGATGACGAGCAGGCCGACGGCGGCGAGCGCGATGAGATCGAGCCGGCCGGTCGGCAGCAGGCGGTCGATGAAGAGCGTCACGGCGACCGGGAAGGCAAGCTCCAGGAGGCCCGCGGCGACGGCGGAGGAAAAGTCCAGCGCGAACAGGCCACGATGCGGGCGGTAATAGGCGGCGAAGCGCTTGATCATTTCAGGCACGGGATTGCTTCCTCGGATCGGCACGGCACGGCGATCGGGCTGTGCGTGTTCGGGTGACGGTTGGCGGGCATTTCGAGCCCGCGGATCTTTTGGAGAACCACTCCTGTCGTGTCATCTTCCGGCTGCCTTCTTGAGCACGAACCCTGCCCCAAGGCAACCGGCTCATGGCGAAAACAGCCCCGTGCGCCGTGCCATGGATGCCGCCTGAACGCAACAGGTCATCGCTGAACGCATCGATGTCTTTTCGGAATGGCGGGAACCTAACCGGGACTTGCGCGTTTGAGGCGGTTGGGAATGAGGGGACGGGCATGATCGACCACGGGGGACCAGCCCTTGACGGGGAAGACCGCTACAGGTTGCTGGTGGACGCTATTACCGATTACGCAATCTACATGCTGGATCCGCAGGGCAATATCGTCAGCTGGAACGCCGGCGCGAGCCGCTTCAAGGGCTACGAGGCGGCGGAGGTTCTCGGAACGCATTTCTCACATTTCTACCGCCCTGCCGATCGCGAGGGCGGCCTTCCGCTCGTCGCCTTGAGGCACGCGGCCGAGGAAGGCCGGTTCGAGGGCGAAGGATGGCGTGTGCGCAAGGACGGCTCCGAATTCTGGGCGCATGTCATCATCGATCCCATCCGCGAGGCGAACGGCAATCTCATCGGCTTTGCCAAGATCACCCGCGACCTGACCGAGCGGAGGCAGGCGGAGGAACAGATTCGCAAGGCCGAGCAGCAGTTCCGTCTTCTCGTGCAGGGCGTCACGGACTACGCCATCTACATGATGGACGCCGAGGGGAACGTCTCGAGCTGGAATGCCGGCGCCGAACGCATCAAGGGCTACCTTCCGGACGAGATCATCGGCCGGCACTTCTCCAGCTTCTTTCCCGAACAGGACAGGCTCGCCGGAATTCCGGCGCGCGCCCTCGAAACCGCCCGGCGGGACGGCCGCTATGAGTCGGAGGGCTGGCGGCTGCGCAAGGACGGCACGCGGTTCTGGGCGAATGCGATCATCGATGCCATCCGCGGCGAAGACGGCGCGCTGATCGGTTTTGCCAAGATCACGCGCGACATAACGGAGAAGCGGGATGCGCAGGAGGCCCTCGAACTGGCAAGGGAAGAACTGTTCCAGGCG
The DNA here is from genome assembly GCF_021401195.1 of Shinella sp. NM-101. NCBI lineage: Bacteria > Pseudomonadati > Pseudomonadota > Alphaproteobacteria > Hyphomicrobiales > Rhizobiaceae > Shinella > Shinella sp. NM-101. The sequence goes on along the minus strand of NZ_JACBFT010000006.1, from coordinate 274,702 downwards.
CAGAAGATGGAGGCGCTGGGCCAGCTTACCGGCGGCGTCGCGCACGACTTCAACAATCTCCTGATGGTGATTCAGGCAAGTCTCGACCTCCTCCAGAGGCGCATCACGCCCGGCCCCGAAGCGCAGTCGCTGATCGACAACGCGCTGCAGGCAACGCAGCGCGGCGCCTCCCTCACCCAGCGGCTGCTGGCCTTTTCCCGCCGCCAGGATCTGGATTTCGAGCCCGTCGACCTGTGGGCGCTGATCCGCGGCATGACGGACATGCTGCAGCGGTCCATCGGTCCCGCCATCGTCGTCGAAACGCGCTTTCCCCTCAGCCTGCCGTCGGTGCGCACGGACCCGAACCAGATGGTCAACGCGCTCCTCAACCTCGCGATCAACGCGCGGGACGCCATGCCGGACGGCGGGCGCCTGGTTATCGGCGCCCGGCTGGAGACCGACGCTGCCCGAAGACATCCGGACCTCGGGGACGGACCCTATCTCTGTCTTTACTTGCAGGACGAGGGTCAGGGCATGGACCAGGACACGCTGAGGAATGCCCCCTCGCCCTTCTTCACGACCAAGGGCATCGGCAAGGGCACGGGACTGGGACTTTCGATGGTGCAGGGCCTCATGGCGCAGTCGAACGGAAAGCTCGTTCTTCATTCCGAGCCGGGCGCGGGCACGACGGCCGAACTCTGGCTTCCGATTGTCGAGGCCGAACCATGCATCAAGCAGGAGCATAAACCCATGGAAACGCGACCGGCCAAGGTGGCCCACCTCTCGGTCCTGGCGGTCGACGACGATCCGCTCGTGCTGATGAACACCGTCATGATGCTGGAGGACATGGGCCACACGGTATGCGAGGCGAGCTCCGGCACGAAGGCGCTCGCGTTTCTCGCCGAGCGGAAGATCGACCTCATCGTCACCGACCAGGCCATGCCCCAGATGACCGGCTCCCAGCTCGCCGATGTCGTGCGGGAACGCTGGCCGCACATTCCGATCATCCTCGCCACGGGCTATTCGGAATTGCCGCCGGAAGCCCGCGCGGACCTGCTGCGCCTGTCGAAGCCCTTCGGCGAGCGCCAGCTCGAAGACATCATCCAGCGCGCCATGTCCGGCACCGGCCGGCCACAACGCCCGGCATACAATGGCTGAAGGGCGCCCTCCTCACGCCCGCCGATCGCGCATCGTCAGCGCATTCTCGATGGCGGCCCCGGAGGCGGTGTTGTCGAAAACGCACCAGCCATCGGCGGCGAGGCGGTCGCCGAACGACCGGATTTCCGCGTCGCTGTAGGAGGAATGATACATCGTCGGCGCGCCATGCAGCCGGATATATCGAACCGGTTCCGGAAAATCATCCGCCGGCGAGACGGGCGCCGGGTCGGCAAGCACGCGGTCGATGCCGTACCGTGCCAGAAGCGCATCGGCGGTCGGCGTCGCCCAACTCCTGTGGCGCGGCTCGATCACCAAGGCGCCTGTAAAGGCCTTGCGCATCGCGGCAAAGGCGTCTCCTGCATCGGCGGCGTCGAACCTGAGGCTGGGTGGGAGCTGGCACAACAGCGGCCCGAGCTTGCCACCGAGCGCCGAAACCTCCTCCACGAACGTGCCGAAAGGCCGGTCGACGGCCCGCAGCCTGCGCTCATGGGTGATCTCGCGGGGGATCTTGATTGCGAACCGGAAGCCGTCCGGCACCGATTGCGCCCAGCGCTCGAACGTTTTGACCTGATGGCGGCGGTAGAAGGTCGAGTTGATCTCCACGCCGTCGAAAACGGCGGCATAACGGGCAAGCCCGCTTCCCGTTTCGGGAAACCTGTGCGCCACGGCCTTCGGGATCGACCATCCCGCTGTCGCGATAACCGGCACGTTCGTCTGCCCCATGGATCGGGAAAGGCCGGAGAGATACCGGCCTTTCCTCGTCAATTCAGCGTCGGTAGCGCATCCGCTCCTGTTCGATCTCGGCGGGCCCGTAGGGGTCCAGCGTGTCGTCGAAGCGGGACCAGCCGCCTTCGGCATAGGCGGCACGCCGCGCATCGGGATCGACCCAGTTGGATTTGCGAAGGATGGCCTCGGCCTCGGCATAAAGGCCGTCATCGACCCGCGCCGTGACGAGCGTGCCGCCGCGGCGTACGCCCTCGGCATAGACATGCGCGTGCTCTTCGGGAACGCCGGATTCCGTCATCGCGCCGATCAGGCCGCCGGCGGCACCGCCCGCAACGGCACCCGCAGCCGCGCCCGCCGCCGTCGCCGCGAGCCAGCCCGCCGCCACAACAGGCCCGACGCCGGGTATCGCCATGATGCCGAGCCCGGTCAGGAGGCCGCCGACGCCGCCCACGGCGGCGCCAATGCCCGCACCGGCTCCGGCACCCTCGGCCGCGTTGCTTTCCTTGCCGTAGCGGTCGTCTGCATTGTTGGAGACGATGCTGATGTCGCTGGAAGGCACGCCGCGCGCTTCAAGGGCGCTGACGGCCGCGCTCGCATCGGAATAATCGTCAAAAAGTGCTGTAACCGTTTTCATGGAAATCTCCTGGAGGCTGGGGGTTAGTTGGCGACGATGTTGCCCTGGTAGTCGAGGGCGACATCCACGGACTTGCCGTCCTTCATCGCCTTGGCGCGCCAGACGCCCTTGTCGTCGAGGGTGAGGCCGGTGACGTCCGCATAGCCCGCCTCGGTAAGGCGCTCCTGCGCCTGGGCTTCGGTGAAGCTGTTCGCACCCTCGACGGGGGCGGTCGCGTTCTTGCTGTCCGGCGTGGCCACGGCCGGCGTATCGCCGTCGGTCGCCGGAGCCGTGGACGTCTGCGCGAAGGCGCCAAGGGTCGATGCGCCCAGAAGCGCAGCAGCTAGGATAAGCTTTTTCATGGATTTTTCCTCGTTCTAGCCTTTGAGCAGGCCCGATAGGAACAGCTTGCCGGCCACATTGTTCCCGGCATCCAGGTGAGGAATTATCCTTGCGCCTTCCGCTTCAATCCATCGCGTGCTGAAGATTGCACCGGCCGCGCACCGCACGCCGAGGACGAGGGAAATCAGATCCGCCGACGGCACCTCCTGCGGCATTCCGGCGGCGACCACCTGCCAGATAGGCATCGTGAAGGGCGATGGCGCCGCGGCAATCCGGCCGCGGTCCCGTTACAGGAAATCGTCTCGCCGCGGCGTGAACGTATCGATCAGCAGGCCCGGCGTCAGCGCGACGACGCCGTGGACGAGGTTCGGGGCGACGATGAAGCTGCTTCCGGCGGCAAGGCGGGTGGTGATGCCGTCCACCGTGACATCGAAGGCGCCTTCGGCGACGTAGCTCACCTGCGTGTGCGGATGGGAATGCAGGGCGCCGACGGCGCCTTCCTCGAAACGGAAGGCGACGAGCATCAATTCCGGGCGCTCGCTCAGCACCGCGCGGCGATTGCCGGGAGCGACTTCGGTCCAGACGGTGTTTTCGGGCAGGGTATAGTGCGTCATGGGTTCTCCTACCGGGCAAGCCATCCGCCGTCCACCGGCAGGATGGCGCCATGGACATAATCGGATACCGGGGATGCAAGGAAGACGGCGGCGCCGGCCATGTCGTCCGGCCGCGCCCACCGGCCAGCCGGAATGCGCTTCAGGATGTCGGCGCTCCGCTCGGCATCGGCCCTGAGGGCCGTCGTGTTGTTGGTCTCGACATAGCCGGGCGCGATGGCGTTGACGTTGATGCCGCGCGGCGCCCATTCGTTCGCCATCAGCTTCGTCAGGCCGGCAAGGCCGCTCTTCGCCGCCGTGTAGGAGGGCACGCGGATGCCGCCCTGGAAGGAAAGGAGCGAGGCGATGTTGATGATCTTCGCCTTGCGGCCGGCGGCGATCGCGGCTTTCGCGAAGGCCTGGCACAGGAAGAAGACGGACTTCAGGTTGGTGTCGATCACCGCATCCCAGTCCTCCTCCGAAAAATCCAGCGCATCGGCGCGGCGAATGATGCCGGCATTGTTGACGAGGATGTCGGGCGTGGCGCCGGCCGCCAGCGCCTCGGCGATCATCGTGCCGGCAATGCCCGGCTTCGAAAGATCGGCAGCGACCGCGAAGAACCGCCGGCCGGCGGCCGTGACGTCCGCCTCCGTCTCCGTCATGGCGGAGCGTCCAACGCCGACGACGTCGGCGCCCGCTCCGGCGAGCCCTGCCGCAATGGCCCGGCCGATGCCGGTATTGGCGCCGGTGACGATCGCCCAGCGGCCGGACAGATCGAACATCGTCATCGCAGCGCGTCCATCGGCACCTTGTCCATGTCGGTGAAGCTCATGTTGTCGCCCGCCATGGCCCAGATGAAGGCATAGCGCCCCGTGCCCGCGCCCGAGTGGATCGACCAGCCCGGCGACAGGACCGCCTCACGGTTCTTCAGCACGACATGCCGCGTCTCGCCCGGCTCCCCCATGAAATGGAAAATGCGCGTCGCCTCCTCCATGCCGAAATAGAGATAGACCTCCATGCGCCGGTCGTGCACATGCGCCGGCATGGTGTTCCAGACCGAGCCGGGCTCGAACATCGTCAGGCCGACGAGCAACTGGCAGCTCTCGCAGACATCCGGGTGCACATATTGGTTGATGGTGCGCGCATTGGACTCCTCCGCCGAGCCGAGGACGACCTTTCGCGCCATCTCCCGCGTGATGTGAACCGTCCGGCAGATGCGGTGCGCAGGGGCGCTGAGGAGGTAGAACAGCGCGGGCTCGCCCGCATCGTCGCTGGCAAAGGCAAGCGCGCCCTCCCCCATGCCGACATAAAGCGCTTCCTGGAAGCCGAGCGCGTAGTCCCTGCCGCCGACGCGGACAACACCGGCACCGCCGATATTGACGATGGCGGCCTCGCGGCGCTCGAGGAACTGCTCCGTCCCGGTCTCGACGACCCGGTCCACGACGAGCGTCTGCGCGGTCGGAACCACGCCGCCGACGATCATCCGGTCGAGATGGGAGTAGGTCAGGTTGACCCTGCCCGGCTGGAACAGCGCCTCGATGACGAAACCGTCGCGCAGGCCCTGCGTGTTGCGCCTTGCGGCATCCTCGGGCCCGACGACCTGGCGTACTGATACGGAAATAGTCACGGCATCTGCCTCTTGCTTTCAGGAATGGGATCAGGTGAGCACGACATATTCGGTCAGCTGGTTGATCGTCGTGTCGGCCTTGGCGACGTCGAAGACCTTGGTGCCGTGGCTCATGATGACGAACCGGTCGCAGACCTGATAGGCGTGGTAGATGTTGTGCGTCACCAGCACGCTGGAGACGTTCTCCGCCTTGAGCTTCAGCACCTGGTTCAGGAGCGCCTCCGTCTCGCGCACCGAAAGCGCCGAGGTCGGCTCGTCGAGCAGCAGCACGCGCTTCTTGAAATAGACGGCGCGGGCGATGGCGACCGCCTGCTTCTGCCCGCCGGAGAGGTTGCCGACGAGCGTATCGGGAGAATCGATGCCCGAGATGTGCACGGCGTTCTGAAGCACCTCCATGGCGATGTCGCGCATCTCGGCCTGGCGGAGAAAACCGAAGCGGTCCGTCAGCTCGCGTCCCATGAAGATGTTGCGGGTGATCGAGAGGCTGTCGACCAGCGCGGTGTGCTGGTAGATCGTCTCGATGCCGGCGTCGGCCGAATCCGAGCGGCAGGTGAAGAGGGTCTTCTTGCCGTCGACGCTGAGATAGCCGTCGGTCGGCTTGTGGATGCCGGAGATCAGGTTGACGGTCGTCGACTTGCCGGCGCCGTTGTCGCCGAGCAGGCCGACGACCTCCCCCTCGCCGATATGGAAGCTCAGATCGCGGAGTGCCGTGAGCGCACCGAAGCTCTTGGAGATGTTGTGCAGTTCGAGAAGATTGGGGTTCGACATCACGCAAGCCCTCGCCGCTCGATGAGATGGTTGAAGATGGCGGCCAGCACGATCAGCGTCGCGATGAACATGTCGAGATAGAAGCCGGGCGCACGCAGGAGCAGCAGCACGTCGGTGATGGTGTGGATGAGCAGAACGCCGAGGAAGATGCCGACGACCGAGCCGCGTCCGCCGCGCAGCGACAGGCCGCCGATGACGCAGGCCGCGATCGCCTGGAGTTCGAGGCCTGCGCCCTGCCCCGGCTGCACGCTGCCGACGCGGGCGGTGGCGAGAATGCCCGCGACCGCCGCCATGCCGCCCGCAATGGCGAAGGCGATGAGCTTGACGCGATTGGTGTTGATGCCGATCGCCTCGGCGGCGCCGCGATTGCCGCCCGTGGCGAAGACGTGGTTGCCGAAGCGGTGGCGGTGCAGCAGGAAATGGAAGCCGACGACGAGGAGGACGATCCAGATGAAGGCGGCGTTGATGCCGAACAGCGTGCCGGAAAAGAGGCTGGTGAAGGCCGGCTCGGGGTCGAAGCGCACCTGGACCGCACCGTTGTAGAGCAGGACCGCGCCGCGCCAGAAGAGCAGGCCGCCGAGCGTCACGATGAAGGACGGCAGGCCGAAGCGAAGGGTGATGTGGCCGTTCAGAAGCCCGATCATGAGGCCGACGACGATGCCGAGCGGCGCAGCGACGAAGGCGCTGACGCCGGCCCCGACGAGGCTCGCCATCAGGACGGCGGTGAAGGTGTAGACGGAGCCGATGGAAAGGTCGAATTCGCCGGCGATCATCAGCACGCCGGCGCCGAGCGCCAGGCAGCCGAGCACGGGAATGGCCTTCATCAGGATCGTCAGGTTCTGCGGCGAGAGGTAGCGGAACTCGTTGGGATAGAGGAGCGCGCCGGCGATGCAGACGATCTGCAAGGTCATGAAGACCAGGAAGATCGCCCCCGCGGGCATGCCCATGATCTGCTTGAGGATGGACTGTCTTTGCGTGCGCGAGCGGGGCGCGGCACTGTCGGCAAGGATGGGTGTCACGGTCTGGCACTCGGTCGTTGGGGAACGGGGAACCCGCCGGACATGCCGGCAGGTTCGCTCTTGACGCGGTTAGCGGAAGCTGCCGATCAGCGGCTTGACCGAACTGATGCGCGACTTGTCGAGGAAGGCGCCCTGCCCCGTGTCGATGTCGGTCGGGGTCAGCCCGTATTTCTTGGAGAGCGCGATCTGCGCGATGGGATAGTAGCCCTGGAGATAGGGCTGCTGGTCCATGGTCGCGAACATCGCGCCGGACTCCACCGCATTGACGATCTCGACGGCAAGGTCGAAGCCGCCGAAGGGGATGTCCACGCCGGCATCCTTGATGGCGCCCGCGCCGACCGTCGAGGTGACCGACCCCGTGCCGAACAGTGCCTTCACGTTCGGATTGGCGATGAGGAACTGCGCCATGATGTTCTGCGCCTCGGCCGGATCGAGGCCGGCGCGCACCGTCTCCACCTTGATGCCGGCCTCCGTCATCGCCTTCTCGATGCCGCCGCCGCGGGCGACCGCGAAGCTCGCCTCGGGGATTTCGCGCGGGTTGAAGACGACGTCGCCGGACTTCAGGCCGAATTCCTTGATCATGCGGTTGCCGAGCTCGTAGCCCGAGGCGAATTCGTCCATGCCGACATAGGCCTGGCGGCAATTGCCCTTCGCGCCGTCGAGGTCGTCGTTGTTGAAGCCGATGACGACGATGCCGGCCTTGACGGCCGCGCAGATGCTCTCGTCGAAGGCGTCCGACGAGGAGATCGCGACCGCGATGCCATCGACGCCGCTCGCCGTCGCGCTTTCGATCAGGTCGTTCTGGCGCACCGGATCGTTGTTGGCATATTGCACGTCGAGATCGACGCCGAACTGGGCGGCAGCGTCTTGCGCGCCCTTCACCACCGGATTAAAGAACTGGACACTCGGATCGAGGTAGATGATCATCGTGGCCTTGACGTCTGCGGCAAGCGCCGTCGACGCCATCATGGTGGTCAGGCCCGCAGCCAATGCGGCGGTTCTCAACCTGGTCAATCTCATTTGCGTATCCTCCCTTTGGATGTGCAATGCGGGTCCAAAAGACCCGAGTCTCGGCTGGCGGGCTCCGACCAAAGATCACGCCAGCCGAGATTTTCCTCCTCATGCCGCAAGATGCGGCCGGTTACCCGAACCAGGGCGCCGGGCGCCCGAGCGTGACGTGCACGCCCTTGAACTGGGAATATTCGTCGAAGCCGTAGCGGCCGAGCTCGCGGCCGAGGCCGCTCTTCTTGTAGCCGCCGATCGGCAGTTCCGGCGTGCCGTCGATCACGCTGTTGATCCAGCAGCGGCCGGCGCGGATGCGGCGGATGCTCTGCAGCGCGTTTTCCAGATTGGTCGACCAGACCGAGGCCGACAGGCCGAATTCGGTTCCGTTGGCGAGCGCCACGGCCTCGTCCGCCGTCCTGAAGGTCAGCGTCGACAGCACCGGCCCGAAGATCTCGTCCCGGGCGATCGACATGTCGGGCGTGACGCCGGCAAAGACGGTCGGGGCGTAGTAGAGCCCGGCCTGCCTGCCGACCCTCTCGCCGCCGAGCAGCAGTTCCGCGCCCGAGGCGACGCCGGCCTCCACATAGGAATGCACCTTCTCGGCATGCGCCTCGGAGATCATGGCACCGATCCTGGTGCGCTCGTTCAGCGGGTCGCCGAAGGTCACCTTGCGGGAAATGTCGAGGAGGCGCTCCATCAGCGCGTCACGGATGCCTTCCTGCACCAGCAGCCGGCTGCCGGAAATGCAGCACTGGCCGGCATTGTGGTAGACGCCATAGGCGATGCCGTCGGCCGCCTCTTCGAGATCCGCGTCGGCGAAGACGATCTGCGGCCCCTTGCCGCCGAGTTCCAGCCCGACGCGCTTGACGCTGCGCGCCGCGATCTCGCCAAGCTTGGTGCCGACGCGCACCGAGCCGGTGAAGGCGATCATGTCGACACCCGGGTCTTCCGCCAGCACCTGGCCTGCCGGGTCGCCATAGCCGGTGACGACGTTGAAGACGCCATCGGGAATGCCGGCCTCGCGCGCCAGTTCCGCCATGCGGATCGAGGTGCCGGAGGTGAATTCGGAGGGCTTCAGCACCACCGTGCAGCCGGCGCCGATCGCCCACGGCACGCGCTCGGAGGCGATGATGAAGGGGAAGTTCCACGGCGTGATGATGCCGACGACGCCGACCGGCTCGCGCAGCACGAGGCCGAGGCGGTCGTCACCGATATTGTTGTGGCTCTGCCCTTCGAGAGCGCGCGCCTGTCCCGCCGCATAGGACCAGAGGTCGGCGCAGAAGCCGATCTCGCCGCGGGCCTGGGCGATCGGCTTGCCGACCTCCAGGGTCTCAGCGAGCGCCAGCTCCTCCTGATGGGCAAGGATCAGGTCCGCCACCTTGAACATCAGGCGCGAGCGCTCGGCGCCCGACATGCGCGGCCAGGGGCCGCTATCGAAGGCGCGCCGCGCGGCCGCGATGGCCTTGCGCACATCGTCCGCCGAGGCTTCGGGCCAGGTGCCCACCACGACGCCGGCATGGCCCGGGCTCACGCGGTCGATGGTCTTGCCTGAAGCCGCGTCGACAGACTTGCCATCGACAAGCATCCGGTAGCGGGATTTAATGCCGAGGCGGGCATCGCTGGAATCGGGTGCAATGAAATTGGACAGCAATATCGTCTTCAGGCCGGCCTTGTGGCGCCGGCCCCTCCCTGTTCATCCGGCTTTCAGGCCGCCGGATTTCTGTTGCATCTGAATTGTATGGTACTGTATGGTGGTTTAAATTGGATGTCAACGGATGACGGCGGCAAAAGACATGAACCTTGAATCCCTGAAGATCGACACCGGCGAAACCGCGGCGGCGCAGGTGGAGCGGGACCTGCGCGAATCCATCATCCGGCTGGAACTCGCCCCCGGCACCCGGCTTTCCGAACAGGAGATCGCGACGCGCATGGGCGTGTCGCGCCAGCCGGTGCGCGAGGCGCTGATCGCGCTTGGCAAATCGAAGCTGGTGGATATCCGCCCGAACCGGGGCACGGTCGTCGTGCGCATCTCCGCGCGGCAGATGATGGAGGCGCGCTTCGTGCGCGAGGCGATCGAGACCGCCGTCGCCCGCCGCGCCAGCGAGACCTTCGATAGCTGGACGCGGCGCCGGATCGACACGATCCTTTCCCGCCAGAAGGCGGCGATGGAGGCGCACGACCACAACGCCTTCCGCCGCGAGGACGAGCAGTTTCACATCGCCATTGCGCAAGGCGCCGGCTGCGGCCTTGCCTGGAACGCCATCTCGGACATCAAGGCGCATATGGACCGGGTCTGCAACCTCCAGCTCCGCCACCCCGATTCGATGACGCGGCTGATCGCCGAGCACGAGGCGATCATCGACGCCATCGACACACGAAACGCCGACGCCGCCGAAACGGCCATGCGCAGCCACCTCAACGGCATCCTCGCCGACCTGCCGCAGATCGAGGCCGACAATCCCGACCTGTTCGAGTGATCCGCATTTGGAGGGAATTACTTCGCGGCGACATGCCGCCCTTTGATCTTCGCCGAGCCGCGGCTCAAAGGCGCCCGACGATCGTCCTTGCGATCAGCGCCAGCGAGACGGCGCCGGCATCGGGATGGCCGATGCTGCGTTCGGCAAGGGGACGGGCCCGGCCGAGCCGCGGCGAAAGCGGCGCCGTCGCCTGTGCGGCCGCCTCGCAGGTGGCGCCGGCCTTCTGCCATGCCTCCTTCAGCGACAGGCCGTCCGCCCTTGCGGTCTCCAGCGCGGAAACGAAAGGCACGAAGGCGTCGACGAGCGTCTTGTCGCCCGGCTTCGCCCCGCCGAGACGCATCACATCGTCGAGTGCCAGGCGCGCGCCGCGAACCACGTCAGCCTCCGCCGGGGCCGCCTCGTCGGAGAAGGCGGAACTCCATGAGCGGAGCAGAAGTCCCCAGATGGCGCCCGACGTGCCGCCGGCGCGGTCCGCCCAGGCATCGCCGGCCACCGCAAGCGCGCTCCTTGCGCCCGCGCCGCCGGCAACGGCCTGATGGATCGCCTCGCGGGCGGCCGTCGCGCCGCGCCGCATGCCCTGTCCATGGTCGCCGTCACCGGCAAAGGCGTCGATCCGGCCGAGTTCGGCTTCCGCCTCGCTCAGCGCCGACACCATGGCATCGAGGATGCCGGCAAGGCACCGGGCGCCTTCCTGCGAGGCGGGCGTAGCGGGGCCGAAGGCCGGCGCCTCGTCCTCCGAGCCGTCCCGCGCAGCCGCCGGCTGCGTGCGAAACGTCTCGCCACGGCGAAAGACGGGCGTGTCGCAGGGCGCCAGCCAGTAGCGTTCCAGTTCCTCGTCGAGCCACATCACCGTCAGGGAGCAGCCCTGCATGTCGAGGCTGGTGACATATTCGCCGACCTCGGGCGCGACGAGATCGACGCCCGCCGCCTGCAAATGCTCTTCGACGGCGCCCCAGAGGACGAAGAGCTCTTCATACTTGGTCGCGCCGAGACCGTTGAGCAGCACGGCGGCGCGGCGCGCGCCGGCCGGGCGCTCCGCCAGGACGGTATCGACCAGCAGCCTCGCCAGCTCGCCCGCCGGCACGATGTCGGCGTCGCGGATGCCGGGTTCGCCGTGAATGCCGAGACCGAGCGCCATCATGCCATCGGGCACGGTGAAGAGCGGTTCCTTCGCGCCGGGGAGCGTGCAGCCGCCAAAAGCGACGCCGAAGGAGAAGGTGCGGCTGTTGGCGAGCCGGGTGATGCGCTCGACCTCGTCGATCGCAAGCCCCGCCTCCGCAGCCGCGCCCGCCACCTTGAAGACCACGAGATCGCCGGCAATGCCGCGGCGTTGCAGATGCCGGTCGGCGGGCGCGCTCGCCACGTCGTCCGTCACCGTGACGATGCGCACGTCGATGCCTTCCGCCCGCAGCCGCTCCGCCGCCACGCCGAAATTGAGCACGTCGCCGGCATAATTGCCGAAGCCGAGAATGATGCCGCCGCCATACTCGGCGTTGCGGCACACACGGGCGACTGCCGCCGTCGAGGGGGAAGCGAAGATTTCGCCGGCCACCGCCGCGTCCGCCATGCCCGGCCCGACATAGCCGGCGAAGGCCGGATAATGCCCCGATCCGCCGCCGACGACGACCGAGACCTTGCCGCGCGGCACTGCCGTGGAGCGAACGACGCCGCCCTTCACCAGCCGGACATAGCGCCGGTAGACACGGGAAAAGCCCGCCAGCGCGGACGAGGCGAAGGCTTCCGGGTCATCGACGATCTTGGTCATGGGGTCCTCCTGCGAGCTATCGAGCCGCGAAGATGCAATATGGATCGGGCCGGGAAAAGGGCAAAGATGGGGCTTTCGGCCTGAAAGCGATCAAAGGTTTACGCGATTGAACGCCGTCAGGTGCCGTGTGACCTGCGCAAGCTCGTCCGCGCGCCGGTCTTCGTCCCAGCCCAGCGCGGCGGCGGCGATCGCCGCGATCTCGGCGAGCCCCTCGGCCGTCAGCCTGCCTTCGATGGCGAGTGTCGTCCGGCGCATGACGATATCGGCGAGATGTTCGACCATCTCGTTGCGCGCGATCCAGTCGATCTCGCCGCGGCCGTAGCCTTCGACATGGGCGAGCGGTGCATCTCCCGTCTCCTTGATGTGGGCCAGAACGGCATCGGCGGTCGTGCCGTAGCGGGCAAGAAGCGCCTCGATGCGCGCTTCGGGCAGGCCGCTCTTCGCGGCGCGCCCGGAAATCCACGCGCGCCGCTCCGCCGCCTCCACCGGAAAGCCGCGCCCGCCGCCGATCGGCAGCATCTGCGTGCTCACCGCCCTGTTACGGCCGAGGCGGGAAAGGATCGTGTCGGCCACCTCCTCGGCAAAGCCGCGGAACGTCGTCCACTTGCCGCCGACCAGCGAGATGACCGAGAACGGCCGGCCTTCCGCCGGCTCCGCCACCGGGGCCGAGTGGTCGCGGCTTATGAGGCCCGGCTGGCTGGCATCGGAGGCCGGCAGCGGGCGGATGCCGCTATAGGCATAGACGATCTGCTCGCGGCCGAATTGCAGGGCCGGCAGGAGTGAGCGGAGGCTGGCGAGGAAATAGTCGATCTCGTCCTCCTCGCAGCGCACCGCATCGGGATTGTCCGCCTTGATGTCGGTCGAGCCGACGAGCGCGAGACCGAGGAAATCGTAGACGAGGCAGATGCGGCCGTCGTCCGCCTCGAAATAGATCATGCGGCCCTTGAGGCTTTCCACCAGTTCCGGGTGCCTCAGGAGGATATGCGAACCCTTGGTGCCGCCGATCAGCTTGCCGGAAACGCCGAGCGTGTTGTTGACATGATCGATCCACGGCCCCGCCCCGTTGACGACGATGTCGGCGCGAGCACGCTGTTCGCCCCCACGCGGACCCCGCAGCCGCAGCACGCCGTCGTCCTGGCCGAGCAGCGTCGTGTCGTTCATGGCGCGGGAGGCCGGGCTGGCGTCGAGGCCGTCGCGCACCAGCTCCCAGACGAGCCGTTCGGGCCGGCTGATCTTGGCGTCGTAGTAGATGCCGCCCGCGACGATGCGCGGCGTGATCGCCGGCATCTCCTCCAGCGCCTTGCGGCGGAAGAAGAACTGGTGCTTCGGCATGACGCGGTGGCGCGCGCCATAGAGATCGTAGAGCGCAAGGCCGATCTTGATGAGGAGCGCGCCGCGGCTGCGCGGGGCGGTGGTGGAGCCGAGCAGCGTGCGCAGCGCCGCAAACGCGCCCTTCGTCAGCGAGAAGGAGGGAATGAAGGTCGGCAGCGGCTCCACGCAATGCGGCGCGTTGCGCAGGAGGAGGTTGCGCTCCAGCGTCGACTGCGCGACGAGGCCGAGCTCGCCGGTCTCCAGATACTTGATGCCGCCATGGATGAGGCGCGAGGGCGCGGCGCTGGTGCCGGAGCCGAAGTCGGCCTTGTCGACGATCAGGCATTTCAGCCCCTGCAGGCAGAGATCGCGGAAGAGCCCTGCCCCGTTGATGCCCGCGCCAAGGACGATGACGTCGAAGGTCTCGACGGTTCCGGCTGTCGTTTCTGTCATGATCGGCATTCCTAAACTTGCGCCGCCCCGCCGAGACGCCGCAGCGTCGGCCAGAGCGGTTTCATCGCCTCGGCGAGACCGAGGAAGACCCGGTATTTCTCGTCATAGGCACGCTGCCGGTCGGGGTCCGGCTGGTAGGTCGTCTCGATCGACGCGAGGTCGCGCGGATCGTCGGTGGGCGAGGCATAGAGGCCGGCGCCGGCACCCGCGCAGAGCGCCGCCCCCCAGGCCGCCGCCTCCTCGGTGCGCGTCGCGGTGACGGGCATGCCGAGGATATCGGCAAAGAGGCCGGCCATGGCGGGATTGCGCGAGACGCCGCCCGTCAGGCGCGCGGCGGTCGGCGCGAAGCCGTCGCGCAGCGCATCGACATGGACACGGTGGTTGAAGGCGATGCCCTCCAGCACCGCGCGGACCAGATCGCCGCGGTCGTGCCAGGCATTGAGGCCGTAGAAGCCGGCGCTGGACGCACCGCCGAAGGGCGAGCCGAAGAGGTAGGGATGGAAGAAGGTGCTGGAAGGCCGCTCGCGCGCCGCCTCGAATTCCCTGCCGAGGATCGCGTGGATGCTCTCGCCGGCCGTCTCCGCCTGCCGGGCATCGGCGGCGCAGAACTGCTCGATGAACCAGTCGTAATTGGCGGTCGAGGCGGGCGAGATGGACATGTTGTTCCATTCGCCGGGCAGGATGCCGTTGCGGCAGAACCAGCGGCCATCGACCTTCGGTGCGGGCGAGACGGTCTCGTTGATCGAATAGGTGCCGGCGATGACGGCCACCATGCCTTCGCCATAGCCCCCCATGCCGAGCGCGGAGGCGGTGACGTCGTGCAGGCCCGCCATGACGGGCGTGCCCTCGACCAGCCCGGTCAGGCGCGCGGTCTCCGCCGTCACGCCGCCGACGACCTCGGTGGAAGCCGCCATCGGCGGCTGCCGTCCGGCGAGGCGATCCAGCCCGAAGAGGCGGAAGGCGTCCTCGGCATAGTCCTGCGTCGCCACATCCGTGAAGGAAGTGCTCGCCTCCGTGCGGTCCGTGCCGATGGTGCCGCAGAGGCGGAAGCGCAGCCAGTCCTTGGCGGCTATGAAATGGGCGATGCGGGCATAGCGCTCCGGCTGGTGCTCGAATATCCAGCGCAGGATGGCGGAAGGCGCCGAGGCGTGCGGGCGCTGTCCGGTCAGTTCCAGCGCGCGGGCGCCGACCTCGCCCTCGTTCCACGCATCGGCAATCGCCCCGGCGCGCGTATCGAGCGAGACGATGGCGGGGCCGAGCGGCCTTTTGTCTTCATCGAGGAGGTAGATGCCGTCGCCGTGGGCGGTCGCGGCAATCGCCACGATATCGGAGGCCGGGCGGCCTGAGGCGGCGATCGCCTCGCGGATGGCGTCGGCCGTCGCGGTCCACAGGCCGTCCATGTCGCGCTCGACCTGCTGCGGCGCGGGGATGAGCTGGGGAACGCGCCGGCGGGCGATGGCGAGCACCGTTCCATCAGCGTCGAAAATGACGGCCTTGGTCACTGTCAGGCCGCTGTCTATACCCATGATGCAGGGCATCCATGCCTCCATTCTCAGGCGAACGGCGGAACGGAACCGGGTATCGGGGCAGCCGCGGCAGCGGTCCCCTCAGCCGGACCGTTCGCCGTCCGCCACAATCACGTTGATCCCCTTCGAGCGCATGCGCGACAGGTGGGAGATCGGAATATCCTCGTCGACGATCACGGCGTCGAATTCCTTGAGCGTCGCGAAGTGATGCAGCGCGCGCCGCTCGAATTTGGTGTGGTCCGCCAGGAGCACGCGCCTTGCCGCGCTTTCGAACATCGCCCGCTTGGTCTCCACCGTCTCGGGCGACTGGTGATAGACCACGTCGTCGACGATGGCCGACAGCGACATGAACACGGTATCGGCGCGCAGCCGGCGGATCTCGTTGGTGGTGATGTGCCCCATGAAGGCATTGCACCAATTGTAGAACTGTCCCCCGAGACAGATGAGGTTGAGGTCGCTCACCTCCTTCAGCTCGTTGATGAGGACGAGCGAATTGGTGATGACCGTCAGCGGCACCTTGGCCGGCAGGAACCGCGTCATCTCGTGCACGGTCGTGGCGTCGTCCATGAAGATCGCCTGGCCCGGCTCGACGAACTGCATGGCGGCCTTCGCGACCGCCTTCTTCTCCTTCGCCTGCCGGGTGGCGCGGTAGACGTCGGAGGATTCGATGAGGCTGGTCGGCGCGGCGGAGACGATGCCGCGCGTCTTGCGGAAGAGGCCGCGGCTGACGAGTTCGTCGACATCGCGGTGCGCCGTCATGAGGCTGATGCCGAAGCGCTCGGTCAGGTCCTCGATGCGGATCGAGCCCTCGGCGATCACCGTCTCGGCGATCATCTGGCGCCGCACGAGCTGGCGCGCATGCCGGCTATCGCTCGGCAATTCTTCCGAAAGCAAATCCTTGACGTCGACTTTCTTGTTCACCGGAGGCCCTGCCATGCTTCGAGGATAGAGGTTTCGTATCTCGTATCGGGCGGCAAGGAAAATGCCAAGCTGGCCCGGAAAAGCCCGGGAATGCGAAATGGGAGCGCCCGCAGACGGGCGCTCCCGGGACGGATTACTCGCTCAGGACGAAGGGAGCGGTGTACTTGTCGACATTGTCCTTGGTGATCAGGAGGCAATCGAAGAGCTGCTTTTCGGTGTCGACACCGGTCGAGCCGTTCTTGATCACGTTGTCGGCCTGCTTGACGGCCGCTTCCGAGAACACGGCGACCGGCTGGAGGACGGTGTACTGCAGTTCACCGGCCTTGATGGCGGCGACCGCATCCGGCGAGCCGTCGAAGCCGCCGACCTTGACCTGGTCGAGCTTGCCGGCTTCCTTCAGCGCGGCGATGGCGCCGAGGGCCATCTCGTCGTTGCCGCTGATCACGCCGATGATGTCCGGGTTCGCCTGAAGCAGGGACTGCATCTTGGCATGGCCCTTGGTGCGATCCCAGTCAGCCACTTCCTTGCCGACCTTTTCGAGGTCCGGGTACTGCGTCAGGACGGTTTCGTAGCCGTTCGAACGCGTTGCGGCGTTGTTGTCGGAGGGAGCGCCGAAGAGCTCGACATACTTGCCCTTGTCGCCGACCGCCTCGACCCACTGCTGCGCACCGAGAGCGGCGCCCTGGGCGTTGTTCGAGACGAGCTGCGCCTTGGCAAGGCCTTCCTGGTTGATCTCGGCATTGACGAGGATGACCGGGATGCCGGCGGCGACGGCCTTCTTGACCGCACCGACGGAACCGTCGGCATTCGCCGGGTCGAGGATGATGGCGACCGACTTGTTGGTGATCGCGGTATCGATCAGGTTGCTTTCAGTGTTGGTGTCACCCTTGTGGGCGCCGACATTGGCCGTGTAGCCGAGGTCTTCGGCGGTCTTCTTGGCCACTTCGCCTTCCGTGAACCAGTAGGGGTTCGACGGATCGTTGACGATGACGGTGATCAGGCCTTCGGCCCAGGCCGAGCTGAACAGCAGCGGCATGACGGCCGTTGCCGCGAAGAGTACACGCATACCTTTTTTGAACATAGTCTCACTCCCTTTGTTGAGTTCGGTTACGCCGATTTTCGGCAATACTTTCCGCTTCCGGGCCACTCGATGGTCCGCCTCTCCCGGCGGCGGTCAGTTCCAGTCGGTCGCCGCGTTCAGCGGCGACCGTATTTGACGCTGTTCAGGAGAACGGCGGTGACGATGACGGCGCCGGTGAAAACCGTCTGCCAGTAGGCCGAGACGCCGATGATCACGAGCCCGTCCGAGAGGAAGCCAATGACGAAGGCGCCGAGCATGGTGCCGACCACCGTGCCGCGGCCGCCCGTCAGCGCCGCGCCGCCGATGACGACGGCGGCGATCGCCGTCAGCTCGTAGGTGGTGCCGGCCGTCGGGCCCGCCGAGGTGAGCTGCGAGGACAAGACGAGGCCCGCAATCGCCGCGCAGACGCCAGAGAGCACGTAGACGATGATCTTGACGCGCTTGACCGGCACGCCCGAGAGCTCCGCGGCGCGCTCGTTGCCGCCCGAGGCATAGAGCCAGCGGCCGAAGGCCGTGCGCGTCAGCAGGACATGGCAGGCGACCGCGATGACGAGCAGGACGATGACGCCGATCGGCACGCCGGCAAGGCGGTTGAAGCCGAGCCAGTCGAAGCCGGTATTGCCGAGCTCGGGACGGCCGCCGAGATTGTTGTAGGTCAGGCCGTTGGTCATCAGCAGGGCGATGCCGCGGGCGACGTAGAGCACGCCGAGCGTCGCCACGAAGGCCGGCACGCGCAGATAGGCGATCAGCACGCCGTTGACCGCGCCGACCACGGCCCCGAGCAGGCAGGTGAGCACCACCACGACCCAGACCGAGGGATAGAGGATCACGCCGATCTGCGGCAACGTCACGCCCTGCATGAGGAAACCGGCGACAACGCCGGCAAGGCCGAGCGTCGAGCCGACCGAAAGATCGATGCCGCCATTGAGGATGACGAGTAGCATGCCGATGGCGAGCAGGCCGAAGATCGCGACATGCGAGGCCATGATCAGGAAGTTGTTGATCGTGAAGTAGTTCGGCGACATCAGCGAGAAGACGACGACGATGGCGATGAGCGCGAAGAAGGCACGGCCTTCGAACAGGAGCTCGACAAGGCTCTTCCTGCGCTTGCCGCCGTTCGCCGCTGCCTTTGTGTCGATTGCAGGTGTGACTGACATGGATTCAGCGCTCCTAGTGGGCATGCACGGCTTCGCCCGAGGCGGCCATGATCTGTTCTTTGGTCGCGTCGGGACCGAATTCGGCGGAAATCCGGCCGCGCCGCATGACGATGATGCGGTGGGCGATGCTCAGGCATTCGCCGACCTCGGACGTGGTGTAGACGACGGCAAGGCCCTGCCGCGCGCGCTCGGCGAGCAGCTTGAAGACCTCGGCCTTGGCGCCGATGTCGATGCCGCGGCTCGGTTCGTCGAGCAGGATGACCTCGGGATTGGTCGCCAGCATCTTGCCGATGACGACCTTCTGCTGGTTGCCGCCCGAAAGCGAGCCGATCGCCGCGTCGCCGCCGTCGGTCTTGATATGCACCTTGCGGATCGCATCGCCGACAAGGCCCGTCTCGCGGGACGTCGAGGTGAAGAGCCCGCGGGTGAAGGTGCGAAGGCTTGCGAGCGACAGGTTGCGGCCGACGGACATGGTCTGGACCAGGCCGTCGCGCTGCCGGTCTTCCGGCACCAGCACGAGGCCGTCGCGGATGCAGTCGGCGATCGACTGGCCGGTGACGTCCCTGCCTTTCAGCACGACCTTTCCGGCCGTGGCCTTGAGTCGGCCGGCGACGGTTTCGAGCAGTTCCGTGCGCCCCGCGCCCATCAGGCCGTAGATGCAGACGATCTCGCCCGCGCGCACGGAGAGGGAAAGGCCGTCGACGACCGAATAGCCGGCACCGCCGGGATCGGGAACCGTGAGGCCCTCGATGGCGAGCGACACGTCGCCCTTGTCGTAGCCGGCCGGCGGCGAGCCGAGGTCGAAATTGTCGCCCACCATGTGGCGGACGATCCATTCGAGGTCGATGTCCTTGCGCTCGGCATAGGCGGTCATCGTGCCGTCGCGCAGGACGACCGCGTGATTGGTGATCTGCAGCGCCTCCTCGAGGTGATGCGAGATATAGACGATGGAGACGCCGCGGCCGGTGAGGTCGCGGATGACCTTGAACAGCACCTCCACTTCGGACGCGCTCAGCGCCGAGGTCGGCTCGTCCATGATCAGGATGCGCGAATTGACCGACAGGGCCCGCGCGATCTCGACGATCTGCTGCTGGCCGAGGCGCAGGTCCTCGACGGGTGTGAGATGATCGATATCCTCTTCGAGTTCAGCCATCAGGAGGCGCGTCTGGCGCTCTTCTTCCGCGAAGTCCACGCCCGTCGCCGTCATGATCTCGCGACCCATGAAGATGTTGTCGCGGACGTTCATGTTCGGCGCGAGGCTGAGCTCCTGATGGATGATGGAGATGCCGCGGTCGCGCGCTTGGGAGGATGACGCGAAAGCGGTGGGTTCTCCATCGAGGATGATTTCGCCGGACGTCGGCTGCACCACGCCGGAAAGGATCTTCATCAGCGTCGACTTGCCGGCGCCGTTCTCGCCGAACAGCGTCGTCACCTGGCCGCGATGAATGTCGAAGTTGACGCCCTTGAGGGCATGGACGCTGCCGTAGGACTTCGCCACGTTGCGCGCGGCGAGCACGACTTCACCCTTCCGGCCTGTCTCCACGGGCGTGCTCATTGGACATCGAACCTCACGGGCGTGACGATCCAGCTCTTCGGGTTGACCAGCTTGAAGACGCCGACCACCGAGACGGTCTTGCCGGTGAGCGCCGCCGGGTCGATGCCCCCGAGCACGACCTTCTTGACCTCGTTGTTGAGGGCCGATCCCGCGTCCTGGTATTCGATCTGGTTCCTGAACTGGCCGAACTCGATCTGGCCCGTCGCATCGCGCAGGTCCGTGCCGTTGAGCGCCGGGCCAGTCTGCACGCGCACGGTCAGTTCGGCCGGAAGCCCCTCGACCGCCACGACATTGTAGTTCGCCTTGCGTTCCCCGACGACGCCGGTGAACTTGACCGGGACGACGGGGCCGACGGAGGTCGCGACGCCGTATTTCTCGCCCGCCGCCTTCTTGTCGGCGGCGATCGCCTGCGACAGCTCGGCCGCATCGACGGCACGCGTCTCGACGTTCTGGCGGATGAGGGGGAACTGCTCGGCGCCGAAGGCCTCCGGCGAGAACCGCTTCACCTGGACATCGTTTTCCGAGCCTATCCGCACGATCTTCGTGTCGAAGGCCATGGCGCCGAGCAGCACGACGACTGCGGCGATGCCGATCCAACAATAGCTACGCGCGGGCTGGGGCGATTTCGATAACGTGGCGTCGGTCATGTCGGTCGGCCTTGCGGTTGAACGATGAAGAGGTCAGCGGGAGCGGCGGCAGGAGGCCGGCGCGGGGCATGCGCCGAGGGGCACGCCTGCGGCGGACCGGCCGAGCGCCAATGCGTTCCAAACGGAATATCTCATGATGCCCTCCCTGAACGCGCCGGCCGGATCTCCTCACCCGCCTTGCGCTGCATTGCACACATTTTCGCAGTTGCGATATAAGCGTGTTATATGTCGCAGTATATATGTTAAATTAACATGGCCTGTCAATCGGCCTTTTCGAGCCGTCACGCCATCCAGCCCCACTTTTTCACCGAAATATTTCACCCCCGTGCCTTGAGGAGGCCCTCGTCAGGCCGGCATGGCCATCTGCATTCCGGCAGGCACGCAGGATCGCCGCAACCAAATGAATAGAATTGGAAAATTGCAAAAAATACGACTCTTCCAGGCTCTTCGGAGGCGAGCCCTGCATCAGGGGCAGGCCAGCCGTGGAGGGCGCGGCAGCACCGAGAGTACGCCGGCCGGCCCGTTTCCACAGGCTTTCATCCTATCTGAAAAAAAATTCGTGACCGGAAAAATTTTACGAGACACACGATAACTTTGTGTTATGTTCTTTTGCGACGTACGGAAGCTCTGCGTTGACGTCCAGGGCCGGGCCGGAAAGCAGCGCGCGCTTTCGTGGAAGACTATCGGGAGGATCGAATGCTCTGTTTCGCGCCAGTCGAAGCGGCAAGGGCCGTCGCGGGCCGCGCAGGCGTGCCTCATGGCTGAGACCGCAGACCTGATCATCGGCATCGACGCCGGCACGTCCGTCATGAAGGCCGTCGCCTTCAGCCTCGGCGGCCGGCAGATCGCCAGCGCCTCCGTCCGCAACACCTATACGACCGGCGACGACGGCGCCGTCACGCAGTCCCTCGACCAGACCTGGCTCGACTGCACGCGCGCCCTGCGCGGGCTCGCCGAAAAGGTGGAGGGCCTCGCCGGCCGCACCGCCGCCATCGCCGTCACCGGCCAGGGGGACGGCACCTGGCTCGTCGGGGCGTGCAACCGGCCGGCGGGCGATGCCTGGCTATGGCTCGACGCCCGCGCCGCACCGACCGTCGAGCGCCTCGCCGCCACGCAGGCCGACCGCGCGCGGTTCGAGGCGACGGGCACCGGCCTCAACACCTGCCAGCAGGGCGCCCAGCTTGCCCACATGGACCGGTATTTCCCGGAACTGCTCGCCGGCGCCGAGACCGCCATGCACTGCAAGGACTGGCTCTACCTCAACCTGACGGGCATCCGCGCCACCGACCCGTCCGAAGTCAGCTTCACCTTCGGCAATTTCCGCACCCGCAGCTACGACAGCGACGTGCTCGCCGCCCTCGGCCTGACGCATCGCCGCGCCCTGCTGCCGGAGGTGATCGAGGGGACCGAAACCGCCCATCCACTGACGGCGGAAGCGGCCGCGGCGTCCGGCCTGAAGGCCGGCACGCCGGTCTGCCTCGGCTATGTCGACATGTGCATGACGGCGCTCGGCGCGGGCGTGCGCAGCGAGGGCCGCAACGCCGCCTGCTCGGCCATCGGCTCGACGGGCGTGCATCTTCTCGCCAAGCCCGTTTCCGAGGTGATGCTGAATGCCGCGCGCACCGGCTACGTCATCGCCCTGCCGATCCCCGGCATCGTCACCCAGGTGCAGACCAACATGGGCGCGACGATCAACCTCGACTGGCTGCTCCAGCTCGGCGCCGACCTTCTCGGCGAATTCGGCGTCACCGTCGGGCTCAGCGAGATGATCGGCCGCGTCGACCACTGGTTCGCCGCCAGCAAGCCCGGCAACATCCTCTATCACCCCTACATTTCCGAGGCCGGCGAGCGCGGCCCCTTCGTCAATGCCCGCGCCCGCGCCAATTTCACCGGCCTTTCCAGCCGCCATCGCTATCCCGATCTCGTGCGCGCCGTCCTCGAAGGCCTCGGCATGGCGACGCGCGATTGCTACGCCGCCATGGGCACACTGCCCGCCGAACTGCGCATCAGCGGCGGCGCGGCGCGCTCGGCCGCCCTGCGGGGCACGCTCGGTGCCGCGCTCGGCGCGCCTGTCCGTGTCAGCACGCGCGAGGAAGCGGGCGCGGCCGGCGCCTCGATGATGGCCGCGGTCGCCATCGGCGCATACCGCACGATGGACGACTGCATTGCCGACTGGGTGACGCCGGAACTCGGCGAGGCCGAACGGCCGAAGCCCGAAGACACCGAACGCATGACGCGCCTCTTTGCCGCCTATTCGGATGTTCGCCGGGGCATTGCGCCCGCCTGGGACATCCTGGCCGCGCGCTGACGAAACGAGGAATGCGCCGCCCGGCGGGTGGCGTCGAAGGAGACCTGGATGAACGAGCCCGAGCTTATTGACCTCTTCGTGATCGGCGGCGGCATCAACGGCGCCGGCATCGCGCGCGACGCGGCGGGCCGCGGCCTGAAGGTCGTGCTGTGCGAAAAGGACGACCTTGCCGAGGGCACCTCCTCCCGGTCCGGCAAGCTGGTGCACGGCGGCCTGCGCTACCTCGAATATTACGAATTCCGGCTGGTGCGCGAAGCGCTGATCGAGCGCGAGGTGCTGCTCAACGCCGCCCCGCACATCATCTGGCCGATGCGCTTCGTCCTGCCGCACAGCCCCGAGGATCGCCCCGCCTGGCTCGTGCGCCTCGGCCTCTTCCTCTACGACCATCTCGGCGGCCGCAGGAAACTACCCGGCACGCGCACGCTGGACCTTGCGCGCGATCCCGAGGGCACGCCGATCCTCGACCAGTACACCCGCGGCTTCGAATATTCCGACTGCTGGGTGGACGACGCCCGCCTCGTGACGCTCAACGCGCTCGGCGCCGCGGAAAAGGGCGCCGTGGTGCTGACCCGTTCGCCTGCCGTCTCCGCCCGCCGCGAAAACAGCGTCTGGATCGTGGAGACGAAGAACCGCGTGACGGGCGAGACCCGCGCCTTCCGCGCGAAATGCGTCGTCAACTGCGCCGGCCCGTGGGTGTCCGACGTCATCAACCGCGTCGCCGGCTCCAACTCCACGCGCAATGTCCGCCTCGTCAAGGGCAGCCACATCATCGTGCCGAAGTTCTGGTCGGGGGCGAACGCCTATCTGGTGCAGAACCACGACAAGCGTGTCATCTTCATCAACCCCTACGAGGGCGACAAGGCGCTGATCGGCACCACCGACATCGCCTATGAGGGCCGCGCCGAGGACGTCTCGGCCGACGAGACGGAGATCGACTACCTGTTGAAGGCGGTGAACCGCTACTTCAAGGAGAAGCTGCGCCGGCAGGACGTGCTGCATTCCTTCTCCGGCGTGCGCCCGCTCTTCGACGACGGCAAGGGCAATCCCTCCGCCGTCACCCGCGACTATGTCTTCGACCTCGACGAGACGGGCGGCGCGCCGCTGCTCAACGTCTTCGGCGGCAAGATCACCACCTTCCGCGAGCTCGCCGAGCGCGGCATGCATCGCCTCGGGCACATCTTCCCCGCCATGGGCGGCGACTGGACGGAGAAGACCCCGCTGCCCGGCGGCGACATGCCGAACGCCGACTACGAGACCTTCGCCAACGGCCTGCGCGACGCCTATCCGTGGATGCCGCGCAAGCTGGTGCACCATTACGGCCGTCTCTACGGCACGCGCACCGGGCTCGTCATCGGCGGCGCGACCGGCCTCGAAGGGCTCGGCCGGCATTTCGGCGGCCAGTTCTACGAGGCGGAAGCCCGCTATCTCGTCGCCACCGAATGGGCGCAGACGGCGGAGGACATCCTCTACCGCCGCACCAAGCACTACCTGCACCTGACGGACGCCGAGCGCGCGGCCTTTGCCGACTGGTTCGACGCCGCCCGCCCTGCCGCCGCCTGAGGACGACCATGCCGCTGACGCTTTCGCTCAACACCAATCCGCTGGTCAACCGCTTCGCCGATCCCGACGACCTGGTCGAGACCGTCGCACGGGACCTTCGCCTGCGCGACCTCCAGTTGACGCACGAATTCATCAATCCGAGCTGGAACGCCGCGACGATCCGCCGGCTGACGCGCCAGATGGAGCGTGCGCTCCAGCGCACCGGCGTGCGCGTCACCTCGGGCATGACCGGCCCCTATGGCCGCCTCAACCATTTCGGCCATCCGGATGCGGATGTGCGCCGCTACTATGTCGACTGGTTCAAGACCTTCGCCGACATCATCGGCGATCTCGGCGGCACCTCCGTCGGCACCCAGTTCGCCATCTTCACCTACAAGGATTATGACGATCCGGCCCGCCGCGAGGAACTGATCCGCATCGCCATCGACTGTTGGGCCGAGGTCGCCGAGCACGCCAGGGGCGCGGGCCTTTCCTACGTCTTCTGGGAGCCGATGAGCATCGGCCGCGAATTCGGCGAGACGATAAAGGCCTGCATGGCGCTCCAGGACCGGCTCACCGCGGCGGACATGGCCATCCCCATGTGGATGATGGCCGACATCGACCACGGCGACGTCACCTCGGGCAACCCCGACGATTTCGACCCTTACGCCTGGGCGCGCGCCGTGCCGAAGGTCTCGCCGATCATCCATATCAAGCAGAGCCTGATGGACAAGGGCGGCCACCGGCCTTTCACCGCCGAATTCAACGCCATGGGGAGGATCCAGCCGGAGCCGCTCCTCAAGGCCTTCGCGGACGGCGGCGCCGTCGACAACGAGATCTGCCTCGAACTCTCCTTCAAGGAACGCGAGCCGAACGACCGTGAGGTCATTGCGCAGATCGCCGAAAGCATCGCCTTCTGGGCACCGCATATCGATACGGGCGCATCCGACCTGAAGCTGGGCTGACCGCCGCCTGCCCGGTCAATTCCAGCGAAAGCGGAAATGCTCTAGGACTTGGCCTGAAGACCGCTTCGGCTGAAGGCAGGACAGGAATCGCCGATGACCGACAATGAACATTCCCTCGCCGTCCGCGCCGCATGGCTGCATTATATCGGCGGGTTCACCCAGTCGGCCGTTGCCAAGCGGCTCGGCATTCCCTCGGTGAAGGCGCACCGGCTGATCGCGCGCGCGGTCGCCGACGGCCTGGTGAAGGTCAGCATCGACGGCGAGATCGCCGAATGCGCCAACCTCGAAGTCGAGCTCTCGACCCGCTACGGGCTCGACTATTGCGAGGTCGCGCCCGATACCGACGACGATGCGCTGGCGCTCACCACCCTCGGCCATGCGGGCGCGGACTTCCTTCGCCGGGAAATCGAGCGCGGGGAAGCAGCCGTCATCGGGCTCGGCCATGGCCGAACGCTGTCGGCCGCCGTCCGCCACCTGCCGCGGATCGCCGCGAGCGGCACGCGCTTCGTCTCGCTGCTCGGCGGGCTCACCCGCAATTATGCGGCCAACCCCTATGACGTAATGCATCGCCTCGCGGAGAAGACCGGCACGCAGGCCTATGTGATGCCCGTGCCCTTCTTCGCCAATACGGAGGAGGACCGCGAGGTGCTGCTCGCCCAGCGCGGCGTCAAGGAGGTCTTCGACCTTGCCCGGCGCGCCGACCTCAAGATCGTCGGCATCGGCACCGTCGACAACCAGGCCCATCTCGTCAAATCCGGCATGCTGCAGCCGGACGAACTGGAGGAGATCGCCGCGCTCGGCGGCGTCGGCGAACTGCTCGGCCATTTCTTCGACAACAAGGGGCGCATCCTTGAGACGGCGGTGACCGCGCGCACGCTTGCCGCCTCGTTCTCCGAGACCGATGGGGACCGGATCGTCGCCATCGCCGGCGGCCCCGTGAAGACAGAGGCCATCCGCGCCGTGCTGCACAGCCACAAGCTCCACGGGCTGATCACGGACGAGCGGACGGCGCGGCTGCTCCTGCGGACCTCGACATGAAGAAAACAAAAACCGATAGGGAGACGACAACATGAGCCAAGGCCGGAAGTTCTGGGTCGGCACGAGCTGGAAGATGAACAAGACGCTCGCCGAGGCGAAGTCCTTCGCCGAGGGCCTGAAGGCGGCGGATGGCGATGCCGACGCCCGCATCCAGCGCTTCGTCATCCCGCCCTTTACCGCAGTGCGCGAGGTCAAGGCCATGCTTGCCGGCACCTCCGTCAAGGTCGGCGCCCAGAACATGCATTGGGCCGACGAAGGCGCCTGGACGGGCGAGGTCTCGCCCGTGATGCTGAAGGACTGCAATCTCGACCTCGTCGAACTCGGCCATTCTGAACGCCGCGAGCATTTCGGCGAGACGGACGAGACGGTCGGCCTCAAGACGGAGGCGGCGGTGCGCCACGGGCTCGTGCCGCTCATCTGCATCGGCGAAACGCTCGCCGACCGCGAAAGCGGCCGGGCGGCGGAGGTGCTGGCGCAGCAGGTGCGCGGCGCCCTTAGCAAGCTCGACGGGGCGCAGAAGGAGGCGGAGATCCTGCTGGCCTACGAGCCTGTCTGGGCCATCGGCGAGAAGGGCATCCCGGCAAGCGCGGACTATGCGAACGCGCGCCACGCCGAGATCGCCAAGGTGGCGCAGGACATTCTCGGCCGCCGCATTCCCTGCCTCTACGGCGGTTCGGTCAACCCGCAGAACTGCGCGGAACTGATCGCCTGCCCCGACATCGACGGGCTCTTCATCGGCCGCTCAGCCTGGAAGGTTGAAGGCTATCTCGACATCCTGGCGCGCGCAGCCGCCACCATCTGAAAGGAGACTTCCCATGAAACTCGCCATTGCCGGTGACAGCGCGGGCGAAGGCCTTGCCAAGGTCCTCGCCGATCACCTGAAGGACCGCCACGACGTGCACGAGGTGTCGCGCACCGATGCCGGCGCGGACGCCTTCTACGCCAATCTCTCCGACCGCGTCGCCTCGGCCGTCATCGCCGGCGAATACGACCGCGCCATCCTCGTCTGCGGCACCGGCATCGGCGTCTGCATCTCGGCCAACAAGGTGCCCGGCATCCGCGCCGCGCTGACGCACGACACCTATTCGGCCGAGCGCGCCGCGCTCTCCAACAACGCGCAGATCATCACCATGGGCGCCCGCGTCATCGGCTCGGAGCTGGCCAAGGCCATCGCCGACGCCTATCTCGCCCAGACCTTCGACGAGAACGGCCGCTCGGCCGGCAACGTCAAGGCGATCGACGCGGTGGACGCCAAGTACAACGCCGCCAGCTAGGCGGACGAGCGGCGCGCCTTCATCCGCAAGGCGCGCCGTCGCGATCCCACGCCGACCCGGCGCCCCGGCTGGAGATTCCCGGGCCCGATGGTTGCGGCTCCTTCCTTTCTGGGCCATAAATTGCCTCCCATCTGTCGAGGCCAGCCGTCACTGTGAACGTTGCGGGCCGTGCGTGACCCCACGCCACGGTAAATTCCGCCGCGTTCCGGTCAGGCCCCGGCACCGGACACGACAATGCGGACCGATCAAAAAGGAGAACGCATCATGGGCGCAACGGGACATCTCGGCACGGCTTGGCGCAAGCGCGACTACCACCGCCAATGGCTCTGGCGGGAAGCGAACCGCCTGTTCGACTTCTTCCAGAACCGGGCCTTCAATCCGCTGGGCGGCTTCCATGAACTCGATGCCGAGGGCCGGCCGATCAATCCCGGCAACCCGGTGCGCGGCATCCACTCCACCGCCCGCATGGTGCATTGCTTCTCCATCGGCAGCCTGCTCGGCCGCCCCGGCTCCGACGACATCGTCGATCACGGCATGAAATATCTCTGGGAGAAGCATCGCGACCACGAGCGCGGCGGCTATCACTGGTCGCTCGACAATTCCGGCCTGCTCGATGCCAGCAAGCAGGGCTACGGCCACGCCTTCGTGCTGCTTGCCGCCTCCAGCGCCAGGGTCGCCGGCCATCCCGACGCCGACCGCATGATCGCCGACGTCACGGAGGTCCTCAACACCCGCTTCTGGGACGACAGGCACGGCGCGATCGCCGAGGAATTCGAGGCGGACTGGACGCCGGTCGCCGGCTACCGCGGCCAGAATTCCAACATGCACCTGACGGAAGCCCTGATGGCCGCCTACGAGGCGACCGGCGAAAAGGGCTACCTCGACAAGGCCGAGCGTATCGCCGACCTCCTCATCCGCCGCCGCGCCGGCGAAAACGGCTTCCGCGTGCCCGAGCATTTCGACGAGAACTGGGTGCTCGACAAGGACTATCGCGGCAACGAGATGTTCCGCCCCTCTGGCACCACGCCCGGCCACTGGCTCGAATGGTCCCGCCTCGTGCTCCAGCTCTACGCGCTCGGCGGACGCAAGCACGCCTGGATGCCGAAGGCCGCCAGGGCGCTTTTCGCCCAGTCCATCGCGCTCGGCTGGGACAAGGAAAAGGGCGGCTTCTTCTACACGCTCGACTGGAACGACGAACCGGCCAAGCGCAACAAGCTGTGGTGGCCGATGGCCGAGGGCGCCGGCGCCGCCGCCTTTCTTTGCGAGCACCTGCCGGACGACTTCCACGAGACCTGGTATCGCAGGATCTGGGATTCGATCGCGCGCCATTTCCTCGATCAGGATCGCGGCGGCTGGCATGAGGAGCTCACCGAGGACCTCGTGCCGAGCTACACCCTGTTCGCCGGCAAGGGCGACATCTATCACGCGCTCCAGGCCTGCCTCATCCCGCTCTATCCGGCGACGGGCAGCCTGACCAAGGGCATTGCGGAGGCCGGCGAGCGCTAGCAGCCGGCCGGACACAGATGCGCCAGCCCCTGGCGCAGGAGCAGGTCGGTCAGGGCGAACTGGTCGGCGAACCAGCGGTCCGCCGCCTGCCACATCGCGGGCGTCAGCCCGATGTCGTGGCCGCCGCGGGCCTCGGTCGTCAGGAGGCCGGCGTCCCGCGCCGCCTCGATGATGCGGCGGACATGGGTGCGCGAGACGCCCGCCTGCACGGCAAGCCGCTGATACCCGGTGGAGACGCCGCGGCCGCCGCTTGCCGCCGCATTGCGCAGGAGAAGCAGCAGGACCATGTAGCCGCAGTCGTGGGCAAAGAAGGGCGAAAGCTGCGGGTGGCGGCGAATGAGGCGGCTGATGCCCCGCAAGTGCGGCAACGTCGCGCGGCGCATCGCGCGGTGCAGCTCCGTGCCGGATACACTCCTGGATGCCTCCGTCGGCGAAAGGCCGAATTCGGCAAGCCCGTTCGCGAGCAGGTCGAGCGTGCGCGCATCGTGCGACAGGAACCCGTCATTCGGGACGAGCAGGCGGACGCGGCGGTCCGGGGCGTGGGGCTGCTGGGTGAGGAAGCCGTATTTGCGCAGGCACGAGACCTGTGCCTCGACGCGGTTCCGGCTCGCCACGCCAAGCGCCGTGACCTCGCGCTGGAGACGGCCGAGCGTCAGCCAGGTCGAGGGCTGCGCCATGTCCTGCGCGCTGTGGAGCGACAGGGCGGCGAGATAACAGAGGTAACGCCCCTCCTCCAGGACGAGGCGGTTGAAGAGATGGTTGCCCTCGTAGAGCGCCAGCTTGCCGGCGATCACCCGGTCCCGTGCCCCGGCGAACACCGATGCCCGCAGGAATTCGACGGGTGGCACATGGAAGTCCAGCGAGCCGTCGTCGAAAGAAATCTGGTCCACGTCTGCAATCCCGTTCCGGGGCGATGCGCCCTCTGTCGTTCTTGTCGCGCGCGGGGCCCGAATGGACCCATTTTTTTCCATGGGGTTGGAGGCTGGCTAAACTGTCAATTGTATTACCGAACGGGGTAGGCAATATGAGACAGGGAGACAAAAGAATGAGACGCCGCGCCAAGGCTGCGCATGCGCTGCCGCGGCACGACGGAAGGAACCGTCGCCGCAGGCGTGCCTGACAGGCAATGCCATCCATTTTCAGGAACCGTGAGGCGCAATGAGCCCCGTCGACAAGCTGCCGTCCCACTCCGTCCTCGCCGAAGCCGGTGCGGATTGTCGCCGGAAAAGCCGCCTCTTCACCGAAACGCTCGATCCCGTCTTCCGCACCACGGTCGAAATGCCGGAGCGGCTCGCCGACTTCCGTGCGGGGCTGTCCACCCATTTCATGGGCCCCGCCCTCTTCTTCGTCGCCGACATGCAGGGCACGACCTATGCCTTCTCGCGCGATCCCGGCCACATCGCCCGCAGCGGCCTCGACCTCGTCTTCGTGCAACTGACGCTGGAGGGCAGCGACATGCGCACGGTGAACGGCGAGACGATGCTGGTCGAGGCGGGCGATATTTCCGTCTTCGACCTGACGCGATCGATGCATTCCCAGACGCAGCGCTGCCGCAACCTCACACTGGTCCTGCCGCGCCACCTGCTCTTCAGCAGGGAGGCGGAGAACGATGCGCTGCACGGCCTTCTCCTCAAGCGCTCGACCAGCACGGCACGGCTGATCGGCAGCCATCTACGCGCCCTGTTCGCGGACCTTCCGGAAATCACCCGGGCGGAGGCCCCGACCGTCGTCGCCGCCACGGCGAACCTCGTCACCGGTCTCATCGCGCCGAAGATAGCCGCGCGGAGCCGGCCCTCGCCCACCGTGCGCGGCGCGGTCATCATGGAAATCCGCCGCTACATCGAACAGCACATCGCCTTGCCCGATCTCGGTCCGGATCATCTGTGCAAGATGTTCGGCCTGTCGCGCGCCTCGCTCTACCGCCTCTTCGAGCCCATCGGCGGCGTCACGGACTATATCCGCACCCGCCGCCTGCGCACCGCCCTGCGGATGCTGGCGAACGACGGCAAGCGGACGATCGGCGAGATCGCCTATGCCTGCGGCTTTGCCGACACGTCCGCCTTCTCGCGCGCCTTCCGCAACCATTTCGGCATGAGCCCGAGCGAGGTGCGCGAGAGGGACGGCCGAAGCCCGCTCGTGCGCGGTTCGGCCGAGAAACAGGCCGCCGCATCCGTGCACGACTGGCTGCACCTCGTGGGTTCCCTGTAGCCATCTTGCGTTTGACACTTGAAATCACATCGACCAATATGTGATCACATTTCAAGGCACCTGCGGGAGAACGGGATGGAGAGGGCGGACCTGGAGGCGCGCGCCCGCGCGCTGATCGAGGCGGAAGCGGAGTTGTTTCGAGCCCGCAGGCCGCGTTCCGCGGCGGCGCATGACGAAGCGGCATCGGGCTTCTTCGACGGCGTGCCACAGCACTGGATGCTGGACTGGCCGGCGCCCTTCCCCGTCGTGATCGACCAGGCGAGCGGCGCCGAACTCGTCGATATCGACGGCAACCGCATCGTCGACGTCTGCCTCGGTGACACGGGCGCGATGTTCGGCCATGGCCCGGCACCCGTTCTGGAGGCGCTGCGGAATGCCGGCTCCCGCGGCCTCACGACCATGCTGCCCTCCTCCGATGCGCAGATCGTCGGCCGGCTCCTCGTCGAGCGCTTCGGCCTGCCGCGCTGGCAGCTCGGCGCCACCGCAAGCGATGCCAACCGCTTCGCCATCCGCGTCGCGCGCGCCGTCACCGGCCGGGCGAAACTCCTCGTCTTCGACGGCTGCTATCACGGCGCCGTGGACGACACGCTGGTCGACCTCGTCGACGGCAGGACGGTCTCGCGCCGCAATCTCCTGGGCCAGGTCCGCGACCTCGGCGAACTCACCGTCTCCATCCCCTTCAACGACGAAGCCGCGCTGGAAAAGGCGCTCGCCGCGCAGGACATCGCCTGCGTGCTTGCCGAGCCGGTCATGACCAATTGCGGCATGATCCCGCCCGCCCCGGGCTTCCATGACGCCCTGCGCCGCCTGACGCGCGAGGCGGGCACCCTGCTCCTCATCGACGAGACGCATACCATCTCCACCGGCCTCGGCGGCTATACGAAGGTGCACGGCCTCGACCCCGATCTCATGGTCATGGGCAAGCCCATCGGCGGCGGCGTTCCCGTCAGCGTCTGGGGCATGACGCAGGCGATCTCCGACAGGCTGCATGTCATCCGCCGCGAGCAGAGCGGCCACGGCCATTCCGGCATCGGCACGACGCTTTCCGGCAGCGCGCTGCAGCTCGCCTGCCTGCGCGCCTGCCTCGAACATGTCATGACGGAGGACGCCTACCGCACCATGCAGGACCGCGCCGACCGCATCGAGGCCGGCTTCAAGGCGGCGATCGCCGCCGCCGGCCTCGGCTGGACGGTCTCGCGCGTCGGCGCCCGGCTGGAGGTCGTCTTCTCGCCCGTGCCGGTGCGCAACGCCGCCGAGGCGCGCGCAGCGGCCTCCGACACGATCGAGGCGGCGCTTCATCTTTCCATGCTCAATCTCGGCTATCTGCTGACGCCCTTCCACAACATGGTGCTCGTCAGCCCGGCCCTTTCGCAAGAGCAGGCGGACGGGCTCGTCGAGGCGTTCGCGACCATCCTCGGCCGCCTTGCCGAGCGGAGGGCCGCCGCGTGAGCCGCGACCTTGCCACCCGTCCCCCGGAAGCCGCCGACATTGCCGAAGCCGAAGCCTTCCTCGCCGCCCATCCGGACATCACCGCCTTCGACCTCGTGCTGATCGACCTCAACGGCATTGCGCGCGGCAAGATCATCCGGCGGCACGAGCTCCTGCCGATCTTCCGCTCCGGCCGGCACCTGCCCGGCTCGATCCTCGGCCTCGACGTGACCGGCGAGGACGTGGAGGAGACCGGCCTCGTCTGGTCGGACGGCGATGCCGACAGGCGCGCCTGGCCGGTTGCCGGCTCGCTCGTCCCCCTGCCCTGGACGTCCCCGCCACGCGGCGAGGTGCGCCTTGCCCTTTTCGAGCTCGACGGCACGCCCATGGCGGCCGATCCGCGCCATGCGCTCGCCCGCCAGGTGAAGCTGCTCGAAGCGGACGGCTTCCATCCCATTCTCGCCTACGAGCTGGAATTCTACCTGCTCGACCGCGAACGCGCGGAGGGCGGCCATTTCCAGCCGCTCCGCCTGCCGCTGTCCGGCGAACGGCCGGACGGCATCCAGGTCTACGGCGTCACCGAGCTCGACCGGCTGGAGCCGTTCATCGACGCCGTCTATCGCGGCGCTAAAGCGCAGGGCCTGCCCGTCGAGACCATGATCTCGGAATATGCCCAGGGCCAGTTCGAACTGACGCTGCGCCACGGCAGCGCGCTACGTGCGGCCGACGACATCACCATGCTGAAGCGCCTCATCCGCGCGCTCGCGGTGCGCCACGGCATGATGGCCTGCTTCATGGCAAAGCCCTTTGCCGGTCGCGCCGGTTCCGGCATGCATGTCCATGCGAGCCTTGCCGATGCGGCAGGCGAGAACCTCTTCGCCGATCGGGACGAGGCGCTGGCGCCCCTCCTGAGGCAGACGGTCGCGGGCCTGCTTGAAACGATGCATGAATCCATGCTCGTCTTCGCCCCCCACCTCAATTCCTGGCGGCGCTTTTCCGCCCAGAGCTACGCGCCGACGACGCCGACCTGGGGCACCAACAACCGTTCCGTCGCCATCCGCATCCCGGCCGGCGCACCCGCCGGCCGCCACCTCGAACAGCGCGCCGCCGGCATCGATTCCAATCCCTATCTCGTCGGCGCGACCGTGCTTGCCGGCATGCGCAGGGGCATTCTCGCGAAGGCCGATCCCGGCCCCGAGACGACGGCCTATGCCGAGGCAACGGGAGATGCGCTGCCGCCGGACTGGCGCAGCGCCATCGAGACGGCGGCCCGCTCGGACTTCCTGAGGGAAGCGCTCGGCGCGCGCCTGCACCACGTCTTCCTGGCCCTCAAGCGCGCCGAATACCGCCGTTTCGCGGCGGAAGTGACCGCGCTCGAACGCACGCTCTACGGCGAGGTCGTCTGAGAATGAAAACCTTCTACACCGCCGACCATCACCTGCATCACAGCGGCATGGAGCTCTCCTTCGGTCGCATCGTCGAGACCTTCGAGAAGCCGGAACGCGCCGAGATCGTCCTGCGGCGCGTCACCGAGGTCGGGCTCGGCCCGGTAGTCGAGCCGCCGGCCTATGAGCGCGCCGCCATCGAGCGCATCCATACGCCCGATTATCTCGATTTCCTGGAGACCGTCTTTTCCGAATGGCAGGCCGCCGGGCGCGACGGCGAGGTCTGGCCCTATAGCTGGCGCCATCGCTCCATGCCGATGATCGACGCCCCGCCCTCGGGCCTCGACGCCCGGCTTTCCTATTATTCCTTCGACATGGCCGGCTCGATCACCGAAACGACGTGGCAGGCGGCCAAGCGTGCGGCCGATACCGCTCTTGCCGGGGCCGATGCCGTGCTCGCCGGCGAGCGTGCCGCCTTCTCGCTCTGCCGTCCGCCCGGCCACCATGCCGGCCGCGACTTCTTCGGCGGCTATTGCTATCTCAACAACGCGGCCATCGCCGCGCAGCGTTTCCTCGACAACGGCCATGCCCGCGTCGCGATCTTCGACGTCGACTACCACCACGGCAACGGCACGCAGGAAATCTTCTACGAGCGGGACGACGTGCTGCTCGCCAGCCTGCACGGCGACCCGGACTTCGAGTTCCCCTTCCACCTCGGCTATGCCCGCGAGCGCGGCGCCGGCAAGGGCGAAGGCTACAACCTCAACTACCCGCTGCCTGCCGGCACCGCATGGCCCGAATGGCTGGCAGCCTTCGAGGACGCGCATGCGAAGATCCGCGCCTACGCCCCGACCGCCCTCGTCGTCTCCCTCGGCGTCGACACGTTCAAGGAAGACCCGATCTCGCAGTTCAGGCTGGAAAGCGAACACTTCACCACCATCGGCCGCCGCATCGCCGATTTCGGCCTGCCGACGCTTTTCGTGATGGAAGGCGGCTATGCGGTGGAGGCGCTGGGTGTGAACGCGGTGAACGTGCTGCAGGGCTTCGAAAGAGGCTGAGTCTCAGAGAGCGTCCGGCCGCTCCCGGGCGGTGCGCTGCACGAAAAGGACTTCGACCCGCGTCTCCAGCCCGCGATAGGCGACGATGTAAGGCGTTCCGGGAACGACGAATTCCCGCGTCCCCTCGATCTCACCAACACGACCGTGAACGTGTTTTCGGAAAGCAGGCGCCTCGTCCGGCCGTGGATGGTGTCCAACTCGCGGAGATAACGGCGGGTCCAGACGACCTCCGCCATGAGCGATCAGCGCTCCGCGTACCTGTCGAGGACGAGAGCGATCTCCTCCTCGGTGGCGAAGTCGCCCCGAGCGGCTTCCGCAAGCCCCGCTTCGATGCCTGCGGCCCACCTCTGCTGCCAGGCCAGCGAGCGGCCATGCGCCGGCGCGTCCTCGATGATCTGGCTGCGGGTCGGCATCGACCGCGCCGCGAGCGCATCGATGCGACGGTCGAGATCCTTCGAGAGGTCGTTACGCTGGTCCATGCGGCGTTCTCGCACGAACGGCGGCGCGTCTCGCCGGCCCCGTACGCCTATACGTCCCTGTGCAGGTTGTTACGCGAGAGGTTCTTCACGTCGCGTTCGCCGCACAGCGCCATCGTGACGTCGAGTTCCTTGCGGATGATCTCCAGCGTGCGGCGCACGCCCGCCTTGCCGCCGGCGCCGAGGCCGTAGAGGAAGGGGCGGCCGATATAGGTGCCCCTGGCGCCGTAGCAAAGCGCCTTCAGCACATCCTGGCCCGAGCGGATGCCGCCGTCGAGATGGACTTCCATCTTGTCGCCGACCGCATCGACGATGCGCGGCAGCATGGTGATCGAGGAGGCCGCGCCGTCGAGCTGGCGGCCGCCATGGTTGGAGACGATGATCGCGTCGGCGCCGCTGCCGAGCGACATGCGGGCATCCTCCTCGTCGAGGATGCCCTTGAGGATGAGCTTGCCGCCCCAGCGTTCGCGGATCCATTCGATGTCCTTCCACGAGAGCTGCGGGTCGAACTGCTCCGTGGTCCAGGAAGAGAGCGAGGAAAGATCCGTCACACCCTTGGCGTGGCCGACGATGTTGCCGAAGGTGCGGCGCCTGGTGCCGAGCATGTCGAGGCACCAGAAGGGCCGCGTCGCCATCTGCCAGAGATGCTTCGGCGTGAAGCGCGGCGGGGCGGACAGGCCGTTGCGCAGGTCCTTGTGGCGCTGGCCGAGAATCTGCAGGTCGAGCGTCAGCACCAGCGCCGAGCAGCCCGCCGCCTTGGCGCGGTCGATGAGATTGTGGACGAAATCCTTGTCCTGCATGACATAGAGCTGGAACCAGAAGGGCTTCGTGGTGACGGAGCGCACGTCCTCGATCGAGCAGATGCTCATGGTGGAGAGCGTGAAGGGAACGCCGAATTCCTCGGCGGCCTGGGCGGCGAGCATCTCGCCGTCGGCATGCTGCATGCCGGTCATGCCGGTCGGCGCGAGGGCGACGGGCATGGAGACCTTCTCGCCGATCATCTCGCTTTCCAGCGACCGGTCGCGCATGTCGACCAGCACGCGCTGGCGCAGCTTCACCTTGTGGAAGTCGTCCTCGTTGGCGCGGTAGGTGCCCTCCGTCCAGGCTCCGGAATCGGCATAGTCGAAGAACATCTTCGGCACGCGGCGGCGCGCCCGTTCCTTGAGGTCTGCGATCGTCAGGGCCTGTTCCACGCTCATGTCGTCCTCGCTCGCGCTTGCGGTCCGCAATCTTTTACGGGCAGGCATTGCGGCTCGCAATGGATTCGTGCGGGTTTGCCGCGCAAAGAACAAAACCCTCCCGGCCGGAACCGGGAGGGTGGAAAGACGGGCCGAAAGCGGCTTACTTCGCGGCGTAGAACTTCGCCATGTCGGGAAGGCGCTTGACGCGGATGCCGGAGGCCTTGCCGGCGGTGCGGAAGGCTTCGAAGCGCTCCTTGCAGACCTCCGTCATGCGGGCGGTCGCCGGCTTCAGGTAGGTGCGCGGATCGAAATTGTCAGGCTTTTCCTTGAAGTTCTTGCGGATCGTGCCGGTCATGGCGAGGCGCAGGTCCGTGTCGATATTGACCTTGCGCACGCCGAGGGGGATCGCCTTCTGGATTTCGGCGACGGGCACGCCCCAGGTCTGCTTCATCTCGCCACCATAGGTGGTGAAGAGGTCCTGCAGGTCCTGCGGAACCGAGGAGGAGCCGTGCATGACGAGATGCGTGTTCGGCAGCTTCGCGTGGATCTTGGCGATCGTCTCGATGGAGAGGATGTCGCCATCAGGCGCGCGGGTGAACTTGTAGGCGCCGTGGCTGGTGCCGATGGCGACGGCGAGCGCATCGACGCCGGTCTTCGAAACGAAGTCGAGCGCCTGGTCCGGGTCGGTCAGCAGTTCCTCGCGGGAAAGCTTGCCCTCGAAGCCGTGGCCGTCCTCCTTGTCGCCGGCGCCCGTTTCCAGGTTGCCGAGACATCCAAGCTCGCCCTCGACCGAAACGCCGGCCGCATGGGCAATCTTCACCACTTCGGCAGTGACGTCGACATTGTAGTCGTAGCTGGCGACGGTCTTGCCGTCGGCGAGCAGCGAGCCGTCCATCATGACGGAGGTGAAGCCGTTGGTGATGGCCGAGATGCAGGTCGATGGCTGGTCGCCGTGGTCGAGATGCAGGCAGACCGGGATATGCGGATATTCCTCGGCGGCGCCGAGGATGAGGTGACGCAGGAAGGCATCGCCGGCATAGGCGCGCGCACCGCGGCTCGCCTGCAGGATCACCGGGGAGTCCGTGGCATCCGCCGCGCGCATGACCGCCTGGATATATTCCAGGTTATTGACGTTGAATGCGGGCAGTGCGTAGTCGTTCTCCGCTGCGTGATCGAGCAGTTGCCGCATGGTGATCAATGCCATTCCTGTCCTCCTTGGATGCAGATTTCGTCGGTCGGGCGGCACTATTCACAGATCGTCCGCCATATGCAACAGGCCCTGCGGACCCCGTCATGGGCCAAATCGATTAAATGCGATGGCGGAACAAGATTTCCCGTGGACACGGTAAAGATCCGGCCCGCGTGAGCGGACCGGACCCGGAAAATCCATCCATTTCAAATAAGTAGGACAATTGCCCGGCAGCCGGGCAATCGCCACATGGCGGAATGTTATTCGTCGTCGCCGCTTTCCGGCGGCTGGAAGGCATTGCGCTCGCCGCTCACGATCTCGCGCTTGCCGACATGGTTGGCGGGGCCGACGAGGCCTTCCTTCTCCATGCGCTCGACGAGGGACGCCGCCCGGTTGTAGCCGACGGCGAGGCGCCGCTGGATGTAGGAGGTCGAGCACTTGCGGTCGCGCATGACGACCTTGACGGCCTTTTCGTAGAGGTCGTCGCCGTCCTCGGCCGCGATGTCGCCCTTGTCGAAGACGGCGCCACCGGCAGCCGGCTTCTCGTCCTCTTCCTCCTCTTCGTCCGCCGTCACCGTCTCCAGATATTCCGGACGGCCCTGGGCCTTGAGGTGCAGCACGACCTTCTCGACCTCCTCATCGGAGACGAAGGGACCGTGGACGCGCGAGATGCGCCCGCCGCCGGCCATGTGCAGCATATCACCCTGGCCGAGGAGTTGTTCGGCGCCCTGCTCGCCGAGGATGGTGCGGCTGTCGATCTTCGAGGTCACCTGGAAGGAGATACGCGTCGGGAAGTTCGCCTTGATCGTGCCGGTGATGACGTCGACCGAGGGACGCTGCGTCGCCATGATCAGGTGGATGCCGGCGGCGCGCGCCATCTGGGCGAGCCGCTGGATCGCGCCTTCGATCTCCTTGCCGGCGACCATCATCAGGTCGGCCATCTCGTCGACGATGACGACGATATAGGGCATCGGCTCGAGGGAGAGTTCCTGGTCCTCGTTGATCGCCTCGCCGGTTCCCTTGTCGAAGCCGGTCTGGACGCTGATCGTGATCGTCTCGCCCTTGTCGCGGGCGGCGGCGACGCGGTTGTTGTAGCCGTCGATATTGCGCACGCCGAGGCGCGACATCTTGCGATAACGATCCTCCATCTCGCGCACCGCCCATTTCAGCGCCATGACGGCCTTCTTCGGGTCGGTGACGACAGGGGTCAGGAGGTGCGGGATGCCGTCATAGATCGACAGTTCCAGCATCTTGGGATCGACCATGATCAGGCGGCATTCCTCCGGGCGGAACCGGTAGAGCAGCGACAGGATCATCGTGTTGATGGCGACCGACTTGCCCGAGCCGGTGGTGCCGGCGACGAGCAGGTGCGGCATCTTGGCAAGCTCGGCGATGACGGGCTCGCCGCCGATGGTCTTGCCAAGGCAGATCGGCAGCTTGAAGCCGGTCCTGGCGAAGTCCGCGGAATCGATCATCTCGCGGAAATAGACGGTCTCGCGAGTGGCGTTCGGCAGCTCGATGCCGATGACGTTGCGGCCGGGCACCACGGCGACACGCGCCGAAAGCGCCGACATGGAGCGGGCGATGTCGTCGGCAAGGCCGATGACGCGCGAGGACTTGACGCCCGGCGCCGGCTCGAATTCGTAGAGTGTCACGACCGGGCCGGGGCGGACATGGATGATCTCGCCGCGCACGCCGAAGTCTTCCAGCACGCTTTCGAGCAGGCCGGCATTCTGTTCGAGTTGCTCCTGCGTCAGCACGAAGCCGACGGTGCGCGGCGGCTCCTGCAGGAGGTCGCGCGGCGGGTATTCGTAGGTGTCGGCGGTCGGCGTGGCGAGCGTGACCTGGAACGGCCGGGCACGCGACAGCACGGACGACGGGGGTTCGCGGACCGGCTCGGCGACGGCAGCGGGCGCCGGGGCCGCCGGCTTGGGCTCGACGGTGACAGGAAGGGCCTGCGGTGCAACCTCGACGGCCGGTGCCGCGATAGCGACGGCCGGCTCCGCCTTTACCGGTGAAGCGGCAGCGACGGTCTCCACGGCCACCTGCCGGGTTGCGGCAGGACGGCACTCGACCACACGGTAGAGCGAGGCGACAGGCACCGGCTCCTCGCGCGGTGCAAGGGCGGGAGCGGCGGCAACGGGTGCCGCGACCGGCGTCGGCAGCGGCATGCGCACGACGGAAACCGCCGGGCGCTGTGGAACGACCGCGGCGTTCTCCTCCGGCACCATGGTTTCCCAGAAGGCATGATCCGAAAGATGGGTGAAGCGGCTGAGCGCCTCGCGCACGCTGGCCTTTGCAACCGGCTCAGCGGCGGGAGCGGCGAAGACAGGCTTCGGCGCGAAAACCGGGGCCTGAACCGGCATGGTCGGCCGGAACACGACGGCGGCCTCCGCCGGAACCGCATTCTGCCGGGCAGCGACGACGGCCTGGACGAATTGCGGAACCGGATCGACCGGCCCGGCGCCTGCCGGCGCCTGCTGTGCCTCGAAGCGGCGGCGGCGCTCATCGAGCGCCTCGCGCAGGCGCAGCAGAAGCTCGGCCTGCGAAAGCTGTGCCGGCTGGGTTTGCGGGGCCTGGGGTTCGGAAACCGGGGACTGGGGAACTGGGAACTGCTGCACCTGGAGTGTCTCTGCTTGCATTTCGGAGGGAGCCGCCTGGACCGGCTCTTCGATGACGGGCGTGACTTTTGCGGCTTCCTCCGCGACCGCCTCCTCGATCCTGGCGGCGACCTTGTCGGGCGTGCGCGTGAAGCGGACATTGGGCGCCAGGTAGAAGTGGCTTTCCCACGTCCCGTCGGCATATTGGCCGGGATCGTAGGCGCGCAGGATCGGCGAGCGGAAGCGCGGGCGGTAGTGGTCGTCGTTGGCGATAGCCTCGCCTTCGCCGTGCCAGGCCTCCGCGTCCGGAACCTCTTCGGTCAAGGCGTTGTTTTCACCGGAGTAATGCGACGACTGCTCGTCGCTCTCCCCTTCACTCTCGAGGACGGGATAGAAGTTAGTTCTGGAAATACGCATGAACCTGCAATCTCGACGATCATTGCCGATAGGGATATGCAGATGGTTAGGAAATGAAGGTTAACAATGTCTTTGGAGCGGGGCAGAATCTGTTACCATTCCCGCTTCGAGCCGCACGCTGTCCCCATCTAAAGGGGTCTGAAAGCCTCTGCGGCAGGTCGTCGCGGGCGGTTTTGGCCGCAATGGCATGCATTCCGGCCCATTTTGAAATCTTCGAAAAATATGCACCCCGATCGCCATGCAACGAAGCGGGGTGAAGCGGCCGCCGCTATTCTCCCGCGGTGGGGCTGCCTTCCGCCGTCTCGGGCTCGGCCGGCGCGCCGGCGGGCACCTCCGGATTGCCCTCGGACCGATCCCGATGCAGGGCGGCGCGGGCGAGCAGCATGAGCGTGACCGGCGTGGTGACCGTGACGAAGATGCCGATGAGGATTTCGTGCACCACGGGGCGCGTCGCCAGCACGGTGAAGAAGATCATGGACGCCATGACGATGCCGCCGGTGCCCCAGCTCGTGCCGAGCGTCGGCGCATGGATGCGCTCGTAGAAGCTGGGCAGGCGCAGGAAGCCGATCGTGCCGGTCAGCGCCAGGCCGGCGCCGACGACGAGGAAGAAGGAAACGATGAGCGCGGCCCAGGCCGGCAGGTCGCTTGCGTGTTCTATGGTGCTCATTCGATCAC
The DNA here is from genome assembly GCF_021401195.1 of Shinella sp. NM-101. Taxonomy (NCBI): domain Bacteria; kingdom Pseudomonadati; phylum Pseudomonadota; class Alphaproteobacteria; order Hyphomicrobiales; family Rhizobiaceae; genus Shinella; species Shinella sp. NM-101. The sequence goes on along the minus strand of NZ_JACBFT010000006.1, from coordinate 232,735 downwards.
CTCCCCGCGCATCAGGAATTTCGCGAGCGCGACCGTCGCCACGAAGCCGAGCATGCCGATGACCAGCGAGGCCTCGAAATAGATGACCTTGCCGGTGCGCATGCCGAACACCATCAGGAGCAGCATGGAATTCACGTAGAGCGTGTCGAGCGCCAGCACGCGGTCCTGCGCGCGCGGGCCGCGCGACATGCGCAGCGCCGCGAGCGCCATGGCAAGCGCCAGGCAGACCTGCGCGAAGGTGACGGACCAGACGAGGATCGTGTGGCTCATGCGAAAATCTCCAGCAGGAGCGCTTCGTAGCGCCCCTTGATCAGGGCCTGCCATTCCGCCTCGTCGATGAGGTCGAGCACATGGATCAGCACCGTCCGGTTCAGCGAGTTGTATTCGAGCCAGGCGGTGCCCGGCGTGCTCGTCACCACGATGGCGAGCACGGCGAGCGCCATCGGGCTTTCGAGTTCGAGCGGCACCGTGATGAAGCCCGACTTGTGGTTGCGCATTCTGCCGGTGAGAATGATCGAGGCGACCGCGATGTTCGAGCGGACGATGTCGTAGAGCACGATGCCGACGAGCTTGGGCAGCAGATACCATTTCGACAGTCGCGGCTTGACCGGGCGCAGCGACGCCATGCCCCACGAGGCGAAAACCGAGACGATGCAGCCGAGGATGAGGTGGCCGAGCGTGAAGCCGTTGAGGACCAGCCACATGACGACGAGCGAGGCGGAAAGGAGCGGATAGGGCAGCATGTCAGATCCCTCCCCCGCCATCCGGTCCGCTCGGCTCCTCGACGCCGGCGCGGCGGGCATTGATGACGGCGTCGATATAGGCGGCCGGCTGCTGCAGGTTGCGGACGGTTTCCTCCATGTAGCCCATGACGGGGCCGGCCTTGACCGTCAGCACGAGCGTCAGCGCGATCAGCAGCATGACGGGCGCCATCTCCATGACGAGGACGCGCGGCACGGTGCCTTCCATCGACGCCCAGAAGGTGCGGATGCCCGCGCGCGTCATGGAGATGAGCGCGGCAAGGCCCGAAAGGATCAGCAGGGCGACGATCCACCAGGCGGAAGGCGGGATCGGCCCTTGCGCCGCGACATTCGTGCCGATCATGCCGGTGAGCATGGCGAACTTCGCCACGAAGCCGGAAAGCGGCGGCAGGCCGGACAGGAGGATGCCGCAGGCGGCGAAGCAGACGCCGAGCACGGCGATGGTGCCCGGCATGGTGACGCCGACCTCGACCTCCTGCTCCTCCTCGTCCGCATCGCCGTAGGCTTCCATCGTCACCGCGAGAACCGACGCGCCGGCATCCTGGCCGCGCTCGACGAGTTCGATGAGAAGGAAGAAGGCGGCGATCGTGAGGGTGGAGCTGACCATGTAGAACAGCGCGCCCGCCGTCACCACGCCGTTGTTGAGGCCGAGGACGGCAAGCAGCGTGCCGGAGGAGACGAGCACGGAATAGCTCGCCAGCCGCCCGAGCGCCTGCGAGGCGAGCACGCCGATCGTGCCGAAGGCGATGGTCGCCATGCCGCCGTAGAGCAGCACGTTGAGGCCGAGCCCGGCGGACGCCCCCTGCCCGAAGACGAGCAGCGAGAGCCGCAGGATGACGTAGATGCCGACCTTGCTCATGATGGCGAAAATGCCGGCGACCGGCGCCGTCGCGGCGCTGTAGGCGCCCGGCAGCCAGAAGTTCAGCGGCCACATGCCGGCCTTGATGAGGAAGACCACTCCCAGAATGCCGGCGCCCGCTTCCAGCAGCATGCGCCGCTCGCCCTCGATCTCGCCGATGCGCAACGCAAGGTCCGCCATGTTGAGCGTTCCCGCCGAGCCGTAGATGGCGCTGACCCCGATGAGGAAGCAGAGCGCGGCGGCAAGGTTGACGGCGATGTAGTGCATGCCCGCCTTGACGCGCATGGAGCCGGAACCGTGCATCAGCAGGCCGTAGGATGCGGCCAGCATCACCTCGAAGAAGACGAAGAGGTTGAACAGGTCTCCGGTGAGGAAGGCACCGTTGAGGCCCATCAACAGGAACTGGAACAGCGAATGGAAATGCGCGCCCGCCGTATGCCAGCGGGCGAGCGCGTAGACCAGCGTCGGGATGGCGAGGATCGAGGCGAGCACGAGCATCAGCGCCGAGAGCCGGTCGGCCACCAGCACGATGCCGAACGGCGCCGGCCAGTTGCCGAGGAGATAGACGCCCTCGAAGCTGTCGGCGCCGCTGCCGCTGCCCGCAAGGCGGAAGAGGCTGATGGCGACGGCGGCGAGCGCAAGGCACGAGACGACGCTGATCATCGCCTTCAGGACGCGCTCGCGCTCGTCGAAGAAGAGCAGGAGCGCGCCCGCGACAAGCGGGATGAGGATCGGCGCGATGATGAGATGTTGCTGCCAGCCGCTCATTTCGGCTGCTCCCTGCCGTCGACATGGTCGGTGCCGGTGAGCCCGCGGGCGGCGAGCAGCACCACGAGGAACAGCGCCGTCGTGGCGAAGCCGATGACGATGGCGGTCAGCACCAGCGCATGGGGCACCGGATCCGTCATCGTCGAGATGGGCACGCCCTCCTCCAGAAGCGGTGCCGCATTGGACTTCACGCCGCCGACGCCGAAGATGAACAGGTTGACGGCATAGGAAAGCAGCGAGAGGCCGATGATGACCTGATAGGTGCGCGGGCGTAGCAGCAGCCAGACGCCCGAGCCCGTCATGATGCCGATGCCGATCGAGAGGACGAGTTCCATCAGGCTTCCTCCGCCTTGGGGGCGTCGACGGTGCGGACCCGGTGCATGCGCACGGACTGGTGGGCGAGCGCGATGAGGATCAGCACGGTCGCGCCGACGACGAGCGAGAAGACGCCGAGGTCGAACAGCAGTGCGCTTGCCGCCGGCACCTTGCCGATGAACGGCACCTCTATGTACTGCGAATGGGTCGTCAGGAACGGGTAGCCGAAGAGCCAGGCACCCAGGCCCGTTGCGGCCGCCATCAGCAGGCCGAAGCCCATCCAGCGCAGCGGCAGGATGCGGATCCGGTCCTCGGCCCAGCGAACGCCGCCCGCAAGATACTGGAGCAGGAAGGCGATGGCCATGGTGACGCCGCCGGCAAAGCCGCCGCCCGGCAGGTCATGCCCGCGCAGGAAGAGGTAGATCGCGAACGTGATGACGACCGGGAACATCCACTGCATGATGACCGAGGGCACGAGCATGTAGTCGCGCACGGTATCGCCGGCCGAGCGCTCGGGACGTTCGGCATCGAACGCCGCCTGGATGCGCTGCTGCTCCGGCTTCTCGATGCTGTCGGCCGCGGGGCGGAAACGGCGCAGCAGCGCGAAGACCGTGAGCGCCACGATGGCGAGCACCGCGATCTCGCCCATCGTGTCGAAGCCGCGGAAATCGACGAGGATGACGTTGACCACGTTGCGTCCCCCGCCTTCCGTATAGGCCTTTTCGAGGAAGTAGCTGGCGATCGCGTCCGGCACCGGCTGGTTCATGATGGCGTAGGAAAACAGGAACATGCCGAAGCCGCAGGAGACGGCGAGCAGGAAGTCGCGGAAACGCCGGCCGCGCGCGGCGATCGAGACCGAATTGTCGATCTTCTCCCAGCGCTTCGGCAGCCAGCGCAGGCCGAGCAGCAGGAGGACCGTGGTGACGATCTCCACGACGAGCTGCGTGATGGCGAGATCCGGCGCCGAAAGCCAGACGAAGGTGATGCAGGTCGTGATGCCGGCGCCGCCGAGGAGAACGAGTGCGGCGAGGCGGTGATATTTCGCCTGATAGGCCGCGCCCAGCGCGCAGAACGCGCCGACGCACCAGACCGCGGCGAAGATCGGATCGACGTCGCCGAGCAACGGCCGCCTGGGGGAAAAGCCCGCGATGTAGAGCGGAACCACGCCGGCGAGCAGGCCGGCGGCGGCGACGAGGCGGAGCTGCGGCTGGAGATTGCGGGTGCCGAAGCGGCTTTCCATCCAGCGCGCCCATTTCCAGGAAACCGTGACCAGCACGCGCTCGAAGATGCGCTGGCCCGCAAGGTGCCGGAAGAGTGGCGGACCATCGTCGCACTTCGCGAGGTAGTCCTTCAGCAACACATAGAGCGCCGCCCCGCCCGCAAGCGCGATCAGGCTCATGACGAGCGGCGTGTTGATGCCGTGCCAGACGGCGAGGCTGTATTCCGGCGTCCGCTCGCCGAGCACCGAAAGAACGGCCGAATGCAGGAACGGTCCGATGGACAGGCTCGGGACGATACCGACGACGAGGCAGGCCAGCACGAGGAACTCGATCGGGAAACGCATCCAGTGCGGCGGCTCGTGCGGCTTCGGCTTCGGAAGGTCCGTCGGCGGGGGGCCGAAGAAGACCGTGTGGATGAAGCGGAGCGAATAGGCCACGCTGAAGGCGCCGGCGAGCGTGGCGACATAGGGCAGGATGCGGTCGAGCACGGAATCGGCGTGCGTTTCCACCGCCTCGGCGAAGAACATCTCCTTGGAGATGAAGCCGTTCAGCAGCGGCACGCCGGCCATGGCGGCGCTCGCCACCATGGCGAGCGTGCCGGTGATCGGCAGGTATCTGAACAGCCCGCTCAATCGTCGCATGTCGCGCGTGCCGGTCTCGTGGTCGATGATGCCGGCCGCCATGAAGAGCGAGGCCTTGAAGGTGGCGTGGTTCATCATGTGGAAGATCGCCGCGACCGCCGCGACCGGGCTGCCGAGGCTGAGCAGGGTCGTGATGAGGCCGAGGTGGCTGATCGTCGAATAGGCCAGCAGGCCCTTGAGGTCCTGCTGGAACATGGCGAAATAAGCGCCGAGAAGCAGCGTGCTGATGCCGGCGATGCCGACCAGCATGAACCATTCATAGGTGCCGGAAAGCGCCGGCCAGAGGCGCACCAAAAGGAAGACGCCCGCCTTCACCATGGTGGCGGAATGAAGGTAGGCGGACACCGGCGTCGGGGCGGCCATGGCGTTCGGCAGCCAGAAATGGAACGGCACCTGCGCGCTCTTCGTCAGCGCGCCGATGAGGATCAGCACCAGCGCGGTGAGGTAGAGCGGATGCGCCTTGATCTTGTCGCCGGCCGCCAGCACCGCGTCGAGGTCGTAGCTGCCGGCGATATGGCCGAGCACGATGAGGCCGGCCAGCAGGCAGAAGCCGCCGATGCCGGTGATCGTCAGCGCCATGCGCGCGCCGTCGCGCGCCGCGGCATTGTGGTGCCAGTAGCTGATGAGCAGGAAGGAGAAGATGCTCGTCAGCTCCCAGAACACCGAAAGCAGGATGATGTTGCCCGAGACGACGATGCCGAGCATCGAGCCCATGAAGGCAAGCAGGAACGAGAAGAAGCGCGGAACGGGGTCCTCTTCGGACATGTAGTAGCGCGCATAGAGCACGATGAGGCAGCCGATGCCGGTGATGAGCATGGCGAAGAGCCAGGCGAAGCCGTCCATGCGCAGGGTGAAGTTCAGTCCGAGTTGGGGCAGCCATTCGAGATCGAGCCGCACCTTGCCGCCGTCACGCACGGCGGGATAGAGCGTGGCCGTCGCCACGAGGCATGCCAGCGTCACCGCGCCCGACATGCGGGCCGCAAGGACGCGGGAATCCGTCCGCAGCAGGATGGTCGCGGCAAGGCTTCCCACAAAGGGAAGGCAGACCAGCAGGACCAGAACCAATTCACCTGTCATCGTTTGATCGATCGCTTTCGAGCCTTAGAACGTCTCACATGCCGGCGGGCCGGCCATATCGGGAAGACCGCGGACCGATTGGACGATCGGGGCGGCCGTCAGGCGAAATTCGGCGGAGGGGCACGGGCCCCGCGCGTTTCATGGCGACCACCGCCCTGCACGAGCGGCAGGGCCGTGGCGGCGTCGGCGCCCGCCTTCCCACGCCGGGCGGCGGATACGGCCGGCAGGCAGGCAGGATCGAAGCCGGCGCTGCCGAGCGGCGTCATCTTGCCCGCAACGGCGCGCTTGCGGCACTCCTTGCCGGCCGGCGCGGGCGCGTGATCCGCAACCTTCAACGCGGCGTAGCGAAGCGCTTTGGAGGCGATACCGGCGGCCGAGGGGGCCGGGAGCATGGATATCAACAGCAAAAGACAGGTCAGCGCTGTGCAGAAAAGGCGGCAAGCCCGACGAACCGGTCGATGCTGTAGCCTTGCCGCTGCCAAACGTCCTGCCTCTCTACTATCGTCGTGCGCCCGGGGGATTCCTTCATCCGGACAATACGTTGGCCGGATCGGCGCTGTCCACCCGCAAGCATGAAACTTTTCCAAAATTTCCGCCGGTTTGCCGCAGGCGGAGGATGGTTTTTCTTCGCAGCCGCAAAAACGGCGATCTTGTCGCACCCGGCTCGGCTTGAAGCCCTCCCGCTTTGGGCGCATCCTCGTCAGGCGAATCGCATGAAGCAGGCCTGCTCCGCCCGAGGACCTCGCCCGGAGCGCATGGTGCAACGACTATCTGGATCCGCCGGTCGATGTGTCCCGGCCGTCCAGCGAATTCCGTGTCCGGCTCTGTCCGCGACATGCCGGCACGGCGTCAGTTCACACTTGAACGGGGATCAGCGATGACGGATACGCGACGGGAATGGATCAGCAAGCGGGCCTATTCCATCTGGGAGACGGCCGGCCGGACGCATGGACACGATGCCGAGCATTGGGAACAGGCCGTGCGGGAACGCGAGGAATTCGAGCGCGTGGCTCTTGCCACAGAGGCAAAGCCCGCCGAGGCGCGGAAACCGCTGATCGAGATCTCCGGGAAGGCGAAGCCGAAGAAGACGGCCGCCGCCGGGAAGACGAAATCCGCAAGGGCACCGGCGAGCAGCAAGCCGGCCTGACCGACAAGAGCAGGCGCAAAACCCACTCGCGACCGTCCCCTGGGGCGGCGGCGTGCGCGGGCGCGGCGTCATGGCCCCTTGGAGGCGGGCGCAAAGCACTCTATCTGAACGGGCGACAGGGTTTTCTCGACGAGGTTGTTGTGCGTCCGATCTACATGCTGGCTGGCCTCCTGATGACGGCGCTGGGCATCGTCGGCGTTTTCCTGCCGCTGCTGCCGACGACGCCGTTCCTGCTCGTCGCCGTATGGTGTTTCTCGCGCTCCTCGCCCCGCCTCGAACAATGGCTGCTGGAGCACCCTGTCCTCGGTCCGCCGCTCATCAACTGGCGGCGCGAGGGGGCGATTTCCGCCCGCGCGAAATTCGTCGCCGTTTCCCTCATCGCCGCGAGCTACGGGTTCTTCTGGTATCGCGCGGAGCCTTCGCTGCTGCTTGCATCCGTCGTCGGGCTGATCCTGTCGGCGAGCACCCTCTTCATCCTGACCCGTCCCCTGCCGAAGAGAGGCTGAGCGCATGAGGCAAAAGGACGGTGCACCCGTCATCGTCTGGTTCCGCAAGGATCTGCGCACCGACGACAACGCCGCCCTGGCCGCAGCCGCGCAAACGGGACGTCCCGTCCTGGCACTGCATATTCGCGAGCCCGCGGAAAGGGACACCGGCCCGCTCGGCGCGGCGCAGGCCTGGTGGCTGCATCATTCGCTGGCGTCCCTTGCCGGAAGGCTGCAAAGGCTCGGCACCGCGCTCGTGCTGCGCAGCGGTGACGCGCACGCCGTCCTCGACCGGATGATCGCGGAGACAGGGGCCGACACGGTGCACTGGAACCGCCGGCACGATCCGGCCGGCGTCTCCATCGACACGGATATCAAGGCCCGCCTGAAGGCGCGGGGCATCGCCGCGAGAAGCTTTGCCGGGCAATTGCTCCACGATCCGGTGCGCCTCCTGACGGGCGAGAAGAAACCATATCGCGTCTATACGCCCTTCTGGAAGGCGCTGGAGCGCGAAGGGGAGCCGCACGATCCGGTCGAAGCACCGGAGGAGCTTCTCCCGCCATCGACTTTTCCGCCATCCGAATCCCTTGCGGACTGGGCACTCCTGCCGGAAAAGCCGGACTGGGCCGCGGCCTTCGGCGAGATCTGGACGCCGGGGGAGGACGCGGCGCGCGCGCGGCTCGATGCCTTCGTCGGCGGTGCCATCGAGGATTACGCGAGGGACCGCGACCATCCCGCCATCGATGCGACGTCCCTCCTTTCACCGCATCTTGCCATGGGCGAAATCTCCCCTGCCCGCATCTGGCATGCGACGCGCGGGCTGGAGGCGCCGAAGGAGGATGTGATCCGCTTCCGCAAGGAACTGGCCTGGCGGGAGTTCTGCCATCATCTGCATTTCCATTTCCCGGCGCTTGCCGAACGCAACTGGAACGACCGGTTCGACGACTTCCCCTGGGCGGCGGGCGAAAGGAATTTCGGGCTCTGGACAAAGGGCATGACGGGCTATCCCATCGTCGATGCCGGGATGCGGCAGCTCTGGAGACACGGCTGGATGCACAACCGCGTGCGCATGATCACCGCCTCCTTCCTCATCAAGCACCTGATGATCGACTGGCGGCGCGGCGAAAGATGGTTCCGCGACACGCTGGTGGATGCCGATGCGGCGTCCAACCCGGCGAACTGGCAATGGGTGGCCGGCTCGGGCGCGGACGCCTCGCCCTTCTTCCGCATCTTCAACCCGATCCTGCAGGGCGAGAAGTTCGATCCCGACGGCGCCTATGTCCGCACCTTCGTGCCGGAACTGGAAAAGCTGGATTCCAAATGGATCCACAAGCCTTTCGACGCGCCGGAAAGCGCGCTGGCCGAAGCCGGCGTCACGCTCGGGAAAACCTATCCGAAGCCTGTCGTCGATCACGCCTTGGCGCGCCAGCGCGCGCTGGCCGCCTACAAGTCGCTGAAAAACGGCTGATCTAGCCGTCTCGGTCGAGTACCGAGGCGAGGAGGGAAACGAAGGCATCCCCCGCCTCTTCGAGCGGGCCGCTGTTGTCGATCACCATCGTATCGGCCGCCACCACGATCTCCGGCGCCGCACGCATCAGACGCCGCGCAATCGCCTCGGCGCTTTCCCGGCCGCGGGCGGCGAGCCGCGCGGCGAGCACGTCCGGCCGCGCCGTGATCACAACGACCTTCAGTCGCGGATAGGCCGCCGCGAAGGCCGGCAGGGCGGAACGGCTGCCATTGGCGACCATCGTCACGCCGCTTGCGAGCTGCTCCAGCGTTTCGCGCGGGATGCCGTAGGAAAGGCCGTGCGCGTCCCAGGACACCGCAAAGCCGCCCTCGGCCTTCCGGCGGGAAAAGCCGTCGGCGTCGATCGCCTCGTGCGCTTCCCCGCCGGCATCGGCCGGGCGCGTGATCACCCGCCGCACGAAGCGAAGACGCGCATTGCCGGCAAAATGCCGGGCGGCATAGGCCATGACGCTATCCTTGCCGGCCCCGCTCGGGCCGACGACGACGATCATGGTGCCGGCTGTGGCCGCCGCTGGGGCAGCTTCGGCCACGCTCATGCCACCCGCCTGCCCTGGCGCCAGACCGAACGGACGACGGGAACGCCGGACGGACGGCGCACGCGCACGAGGTCGGCGCGCAGCCCGCTGGCGATCGCACCGCGGTCATCGAGGCCGACGGTGCGGGCGGGCGTCGTCGAAACCATGGCGATCGCCTTCGGCAGGTCCATGCCCTCGTCGGCGAGGATGAAGGGCGCGTGCATCAGGCTGAACGGCACGTAGTCCGAGGACAGGACGTCGAGCACGCCGATGGTGGCGAGGTCGCGGGCCGCGATATTGCCGGAATGCGACTTGCCGCGCACGATGTTCGGCGCGCCCATCAGCACGCTCATGCCCGCGCCGTGCGAAGCGCTGGCGGCCTCGACGCTCGTCGGGAACTCCGCAAGGCGGATGCCGTAGCCGATAGCCTCTTCGACATGGTCCAGCGTGGCATCGTCGTGGCTGGCGATCGAGATGTTGCGGGCGGAACAGGCCGCGGCGATGGCGTCGCGATGCGGCTTGGCATAGCGGGCGGAAAGGTCCTGCTGGCGCTTGCAGAAGACCGCGAACTCGGCATCCGTGAGGCCGCGCTTCTTCTTGTAGTAGAGGACATACTGCTCCATGGTCTGGAACTGCCGCTGGCCGGGCGCATGGTCCATCAGCGAGACGAGGCGGACGAGCGGGTCGTCCTCGAATTCCTCGTAGTGATCGAGCACGTTTTCTGTCGAGACCTCGCAGCGCAGGTGGATGAGATGCTCGGCGCGCAGCCGGTCTTCGGCCTGCGCCTCGGCGATGGCATCGGCCATGGCGCGCATCTCGCCCTTCTCGAAGCCGCCGTCGTCGTCCGAGCCCATGCGCAGGCAGTCGAAGACGGTGGTGATGCCCGAGGTGACGACCTGCGCGTCATGCGACTGGATCGCCGCCGTCTTGCCCCAGCGCACGCCCGGGCGCGGCGAATAATGGGCTTCGAGATGGTCGGTGTGCAGTTCGACGAGGCCGGGGAGGAGATAGTCGCCTTCCATATCCTCGCCGGCGGCGGAGGAACCTTCGCAAATGTCGGCGATGAGGCCATCGCGCAGCACCAGCGTGCCCTGGAGGATCTGGTTCTCCAGCACGATGCGGGCGTTGGAAAGAACGGTTTCGCGGGTCATGTCAGGCGGTCTTTCTGTTGGCGGCCCCGCCCAGAGGGAAGAGCGAATGGACGGTGAAATCGGCGCCGCGCGCGGGCTCCCGGAAGAGCGCAAGGCCGGCGACGGGCAGCGGGCGGCCATGGAACGCGGCGAAATGATCGAGGAGCACGTTCTCGACGGCATCGCGGCGCTCGGCCGCGACACGCCCCGTCAGCGTCATGTGGAAGCGGAACTCGTCGAAGACGTAAGGATACCCCCACTGCACGAGATTCTGCCGCTCGGCGGCATTCAGCTCGTCCGGCTTGCGGCGGGCGATGTCGGCGGAGGTGAGCGGCGCACGGAAACGCTCGAAGCGGCGCACCACCTCGCCGGCGAAGGTCTGAAGTTCGTTGCAATGATCGCCCGGCACCAGCGCGAAGAAGGAGCCGAGCCGGCCGACGACGACCTCCGGAATCTCGAAGGGCTCGGCCTGCGAGACGAAGCGGCCGATCTCGGCGACAAGTTCGGCCTCGCTGCGGCCCTCCGCCAGGCAGAACGGCGCCTTCAGCGTGGCGTGGAAGCCGTAGCGCCGCGGATCGGCTGTCAGCCCGGACAGCGCCGCCGCATCGAAGCCGGCGATCGCCGGCTGCGCCAGGGCCGCGCCCGTGAACGCATTGCGCCCCAGCCAGCGCTGGGCGGAAAGGGTCAGCGGATCGCTTGCGGGCGGTGTGAAATAGAGGGCGTAACGCACGGGCTCATTCCTGTAAAAGTTTCTCGATGCCGCCCCCGGGGGCGGCGCCGGATCATGACGGGATTCGTGTGGCAACATCATGCCGCCACGCGGGTTTTCCGGCTCCCGGACCCCGCACGCCGAACGGCTCTAGTGCGCAGGCCCGCCCATCAGGCGCGAGCGCAGCGCGTTCGATATGCCGTCGAAGACAAAGACCACGACGAGGATCAAGAGCACCATATAGGCGACGTTCTCCCAGTCCGAATTGGTCCGCATCGCCTCCCAGAGCTTGAGGCCGATTCCCCCTGCCCCGACGGCGCCGATGATCGTGGCAGAACGGGTGTTCGATTCCCAGAAGTAAAGTGCCTGGGAGGCAAAGAGCGGCATGACCTGTGGCAGCACGCCGTAGCGCTGCACGGCAACCGGTGCCGCACCCACCGATTTCACGCCCTCACGCTGCCTGTCGTCGATGTTCTCCAGCGCTTCCGAATAAAGCTTGCCGAGCGTGCCGGTATCCGTGAAGAAGATCGCCGACATGCCCGCGAGTGGCCCCGGGCCGAAGGCACGGGTGAAGAACAGCGCCCAGATGAGCATGTCGACCGAGCGCAGGAAATCGAAGAGGCGTTTCGTCACCTGGTTGGAAAGCCGGCTGCGCGTGATGTTGCGCGCGGCGAGGAAGGCGAGCGGGAAGGCGAGCAGCATGGCAAAGAGCGTGCCGACGAAAGCCATGACGATGGTCTGGAGCAGCTTGACCCAGACATCGAGATGCTGCCATTCGGCATTGTAGAGGATGTTGTTCCAGGCGAGCGACAGGTTCGATTGCTTCGGGTCGATCCGGTCGCCCGACGCAATCAACGAGAAAACCTCCGAGGTGGACTTGCCGTGGAAAGGCGAGTTCGTGTCGAACAGGAAGTTCGCCCAGCCGAGGAAGCGCCTGCGGACGCTGATGTCGTCCCCCTCGATCTCGCCCCAGCCGGCAAAGCCGAAGGAAAGCGTGATCTTCCCGCCGGGTTCCTTCTGCCTCGCCCAGGCCGGCAGCGCGCCATCCACCGTCATCTTCGCGCCGTCGAGATCGACGACCAGCGTCTCGCCGGAATGCCGGACCGTCACGCGCTGCGGCACCACCTCGACGCTCGTCGCGGAATTGAGTGTGATCTTCGCGCGCGTGACCACCTCCTCCTCGCGGGTCGTCGTCGTGATCGCTTCGGTCGCGGCGGAGGACGGGCCGCCGACAGCGCCGCCGCTGCCCATGAAGCCCATCGACGCCGGCTTTTGCGCGGTGGAGGCCGAGCCCGCGACGGGCGTGGTGCGGGTCATCGTGCCGCGCTCGATGTCCACCCAGTCCGGCTGCGCATCCGGCCCGAGCGGCGAGAAGCGCGGATAGGTGAGCTTCATCGCACCGTCTGAGGCGATCGTCACCTCGGGCCGCACCTCATAGGAGACCCAGTCGGCGAGATAAGTGCCGGCGATGCTCCAGTTGGCGGTGCCGAGCACGTGGCCGATGGCGAAGAACCACCAGCAATAGAGCGCATAGAGCACGAAGCCGCCGGCGATGACGGGCACGCGGAAACGCTGCCAGAACGAGCGGTGGAAGACGGCCGGATGGCGCGCCGCGATCTCATCCATCCGTGCGGCATCGAGGGTCGTCATGGCACACTCCTATTGGGCCGGCCGGAAGGCATGGTCGCCGACGAGCTTGCGGCGCAGCCATGCGGAAAACTGGTCGACGGCGATGATGGTGACGAGCAGCAGGAGCACGATGGCGAGCGTCTTGGCCGCATGACCCTGGCCGATGGAAAGGCGCAGCAATTCGCCGATGCCCCCGCCGCCGACGGCGCCGATGATGGTCGAGGCGCGCACGTTGATCTCGAGGCGCAGCAGGAAATAGCTCATGAAGTTCGGCAGCACCTGCGGCACGATGGCGAACCAGACGCGCTCCACCCAGCTGGCGCCGACGGCGCGAAGCCCCTCCTCCGCCTTCATGTCGGCATTCTCGACCACTTCGAAGAACAGCTTGCCGAGCGCGCCGATCGTGTGGATCGACACGGCAATCACGGCCGGCAGCGGCCCCAGCGAGAGGATGGCGAGGAAGAAGCCGGCGAGCACGACCTCTGGGAAGGCGCGCAGGATTTCCATGAAGCGGCGCACGAAGCCGCGCAGCAGCCGGTTGGCGACGAGGTTCTTCGCCGCGAGGAAGCAGAGCAGGAAACCGAAGACCATGCCCACGACGGTGGAGAAGATCGCAATGTTCAGCGTCTCCAGCATCTTGTGGAAGTATTCCGGCACGTAGAGGCTCTGGGTGATGTAGAGCCGGCCTTCGGGATAATTGTACTTGAAGCTGCCGTCGTCATAGGGCGACGGCAGGTCGAACAGCGCGCGGAAAACCTCCAGCCCGTCGCGTGGCATCATGTCTCCGACGAAATCGAAGAAGTGCGGCAGGCGGTCGAGGAACTTGCCGGCATTCGTTTCGTTGGCGAACCAGAGCGAGCCGGAAAGCGCGACGACGAGGATCGCAAGGCCGAGCCAGGTATGGAGGCGGCGGCGCGCGGCCAGCTCCTGCCAGTGCCGCTCGATGAGAGCGCCCTTCTCGCTGAAGCCGTCGTGGAGCGTATGCATGGCCATCGTCTGTCCGCCCGGAACTCGAAAGAAGAAGGCGCCGGCCGGGTTGCGGCCGGCGCCGGATGCATGCCGGCGATCAGCCGCCGATCGTTGCCTTGCGGGCCTCGATGATCGGCTTGTAGAAGTCGACATTGACTTCCGTAAAGGAAGTGTAGTCGCCGCCCATGACGGCGGAGAAGCAGGCGGCGTCCTTCTTCGGCAGGTCGAGCATGAACTGCTTGAACTTCGCCTTCGTCTCGTCAGCCATGGAGGTGCGAACGACGATCGGGCCGTTCGGGATCAGCGGCGACTTCCAGAGCTCGACGAGATCGTTCATGTCGAGAATGCCCTTCTCGACCATCTTGTGCAGGTTGCCGGAAGTGTAGCCGTCCTTCCACTCGCCGACGCCGGAGCCGAAGGTCGTGCCGGCGTCGAAGGTGCCCTTCAGCACTTCGAGGACGAGGTTCTCGTGGCCGCCGCCGAAGCCGGTCTCGGCGAAATATTCCTTGACCGGGCTGCCGATGGCTTCCGGCAGCGTGACGAGCGGGACGAGATAGCCCGAGGTCGAGTCCGGATCGGCAAAGCCGAGCTTCTTGCCCTTGAGGTCTTCGAGCTTGGTGATGCCGGAATCCTTGCGGGCGACCATGATCGAGTGGTAGCCGGTCGATCCGTCCGTCTGGACGGTCGTCAGGATCGGCTCGACGGCGTTCGCGTTGGCGAGGTAGATCTTGGCATAGCCGGAAGCGCCGAGTTCGGCATAATCGAGCGTGCCGCCGAGCAGGCCCTGGATGACGCCGTCATAGTCGGCGGCCGGGAAGAAGGAGACCTTCTCGAAGCCAAGCTCGGTCTTCAGGTGGTCGCCGAGGCACTGGTAGTTGCGCAGGCGGTCCGCTTCGTTCTCGCCGCCGATGATGCCGACGCGGAATTCCTTGAGGTCTTCGGCCTGGACATGGCCGGCAAGCGCGATGAGCGCGACGGCGCCCAGAAGAACGTTCTTCAGCATGGTCTCTCTCCTGTTTGGCCGGCTTCGCCGGGCCTTGAAAGTTTCTGACCCTTCACGCGGGCCGTTCGATCCCGGCCGGATCACAGTCCGGCCAGTGCCAGCGGTGTCGGGCCGGCGGATTCCTTGATGTTGTCCTGACGGGCCGGGTTGCGGATCGCGGTGGACGTGACGCTTTCGTCGATCTCCGCGCCGTCGGCGCCCGTGCCGTAGATCGTGCGCACGGCCTCGGCGTCGAGGTCGCGCGCCGGGCCGTCAAAGACGACGCGGCCGGCCGACATGCCGATGATGCGCTCGCAATAGGCGCGGGCCGTATCGAGCGTGTGGAGGTTGGTGATGACAGTGATGCCCTCGCGCTCGTTGATGTCGCGCAGAGCGTCCATCACGATCTTGGCGTTGAGCGGATCGAGCGAGGCGATCGGCTCGTCGGCGAGCAGCATCTTGGGGTTCTGCATCAGCGCGCGGGCGATCGCCACGCGCTGCTGCTGGCCGCCGGAGAGCGTGCCGGCCGGCTGGAGCGCCGTCTGCTCGATGCCAAGGCGTTCGAGCGCAGCAATCGCCATGATGCGCTCCTCGCGGGTGAAGAGGTTGAGGATGCTGAGCGCCGTCGAACGATGGTTGAGGCGGCCGAGCAGCACGTTGGTCAGGACGTCGAGGCGCGGCACCAGGTTGAACTGCTGGAAGATCATCGCGCAGTCGCGCTGCCAGTTGCGCAGCGCGGATCCCCGCAGCGACGACACTTCGATATCGTTGAAATGGATCGTGCCCTCGCTCGGGTCCGCGAGGCGGTTTATCATGCGCAGCATGGTGGACTTGCCCGCGCCGGACCGGCCGATGACGCCGACCATCTGGCCCTGCGGGATGTCGAAGGTGACGTCGGCGACGGCAACTCTGGCACCGAAGCGGCGGGTGACGTTCTTCAGTCGGAACATGGTGGAACCCTTTCCTGCAACAGGAGGCAATGTCGTTTTCCGGACTGGCTCTAAACGCTGTTGATGAAGGGGCGATGTCAGTTCGATGTCGGAAAGATAACAGTCCACAGGCCTGGATTTCCGCCGTTCGAAGGCGCTTTCTCACCCGTCGTGACGGGCGAGAAAGGCTTCTGCGTCGAGTTTGCGAAAGTCGTCCAGGGCATTGCGAAGCCGGGCATGATCCCAGTCCCACCAGGCGAGTTTTTCCATGCGCGCCGCGATGGTTCGGGGGAACCGTTCACGGATGACTTTCGCCGCGACGCCGCCGACGATCGTGTAGGGTTCGACGTCCTTCGTGACGACCGCGCCCGAGCCGATGACGGCCCCGTTGCCGATCGTGACACCCGGCAGGACGGTCGCGCCATGGCCAATCCACACGTCATGGCCGATGGTCACGCGGTGTTCGCGCCGCCAGGAGAAGAACTCGGCCTCATGGTCGGCGTCCGGCCAGTAGTCGTTGGCGCGGTAGGTGAAGTGATGCAGCGTCGCGCGCCACATCGGATGGTTCGTCGCGTTGATGCGCACCGAGGCGGCGATGTTGGCGAACTTGCCGATCGTCGCGCACCAGACGGAGGTGCCGTTCATCAGGTAAGAGTAGTCCCCGAGCTCCACCTCGCTGACGCGGCAGTTCTCGTCGATCTCCGTGTAGCGGCCGAGCGTCGTGTCGGAGACGACGGCCGTCGGGTGGATCAGCGGCGTTTCCGAAAGCCGGGTCATGCGGCGGCCTTTCGCGGCGAGAAGGCGGAGACGTCGACGATACGGTCGGCGACCCTCTCGCGCACGTCCTCGTCGTGGAAGATGCCGAGCAGCGCGACGCCGGCCGCCTTCTTCTCGGCGATCATGTCGACCACGACGGCGCGGTTCGTCGCGTCGAGCGAGGCGGTCGGCTCGTCGAGCAGCAGGATGCGGTGGTCGGTGATGAAGCCGCGGGCGATGTTGACGCGCTGCTGCTCGCCGCCGGAGAAGGTGGCGGGCGGAAGCTGCCACAGCTCGCGCGGCAGGTTGAGCCGGGCGAGCATCGCCCCGGCCGCCGCCCTCGCCTCCGCCGCATCGACGCCGCGCGCCTGCAAGGGCTCGGCGACGACATCGACGGCCGCGACGCGCGGAACGGTGCGCAGGAACTGGCTGACATAGCCGAGCGTGCCGCGGCGCACGGCCAGGATGCTGCGCGGGTCGGCGGTCGCCAGATCGACCAGCCTGCCCTCGTGCTCGACGAGGATCTGGCCGCTGTCGACGGCATAGTTGCCGTAGACCATCTTGAGCAGCGAGCTCTTGCCGATGCCGGACGGCCCGCCCAGCACGACGCATTCGCCCGATTTCACCGAAAAGGCGACGTTCGAGACAACCGGCAGGCGGATGCCGTCGCGAAGATGCATGGTGAAGCTCTTCGCCACTTCGGAAACGACGAGGGGTGTGGGCATGTCATTCTTCCTTTTGACGCAAGGTCTTGTCCGAAAACCGGGTTCCACTTTCCGGGACCATGCTTCAGACCTGAAGGATCGAGGAAACGAGGAGCTGGGTATAGGCTTCGCGCGGGTCGTCGAGCACACGGTCCGTCAGGCCCTGCTCGATGACAAGGCCGTCCTTCATCACCATCATGCGGTGTGAGAGAAGGCGCGCGACGGCAAGGTCGTGCGTGACGATGATCGCCGAGAGGCCGAGGTCCTGCACGAGGGAGCGCAGGAGATCGAGCAGGCGGGCCTGCACCGAGACGTCGAGGCCGCCCGTCGGCTCGTCCATGAAGATCAGCCGCGGCGCGGTCACGAGGTTTCGGGCGATCTGCAGGCGCTGGCGCATGCCGCCGGAAAAGGCGCGCGGCTGGTCGTCGATACGGTCGAGACTGATTTCCACGCGGCCGAGCCAGTTGCCGGCCGTCTCGCGGATGTTGCCGTAGTGCCGCTCGCCGATGGCCATCAGCCGTTCACCGACATTGGCGCCGGCCGAGACCGCCATGCGCAGGCCGTCCGCCGGGTTCTGGTGCACGAAGCCCCAGTCCGTGCGCATCAGGAAGCGGCGCTCCGCCTCGCTCATGCGGGAGAGGTCGCGCATCTGGCCGTCGCGCATGCGGTATTCGACGGCGCCCGATGTCGGCATCAGGCGCGTGGCAAGGCAGTTGAGCAGCGTCGTCTTGCCGGAGCCGGATTCGCCGACGATGGCCAGAACCTCACCCGGCCAGAGATCGAAGGAGACGTTCCGGCAGCCGGTGCGCGCGCCGTAGAATTTCGAGATGTCGCGGACCTTGAGAAGCGGCGTGTCGGTCATTCGGCGGCCTCCTTGTCGTAGGCGAGATGACCGCGGTGGCCGTTGGCGCAGCGCTCCTCGCAATGGTCGGTGTCCGAGCAGACGAACATCCGCCCGCCCCTGTCGTCGAGCACCACCTCGTCGAGATAGACATCCTCCGCGCCGCAGAGCGCGCAGGGCTTGTCGAAGGTCTGGACCGCGAAGGGATGGTCCTCGAAATCGAGGCTGACGACCTCGGTATGGGGCGGCACGGCGTAGATGCGCTTCTCCCGGCCCGCGCCGAAGAGCTGGAGCGCTTCCGACATGTGCATCTTCGGATTGTCGAATTTCGGCGTCGGCGACGGGTCCATGACATAGCGGCCCTCGACCTTCACCGGATAGGCATAGGTCGTCGCGATATGGCCGTTGCGGGCGATGTCCTCGTAGAGCTTGACATGCATGAGGCCGTATTCCTCCAGCGCATGCATCTTGCGCGTCTCGGTCTCGCGTGGTTCCAGGAAGCGCAAGGGCTCGGGGATCGGCACCTGGTAGACGAGCGTCTGGCCGGCCGTCAGCTTCTCCTCGGGAATGCGATGGCGCGTCTGGATGATCGTCGCCTCGCGCGTCTTCGTCGTGACGGCCACATTGGCCACCTTCTGGAAGAAGGCGCGGATGGAGACGGCGTTGGTCGTGTCGTCCGCCCCCTGGTCGATGACCTTCAGCACGTCCTCGGGACCGAGGATCGCCGCCGTCACCTGCACGCCGCCGGTGCCCCAGCCATAGGGCATGGGCATTTCGCGGGAGGCGAAGGGCACCTGGTAACCGGGGATGGCGATCGCCTTGAGGATCGCGCGGCGGATCATGCGTTTCGTCTGTTCGTCGAGATAGGCGAAATTATAGGTCGCCAGGTCTGCCGTCGTCATTCTGCGGCCTCCGGAAGTTGGCTGTTTTCGCCGTGCGCCGCCTCGTATTCGCGCCGCATGCGGCGCACGAGATCGAGCTCGGCCTGGAAATCCACGTAGTGCGGGAGCTTCAGGTGCTCGACGAAGCCGGTCGCCTGAACGTTGTCGGAATGGGAGATGACGAATTCCTCGTCCTGCGCCGGGGCGACGATGTCCTCGCCGAATTCCTCCGCGCGCAGCGCCCGGTCGACCAGCGACATGGCCATGGCCTTGCGCTCGCTCTGGCCGAAGACGAGGCCGTAGCCGCGCGTGAACTGCGGCGGGTTCTTCGCCGAGCCCTTGAACTGGGCGATCATCTGGCACTCGGTCACCTGGATGCGGCCGAGCGAGACGGCAAAGCCGAGCTCCGGCATGTCCAGTTCCACCTCGACCTCGCCGATGCGCACTTCGCCGACGAAGGGATGGGTGCGGGCATAGCCGCGCTGGGTGGAATAGCCGAGCGCCAGCAGGAAGCCCTCGTCGCCGCGGGCGAGCGCCTGCAGGCGAAGGTCCCGCGCCATCGGGAACTCCAGAGGCTCCCGGGTGATGTCGCCCGGAACGTGGCCGTCCGGCAGGCTGCCGTCGTCCTCGACCAGGCCTTCGCCGGCGAGGATGTCGGAGACGCGCATGACCGGCTCGCCGGGCTCGTCGCGCTCCAGCGGCGCATCCACGGCCTCGTCGTTCAAAAGCGACGGGTCGAGGAGGCGGTGGGTGTAGTCGAAGGTCGGGCCGAGGAGCTGGCCGCCGGGCAGGTCCTTGTAGGTCGCCGAGACGCGGCGCTCGACAACCATCGAACCCGTCTCGACGGGCCTGGAATAGCCGAAGCGCGGCAGCGTCGTGCGATAGGCGCGCAGGATGAAGATCGCCTCGATCATGTCGCCGCGCGCCTGCCGGACGGCGAGTGCGGCGAGCGCGCGGTCGTAGAGCGAGGCTTCCGCCATCACGCGGTCGACGGCAAGGCCGAGCTGGGCGACGATCTGCTCGATGCCGATCGCCGGCAGCGAGCGGTCGCCGCGCCGGCGGTCGGCGAGAAGGCGGTGAGCGTTGGAAATGGCGGCTTCGCCACCCTTGACGGCAACATACATGGCTCACGCCTCCTTGACATGGACGACGGTGGTGCGCGGCAGGCAGAGGACCCGGTCGCCGGCCACGAGGACGAGATCGACGCCGCGCGGGAAGCCCTGGCGGTTCTCTGTCCAGAAATGCGGGAACATGTCCGGCAGGCCGACCGGCGCGATTTCCTCCCGGGTGCGGATACCCGGCCCCGTCAGGACCATCGGACGGCCGCCTTCGAAACCCTCGATCTCGACGACCAGCGTCGTCGAGCGATCGGGATATTCCTGCGTGCCCTGCGCGAAGAGGCAGAGATTGGGCAGCATCGCCCCCTTCTCCACGAATGCGAAGCGGGCGTTCTGGCGCTCCTCGGTCACGGTCGCGCCGGCATGGAAGGCCAGCCAGCCGGGCAGCGGCGAGGCTTTGAGCGTCGGTGTCAGCCAGACGGGCGTGTCATGGTCGCAGAGCGTCAGCGCCACCGCGCCGGCAGCGGCCGTCAGGGGCGCCGGCGGCATGACGGTCGCGGCCATCTGACCGATCGTGCCGGGGCGGGCCATGCAGTCCATCAGCGTGCGGAAGACGGCCTGGGCCTCGAAGACGGGCTCCTGAAAACCGCCGGCAAAGGGGAGCGTATCCAGTGTCATCAGTCCTCTCCGCGAACCATGGTGAAGAAATCGACGCGGGTGGCGGCCGTCTGGCGGGCCTTGGCCGCGTCCTCGCCGGCAACGCGCGCGGCAATGGCGGCGAGCAGCGCTTCCACCTCGGCCTTGCGGGCCGGCTGCTGGAAGAGCGCGTCGAAGATCGCCGCGAGCCGCGCCTTCGCGCCGTCCGTGCCGAGCGACTGGCCGTGACCGACGGTGCCGTCTTCGAGGCGGATGCTGGCGCGGCTCACCGTCGCCTCGCCGAGATTGAACGGCGCGCCGCCGCCGCCCATGCGTCCGCGCACCATGACGAGGCCGGTTTCGGGACCACGTACGGGCTGCACCGCGGGCTTGTCGGCCAGCGCATCGTAGGCCGCCTGCAATTCGGCGCGGCTCGCCTTCGCCAGCAGGCCCATCGCCCTCTGCCGCTCCCCGGCGCTATCCCTCGCCGTCTCGGCGGATTTTCCAACTGATGTCATTGCCTCATCTCCAAATGTCTATTAATCTAGACAACCGAACATCTAAGTCTCGTCTTAAACGGTGGGCGTGACAAGGGTATGACAGGGACATTCGCGGAGGCGGGAATGGTGGAACGGCAATCGGGCGTGGCACTCTGGCGGCAGATCGCGGACCGCATGCGCCTTGCGGTCAACAACGGCGATTTCGACGAGACCGGCATGATGCCGCCGGAGACGGTACTGGCGGGCCGTTTCGGGGTGAACCGGCATACGGTGCGCAGCGCCATGGCCGCGCTGGCCGAGGAAGGCATCGTGCGCCCCATCCAGGGCATCGGCACGCGCATCGAGCGGCGCGACCGGCTGCGCTTCCCCATCTCCCGCCGCACCCGCTTCTCGCAGGGCCTCGGCAACCAGGCCCGCGATCTCGAAGGAAAGCTGCTGGACGCGGCGACCGAGGCCGCCCCTTCCATCGTGACGAATGCCCTCGGGCTGGCGCCGGGCGCGCCCTGCGTGCGGCTGGAAATCGTCAGCAGCGCGGACAAGCGGCCGATCTCCCGCTCGACGAGCTATTTCCCGGCCGACCGTTTCGCCGGCATGGCGGAGGCCTACGAGGAAACCCGCTCGATCACCGCGTCCTTCCGGAATCTCGGCGTCGCCGACTATGTGCGGCGGTCAACGGAAATCTCGGCGATCCACGCGGAGGGCGACGACATGCGCCAGCTCAAGCTCTCTCCGGGCGCCATCATCCTCGTCGCCATGGCCGTCAACACCGACCTCGACGACACGCCGATCCAGTTCTCCCGCACCCGCTTCGCCGCCGACCGGGTCAAGCTGACGGTGGAGCCGGACGCCTGACGGCATTCAGCTTTCGAAATCCCCGAAGACGTCCTGCAGGCGGGTGAGCGTGTCGACGCGCTCGCTCACCTCATCGCCGAGGACGACGATGATGTTGCTGAGCATGAGGTCCATGACCGCGGTCATGGTGGCCGCGCCGTCCCAGAGCGGGCCGTGCGAGCCGGGCACGATGAGGCAGATGTCGGAAACCTCCGGTCCCCAGGGGCAGAACTCGTCGGTGAGCAGCACGACCTTGACGCCGGCGCGGCGGGCTTCCAGCGCCAGCGGCCGGGCCTTCGCCGCAAAGCGGCGCACGTCGTGCAGGAACAGCAGCCGCCCCTCGACGGAGCCGTCCAGCAGTTCGGCATAGGTGCCGTTGAGGCCGTCGACGAACTGCACGCGCGGGCGCGTATAGGAAAGCTGGCTTGCGAAATACTGCGCGATGCCGCGCACGTTCTGGTAGGCGGCGACATAGACTTCCGTCGCGCCGATCAGCGCGTCGATGGTCTGCTGCCATTCCGGCGCGTTGGTGATGGCGTAGATCTCGCCGAGATTGTCGATCTGCTGCTGGATGAGGCCGGCAAGGAGCTTGCCCTCCTTGCGGTCCTGCTCCAGCCGGGAGACCTGGCCCTTGACCTGCCAGGCGGGGTTGGAGCTGCCGCGGCGCAGTTCGCCCTTCAGCTCGTCGAGCCCGTCGAAGCCCATGCGCCGGAGATAGCGGCCGACGGTCATCGGCGAGACCTGGAGGCGCTGGGCGATGGAGCGCGCCGTCTCGAACGGCAGGTCGGCGATGTTGCGCTCGATATAGCGGGCGATGAGCTTGTCGGATTTGGACCGCCTGAGGTCGTCGGACTGAACGAGCTTCAGAATGCGTTTCGACACGTCGCCCCTCTCCTCGAAATCCCGCCCGTCGAGAAACGGGCGGGGACCAGTCGCGTTCACTGCGCCGTCTTGACCCGCGTCCACACGCGGTCCACCTGGCGCAGGGCCGGACCCAGATCCTCGAATATCTGGAGACGCGCCATCGTTTCGGCCGGCGGGTTGATTTCCTTGCTATTCTTGATCTTTTCCGGGGTCAATTCCCGTGCCGGAACATTGGCCGTGCCGTTGGTTTGCTGCGACACGTTGAGCGCCACGATTTCCGGGCGCGTATAGAACTGGAGGAACTTGATGGCGTTCTCCTTGTTCGGCGCGCTCTTCAGGACGCAAATGTCCTCCTGGTACATGGTCGCGCCCTCTTCCGGGATCACGTAGCCGAGGTCCTTCTCGTTGCCGAAGACGTCCACCATGGCGCCGACGAAAGCGTGGCCGGCGGCAACGTCCCCCGCCTGCACCATCGGCCGCTCGTCATAGGTGAAGGCCGCGACATCGGGCTTCATGGCGATGATCGTGTCGGCCGCCTGCTGGAGCTCGGCTGGATCGGTCGAGTTGATCTTGTGGCCGTTGAGGATGAGGCCGACGGCGAGCACCTCGCGCATGTCGTCGAGCAGGGTGAATTTCAGGCCCTTGGCCTTCACCGTCTCGATCAGGTCCTTCCAGCCGGTGACGTCCTTGCCGAGGATCTTGCGATTGTAGAAGATGCCCACCGAGCCCCAGGCATAGGGCAGGCAGTATTCGCCGTTCGGGTCGCTCTTGGCGCGCAGGAACGCCGGATCGATGTTCTTGAAGCCCTCGTAGGTGTTGATGTCGGTCTTCTCCAGAAGATCGAGCTTGGCCATGATGTCGTGCATGTGCACGGAGGGGAAGATGATGTCGTAGCCCGTCGCCCCGCCCTGGATCTTGGCCAGCATTTCCTCGTTGGAGGAGTAGGTCGAGAGATTGACCTTGATCTGGGTCTCCTCCTCGAATTTCTTGAGAACCTCGGGATTGATGTATTCGCCCCAGTTGTAGACGTTGAGGTCGCTGGCGCCCGCCATGCCCGCCGTCGCCACCAGGGCGATGAGGGAAAAGGCGGTGCGGCGCGTCCAGGCGCAATCGAATTTCGTCATGGAATGGTCTCTCCTCTGATGGTTCGGCCCGCAGGCCCCGGCGCTTTCCTTTGCGCCGCCGTTCCCGCCACGGCTTCTTTCGGCCGTTGACTTGGATGGCTAAATGGTATCCACATATCTAAATCGCACAAGCGTTATTTTTATAACATTTTGGGGAACGACGATGCGAGAATCCATAGTCCGCCTGGAAAGGGCGGCGAAGGCCTTTGCCACGCCCGAGGGCCAGACGGTCACGGCGCTCGACGCCATCGACCTGACCGTCCGGCGCAACGAATTCCTGACGCTGCTGGGGCCGTCGGGCTGCGGCAAGACCACCCTGCTCCAGGCGATCAGCGGCTTCGTCGAGCTCGATTCGGGCCGCATCCTGATCGACGGGGAGGACATGACGGACCGGCCGCCCTATCGCCGCCCGGTCAACACCGTCTTCCAGAACTACGCCCTCTTTCCGCACATGACGGTCGGCGAGAACACCGGCTATGCGCTGGAGGTCGCCGGCGCGGCGAAGGCGGAGCGCGCCAGGCGCGTCGCCGAGGCGCTGCACATGGTCGGCCTCGAAGGCATGGAAGGCCGCAAGCCGCGCCAGCTTTCCGGCGGCCAGCAGCAGCGCGTGGCGCTCGCCCGCGCCATCATCGCCCGCCCGAAGCTGCTTCTGCTGGACGAGCCGCTTTCCGCGCTCGACAAGAACCTGCGCCAGGCCATGCAGATCGAATTGAAGACGCTGCAGCACGAGCTCGGCATCTCCTTCATCTTCGTCACGCACGACCAGCAGGAGGCGCTGACCATGTCGGACCGCGTCGCCGTGCTCTCGGCCGGGCGCATCCAGCAGCTCGACACGCCGCGCGCCATCTACGACCAGCCGAAAAACAGCTTCGTCGCCACCTTCGTCGGCGCGAGCAATCTTTTCGAAGGGGAAGCCGCCGGCGGGCAGCTCGTCACCCGGGACGGCATCGCGATTTCCCACGGCCAGACCGGCTCTACGGGCGCGGCGACCGCGCTCATCCGCCCCGAGCAGTTCTTCCTCGCCGCCCCCGGCGACGATGCGCCGAGCCTCGACGTGGATCTCGAGCAGATCGTCTTCGTCGGCTCCACCTTCGAGCTTTTCGGCCGCACGGCAACGGGCCGGCGCGTGATCGCGGAAGTCCCCGCCGTCCGGCGCAACCTCATCGGCGAGATCGAGCAGTCGCGCCGGGCGCGCCTTGCCTACGATCCGGCCGCAGTCCACCTCATCCCCGCGGAGGCCGCCTGACATGTCGTCGATCGCCCTTCGCCGCCGCGCCCAGCTTGCCGTCCTCCTCGGGCCGGTCTCGCTGTTCCTCGCCGTCTTCTTCCTCGGTCCGCTCGCCATCATGATCGTGACGAGCTTCCTTGCGCCCGGCCTTTACGGCGGCGTGGAATGGAGCTGGTACCCGCACAATTACGGCCGCATCCTCGGCTTTGCCGATCCGATGTTCGAGGATTTCGATCCGATCTACATCGCCATCTTCCTGCGCTCGCTGAAGATCGCAGCGCTGACCGTCGTCGCCGCGCTCGTCGTCTGCTATCCGGCGGCCTTCTGCATCAGCCGGCTCTCCGACCGGTGGAAGAACTTCTGCCTCTTCCTGATCACGCTTCCCTTCTTCACCAGCCTGATCGTACGGCTCTTCGTCTGGGTGCTGATCCTGCGCCAGACCGGCCTCGTCAACGAGGTGCTGCTGACCTCGGGCGTCATCGCCCGGCCGCTCGATCTCATCTATACGGACGGCGCGATCATCCTCGGCATGGTCTATGTCTTCATCCCCTTCATGTTCATGCCGGTCTATGCCAGCGTCGAGAAGCTGGACTGGACGCTGGTGCGCGCCTCGCTCGATCTGGGCGCGGGGCCCGTCCGCACGTTCCTGCGCATCGTCCTGCCGCTGACGGCGCCCGGCATTGCCGGCGGCGCGGTGATCGTCTTCATCCCGGCGCTCGGCAATTTCGTCGTGCCGGCCATTCTCGGCGGCGCGAAGGTGATGATGCTGGGCAACCTCATAGAGCAGCAGTTCCTCGCCGCGCGCAACTGGCCCTTCGGTTCGGCGCTCGCCATGATGGTGATGAGCGTGATGCTGGTGCTGCTCTTCGTCTACGTGGTCGTTTCCGGCCGGCGCGGCCTCGACGCCGCCGCCGGACAGTGAGGAGGGCAAGATGAAGATCCTCGCCACCCTCGCCCGCGGCAGCCTGATTGCCTATACCGGCCTCTTCTTCGCCTTCATCTATATCCCGCTCGTGCTGATCGCGGTCTATTCGTTCAACGCCAACCCGATCAACATGATGACCTGGTCGGGCTTCACCACCGAATGGTACGCCCAGGTCCTCGGCTTCAAGACGACCATCTCGGAGAACGCGCTCTATCTGGAATCCACCGACCAGCTCCTGCAGGCCGTGTGGAACAGCCTGAGGATCGCCGCCTCCACCACCGCCATCGCCACCGTGCTCGGCACGGCGATGGCGATCGCGCTCTACCGCTTCGACTTCTTCGGCCGGCGCTTCTACCGGGTCGTCATGTTCATGCCCATGCTGATGCCGGACATCGTGCTGGGCATCGCGCTGCTGATCTTCTTCGTCAATGCGGGAATCGGGCTTGGCATCGGCACGATCATCATCGGCCAGTGCACCTTCCTGATCTCCTATGTCTTCATCGTGGTGTCCGCCCGGCTGGCCGGCATGGACCGCACGCTGGAGAACGCGTCGGCCGACCTCGGCGCCAACGAGTGGACAACCTTCCGCAAGGTGGTCTTCCCGCAGCTCCTGCCCGGCATCGTCGGCGGTGCGCTGCTCGCCTTCATCATCTCGATGGACGATCTCGTCATCACCTACTTCATCGCGGGCGTCGACGTGACGACGCTGCCGATGTTCATTTTCGCCATGCTCCGGCGCGGCATCAAGCCGGAGATCAACGCCATCGCCGTGATGATGCTGACCTTCTCCTTCGTCGTCGCCTCCCTCGGCCTCTACCTTCGCTCCCGGCAGAAATGACCATGAACAGAAAGACAAAGCCTCGCGCCCGCGACCTCGGCCTGCCCTTCACCGGCCGCACCGGCCCCTTCAACGCCATCACCGATGTCGAAGGTGTCGCGGTCGGCCTGCGCACCATCCGGGAAGAAACGCCGCGCCCCGGCCGCCGGCTGCCGGTGCGCACCGGCGTCACCGCCATCCTGCCGCATAGCGAAAGCGAGACGCCCGTGCCGGTCTATGCCGGCGTGCACCGGTTCAACGGCAATGGCGAGATGACGGGCACGCACTGGATCGAGGACGGCGGCACCTTCCTCGGTCCCGTCATGATCACCAACACCCACGGCGTCGGCATCACCCACCACGCGACGATCCGCTGGATGCTGGAACGCTACGCCTCGACCTACGAGATCGGCGATTTCCTCTGGCTGATGCCCGTCATCGCCGAGACCTATGACGGCGCGCTCAGCGACATCAACGGCATGCCGGTGACCGAGGCGGATGCCCGCGCGGCACTGGAAAGCCTCTCCAGCGGCCCTGTCCCGGAGGGCAATTGCGGCGGCGGCACCGGCATGATCACCTATGGCTTCAAGGGCGGCACCGGCACCTCCTCCCGTATCGTCGCCTATGGCGACAGGGACTACACGATCGGCACGCTTGTGCAGGCCAACCACGGCCAGCGCGACTGGCTGACGATCTGCGGCGTGCCCGTCGGCAAGCACCTTCAGGACAACACGCCGCAAAGCCAGCTCAAGGAGCGCGGCTCGATCATCGTCGTCATCGCGACGGACCTGCCGATGGCACCGCACCAGTTGAAGCGCCTCGCCCGCCGCGCGGCCATCGGTATCGGCCGGAACGGCACGCCCGGCGGCAACAATTCCGGCGACATCTTCCTCGCCTTCTCCACCGCCAACCCGCAGCCGATGGCGCATCGCGCGCCAGCGCGGCTCAACATCGAGATCGTCAACGACGAGCAGCTCGACGCGGCCTATCTAGCCGTGGTGGACAGTGTGGAGGAGGCGGTGGTGAACGCCATGCTGGCGGCGGAAGATGCCGGCGGCACGCCGCACGACCGCTTCCGCATCGACGCCATAAGGCATGACGACCTGATGGCCGTCATGCGGCGATACGGCCGGGCCGTTTAGTTTGCGGTGCCGTCAGGCGTGACGCGCTGGCTGTCGCCGCCCGTGCCGGTCTGCGGGGTGGGATCGCGATCCGTCGGAACCGTCTGGCCGCCGCCCGGAACGCTGTCGTCGATGGTGTTCTGGCTCGGCTCACCGGCACCGTTTTCCGTCGAGGAGGTCTGCGAGGCATCGACCGGCGCGGAGGGATCGGCCCGATCGCCCCAGAACTCGACCGCGCCCCAGACGAGGAAGACGAGAACGAGGCTGATGCCGAGCACCTTCAGCACGGGCCAGCCGGGTCCGCCCTGCCTTGCTTCCCGCGCCGAATATTCCTTGCGGACCGGATCGTGGGTGCGGGTGATCGGATCACCGCGTTCGTCCTGCTGATGCGTCATGGCTTGTTCTCCCTGAAAGTCGTCTCGGGAAGAAACTGGCCGTGCGACGGAAAAGTTCCCTTTCCTCAGGCTTCCGCCGGCCCGTCGAGCCCCAGCGCTTCGAGCAGGCGGCGCTGGCGCAGCAGGAGATGCGTGAGCGCGACGACGTCGCCCTTCGCCGGCTGGTGCGTCATGCCCTCCTCCACCGCCTCGGCGATGGCTTCCAGCGTATCGGCGATCTCGCGGGAAAGGACGTGCAGTTCGGCAAAGCGCGGATCGGCGGCCGCCGCCGCGAGCGTGGCGGCGGTAACGCGGCCGATGCCCTGCGGCACCCTCGCTCCCGCATCGACATATCCCTCCGGCAGGTCGCCCTTGAGATTGACGACCCGGCGATGCCGGATCACATCGATGATCTGGTCGACCGCCTGGCAGGCGCCGGCGACGCGGGAGGGATGATCCGTATCGGCCGCCGCATGGGGCAGGAGCTCGATCTTTCCGGGATGGCGCGCTGCGAGCTTCAGATAGGGCAGCATCGGCCCGCTGAGCGCGCCGCTCGTCGCGTTCCTGAAGAGATCGGCGTCGATGGCCGCATGGCGCACCTGCCCGGAGGCCAGCACCCGGTCGAGCGCCGTCGTGTCGACCACCTCGCCGCGGTCGTAGTTGACGACGACCGCCCCGCGCTTCATCGCCGAAAGCACCGCCTCGCCGACGATGCCGGCATTGGCGTAGAGGCGCGTCGCCCCGTCGAGCCGGCCGAGGCCGACATGGACGGAAAGCACGTTCGCGCCCTTCGCCGCCTCCACCGGCGTTTCCGCGTAGTCGAAGCCTTCGGCCTCGATCCATTGCCGGTGCCGGGCGCGGGCATGGACGACGACCTGCATGCCGAAGGCGCGGGCGAGCTTCGCCACCTCCCGGCCGATATTGCCATAGCCGATGAGGGCCATCCGCTGGCCTTCGAGCTTTGCCGTCGGGTGGGATTTGAGGTCGCGTCCCGTATCGAAATCGCCCGCGGCGACGCGCTTGTGAAGGAGATCGACCGGCAGGTCCGGCGTCACCTTCAGCACCGCCTTCATCACCATCTGCGCCGTCGCGCGGCTGTTGATGCCGGGCGTGTTCATCAGCGGGGCGGTGCCGCCCTCGCCGTCGCCGCCGCCCCAGGAGGCCGAGGCCATGTTGGCGGTGCCCGCGCCGATGCGCACGCCGCCGAGCGGGAAGGCCGCCTGCCGGGGGATGAAGGTCGCCGCCGCGATCAGCGCATCGTAACGGCCGTCGGCGGTCTGCGCGATGATCTCGACCTCGGCGCTGAGGTCCGGCTGGTAGAAGAAGTGGATGCCGGGCTCCAGCGTCTCGCGCCGATACGGGCCTTCATGGAAGACCCCGCCGCGCGCCTCGATATGCGCCTTCGCCTCGCTCGGGTCCGGCCGCCCCTCCGCGTCGAGGCGAAGGCCGATCAGGTCGGAAACGAGGACCTTGTAGGCACGCTTGGGATCATCCGGCCGTCCCTCGTCCGCAAAAGCCGCGTTTCGATCCTGCATGGCGCCCCTCCTTGCCCGTCCCGCTTTCGTAGGCGAGATTTCCGGGCCGGGCAAGATGAGGCAAAAGCGACGTGCAGGGTCAAAAACGGCCTATTGCCCGCTCTTCCGGCTGCCGCCATAAAGATGTTCGAAAGAGGATCATCCCATGACGTCTCGCGCCTTCACCGTCATCGAAAACCAATGGATCACGCTTGCCGATGGCACGCGGCTTGCCGCCCGCATCTGGATGCCCGAGGGCGCGAACGGCGATCCCGTCCCCGCCGTCTTCGAGTTCCTGCCCTATCGCAAGCGCGACGGAACGAGCCCGCGCGATGAATCGACCTATCCCGTCTTCGCCGCGGCCGGCATTGCCGGCGTGCGCGTCGACATCCGCGGCTCGGGCGAATCCGACGGCGTGATCGACGGCGAGTACACGCCGCTGGAGCTCGCCAATGCCTGCGAACTCATCGCCTGGATCGCCGCGCAACCGTGGTCGAACGGCGCGGTCGGCATGATGGGCATCTCCTGGGGCGGCTTCAACTGCCTGCAGGTCGCCGCCCTTGGGCCGCCGGCGCTGAAGGCGGTCATCTCCATCGCCTCCACCGTCGACCGCTACAACGACGACATCCATTACAAGAACGGCACGCACCTTTCCGCCCAGCTCTCCTGGGCTGCGACCATGCTCGCCTACCAGTCGCGCGCGCCGGATCCGGAAATCGTCGGCGATCGCTGGAAGGCCATGTGGCTGGAACGGCTGGAGAACGAGCCCTTCTTCCTGGAGGAATGGCTGCAGCACCAGCGCCGCGACGCCTTCTGGAAGCACGGCTCGATCTCGGAGGATTTCGCCGGCTTCCCTGTGCCCGCCCTCGTCATCGCCGGTTGGGCGGACGGGTATCGCAGCACGCCGCTGAAGGCGGTCGAAGGGCTCGGCGACAGGGCGAAGGCCCTCGTCGGCCCGTGGATCCACAAATACCCGCATTTCGCCTGGCCGAAGCCGCGCATGGACTTCCATGCCGAGGCCATCGCCTGGTGGAACCACTGGCTGCGCGGCGAGGAAAACGGCGCGGACAAGGCCCCGCAGGTGCGCGCCTATATCCAGGATGCCGCCCGTCCCGCCCTGCGGCGCGAGGCCGATCCCGGCTTCTGGATCGCCAAGGACCGCTGGGAGGAGCCTGATATGGCGACCTTCTACGTCGAACAGTACGGTGCGCTCGCGCCCGGCATGCCCATTGCCGGCGCATCGGGGCACGACCGTTTCCTGAAGTCGCCGCTCGATACCGGCATCATGGCCGGCGAGTGGTTCACGCTGAAGCCGGATGCCGAAATGGCACTCGACCAGCGCCCGGACGATGCCGGCTCGCTCGTCGTGGAGACGGCGCCGCTCGCCGAGGCCGAGGACTTCCTCGGCCAGCCGGTGCTGGAGCTCGACGTCGCGACGGAGGCGGACATCGCCAATCTCTGCGCCCGCCTCGTCGACATCCACCCGGACGGCACGGCGACGCGCGTGACCTTCGGCGTCGTCAACCTCGCGCACCGCGACGGCAATGCCGCGCCGCAGGCCATGCCGCGCGGCAGGAAGGTGCGCATCCGCCTCGTGCTCGACGCGATGGGCTATCGCTTCCGCGCGGGGCATCGCATCCGCCTGTCGCTTTCGACATCCTACTGGCCGATGGTGCTGCCGCCGCCGGTCGATGCCGGCGTGACCGTCGACCTCGCCTCGCTCGGCCTTGCCCTGCCGAAACTCGGCGCGCACCGCGTCGTTTCCATCCCCGAGCCGGAGAACCCCGATCCTCTGCCGAAATATACGCAACTCGCCCCCGCGGAGACGGCGCGCGGCGTGGAGCGGGACCTGACGAACGGTCTCACCGAATACACGATCTACGAGGATACCGGTCTCTACGAGCATCCCGCCACGGGGCTCGCGACCCGGCAGGTGCGCGACGAACTGTGGTCGATCGCCGAAAACGATCCTCTGTCCATGACCGGCACCGCGGCCTGGACCTGCGACATGCAGCGTCCCGGCTGGTTCGTGCGCACGGTCTCGACGGCCACCATCGCCTGCACGGCGACGGACTGGCTGATTTCCGCCACTGTCCGCGCCTTCGAGGGTGAGGCGCAGGTTTTCGAGAAGACGTTCGAGAAGGCGGTCCCGCGCGACTTCATGTGACGGGTCAATGGAAGTCGCGGGATTTGACGCGGATCGCCTGCGTCGCGTCCGCCTCTTCCTGCCCGGCCATGCCGCCGCGCCGGCCGATGGTGGAAAAGTCCGCCGACAGGTCGACGATCCGCTGCGCGACGATGTGCACCACGTCGCCCTCCCTCTGGATGTAACCCTTGATGCCGATCATCGGCGCGCTCATCACGATGGGCCGGTGGGCGAGGAAGACCTTCCGCCAGACGACGAGATTGGCAATGCCCGTCTCGTCTTCGATCGTCACGAAGATGACGCCCTTGGCCGATCCCGGCTGCTGGCGCACGAGCACGATCCCCGCCGTCTCGACCTTGCTGCGGTCCCTGAGGCCCGTCGCCTCGGCGCAGGTGAGGATGCGGCGGCGCGCGAGGCTTTCCCGCAGGAAGCTCACCGGATGGGCCCTCAGCGTCAGGCCGACATGGCCATAATCCTCCACCACCTCGCTGCCGGTCGCCATGGGGCGCAGCGCCACCGCCGGCTCGCAAAGCTCCGCAACGGCCGCCGCCTCCCGCTCGGCGGCCGCAGAGAAGAGCGGCAGCGGCTCGTCCCTCAGCCCCCGGATCGCCCAGAGCGCCTCGCGGCGCGAAAGGCCGAGCGAGGGCCGGAAAGCATCCGCCTCGGCAAGCCGGACCAGCGCATCGGCCGGAAGGCCCGAGCGGCGCCAGAAGTCATCGACGGAGACGAAGGGCTCGTCCTGCCGGTCTGCGATGAACCTGGCGGCCGCCTTGTTGTCCAGCCCCTTCACCATCCGCAGTCCCAGCCGGACGGCAAAGCGCCGCGGCTCCTCCGTCGGCTCCAGCGTGCAATCCCACCGGCTTTCATTGACGCAGACCGGGCGCACCTCCACCCCGTGCTCGCGCGCATCGCGCACGATCTGCGCGGGCGCGTAGAACCCCATAGGCTGGGAATTGAGCAGCGCCGCGCAGAAGACATCCGGGTGGTGGCATTTCACCCAGGCGGAGGCATAGGCGACGATGGCAAAGCTGTAGGCATGGCTTTCCGGGAAACCATAGGAGCCGAAGCCTTCGAGCTGCCGGCACATCCGGACGGCGAATTCGCGCGGATATTTGTTTTTCACCATGCCTGCGATCAGCTCATCGCGGAACTTGTCCACGCCGCCCGTCTGCTTGAAGGTCGCCATGGCGCGGCGGAGCTGGTCGGCCCGGCCGGGCGTGAAGCCGGCACCGACGATGGCGACCTGCATGGCCTGTTCCTGGAACAGCGGAACGCCGAGGGTCTTTTCGAGAACCGCCTTCAGTTTCGGGTCATCGGGATAATCCGGCTGCTCCACGCCCTGCCGCCGGCGCAGATAGGGATGCACCATGTCCCCCTGGATCGGGCCGGGCCGGACGATC
This sequence comes from Shinella sp. NM-101, assembly GCF_021401195.1. Lineage (NCBI taxonomy): Bacteria > Pseudomonadati > Pseudomonadota > Alphaproteobacteria > Hyphomicrobiales > Rhizobiaceae > Shinella > Shinella sp. NM-101. The sequence goes on along the minus strand of NZ_JACBFT010000006.1, from coordinate 199,352 downwards.
GCCACCTGGATGACGATGTCGTAGAATTTCTTCGGCTTGAGGCGCGGCAGCATGGACATCTGCGCCCGGCTCTCGATCTGGAACGTGCCGATCGTGTCGGCTTTCGAGATCATGGCGAAGGTCGCTTCGTCGGTAATCGGGATGGAATCGAGCGTGTGGCTTATTGCCTTGTGCTTCTCCAGGAAATTGAAAGCGCGGCGCATGCAGGTGAGCATGCCGAGCGCCAGCACGTCGACCTTCATGAAATTAAGGCACTCGATATCGTCCTTGTCCCACTCGATCACCTGCCGGTGGTCCATCGCCGCGGGCTCGATGGGCACCAGATCATCCAGCCGGTCGCGCGTCAGCACGAAACCGCCCGGATGCTGAGAGAGGTGGCGGGGCGCGTCGATCAACTGGCGGGCCAGCGTGAAGAGCAACCGGATACGCCGGTCGTCCACATTAAGCCCGGCCGATCCGGCATGCTGTTGCGGCACGTCGTTGGACCAGCCCCAGACCTGCGAGGAGAGCGCCTTCAGCACGTCTTCCGGCATGCCGAGCGCGCGGCCGACATCCCGCATCGCCGCCCGCGAGCGGTAGCGGATGACGGTGGCGCAGAGGGCGGAGCGATCCTTGCCGTAGGTTTCGTAGATCCACTGGATCACCTCCTCGCGCCGCTCATGCTCGAAGTCGACGTCGATGTCGGGCGGCTCGCCGCGCTGTTCGGAAACGAAGCGCTCGAAAAGCAGGCCGTTGTTACGCGCGTCGATGGCGGTGATGCCGAGGACGTAGCACACCGCGCTGTTAGCCGCCGATCCCCTGCCCTGGCAGAGGATGCCGATCGAGCGCGCGTGGCGGACGATGGAGTTCACCGTCAGGAAATAGGGCGCATAGAGCATCTTCGCGATGAGTCGGAGCTCGTCGTTCAGCTTCTTGCGCACGATCTCCGGAATCCCCTGCGGATATTTGGCCGCCGCGCCCTCCCAGGTGTATTTCTCGAGCGCCTCCTGCGGCGTGAGATGCGCATATTCCTTCTCGTCGGGATATTGGTATTTCAGCTCGTCCAGCGAGAAGCTGCAACGCGAGGCGATCTCGAGCGTCCGCGCCACGGCCTCCGGATAGCGGGCGAAGAGGCGATGCATCTCGACGGGCGGCTTCAGGTAGCGGTCGGCGTGGCGCTCGCGGAGGAACCCGGCCTCGTCGATGGTGACATTGTGGCGGATACAGGTGACGATGTCCTGCAGCATGCGCCGGCCGGGCTCGTGATAGAGCACGTCGTTGGTGACGACGGTGGGCACGCGATAGCGCGCGGCGAGGTTGGACAGGTCGAAGAGGCGGACCTGGTCGTTCGGACGGCGGCGGAGCGTCAGGGCGAGATAGCACCGGCCGCGGAAGGTCTCGCCGAGGCGGCGCAGGTGGAAGGCCGCGGTGTCGTCCGCGTCCTCGGGCACCAGGACGGCGATCAGGCCTTCGTTCCAGTCCACCACGTCCTGCCAGTCGAGATGGCACTTGCCCTTGCCCGCCCTCTTCTTGCCAAGGGTGAGCAGGCGGCAGAGGCGGGCATAGGCCTCGCGGTCGGTCGGGTAGACGAGGATCGACATGCCGTCGGCAAGGTCCAGCCGGCAGCCGACGACGAGGCGCACGCCGGTTTCCTTCGCCGCGCGATGGGCCTGCACGACGCCGGCGAGGCTGTTGCGGTCGACGACGGCAAGGGCCTCGATGCCGAGGGCGCTTGCCTGGGCGAACAGCTCTGCCGCGCTGCTCGCCCCCCGCAGGAACGAGAAATGGGACGTGACCTGGAGCTCGGCGTAACGCGGTTTCATGCGAAGACCCCGTGCAGGAACCAGCGCCCGGCGCCGCTTGCGGCCTGCGCTTCGTCACCCGAGCGGAAGAGCCAGAAACGCTCGCCCGCCTCGTCCTCCACCTGGAAATAGTCGCGCACGGCGGCAAGTTCGGCATCGCGCTTCCACCATTCGCCGAAGATGCGTTCCGGGCCGTCGGCGCGCTTCACCCGCCGGCGCACGCCGCGCCAGGTGAAGAAGGCGGGCGGATGGTCGGGCAGGAGCGCCATGACCTCGATGGGCTCCGGGCGTGCAAGAAGGCGCGCGGGGCGTGGCCAGCGGCCCGGCCAGGTGGCGCCGTCATCGGGGGAAAGCGGGGCGACGCGCTGGACGGACCGCTCCGGCACATCGCTTTCGACCGGCGTGATGCGGTAGAGCCGGCGCGCGCCGATGCGGTTGGCGATCACGTCGACGAGACCGGCAAGGTCCGCCGTCTCCTCCTCGATCAGCGAGGAGGCCGCCTGTTGCAGGACGAGCGGTTCGGCGAGCGTCGCCGTCAGTTCCATGATCTCGATGCCGAAGCCGGGATCGACCGTTTCGATCCGGTCGCAGAGAAGCCGGGCGAGGCGCTTGCCATCCCGTGCGGCGCGCGCCGTTCCGACGCGGATCGCCTGCAGGGAATTGTCGACGCGGTGGAAGACGAGGTCGAGCCGCCGGGCGCCGAGGCCGCGCTTTTCCAGCGCGAGGCAGAGGTCGTCGACCAGCGCCGTCGTGTAGCGCGCGATCGTCTCCGGCGCGCCGATCGGTTCGCCGAAAACCTTGCGGACCGTCGTGAGCTCCGGGTCGCGCAGGGGATCGACGGGTTCCGGCACCGCGCCCTGCAACTGGTCGAGCCGGCGGCCGAGGAGCGCCCCGAAGCGCAGGACGAGCGGCGCGCGCGGCACGGCCAGCACGTCGCCGATCTTGGCAAAGCCGAGGACATGCAGGCCCGTCACGGTTTCCGCCGGGATGCGCAGGCCGGAAAGCGGCAGCGGCGAGACGGCCGCCTGCGCCGCGCCGGGAGGAATGACGCGCACGGGACCGGCAAGGAAGCGCGCGGCGGCATAGGCTGCGCCCCAGGTGTCGGCCACGGCGGCACGGGCGGAAATGCCGGACGCGGCGAGACGGTTGACGAGGCCCGCCAGCATGCGTTCCTCGCCGCCGTGCAGGTGGTCGGCGCCGGTCGTGTCGACGACGAGCCCGTCCGGCGGGTCCGACGCGACGATGGGCGCGTAGTGCTGCAGGGTCCACAGGGCAAGGCGCCGGAGCGCCGCCGCGTCGGCAGCGGGATCGGCGGGCATGGCCATGACGTCGGGCAGGAGCGCATGGGCCTTGGTGAGCGGCATGCCGGCGCGAAGCCCGGCTTCCTCCGCGGACCGGCTCAAAGCCGTCACGATGCGGCGCGCGCCGTCCCGCCCGACGAGGACGAGCCGCGTGTCAGCCGGCGGCGCCGCGGCGCCAAGCGCCCGCCTCAGGCGATCGATCGGCCAGCCGGGGAGAAAAAGCGATACGACCCTCGACATCGGATGCCTCCACTTCGAACTCTGCCGCCTCGCCGGCCCGGCAGCGGGTCAGCTCGAGCAGCCATCGTGCCCGGCCGACGCCGGGCACGGGAAGCGGCGCGGACGGCACTACGGAAACCTGCCAGCGCGTCACGGCGGCGGACGGCAGCATGAAGGCGCCCGCCTCGCGCCTGTGCCGGAAGCGCCGCAGGGCGATGCCGAGCGTGCCGCCGGCCTCCGCGGCCAGTTGCAGGCGGCGCGAGGCGGTCATCGACAGGCGCGCGACCTCCGCCACGACAGCGCCGAGCCCGCCATGGCGCAGCCCCTCCTCGAAACAGAGGAGCAGGCTCTTCTCGTCGTCCGCCTCCACATAGATGACGCGGCCGGGGGCAAGCCCCGCCTGCGCCAGCGCCGGGGCGAAAAGGTCCGGCCGCGTCAGGCACCAGAGCACCTGCCCCCGGGTGCGTGCGGCGATGCCGGCGGCAAAGAGCATGGCGGCGGCCCCCTCCACGGCATCGTTGCCGCCGCCGCAGACTTCGTGCAGGCTGGCAAGCGCCAGCCCGCCGCCCGGCAGCCTTTCGTCGATCTCCGGCACGCGGAAGGGCAGCACCGCCCGCGCGCGCGACGCGCAGCCGTCGAACTGCCGGATGCGGTCGCGCAGGTCGGCGACAACGGCATGGACAGGGGCGGACATCGGCTGGGCGGCTCCCGGCTGGTGGACATTCGTTCTTTATTTGTTCTCTATTTCCGGAAGAGTCAATCGCCCTGCCGCAGCCGAAAGATCACAGTTTGAATCATCGGCTGGAACCAACTGGCGCGCCGGAAGTTCTTCTTCCCGCCATTCCCATCAATTCAGGAGACATGTCCCATGGCTGACGAAAAGAGCACCGGCAAACGCACGCTCGGCGTCGTTGAAGGTCGCGACAGCATTTCGGAGGAAGCGAAGGCCGCGGCCGCGGAAGCGACCGTCAACGAGCAGATCGAAGCGCTGAAGACGGAAATCAGCCGGCTGAAGGAATCCGCGGGCCTGATCGCCGAAGGCACCGGCCAGCTTGCTGTGGCCAAGGCGGAGTCGCTACGCGAGGAGCTGCGCCAGACCATCCAGGCCAATCCGCTCGCCACCCTCGCCGGCGCCGCCTTCATCGGCTATCTTTGCGGCCTGCGCCACCGATAGGAAGGCCTTTCCTTCCCGTCATGAAAAAGCCCGGCATTGCCGGGCTTTTGTCGTTTCAGAACCAGCGCTGGCGCCGTTGCGGCTCGCCCTCTAGGGAGCCGAGAAGGTAGCCGATGACGATGCCCGCAAGCCCCGCCGCCAGCACGACGGTCGAAAGGGCTGCCGGGTGTTCACGCGCGGCCTGGGCGACGGCAGCGCCTTCGTTGCGCACGTATTTCGTGGCCGAGCGAACGGCGGGGCGGGCAGCCTCCACGGCATTGCCGGCGCGCTCGCGCATCGTCTCATAGGCCTCGGCACTCCGTTCGCCGAAATCCTTCTGAAGCTGGGCGATCTCGTCACGCAGGGCGGAAATCTGGGATTGGACGTCATTGCTTGCCATTGCGGTCTCCTTGTCAGCAATCCGGACCGAACGGATGGCGCGCGGCTTGGTTCCAAGCCGCAGGAAGAATTGCCGTCAGCCCGCCTGTCGGCGCCTGTCGCGGCGGATCTGCGAGGGCGTGTCGCCGAAGGCCGCGCGGAAGCGGCGGGTGAAATGCGACAGGCTCTCGAAGCCGGTTTCGAGCGCGATCTCAATCAGCGGCTTGTTGGTGCGCATCACCATGTTGAGCGCGGCGGCCATGCGGATCTTCATGTAGATCGCGCTCGGCGAGGCGCCCATGTCGCTCTCGAACAGGCGTTCGAGCTGGCGGCGGGAGACATTGGTCATGGTGGCGATGCTGTCGATGGAGAGCAGGTCTTCCGTGTGCTGCTCCATCATCATGATGGCGAGATGCACGCGGCGGTCGCGAGCCTCCAGGCCCAGCGGATTGCGCGGCTGGAGGTCGGTCGCGTCGCGCCGGTGGCGGATCTGCAGGATCTCCAGCGCATTGCGCTCGGCCGCCTCGCCGACATGGTGGCGAACCAGCGTCGCGGCAAGGTCGGCCACGCTGCTGCCCCCCGCACAGGTGGCGACCTTGCCGTCGAAGCGGAAGATCTGCTCCGATGTCGCCTCGATATCGGGGTAGCGGGCGCGGAAATCGCGGTGGTGCAGCCAACTCACGCAGGCCATATGCCCCTTGAGCAGGCCCGCTTCGGCAAGGATAAAGCTGCCCGTGCACAGGCCGATCAGCCCGACGCCGGCATTGGCCGCCTTGCGCAGGTAGGTCGTCGCATAGCTGTCGATCGGCTCCTCCACGCTGAGGAGGCCGCCCACGACGGCGATGTAGTCGAAACAGGAGGGGTCGGCGAAGGGCGCGGTCGGCGCCACCTGGATGCCGCTCGACGCGGAGATGAAATTGCGCGTGCTGCTGAGCACGTCCCAGTCGCAGTTGACGCGGCGGGAACGGTCCTCGCTGTCGCTGGCAAGACGCAGCGTGTCGACGAACAGGGCGAAGGCGGAAAGCGTGAAGCTTTTCGACAGGATAAAGCCGACACGCAAGGCCTTCGGCGCTGTCACAGCGTTCATCTCCTTCGACGCCCGAACCTCAATCGCCATCCAGCCCTCCCAAGCCGTTTTGCCGGACAATATCGTCGCAGACACGGTCCCTCGCAAGAGCCATAGCAGATTTCCCGAGCCGTCTCCATTGCCGGGCCGCGATTTGTGGGAGGATCAGGTCGCCCTGCAATGTCAGGCTGCTGACGACACCATCTTCTCAACCGCCATATTGTGTAGCGGCGGCCGCTGCCGCGGCGGCGATGTCCGCCCTGAAGCCGAGCTTGCGAAGGGCGATGCCATAGGCGGCGACATTGCCGAGCACGGCTTCGAAACGCGCGCGCTGGCCCGTGTGGTTGAGCCTCACCAGGCTCTCCGCGCCGGGACCGACGCCCGGCGACATGTCCGTATCGAGATGCGCGGCGGCGGCGAGAAAGGCGTCCGTGTCCACGCCATCGGGCAATCTTGCCGTCGTGACGAGATGAGAGGCGCGGCCGGGCGGCGCCCATGGCGCGGCGCCGAGGGCCGCGAGGCCGTCGCGCGTGGCCTTCGCCGCCCGGGCGTGGCGGGCGAGGACGGCGTCGAGGCCCTCCGCCTCGAAACGGTCGAGCGCCGCTTCCAGCGCGAAGAACTCCAGCGCGGCTGAAGTGCCGGGCAGCGCGCCGCGACCGGCATCGAGCCAGGCCTTGCGGTCGAGCAGCGAGAGCGTGGAATCGCGCGGCCCACCTTCTGCCGTTATCAGCCGCCACGCGGCGGGGCTGACCGAAAGGGCCGAGACGCCGGCCGGCCCGGCGAGGGACTTCTGCGGCCCGATCACCGCGACGTCGATGCCGAGCGCATCGACATCGAGCGCGTGGCCGCCGACCGAGGCGACCGCATCCACCACCGTCACGATGCCGCGGGCGCGGGCGGCGGCCACGATCTCCTCCAGCGGGTTGAGCACGCCGTTGGCCGATTCCGCGTGGCAGAAGATGACCGCCTTCGTGTCGGGATGGGCGTCGAAGGCCGCGCTCACCGCTTCCGCCGCGACGGGACGGGCGGGCTCGGCAGCCAGCGTCACCACCTCGGCGCCACCGCGCCGCAGCCAGCCGCCGAACCATGCACCGAAAGGGCTGGTCACGATGTTGATCGCCTTGAGGCCAGGCCGTGCGAGGCTCGCCGTCACGGCCTCCAGCGCGACCACGGCCTCCGTCTGGAAGAGCAGGATGTCGTTCCGGGTCCGCAGGATCCTGCCGAGCCGGTCGGCGAGGAGGCCGAAGCGCTCGGGCGGAAAGACGGGGGCGTCGTTCAGGGCATTCCAGCGGTCAGACGGCATTGCGGTCTTCCTGTTCGATGATGAGGCGCGGCACGGCGCGCACGAGCGCGCGGGCGGCCGCTGATTGCGGGTTGCCGATAACCCCGGCCGCCGGGCCGGCCTCGACGATCCGGCCGGCATCCATGATGGCGATGCGATGGGAGACGGCGGCGAGCACGGCCAGATCGTGCGAGACGAAGAGATAGGCGATGCCGCGCTCCGCCTGCAGGGCGACGAGGAGTTCGAGGATCTTCTCGCGCAGCGAGACGTCGAGGGCGGAGACCGCCTCGTCGAGCACGACCAGGGCCGGCCGCGAGGCGATCGCACGCGCGATGGCGATGCGCTGGCGCTGGCCGCCCGAGACGTCGCGGATCGAACGCGCGGCATAGGAGGCCGGCAGGCCGACGCGGTCGAGCAGCGCGGCCACCTCCCTGCCCCGCCCGGCCTTCGGCACGATGCCGTGGATGCGCAACGGATCCTCGATCACCGAGGCAACCGTGGCGCGCGGATTGAAGGCGCCGAGCACGTCCTGGAAGACCATCTGCATCTTCGCCCGCCGCCGGCGCAGTTCGCTGCCGGAAAGGGCAAGCCAGTCCCCGCCGTCGAAGCGGACCGTGCCGCCGTCGGCCGGGACGAGGCGGGTGAGGACGCGCGCGAGCGTGGACTTGCCGCTGCCGGAGGCGCCGGCAAGGCCGAGGGTCTCACCCGCGCAAAGCGTGAGCGAAACACCGTCGAGGGCCCCCACATCCCGGCCGCCGGAGGCGTAACGCTTGCCGAGGTTTCGCGCGTCGAGCAGCGTCATCGGCCTGCCTCGCGGATCAGCGGCGGCGTTGCAAGATCGCGGTGGCTGGCGATCAGCGCCGCCGTATAGGCAGCCGCGGGCGCGGCCAGAACGGCGCCGGTCGCGCCCGTCTCGACGAGCCGTCCGTCGCGGAAGATCGCCACGCGGTCGGCAAAGCCGGAGGCGAGCGCGATGTCGTGGGTGACGAAGACGAGCGTCATGCCGGCATTTCGGACGAGGTCTCCGAGCAGCGCGACGATCTCGGCCTGGACGACCATGTCGAGCGCGCTGGTCGGTTCGTCGGCGATCAGCAGGCCGGGCCTTGCCGCGAGCGCGGCGGCAATCGCCACGCGCTGGCGCTGGCCGCCGGAAAGCTGGTGCGGGAAGCCGCGCAGCACCTTTGCGGGCTCGGGGACGCGCACCCGTTCCAGCATGGCGAGCGCCCATGCCTGCCCCGCCTTGCGCGACAGGCCGAGATGACGGCGCGCACCCTCCGCGACCTGCTCGCCGATGGTCAGAACCGGGTTGAGGCTGGCGGACGGGTCCTGGAAGACGAAGCCGATGTCGCGGCCGGCGCGCGGAGGATGGCCGGCCGCCCAATGCAGGCTGCCGGCGACGGATGCTCCACCCGGAAGCAGGCCGGCAAGCGCACGGGCGAAGGTGCTCTTGCCCGATCCGCTCTCGCCGATGATCGCCAGCCGTTCGCCGGCATGGATGTCGAGATCGATGCCGGCCAGGGCGGGCGTCGCCTGGCCGCGATAGGTGACGGAGAGCTGTCGGACCGTGCAAAGCATCGTCATGCTGCCCCCTCCCGGTCGGAGAGCGCCTTGCCGAGGCCTTCGCTCAGGAGATAGACGGCGATGACCGTCACGACCAGCGCGATGCCGGGGAAGACCGACAGGAAGGGCGAGGAACGCAGGACGTTCCGTCCCTCGGCGATCATCGATCCCCAGGTGACGACGTTCGGATCGCCGAGGCCGAGGAAGGACAGCGCCGCCTCCGTCAGGATCGCGGCGGCGACGATGATGGCGGAGAGCGCCAGCACCGGCGGCAGGACATTCGGCAGGATTTCCCTGAGGGCGATCTCCGCCGGATGCATGCCGATGACGCGCGCCGAGGCGACATAATCCCGCTCGCGAAGGGACAGCACCTGCGCCCGCGTGAGCCGCGCCGGATCGGCCCAGGCGCCGAGTGCGATGGCAAGCACCACGACCGGCACAGAGGCGCCGACGACGCTGACGAAGGCGAGCGCCAGAAGGAAGCTCGGCACGATCTGGAAGGCATCGACCACGCGCATCAGCGCCTCGTCGACGATCCCGCCCGCAAAGCCCGCCGCAAGCCCCACGCAAAGGCCGATGGCAAGGGCGGCACACGCCGCCGCGAGCCCGACGAGGAGCGAGGTGCGCGCGCCGTGCACGATGCCCGCCAAGACGTCGCGCCCCAGCCGATCCGTGCCGAGCGGGAAGGCCGGATCGGTGAAGGGCGCCGTCAGGGCCCGGCCGGCGATCCTCAGCGGATCGCCCGGCGAAAGCGCGGGCGCGAACAGGGCGACGAGCGCAAGCACGGCGATGAGGACGAAGCCGATCATGCCCTCCGGCGTCGCCAGCAGGTTCCGCACCACCCTCATGCGCCGCGCTCCGAAGCCCCGACGCGCGGGTCGAGCGCGGCATAGACGATGTCGATGACGAGATTGACGAGGATGACAAGCACCGCGCTCGTGACGATGATGCCGGTCAGCAGCGCCGTGTCGCGCCCGCTCACCGCTTCCTGCGCCAGCCGTCCGAAGCCGGGGATGGCGAAGATGCTCTCGATGACGACGCTGCCGCCGAGCATGGCGGCCGATTGCAGGCCGAGCATGGTGACGAGCGGCAGGAGCGCGTTGCGCGCCACATGGCGCAGCACGATCCGCGCCCGCGACAGGCCTTTCGATTGCGCGAAGAGCACGAAATCCAGCCGCCAGACATCGGCCATCCCGGCCCGCATGACGCGCAGGAAGAGCGCCATGTAGACCAGTGCCAGCGTTGCGACCGGCAGCACCAGGTGGGCGGCGATGTCGGCGGCGCGGGACAGTCCCGCCCGCCCGGAAGCGATGGTCTCGATGCCGGATGTGGGCAGCCAGCGCAGTTGCACCGCGAAGACGATGCTGAGGACGAGGCCGAGCCAGAAGCCCGGGATGGCGTAAAGGACGAGCGAGAGCGTGGAAAGGACCCGGTCGCGGGCGCTTCCCGGCTTCGCCCCGGCAACGATGCCGAGCGCCGAGCCGATGGCGAAGGAAAGCGCCGTGGCGCTGCCCATCAGCAGGAACGTGTTGGGAAGGCGTTCGAGGATGAGGTCGCGCACCGGCCGGTCGAAGGCGACGGACCAGCCGAGATCGAGCCGGCCGAGCGAGGAGAGATAGACCCAGAGCCGCGCCGGCATCGACTGGTCGAGGCCGTAGGCCGCGCGCAGCGATTGCGCGATCACGGCATCGCCGCCGCCGATCGACAGGAGATAGGCGTCGACCGCGTCGCCCGCGGCCGCTTCCAGCAGCAGGAACGTCAGGACGACGACGATCAGCAGCACGGGAATGCTGCCGATCGCGCGGCGTCTCAGCAATCGAAGGGCTCGGTTCACGCTGCGCCTGACCTTGCGGAGTTCTTTCGGTCGGGCGAGCCTATCACGACTGCAGCGCGGTATCTGCCCAGTTGGAGACCGCCCAGCGCGGGTTGTTCGCGACGTTCAGCACCGTGTCGCGCGCGACCGTGATGAAGCCCCATTCGGCGACGTTGATCAGCGGCAGGTCGGTGACGACCAGCTTCTGGAACTGCCGGTAGAGCTCCGTGCGGGCCGCGGCATCGACCGTGTCCGCCGCCTTGGCGATGACCGCGTCGAGTTCCGCATTGGCATAGCCGCCCTGGTTGGAGAAGCCGACGCCGGCGGGAATGCCGGACTGGACGAGGATGGTCGTGGAGATCGCCGGGTCGCCGCGGAAGACCGGCGGGGCGACGGCGAGGTCGAAATCGTGGTCCGTGTAGACCGCCTTCTGGTGCGCGGCGGAATCGGCGTTGACCAGCGCCGCGTCGATGCCGACGGCGGCGAGCGCCTGGCGCAGGTAATCGCCGAACTGGCGCGTCTCGTTGAAATAGGGCGCCGGGCGCAGCTTCAGCGAGAAGCGCTTACCGTCCGCACCCTTGGCATAGCCGGCCTCGTCGAGCAGCGCATTGGCCTTGTCGACGTTGAAGTCGTAGGCCGGCACGTCGGCATCGTAGAATTCCGGCGCGTTCTTCGGCACGGGGCCGGTCGAGGCCGTGGCGTAGCCGAGGAAGATCGTGTCGACCACGAATTTCCTGTCGATGGCATGGGCGATCGCCTGGCGCACCTTGAGGTCTGCCAGTTCCTTGCGGCGGTGGTTGATCTCGACGACGAGCTGGTAGGTCAGCGCCTCGTAGCCCTTGGTGATGACCTTGATGCCGGGCACCTTGGAGATGCGGTCGAGCTCGGTGAGCGGCACGGCGGAGAAGGCGGCGAGCTGGATTTCCTCGGCCTCCAGCGCCGCGCCCGCGCCGGCGCGGTCCGGCAGCACGCGGAAGACGATCTCGTCGAGCTTCGGCTGGCCCTTGTCCCAATAGGCCTCGTTGCGGGTCAGGCGATAATATTCGCCGGGCTTGTATTCGGCAAAGCGGAACGGGCCGGTGCCGACGAGCTGGACATTCGCCGGATTGGCGGCGATGTCCGTGCCCTCGTAGAGATGCTTCGGGATGACGCTGCTGACGACGGGAAGCGCGTTGCGGATGATCTGCAGCGGCGTCGGCCTGGAGAAGCGGAAGATCGCGGTCGCGTCATCCGGCGTCTCGACGGCTTCCAGATGGGCGAAGACCACCCGGCCGAGATTCTGCAAGGGTTTCCAGACGTTGAGCGCCGAGAAGGCGACGTCGGCCGAGGTGAAGGGCTTGCCGTCGTGCCAGGTCACCCCTTCGCGAAGGCGGAATGTGACGGAAAGGCCGTCATTCGATCCTTCCCAGGCGGTGGCGAGACGCGGCGCCAGCCCATCCTCGCTGTCGAAGGCGGCTTCGGCCAGCGGCTCCACCACCTTGCTCGCCACGAAGAACACGCCGTTGGAGGCGACGATGGCCGGATTGAGGTTCTTCGGCTCGGAATCGGCCGCCACGATCAGCCGGCCGCCGGACGGCGCGTCCTGCGCCAGGGCGAGCGTCGGCAGGGCCGTGGAGGCCAGCAGCGCGGCCCCTGCCTGCAAGAAGGTCCGCCGGGTTGGGGTCGCGCTCAGCATTTCTCTCTCCTGCTTTGACATGTCGTCCGGGATATTGGCGGCGAATCATCCGCGAACACAGAGAGGAAATTCTCACAGCCCGCCTTGCAAGAACAAATTCTTGCGAAGACTGACGTAACGCGAGGCGCACAGGCAAAACTTTACCGCTGCCCCTTTTTGCGCTGAACCGGCGGCTCAGCGCCGCCGGGCCAGCATCGAGCGCGACAGCACCACGGCAAGGCCGATCAGCAGCGTCGCGGCAATGAAGAGGAAGGCGGCGGCGGCGATGGCCGGGCTGATGTTCTCGCGGATGCTGGAGAACATCTGCCGGGCGAGCGTGCGCTGGTTGGGGCCGGCGACGAAGAGCGTCAGCACCACCTCGTCGAGCGACGTGGCGAAGGCGAGCACCGCCCCCGACAGGACGCCCGGCATGGCGAGCGGCAGCGTCACGCGGCGGAAGACCGTGGCGGGCGATGCGCCGAGGCTCTGGGCGGCCAGTTCCACCCGCTCGTCGATGCCCGCGAGCGCTCCGGTGACGCTGACGACCACGAAGGGCACGGCGACGACGGTGTGCGCGATGATGACCCCGGCATAGCTGTTGGTGAGGCCGAAGCGGGCGAGCAGCACCTGCATGCCGACGCCGAGCACGACCGCCGGCACCACCATCGGCAGCAGGAACAGCGTGCGGAACGCGCCGCGCAGCAGAAGGCCGCGGTTGCGCAGGCCGAGCGAGGCCGCCGTGCCGAGCGTGGTGGCGAGCAGCGTCGTGCCCGTGCCGACGATCAGGCTGTTGACGATTGCCCTTTTCCAGGCATCGGCCGTGAACAGTTCGATGAACCAGCGCATGGACCAGGCCGGCACGGGATAGGTGAGGATGACGCTCGAGGTGAAGGCGAGCGGCAGGATGGCGACGAGCGGCGCCACCAGGAAGAGGATGGCGAGCGTTGCGAAGGCGAAGCGGGTGATCCTCGTCGGCATGGTCAGCGCCTCCCCGGTTCGTCGGCCGACAGCCGGGCATAGACGCTGTAGAGCGCGAGCGTGGCGACGAGCAGCACGACGCCGAGCGCGCCCGCCATGCCCCAGTTTGCCGAGCCGGTGGCGTAGAAGGCGATGATCGAGGAGATCATCTGGTCGCCCGGCCCGCCGATCAGCGCCGGCGTGATGTAGTAGCCGATGGCCGAGATGAAGACGAGGAGGCCGCCGGAGGCGACGCCACGCAGGCTGAGCGGCAGGAGCACGCGCAGGAAGGCGCGCAGCGGCGGCGCGCCGAGCGAGGCGGCCGCCGGCATCAGGTTCTTCGGAATGGTGATCAGCACCGAATAGATCGGCAGCACCATGAAGGGCAGCAGTACGTGTGTCATGGCGATGATGACGCCGGTGCGGTTGAAGATCAGCGGCAGCGGCGCGCTGGTGATCCGGAGCCATTGCAGGAGGTCGTTGATGAGGCCCTGTTCCTGCAGGAGGATGAACCAGGCGGCGGTGCGCACCAGAAGCGAGGTCCACAGCGGCAGCAGCACGGCGGCGAGCATCAGGTCGCGCTTCCAGCCCGTCAGCGAGGCGGCGATGATGGCATAGGGATAGCCGATGCACATGCAGGCGAAGGTGACGAGCGCCGAGATCCAGAAGGTGCGCACGAGGATCACCCGGTTGACCGACTGGTCCGGCGGAAGCTGCTCGATATGGCCGTCGGCATTGCGGCCGAGATCGACGGCGGCCAGGAGATTGCGGTCGGTGAGCGGCGAGAGCGCGTCGGCGATGGCGATCCAGAATTCGGGTTTCTCCCAGCGCTTGTCGACGGAGACGAGGTCCACCGGCGGGCCGGCGGGATCGGCGAGCGCGGCCGTCGTCTTCGACATCAGCGTGCGGAAGCCGGAGCGGGCGCTGTTGAGGCGGCGCACCATGTCGCCGAGCGCCTGCTGGTCGTTCACCGCCTTGAGGTCGGCGATCAGCGCCGCCTGCATCTCGTGCGTCGGCGGCGACTTGCGGTCCCAGCCGGGCAGCACCTCGGCGCTTTGCGGCAGCAGGCGCAGCACGGCCGTGTCGGAAACCGACTGCGACATCATGCTGAAGAGCGGCCAGACGAAGAAGGCGACGAGAAAGGCGAAGAGCGGCGCCATCAGCAGGAGCGAACGCCCCGCGCGGGAGCGGCCGGCACTCATGATGCCTGTCCCGGCGGCAGGATGACGCGGCAATCGCCGGCCGAGAAGGCGGCGAAGACCTTCGTGCCGGGCACGAATTCACGCGAGCGGCGGCCGAGCTTGGCGATCAGCGGATGGCTGCCGGCGTCGAGCTGCACGCGCAGGTGATCGCCCTGATAGACGGAATCGGCGACCTCGGTCTCCAGGCAGTTGTTCGCCCCGCTGGCCGTTTCGGCAAGCTCGATGCGCTCGGGGCGCACGGACAGGAAAACGGGCTGGCCGGCGGAGACTTCCGCGGGCGCGGCGGCGAGGATCTCGGCGCCGGAGCCGAGCCGCACGGCGGCCTCTCCCCCGCCGACACGGGCGACGACACCTTCCAAGAGGTTGGTCTCGCCGATGAACTCGGCGACGAAGCGGGTGGCCGGCTCGTCGTAGACCTGGCGCGGCGTGCCGATCTGCTCGATCCTGCCCTTGTTGAACACGGCGACCCGGTCCGACATGGTCAGCGCCTCGGACTGGTCGTGGGTGACGAAGACGATGGTGAGCCCGAGGCGGCGGTGCAGGTCGCGGATGTCGAGCTGCATCTGCTCGCGCAACTGCTTGTCGAGCGCGCCGAGCGGCTCGTCCATCAGCACGACGCGCGGCTCGAAGACGAGGGCGCGGGCAAGCGCCACGCGCTGCTGCTGGCCGCCGGAAAGCTGGCTCGGACGGCGCTCGCGCATGGTGGAAAGCTGCACCATGTCGAGGGCGCGGGTCACGCGCTCGGCGATCTCGGCCTTGCCGAGCCCGCGCATCTGCAAGGGGAAGGCGATGTTCTCGCCGACCGTCATGTGCGGGAAGAGCGCATAGCTCTGGAAGACGACGCCCATGTCGCGCCGGTGGGTCGGCACGTCGTTGACGGCCTGGCCGTCGACGAGGATCGCGCCCGATGTCGGCTGCTCGAAGCCGGCGAGCATCATCAGCAGCGTCGTCTTGCCCGAGCCGGAGGGGCCGAGCAGGCTGACGAACTCGCCCTTGGCGATGGAAAGATCGAGATTCTCGACGACGCAGAGCGCGCCATAGAATTTGGTTATGCGGTCGAAGCGGATGAATTCGGCCAACGGGTGCTCCCTCTCGCGTGCGGCGTGCGGGGGCGCGGATGATCGCGCCCCCGAAGCGGCGGCATCGGACTTACTGGGCGAGCCAGGCGTTGAACCGCTGGGTCAGCGCCTCGGAATTGTCGATCCAGAAGTCGATGTCGAGCGAGAGGGCATCGGTCATGTTGGCCGGCTCGGTCGGGAGGTCCTTGGCAAGCTCCGGCGGCACCTTGGCGGCGGCTTCCTTAACGGGAAGGCCGTAGGCGACATATTGCGGCAGCTTGGCCTGGTTGTCCGGCTCGCTGGCGAAGGCGATGAAGTCCTGTGCGGCGTCCTTGTTCTCCGCATCCTTCAGCACGACCCAGCTGTCGACGGCATAGATGCTGCCCGGCCAGACGACCTTGAAGTTCTTGCCCTCCGTGCGGTTGATGCCGGTGATGCGGCCGTTATAGGCCGAGGTCATGGCGACTTCGCCGGAGGCGAGGAACTGCAGCGGCTGCGCGCCGGATTCCCACCAGACGATGTTCGGCTTCAATTCGTCGAGCTTCTTGAAGGCGCGGTCGACGCCTTCGTCGGTGGCCAGGACCTCGTAGACCTCGTCCTTCGGCACGCCGTCGGCCAGGAGGGCGAATTCGAGCGTGTATTTCGGCCCCTTGCGCAGCGAACGCTTGCCGGGGAACTTCTCGACGTTCCAGAAGTCCGCCCAGGAGGCCGGGCCTTCCTTCAGCTTGTCGCCGTCATAGGCGATGGCCGTCGACCAGACGATGGCGCCGACGCCGCAATCGTTGACGGCCGAATCGAGGAACTTGTCCTTGCCGCCCAGCTTGTCCCAGTCGATCTTCTCGTAGAGGCCGTCGGCACAGCCGAGCGCCAGCTCTTCCGCCTCGACCTGCACGGCGTCCCAGTTCGGCGCGCCGGCCTTCACCTTGGACTGCAGCACGCCGATGCCGCCGTCCCAGGCCTCGTCCAGCACCGGCTTGCCGGTCTTTTCCGCGAAGGGCTTGAAGTAGATCTCGCGCTGGCCGTCCTGGTAGTTGCCGCCCCAGGAGACGATGGTGAGGTCACGCGAAAGCGCCGGCGCGGCAAGCCCCGCCGAAAGCACGAGCACGGCGGCTGCCAGAATTCCCTTGGTCCTGATGATCTGCATTGTATTCCCCTTTTTTTGGTTTGCACCGGACCGGCCCGATCGCCGGCCCTGAATTTTCCGTCGACGACGGCGGCCCCTCCCTGGGCCGGAGGCTTTCGCACGATGTTGGCATCGCGGCGGGCACCTCGTTCCCGTTCCTCTTGTCCGGCCGATTCAGGCATTCCCGCCGCTGCCGGTCAATGGCTTTCTTGCGCCCCGCGGGCGTCAGACGTGCTGGCCTCCGTTGATGTGGATCTCGGCACCGTTGATGTAGGATGATTGCTCGGTGCACAGGAAATAGATCGTCTCGGCCACCTCGCGCGGCTCGCCGAGCCGGCCCATCGGCACTTCCGCCGCGACCAGCGCGTCGGTGCCGGGCGACAGGATCGAGGTCTCGATCTCGCCGGGGGCGATGGCGTTGGCGCGCACGCCGCGCTTGCCGAATTCATGCGCCATCTCCCGCGTCAGCGATGCAAGCCCCGCCTTGGAGGCGGCATAGGCGACGCCTGCGAACGGGTGGACGCGCGAGCCGGCGATGGAGGTGACGTTGACGATCGAGCCTTTCGCGGCCTCCAGCTCCGGCAGCAGCGCGCGGGCGATCAGCGCGGTCGAGACGAGGTTGACGTTGAGCACATGGGTCCAGACGTCGGCCGTCGTGTCGGCGACGCCGAGCCGACTCCTGCCCGGTCCCTTCGGCGAGATGCCGGCATTGTTGACCAGTGCCTGCAGCTTGCCGGACGGCAGCCGCTCGCGCACCGTCGCGGCGAGGCGTTCGATCTGGGAAAGGTCGGCAAGGTCGGCCTGGATGTGGCTCTCGCGGGCGGAGGGCCAGGCGCATTCCTCGGAGAACGGCTGGCGCGAGACGGTGAGGATGCGCCAGCCCTTCGACTGGAAGAGCTTGACCGTCGCATGTCCGATCCCGCGGCTTGCCCCCGTCAGCAGCATGGTGGGGCGTTCTTGGGTCATGCGAGGGCGTCTCCTTGTGATGCTTGATACATCGTAATCAGCCGCGAGCGAAATGCAAGCCTCGATGAGAGGCACAAATCAGAGGCGCGGCGCCTCGCGCGGTCCGGCATGCCAGATGCGCTCCAGGAGCGGCTTGCCGCCGAGCAGGATGTCATCGACGATGGCCATCGAGGCGGCGGCCGGATCGTGGCGCTTCAGCGCCTCCACGACGGGATAGTGATGGTCGATCATCGCCCGCCCGCCCGGCAGATAGGCATCCGAGATCAGCGGGCCCATCTGCAGCCAGAGCCGGCGCAGGATGCCGTTGAGCACGGGAAGGCCGGCAATCTTCGGCAGCATGAAATGGAACATCTGGTTGAGTTCCGCGCCCTTCAGCCGGTCGCCATCGGCAATGGCCGCCTCGTTTTCGCGGATAATCGCCTCGAGCGCGGCAATATCGGCGGAGGTGGCCACCTGCGCGGCGGTCTCGGCCGCCAACCCCTCCAGCCGCACGCGGATCGCCCGGATTTCCCTGTAACGCGCCTCGCTCATCGCCGGGATGCGGATGTCGCGCGGCGAGCGGAAGATGATCGCCTCGTCGTTGACGAGCTTCAGGATCGCATCGCGGATGGGCGTGACGCTGGTGCCGAACTGCTCGGCCAGATCGCGGATCTTCAGCCGGTCGCCGGGCTTGAAACGGCCCTGGATCAACGCATCGCACAGCGCGCCATAGACGACGCTGTTGAGGTTGGAATGGTCGAGGGTTTCGAATTCGGGCATCGCCGGCTCTGACGAAAATCAATAACAAGATACTTGATGCATCTTTTTTCACTTGTTTCAACCCGCGCGCCGGGCCAAACTTGGGGCATTTCCCGCAAAAGTGCCAGGCAGTTTTGCGCCCGCGACATGCGCCCCGCCAAAAGAAGGGGCGTTTTCGCGGTCGAGAAAAAACGAGAAACACCCCAGAGGCCGGCCGGAAAGGCCGGCAACGGAGCCACGATGAGCGCAAACAGGCCCTTCCCGCCCGGCGCGACCGCCAACGAGGCGCTCCCCGGCGCATCCTCCGGCTCCGGCGGCGATGCTATGTCTGCCGCCTTCAGCAAGACGGCGCTGCCTGCCGCCGCCGCGCTCGTGCGCGAGGTCTACGGCATCGCCGGCGAGGCGGCGCGGCTTTCCAGCGAGCGGGACGAGACCTTCCTGTTCACGGCAGTCGACGGCACGCGCTACACGCTGAAGATCGCCAATCCCGCGGAGGATCCGGCCGCGCTCGCCTTCCAGGACGGAGCGCTCCTGCATCTCGCGGGCCACGCGCCGTCCGTTCCCGTCCCCCGGCTGGTGCCGACGCGAACAGGCGCAACGAGCCACCGGCTCGCGACCGGCGAAGGGCCGCGCATCGTCCGCCTTCTGACCTTCCTTCCCGGCGAGTTGCAATACCGCACCCCGTCCTCCACGGCACAGAGCCGCCATATCGGCCGCGCGCTCGGCGAACTCGACCTCGGTCTTTCCGGCTATGCCGGCCGGCCGTCGGAAGGCAAGCTGATGTGGGACATCTCCCACACGCTCGACCTTGCCGCGGTGGTGGATTCCGTCGCGCCCGAGCGGCAGGCGCGCGTCGAGGCGGTGCTGGAGGAATTCCTTCGCATGCTGCCGGCCTTTTCCGCGCTGGAGCGCCGGCAGATCATCCATAACGACTTCAACCCGCACAATATCCTGGTCGATCCGGCCGCACCCGAGCGCGTCGCGGGCATCATCGATTTCGGCGACATGGTCGAGGCGCCGCTCGTCAACGATCTCGCGGTGGCGATCTCCTACCATCTCTTCACGCCCGACTGGGCCGAGCGCGCGGGCGCCTTCCTCGAAGGCTACCTTTCCGCCCGGCCGCTCCTGCCGGCGGAGGCCGCGATGCTTCCGACGCTGATACGCGCCCGGCTCGCCATGTCGATCATCATCGCGGAATGGCGCTCGGCGCGCTTTCCCGAGAACCGCAGCTACATCATGCGCAACCACGCCGCCGCCTGGGCGGGGCTGCACAACATATCGGACCTGACGCCGGCCGGGCTCAAGCGGCTGGCGCCCCATCTTGCGGAGGCTTGAAATCATGTCGATGGTGAACGCGTTCTCGCGTGAGGATTTCGAACGGCTGGGCGAGGCGGACAAGGCGCTGATCGCACGGCGCGAGAAGGTGCTCGGCCCCGCCTACCGCCTGTTCTACGAGGAGCCGCTGCATCTGGTGCGCGGCGAAGGCGTCTTTCTCCATGACGCATCGGGCGAGAAATATCTCGACGCCTACAACAACGTCGCCTCGGTCGGCCATTGCCATCCGCGCGTGGTGGAGGCGATCACCGCGCAGACCGCCGTGCTCAACACCCACACCCGCTACCTGCACGAAGGCATCGTCGACTATGCCGAGACGCTGACGGCGACCTTCCCGGATGCGCTCAGCCAAGCGATGTTCACCTGCACCGGCAGCGAGGCGAACGACCTTGCCGTGCGTATCGCCCGCTTCGTCACGGGCGGCACCGGCATCATCGCGACGGAGCTTGCCTATCACGGCCTGACGGGCGCGGTGGCGGAATTCTCCCCCTCGCTCGGCGAATCCGTGACGCTCGGCCCGCATGTGCGCACCGTGCCGGCGCCCGACAGCTACCGCCATTCGCCCGAAGAGATGATGGAGAAATTCGGCCGCGACGTCGAGGCCGCCATCGCCGATCTCAAGCGCCACGGCATCAGGCCGGCCATGCTGATCACCGACACGATCTTCTCCAGCGACGGCATCTTCGCCGGACCGAAGGGCTTCCTGAAGCCTGCGGTCGATGCGATCCATGCCGCAGGCGGCCTTTTCGTCGCCGACGAGGTGCAGCCGGGCTTCGGCCGCACGGGCGAAACGATGTGGGGTTTCGAGCGGCACGGCGTTGCGCCCGACATGGTGACGATCGGCAAGCCGATGGGCAACGGCTATCCGATGGCCGGCATCGTGCTGCGCCCGGAGGTGATCGCCGAATTCGGCCCCCGCGCCCGCTACTTCAACACCTTCGGCGGCAATCCCGTCGCCGCCGCCGCCGGCAAGGCGGTGCTCGACACGATCCGCATCGAGGGATTGCAGCAGAACGCGCTGGAGGTCGGCACCTACCTGATGGAGGGCCTCAGGACCCTCGCCCGCAGCCACCCCGCCATCGGCGACGTGCGCGGCTCCGGCCTCTTCGTCGGCGTCGAGATCATCTCGGACCCGGCGGCGAAGCAGGCCGACGCGGCGCTGACGACGCGCATCGTCAACGGCCTTCGCCGCCGCCGCGTGCTGATTAGTGCCTCCGGCCCGCGCGCCAATGTGCTCAAGATCCGCCCGCCGCTCGTCTTCTCGCGCGAGAATGCCGACATGCTGCTGGAGGCGCTGGAGGACGTGCTGAAGACCGCCTGAGCGGGCGGCGTCAGGCGTAGCGCCTGCGCCGGCCCGTGAAGTGGATCAGCCCCTTCTGCAGCAGGATGAAGGCGAAGAGCAGGAGGCCGATGAGGATCTTCGTCCACCAGCTCGACAGCGAGCCGTCGAAGGTGATGTAGGTCTGGATCAGGCCCTGGATGAGGATGCCGACCAGCGTTCCCGCGACGAAGCCGGAGCCGCCCGTCAGCAGCGTGCCGCCGATGACCACCGCCGCGATGGCATCGAGCTCGACGCCTACCGTCGCCAGCGAATAGCCGGCCGAGGTGTAGAGCGAGAAGACGATGCCCGAAAGGCCCGCAAGGAAGCCCGAGAGCGCGTAGATGCCGATCGTCGTTCCGGCGATCGGCACGCCCATCAGCCGCGCCGTCGCCGTGCCGCCGCCGAGCGCATAGACATTGGCGCCGAAGCGGGTGCGGTGCGCGATCAGGATGCCCGCCGCGAAGACCACCAGCATCAGCCCGCCGATCAGCGTGATGCGCCCGCCGCCGGGCAGCTTGTAATAGAGCCCCTTCAGGGTCCCATAGAACGGGTGCTTGATCGGGATCGAATCGATGGACAGCACGAAGGCCATGCCGCGCGCCAGGAACATGCCGGCCAGCGTGACGATGAAGGGCGGCATTTCGAGGTGATGGATGATCGCCCCCATCAGCGCGCCGAAGGCGGTGGTGATGGCAAGCGCCAGTGCGAAGGCGACGAGCGGGTGGGCCGACGTCGCCTGGAGCAGCACGGCGAGGAAGACACCGGTGAAGGCGATGACCGCGCCGACGGAAAGGTCGATGCCGCCCGACAGGATCACGAAGGTCATGCCGACGGCGGCGATGCCGAGGAAGGCGTTGTCGGTCAGGAGGTTGCCGATCACCCGCGTCGACAGCATGTTGGGATACTGCGTGATGCAGACGGCATAGGCGATGAGGAAGATCGCGACCGTGGCGGTGAGCGGAAGATAGCGCGGGTTCATTTCGCCTCCTGTTCCGCCGTCTTCTCACCGGCCCGGGGGCGGGAGAGGAAGGCGAAGGCCGTCTGGGCGCGCGGCGACTGGATGACCAGGATCAGCACGATGATCGCCGCCTTGATGATGAGGTTGAATTCGGGCGGGAAGCCGGAAAGCAGGATGCCCGTATTGATCGACTGGATGATCAGCGCGCCGAGCAGCGAGGCGGCGATGGAAAAACGCCCGCCGAGCAGCGACGTGCCGCCGACGACAACCGCGAGGATCGCGTCCAGCTCCAGCCAGAGACCGGCATTGTTGGCATCCGCCCCGCGGATATCGGCCGCCGCGATGATGCCGGCGATGGCGGCGCACAGGCCCGACAGCACATAGGCGGCGATCAGCAGCACGCCGGTCGAAACGCCCGAGAGCATGGAGGCGCGCCGATTGACGCCGAGCGCCTCGATCAGCATGCCGAGCGCCGTGCGGCGCACGAGAAGTGCAACAATGATGCCGAAGGCGATCCAGATGACGACGGGCATCGGCAGGCCGAGGAACGAGCCGCCGCCGATGAAGATCAGCCCCGGATCGTTGAAGGTGAGGATCGCCCCCTCGGTGATGAGCTGCGCGATGCCGCGCCCGGCGACCATCAGCACGAGCGTCGCGATGATCGGCTGGATATCGAGCACGGCGACGAGGATGCCGTTCCACAGGCCGCAAAGGATCCCCGTGCCGAGCGTGACGAGCAGCGTCGCCACGAGCCCGTAGCCCGAGGTGATGCAGGCGGCGGCGACCGCCCCGCAGATCGCCATGACGGCGCCGACCGAAAGGTCGATGCCCTTGGTGGCGATGACGACCGTCATGCCGATGGCAAGCAGCGCGACGGGCGCGCCGCGGTTGAGGATGTCGATCAGGCTGCCGTAGAGCCGGCCGTTCTGCATTTCGAGGCGGAAGAAGCCGGGAAAGGCGATGGAGACCATCACGAGGATCACGGCAAGCGCGGCGACCTGCGGAAAGAGCCGCAGCGCATAGGCTTTCAGCGTCGAGGTCATGCGTCCGCCCTCCCGCCGGCGGCGATGGCTTCGACGATACCCTCTGTCGTGACCTCGTCACCAGTCAGCTCCGCCACATGCGCCCGGTCGCGCAGCACGATGACGCGGCTCGAATAGGCGACGAGCTCTTCGAGTTCGGAGGAGATCACGATCAGCGACATGCCTTTCTCGCAGAGGGATTCGATGAGACGGATGATCTCCGCATGGGCGCCGACATCGATGCCGCGTGTCGGCTCGTCGAGGATCAGGAAATCCGGGTTGGTGGCGAGCCAGCGGGCGAGGATCGCCTTCTGCTGGTTGCCGCCGGACAAGAGCTTGATCGGCTTTTCCCGGTCGCTCGTGCGGATGTCGAGCGCCTTGATATAGTCGTCGGCAAGCCTGTCCTGCTCGCTGCGGCTGATAGGCCGCGCCCAGCCGCGCCGCGCCTGGAGCGCCAGCGCGATGTTCTTGCGCACCGAGAGGTCGCCGATGATGCCGTCGACTTTGCGGTCTTCCGGACAGAAGCCGAATTTCTCGCGGATGGCGGCGCGCGGCGAGGCAAGGTCGAGCGCGCGCCCGTCCGCCTCCGCCGTGCCGCTGTCGGCGCGCTCGGCGCCGAAGAGGATCTCCGCTGTCTCCGTTCGGCCCGAGCCGAGCAGGCCCGCGATGCCGACGACCTCGCCGGCGCGCACGTCGAGGTCGAAGGGCTGGATATGGCCCTTGCGGCCGAAGCCGCGGAAGCGGAAGCGCACCTGCCCGGCCTCGCTCTTCGCGCCGTGCCCGGCGGCGACTTCCTGCACCAGCTCGCGGCCGAGCATCATGGCGATCAGCTCGCGGCGCGAAAGCTCCGCCGTCTCGCGCGTGCCGACGAGCTGACCGTTGCGCAGCACGGTGATGCGGTCGGAGATCTCGTAGACCTGTTCGAGGAAGTGGGTGATGAAGATGATGCCGAGGCCGCGTTCCTTGAGGCGGCGCACGATGCGAAAGAGCATCGCGACCTCGTGGGCGTCGAGGCTGGCGGTCGGCTCGTCGAGGATCAGCACCTTGCCGGAGAGATCGACGGCCCGGGCGATCGCGACCACCTGCTGCACCGCCACGGAATAGGCGGCAAGCTCGGCGGTGACATCGATGTCGAGCTCGTATTCGGCCAGCAGCGCCCTGGCGCGGCGGTTCATCTCGCGGGCGTTGACGAGGCCGAAGCGCTTCGGCTGGCGGCCGAGGAAGAGGTTTTCGGCGACGGTGAGGTTCGGCAGGAGGTTCACTTCCTGGTAGACCGTGCCGATGCCGAGGTTCTGCGCCTCCAGCGTGCTCTGCGGATCGGCATCCACGCCGTCGACGAGGATGCGTCCGCCGTCGCGGCGATAGGCGCCGGTCAGGCATTTGACGAGCGTCGACTTGCCGGCGCCGTTCTCGCCGAGCAGCGCATGAACCTCGCCGCGCCGCAGCGAGAAATCGACGCGGTTCAATGCCCTGGCGCCCGGGAAGATCTTGTCGATCCCCGTCGCCGAGAGAACATGGGAATTGTCAGGCTGCATGATCCCCGGTCCGCATGAAAGGACCGCCTGCCATCCCTGAGGAGACGACAGGCGGGTCAGGTCGATATCCCGCGAGGCGGGATATCGGGAGAGATCAGTAGCCGAGGCCCTTCTTCTCCTCGTATACCTTGGCCGGATCGTCGGCCTGCGTATAGAGCTTGGATTCCGTCTGGATCCACTTCGGCGGGGTCGTGCCGTCCTTGCGGAAGGCGTCGAGCGCGTCGAAGGCGGGACCGGCCATGTTCGGCGTCAGTTCCACGGTGGCGTTCGCCTCGCCGGCGGCCATGGCCTGGAAGATATCCGGAACGGCGTCGATGGAGACGACGAGGATATCCGTGCCCGGCTTCAGGCCGGCTTCCTTGATCGCCTGGATGGCGCCGACGGCCATGTCGTCGTTATGGGCGTAGAGCGCACAGATGTTCTTGCCGCCGTCTTCCGCCTTCAGGAAGCTTTCCATGACTTCCTTGCCCTTCGTGCGGGTGAAGTCGCCGGTCTGGCTGCGGACGATCTTCAGGTTGTCATGGCCGGCGATGGCGTCCTCGAAGCCCTTCTTGCGGTCGATGGCCGGCGAGGAGCCGGTCGTGCCCTGGAGCTCGACGACGTTGCAGGGCTTGCCGGCGACCGTGTCCACCAGCCACTTGCCGGCGACGTTGCCCTCATGGACGGTGTCGGAGGTCACGGCGGTCATGTAGAGGTCGTCCGACGCATCGACCTTGCGGTCGAGCAGGATGACCGGGATTTCCGCGTCCTTGGCTTCCTGCAGCACCTCGTCCCAGCCCGTCGCGACGACCGGCGCGACGAGGATGGCGTCGACGCCCTGTGCGATGAAGGAGCGCAGCGCCTTGATCTGGTTTTCCTGCTTCTGCTGCGCATCGGCGAATTTCAGGTCGATGCCGCGCTGCTCGGCCTGCTGCTTGGTGAGCGTCGTCTCTGCCGCGCGCCAGCCGGATTCCGAGCCGATCTGCGAAAAGCCCACCGTGAGGTCGGCAGCGGATGCGACACCGAACATCGAGGCGGCAAGGATCGTGGCACTCGCGAGTGCGGTTGTGAATTTCATGATGTCCTCCCAAAGAATGCTGCTCCTCAGCAGCGTGATTAAAAACATCATATTGTATTACTATTGTAAACCCAAAAATTGCGCTTCCGCACATTTCGCCGTCCGGCGCTTGGGCGCGACCGGGCGGACACGTTGCGCGGCAAGGTTTTAGTCCCGCTGTTTGATGGATTCAGCTCAGCTTTCCCTGACCGAAGGGATTGGGATGGGTGCTTCACGGCCGCGCCTGATGGCCGAACGGGAAGCTGCGACGTGCCCGAGTGGGTGAACTTCCCCAACCGCCATCGTTCGCGACGGCAGCACAGGGCCTGCACAGAAGTGGAAAGAGGCGCTCAATCGAGGGACGGAAAATAGTCCGCAGGCGACATTTTCAGTGTGGACGGTGAGATCCCTTTGGTGACCAGCTCGATCGGCGGCCCTATCGGTTCCGGCCTCCCGACGCCGCCCATTGCCGTAACGGCGGCTTCGACCGCCCATCGTCCCTGCAGCATGGGATTATCGAACGGCACGGCTGCGACACTGCCGTTGACAAGGCCGCGCGCGACGCTGTGGCTGATATAGGTGGCGATGAGCAGCGGACCGCTGCCTGCGCGCGCATGAAGGGCCATGGCGGCCTCGATTGCCGGAGCGGAACCGACGATCACGTCCGGCGTCGATCCACCGGCCAGCGCCTTTTCGAGGATCCTCAGTTGCTCGGCATTGCCCGTGTCGGCGCTCAGCACGGCGTCGATCGAGAGGGCCGAGCCCTCAAGGCCGCTCCGAAGGCCCGCCTCCAGCGGCGCCGTCCAGCCCGATTCCCCTGGGCCGGTGAGAAGGACCGCGTGGCGTGGCGGCATCCCGGCCGGGAACGTCCGCGCGAGATGCTTGCCGATCACGGCCCCCATTTGCGACCAGTCGACGCCGACGCGCGCCATGAGCGCATCGGAATGCAGCTCGTTCACAAGGCCGATGACCGGCCGGTGCGTCGCGGCGCGGCTCACGGCGGAGAGCAGCGTCCCGTCATCGGACGAAACCGCGCCGATCAGGATGGCGCGCGCATCGAGGCCTTCGCAGGCGGCGATCTGCTCGACCTGGTGCGACAGGGCCCGATAACCGCCGGCCTCGAAGAAGTGAACGGTCAGCCCCTTTTCCTTCGCGCGGGCCTCGATGCCGTATGCCACGCTGAGCCAGTATTCATCCTTGAAATGCGGCACCAGGACACAAAGATCCCCTGCCGTCGCCGCACCGCCGAAAAAGACGCAGGCGATGGCGATTGCGGCATGAATACTGCGCCGGTAAGCATGCTTCATGCGCGCCAGACGTTTCGACAAGCAGCTCCAGTCCGTCTTCATGGTCCTCTCCGGGCTGACCATCCTTGTCGGCCTTGTCTCGGTCGCCGTCAACTCCTACCTCGTGCGGTCCCAGGGGCGTGTGCTTGCCGAAAGCATCGCCATCATCGAGCGCACCGAGAGGGTGGCGCTCGACGCCGATCTTGCCGTGTCGCTGGCCGGCCGGCTGGCCACCGCCGGCACGGCGCGGGAGGTCACCGAGATCGAAAGGACGCTGACCGATCGTATCGGCAGCATCCGCAACGACGTCCTTGCCATGGATGTCTTCCTCACCGGCGCGACGGGCGAAATCAAGGAAGCCGGAAAGGCATTGGACCTCGTTTCCCGGATGAGCGGCACCGTGCGCCGCCTCCAGGCTGTCAACGCATCGCGCGGGAAAAGCGAGGCCCAACTCGTCGCCGCGGGATTGAGCCTGACGGACCTGATCTCAAGGCAGAAGAACCTCGCCAGGCTTCGCATCACGGCCGGCATCTGGGAGATGTATTCCGCGCGCGACGGCGCGGCAAGGCACGATCTCGACCGGCTCGCGGATGTCGACTTCTTCGCGTTCGAACGGCTTGGCGAACTGGGCGATGCCGCCGCCGCGATGATCCGTCTTGTGCAGGGGATCGGCGGCGTTGCCACGCAGGGCGACGTGTCCGCCCGGTCGGCCGATTTTCGCGCCGCCCTCGACCTCGCCGAGGCGCGGACGCCCTTCATGCCGTCCACGGCGGCACGCAGGAAGGCAGAGGACAATCTTCGCATCCTGGCTGCCGCCGACGAAGCGGACGGCCTGATCACCCTGCAGCATACGCGGCTTTCGGCAGTCGCCGAGCTCGGCACTCTTTCAGCGGAGCTCCGCCAGACGCTGGAGGCACTGGCGGGCGTTGCGGTTGACGGCCGGACGCAGGTAAGGGCCCGCATGCAGGACGGCGTGGCCGCCGCGGGACGCCGGGCGGTGCTGCTGACGGCCGGGCTTGCCGCCGCCGTCGTTATCTCCCTTGTCGCCGGCTATCTGGTCTGGTCGCGGACACGCACGCGGGTGGTATTGCGGCTCAATGCGGTTGCGGGGCGCATCGTCGCCGTGGCGCGCGGAGAGACGGGCCAGCCGATGCCGATCAGCGGGCATGACGAAATCGGACGGCTGGAGAAATCGATCAACGTCCTGCGCCGGCGCGCGCAGGAGGCCGCAAGGCTGCGGCAAAGCCTCGAAGCCGCGGTCCTCGCCCGCACGGCCGACGTGGTGGCCGAAATGCGCTCCGCCAATGCCGCAAGGGCCGAGGCCGAGGAGCTCGGCCGCGCGAAGATCCATTTCCTGGCGCGGATGAGCCACGAGATCCGTACGCCCCTGAACGGCCTGATCGGCATGCTGGATCTCCTGCTGCCCGGCGAGAAGGCCCCGCCGCGCCAGTCGCGGCTTCAGGCGGCCCTGACCTCGGCGCGCGATCTCCAGGCGATGACCGAAGACATACTGGCCTTCTCCAGCGGAGAGGACCGGATGGGCAGCGCGCGGCTCGTCCCGTTCGATCCCGCCCTGCTGGCGCGCGATCTGGCGGAGCACCTGCAAGTCCTTTCAAAGGCCGGCGATCTGGAAATCGCCGTCGACATCCCCCGGACCCTGCCGCCGGCGCTGATCGGCGACGCCGCGCGCATCCGGCAGGTGATCGTGAATCTCATCTCCAACGCCGTGAAATACACGCGCGCCGGAAAGGTGAAACTGGCCGTATCCCACAGGCCGCTCGCAAGCCCTCGCCGACATGAAATCGCTTTCACCGTCTCCGACACCGGGCCGGGAATGACGCCGGAGGAGGTTCGCGATGCCTTCGACATCTACGGCCGCACGATGGATGCCCGCCGCCGGGGCCTGCCCGGCGTGGGGCTCGGCCTTGCCATCGTGCGGCAGCTCACGGACATGATCGGCGGCGAGCTGCGCGTTGCGACGCAGGTCGGCCAGGGCAGCAGCTTCACGCTCGCGCTGAAGCTGGAAGAGGCCCTGCCCGAGACCCTGACGGAAACGGCCGCCATGCCCTCCCCGCGGGACGGCCTTCGCGTCCTCGTCGTCGATGACGATCTCGTGAGCCGCCTTGTTGCCCGCGGCTATCTGGAGCGCATGGGTGCGCGCGTGACGGAGGCGGCGAGCGGCGAGGAGGCGCTGTCCGAGACGGCCCGCTTCGACGCGGTCCTGCTCGACCGCAACCTGCCGGGGCTGCGCGGCGAGGAGGTCGCCGCCCGCATCGCCCGCAACGGCGCGCGGGTCGCGCTCCTGACGGCCGATCCCGTGCAGGGAGACCCCGCCAGCTTCCATGTGGACCAGGTGCTTCGCAAGCCGATCTCCTCGCGCGCACTGGCCGATTTCCTCGCGCAGGACGCCAGCCCCCCGCCGCAGGATGCTGCCGATACGCCCGAGCGCGTGCTGAGGGCGGATGTCGCCGACATGGGCGACGAGGCGGCGGCCGAGATCGTATCGGCCTTCCTCGACGATCTGGCGGAGGGCGTGCCGCACCTGCTGGCGGGTTCGGACCACGACCGGCGCAAGCGCCTCGCGCACCGCCTGAAGGGCGCTGCCGCCAACTTCGCGCTGCACGATCTCTGCGCGGTCCTCGGCAGGGTTGAAACCGGGGATGCCGGCGCGCTTGCCGCAATCGCGCAGCTATCGGCGGAGGCGGACGCCCGGCTGCGCGCCGCCGCCGGCCGGGCGGGACTTCAGCTTTCCTCGGGTCGGACGAAGCAGTAGCCCTCCCCCGTGCGGGTCAGCAGCCAGTCCGGATTCGCCGGATGGGCTTCTATCTTCCTGCGCAGCCGTCCGACGAGGACGTCGATGGTGCGGTCGCCCAGTTGCCAGGTGCCCCGGCCGAGGATCTCGCAAAGGCGCGCGCGCCCGAGCGTGATGCCGGGATTGGAGGTCAATGCGTTCAGCAGGTCGAATTCCTGCCCGCTCAACGCCTCCACGCGCGCGGCGGAGACCAGCCGGTGACGGATGCGGTCGAAATGCCAGGGACCGAAGTCGTCCACGGCCCCCGGCTGGGGCGCGCTGCGGCCGATGTCGGCGATGCGGGACAGCAGGTTCTTGATCCGTGCCGCCAGCTCGCGGCGGTCGAACGGCTTGGTGACGTAGTCGTCGGCGCCCATTTCCAGGCCGACGATGCGGTCGACCTGCTCGTCCCGGGAGGTCAGGAGGATGATGCCGACGCGTGAGCGGGCGCGTTGTTCGCGCGTGATCGTCAGCCCGTCCTTGCCTTCCAGGCCAATGTCGAGCAGCAGCACCTCCGGCGGATCGCGGTCGATCACGTTCTCCATGGACACGGCATCCTCGACCTCGGTGACCCGATAGCCGAGCCCGCGCAGGTAGCCGGCAAGCCGCATCCGCGTGACGCGGTCGTCCTCGACGATGAGAATATGTGCGCTCATGGGTTTTACATCCCTTTACATCTCTTCACCGCAAAGCTTGTCCCACGTCAACAGCTTTGCATGCCCGGGACATCACAACTGTGCCGAAACACAGACGGGAGTCCTACAATGACAGCGATGCTTTCCACCCGACGCGGCTTCCTACAGGGCGGGGCCGCCCTCCTGGGCACGAGCTGGCTTATGAACAGCACGACCCTTGCGTCGATCGATCCCAATTCCTTCGCCGGGCGCGTCTTCAGCGCCAGCCATTACGGCCCGTTCGAGGCGGTCGTGCGCGACGGCAGGATCCTCGAAATCGCGCCGATGATCGAGCTGGACCAGCGGCCGACCGAAATGCTGAGCTACGGCGTTCTCGACCGTGTCTACGACAAATCGCGCATCGACTATCCCATGGTGCGCAAGTCCTATCTCGCGGGGTGGAAGTCGGGCGACGTGAAGCCCGAACTGCGCGGCAAGGAGGAATATGTCCGCGTCGACTGGGACACCGCCCTGAAGCTGACGGCGAAGGCGATCGTCGACACGATCGAGCAGTACGGCAACCAGGCGATCCTCTCGACCTCCTACGGCGGCTGGAGCCATGCCGGCCTCATGCGGCCCAACGTGCTCCAGGGCAAGTTCTTCAACATGATCGGCGGCTGCACCAACACGGTGGGCGACTGGTCCGGCGGCGCAAGCCAGATCAGCCTGCCGCATGTGATCGGCGACATGGAGGTCTATTCGGCCCAGACGGCCTGGGAAGTGATCCGCGACAACACCGAGGTGTTCGTTCTGGTGGGCTGCGACCCGATCAAGAACAACCGCGTGGAATATACCGTGGCCGACCACGGCATGTACGCGCCGTGGGAGCAGATCCGCGACAACGGCTGCAAGTTCGTCTCGATCAACCCGCAGAAAACCGCCTCGGACGCCTATCTGAACGCGGAATGGGTCAGGATCATTCCCAATACCGACGTCGCGCTGTTCCTCGCCATGGCCCACCATGTGCTCGAAAAGGGCCTGGAAGACCGGGCCTACATGGACAGGTACACCGTCGGTTCCGACAGGTGGATCGCGTATGTCAAAGGCGAGGGTGACGACCGGACGCCCAAGACCCCGGAATGGGCCGCCGCCATCACCGGCATCG
The DNA here is from genome assembly GCF_021401195.1 of Shinella sp. NM-101. NCBI lineage: Bacteria > Pseudomonadati > Pseudomonadota > Alphaproteobacteria > Hyphomicrobiales > Rhizobiaceae > Shinella > Shinella sp. NM-101. Next base: position 168,038 of record NZ_JACBFT010000006.1, on the reverse strand, counting down.
ATGCCGCCAAGATCCGCGAGCTGGCCGAACTGCTGGCGAAATCGAAGACCGAGATCGCCGGCGCCTGGTCGCTGCAACGCGCCCATCACGGCGAGATGACCCATTGGGCCATCATCAACTTCGCCGCCCTCACCGGCAAGATCGGCAAGCCGGGCGAAGGCGTCGGCTTTAGCTGGCACTACGGCAACGGCGGCATGCCGCAATCGGGCAAGGCCACGCCCGCCGGCCTCAGCCAGGGCAAGAACTTCGTCACCGAGTATATCGTGCCGGCGTCCCGCGTCACCGAAGCGCTGGAAAATCCGGGTGCCGAAGTCGTCTACAACGGCAATCTGCGCAAATATCCCGACGTGCACATGATCTACAATGCCGGCAACAACTTCATGTCGCACCAGCAGGACACCAACCGGCTGATCAGGGCCCTGCAGAAGGTCAGGACCATCGTCAGCCAGGACGTCTGGTGGACCGCGGCCACCCGCTGGGCCGACATCGTGCTTCCCGCCTCCTCGCCGCTGGAGCGCGACGACATGTCGGTCGGCGGCACATATTCGAACGACCGCATCTATGCGATGAAGAAGATCATCGAGCCCGTCGGCGAAAGCCGCAGCGACTTCGACATCTTCGCCGATCTTGCCGACCTGTTCTACAGGAAGTCGCAATTCATCGAGGATCAGGCCTATCCGGAATACATGGACATCCTGAAGGTTGCCTATTCGAAGACCGGTGCGGCCGAGACCACGCCGTTCGAGACATTCTGGGAAAAGGGCTACGCACGGCAGCCCGCCCCCGACGCGGCCCGCGCCTGGGTGCGGCACGGGGACTTCTACACCGACCCGGAGAAGAACCACCTGCACACCAAGTCCGGCAAGATCGAGATGTTCTGCCAGACCATAGCCGACATGAAGCTGGAAGATTGCCCCGGCATGCCGATGTGGCTGGAGCCGGCCGAGTATCTGGGCAATGCCAGGGAAGGCCAGCTCCATGTGGTCAGCCCGCATCCCTGGTATCGCCTGCACAGCCAGATGGCGAACTCGGAGCGGCTGCGCGCGCTCTATCAGGTTCAGGGCCGAGAACCCGTGCGCATCAACAGCAAGGATGCGGCCGCCCGGGGCATTGCCGATGGCGACCTCGTCGAGATCTACAACGATCGCGGCACTGTCATCGCCGGGGCGGTCGTCTCCGACGAGATCATGCCGGGCGTCATCTCGATCTACGAGGGATGCTGGCCGAGCCTCGACGGCAAGGGACGCTGCAATTCCGGCCTGGTGAACTTCCTGACCTCGACGCAGAAATCGTCCGGCCTCAGCCAGGCGACCACGGCAAACACCTGCCTGGCATCCATCCGCAAGTGCGACGATCCCGAAGGCCCGAACCTCGCCTACGAGAAGCCGCCGATCATCGAGGACCTGAAGGTGGCCGCGATCGACGACGACGATCTCGCGCTGGACCGGCTGGATAGCCTCGTGGAGGCACTCTATGCCGACATGAGCCCGGGCGAGAAGCTGTTCTACGAACGCTGCACCGTCTGCCACGGCCCGCGCGACGTGGGCGCCTTCACCCAGTTGCAATGGAAGGCGATCACGCCCTCGATGTTCCCGCGCGCGGGCCTCGACGACGACGAGAAGGCGATCGTCATGGACTTCCTCCTGTCCAACGCCTCCGACGCCGCGAAGTGACCTGCACGAGCAGCGGCCGGCTCTCCCGGCCCTGCCCCCTTTCTCACGGATATTCATGCAAGATGCGCGACCCGGCCATGCCCACCCCACTCATCGACGGCGCGGCAGCCCTTGAGGCGGCCCTCGACCAGATCTCCCCGGTCACGGCCGTGTGCGACGTCGCTCTCGCCCAGGCGACGGGCCGGGTGGCCGCGCGGGACGTTGCGGCCCCAACGGCCATGCCGTTCTTCACCAATTCGGCGGTCGACGGCTTTGCCATTCGCCTTGCCGGCGCTGCGGTCTCACAACGGCTGCCGGTTGTCGCAACCCTTGCGGCAGACGCGGCCGCGGTGCCCGATCTTCCCGAGGGCAAGGCGATCCGCGTCTTCACCGGCGCCCCGCTGCCGGAGGGCACGGAAGCGGTGGTCCCGCTGGAGGACGTGCGCGAGAGCGATCACGCGATCCTTCTGGAAACCCTGCCGGAAGCCGGCGCCAACATGCGGCGGGCCGGCAGCGACCAGCCGCAGGGCGCCATCCTCCTGTCGCGGAGCCGGCGCATCCTTGCGCACCATATCGGCCTCCTTGCCGCAAACGGCGTGAGACAGGTGCGCGTCTTCGCCCGCCCGCGCGTGGCCGTCCTGTCGACCGGCGACGAGCTCACGGCCGACCTCCTTCGTGCCGGGCAGATCTACGACGCCAATCGCCCCATGCTGCTTTCCATGGTGCAGGCGGCGGGCGCCGAGGCGCTGGACGCCGGCGTGCTTCCAGACGCGCCCGGGCCTCTCGCCACCCGGCTTGGCGAGCTCGCCCGGACGGCCGATCTCGTTCTGACCTCCGGCGGCGTATCGATGGGCGGGCGCGATCCGCTGCGCCCGGCCTTCCTTGCCGCGGGCGGCACGATCGCCGCCTGGCGCGTGGCCCTGAAGCCGGGCAAGCCCATTGTCTTCGGGCGCCTCGGCCCGGCAGCCTTCACCGGATTGCCCGGCAATCCCCTTGCCGCTTTCGTCGGCTTCCAGCTCTTCGCCGCCGCACAGATCACACGGCTCTGCGGCACCGAGCCGGCGCCTTTCGCCGCCTTCCGCGGCAGGGCCGCGTTTTCCTGGCGCCGCCGGCCCGGGCGGCAGGAGGTGTTCCCCGTGCGATGCCTCGGCACGGACGAAACCGGCCTTCCCCTGCTCCAGCGCCTGGGCAACGGCGTCTCGGCAACCCTGTTCCCGCTTGCGGGCGCCGACGGCCTTGCCATCGTCGCCGCGGATTGCGCGGACGTCTCGCCAGGCCAGATGCTGCGCTGGCAGCCGCTTTTCGACGGGATGACCCATGATGCCTGAAGCCACCACCACCCTTTCCCCCTGTTCCGCAAAGCCGGGCACCGGCGCGCTGACCGATGCCTTCTGCCGCCGGATCAGCTATCTGCGGGTCTCGGTCACCGACCGGTGCGATTTCCGCTGTACCTATTGCATGGCCGAGCGGGTCGAATTCCTGCCCCGCAAGGACCTGCTGACGCTTGAGGAACTGGATCGGCTGTGCTCCGCCTTTGTCGGGCTGGGCGTGACGAAATTGCGCATCACCGGCGGCGAGCCGCTGGTGCGCAAGGGCATCCTCGGATTTTTCCGCGCCATGTCGCGCCACCTGGCAAGCGGGGCCCTGCGCGAACTGACCCTGACCACGAATGGCAGCCAGCTTGCGCGCCATGCGGAAGAACTGGCCGCCTGCGGCGTACGTCGGGTCAATGTCTCGCTCGACACGCTCGATCCCGGCCGCTTCGCGCGCCTGACACGCCGGGGCCGGCTGGAGACGGTGCTCGACGGCATCGCCGCCGCCCGCGCAGCGGGGCTTCGGGTGAAGATCAACGCCGTGGCGCTGCGCGGCCACACCGAGGACGAGCTGTTCCCGCTGGTCGACTGGTGTGCGGCGGAAGGCCATGACCTGACCTTCATCGAGGTCATGCCTTTGGGAGAGACCTCCATCGAAGAGCGTCTGGATCAGTATCTGCCTCTTTCCGACCTGCGCGCGCGCCTTGCCGGCCGCTTCACCTTGCAGCCGCTGGCCGGAACCACCGGCGGGCCGGCGCGCTATCTGCAACTTGCGGAGACCGGCCAGAGAATCGGCTTCATCACGCCGCTCAGCCACAATTTCTGCGAGAGCTGCAACCGGGTTCGGCTCGGCTGCACCGGAACCCTCCACACCTGCCTCGGCCAGGAGGGCGCCACCGACCTGCGCGCGCCGCTTCGGGGCTGCCCGCAGCAGGCGGAGCTGGAAGAGGCCATCCGTGCGGCCATCGCGCGCAAGCCGCGCGGGCACGATTTCGATTATTCCCGCGCCGCGCCGGGCGGGGCGGTCCGCCGTGCCATGAACCGCACGGGAGGTTGACCGGGATGGCGACGATCGACATCCTCTACTTCGCATGGCTGCGCGAACGCATCGACGAACCGCGCGAGCGCATCCTCACCTCGGCGGTAAGCGTCGCCGACCTCGTCGCGGAACTCCGCCTGCGCAGTGAACGCCATGCCGCGGCCTTCCGCGACCCCGCCTCCGTCCGCGTGGCGCTCGATCAACGCCTGGCGGATTTCTCCGCATCCCTTTGCGAGGTGCGCGAAGTCGCGTTCTTCCCACCGATGACCGGAGGCTGAGGGTCATGGAGATCGAGGCGCCGCTCTATGGCGAAGGCGAACTGCCGCGCTACGAGCGCCACATCCTGCTGCGCGAGATCGGCGGCCAGGGACAGGCGCGGCTCAAGCGGGCGCGCGTGCTGGTCGTCGGCGCGGGCGGGCTCGGCGCACCGGTGCTGTTGTACCTGGCGGCGGCGGGCGTCGGCCGGATCACGGTGGTGGACGACGACAGCGTGTCGCTGTCCAACCTGCAGCGGCAGGTGATCCACAGCCAGCAACGGCTGGGCATGGCCAAGGTGGAATCGGCCCGGATCGCCCTTGCCGGGATCAATCCCTACGTCACCGTGGTGCCGGTCGAGGCCCGGCTTGACCGGACGCGTGCGGCGGACCTCATCGCCGGGCAGACACTGGTCATCGACGCCACCGACAACCTGCCAACGCGCCATCTCCTCAATGCAGCCTGCACCGCCGCCGGCGTGCCGCTGCTTTCCGGCGCCATCAGCCAATGGGAGGGACAGTTGACGCTGTACGACCCGGCGAATGGCGCGCCGTGCCTTGCCTGCCTGTTTCCGGTGCTGCCGCCGGACGAGCTCCAGGTCACCTGCACCTCGGCCGGCGTGATGGGCGCCCTTCCCGGCATTCTCGGCGCGATGATGGCGGCCGAGGCCATCAAGGAGATCGCCGGAGCGGGGCAGAGCCTGCGCGGCCGCCTCCTCCTGCACGACGCGCTGTGGGGCGAAAGCCGCCAGATCGCAATTCACCGCAGCCCTGGATGCCCGGTCTGCGGCCACTGCCGGAAGGATCCGACATGACGCTGACGCATTTCGACGCCGACGGCCAGGCGCATATAGTCGATGTCACCGCGAAGGTGGAAACGACACGGCTGGCTGTGGCCGAAGCGCAGGTCCTGATGGCGCCCGAAACACTTGCCCTCGTGGTCGCGGGCAGTGCCAGGAAAGGCGACGTCCTCGGCGTGGCGCGCATCGCCGGGATCATGGCCGCCAAGCGCACGGCGGACCTGATTCCGCTCTGCCACCCGCTGGCATTGACACGGGCGACGGTGGATTTCGAGATCGATCACCATCTGCCGGGCGTTCACGTCCGCGCCGCGGTGCAGACGAACGGGCCGACCGGCGTCGAGATGGAGGCGCTTGCCGCCGCATCGGTGGCTTGCCTGACGATCTACGACATGCTGAAAGCTATCGAGAAGGGCATGGTCGTCACCGGATTGCGACTGGCGTTGAAGGACGGCGGCAAATCGGGCCGGTACGTGGCCGACGAGAGGAGGACATCGTGATGCGGCTTGCGCATGTCAGCATCGAGGGGCGCGGCGAGACCGACCGCTTCCTGGCCATGGTTGCGGACGCGCTCCAGGCCGAAGGGCTTCGCCTGTCGGGCGTGGTGCAGACCAATACCGCGCGCGCCGACCGGCCCAAATGCGAAATGGACCTGCGCGTCCTGCCCGATGGACCGACGCTGCGCATCAGCGAGGATCGCGGCGCGCTGGCACGCGGCTGCATCCTCGACCACGCGGCGCTGGAACAGTCCGTTGCCGAAGTCTCGCGGCGGCTGCACGGCGCCGACGTGCTGATCGTCAACAAGTTCGGCAAGCGCGAGGCGGAGGGTCACGGAATGGTCCCCGTCATCGCCGAGGCGCTGGAGGCAGGGATTCCCGTCCTCGTCGGCGTGAACAAGCTCAACCTCGAACCGTTCCTCGCCTTTGCCGGGGAGATGTCGCTGGCGCTCCCGGCCGACATGCGGCAAGCGGTCGACTGGTGCCGGGCAAGAGAGGTCGCAGATGTCCGCTGACAATCCGCTGATCGCCATACTCGTCGTCTCGGACCGGGCGGCCCGGGGCGAATATGAAGACCTCGGCGGCCCCGCGGCCGAGGAGTGGCTCCGGCGCGCCGTCCGCCCGCCAGTGCCCCTCCTGCGTCGCATCGTCCCCGATGGCTGCGAGACGGTGGCCGCCGCCCTCCAGGACCTCGCGGACAACCACGGCGCCGACCTCATCCTCGTCACCGGCGGCACCGGGCCGGCACCGCGCGACCAGACGCCGGAAGCGCTCGAAGCGGTGATCGACAAGGCGCTTCCGGGCTTCGGCGAAGCCATGCGGCAGGCAAGCCTTGCCGAGGTCCCGACCGCGATCCTGTCGCGGCAGAGCGCCGGCATCCGCGGCCGGACGCTGATCATCACATTGCCCGGCAAGCCGTCGGCGCTCGCGACCTGCCTCGACGCGGTGTTCAGCGCCGTGCCCTATTGCCTCGACCTCATCGGCGCCGCCCGCATCGAGACCGACCCGCAACACTGCGTCGCATTTCGTCCCTCGAAAAGCTGACCCGGATTCTTCATCGAATTTCCGGACAAAGACCACCGCGCGGCGTTATCCTGCGCGTTGCCGCCGATAGTCCTGCGAAGTCTTCAGCGAAAGACGATACCGCCGTCCACGCTCAATGTCTGGCCGGTGACGAAGGCGGCATCGTCGGAAGCGAAGAAGGCGACGGCGCCCACGACGTCGTCCGGGTCTCCGATGCGGCGCATGGCGGTCTTGTCCCTGCCGGGACTTGCGCACGCAGCAGTAAGTGGTTCAGGGGGGCTTGCCGCCCCGAGCAGAACCGCAAGCCGAAGGCACCGCAGAACGGCAGCGCCCCCTTGGCTCAGGCGTGGTCGAGGAGATTACCGGCTCGCCGCGAACTCCGCCATGCGGCGGATCAGGAGAGCGCCGACCGTCGCGCCGGCATCCTGCAGGCCGACGGTCTTTTCCTGGAATGCCGCCGCCTTGCCATGCTGTGCGAGCATGGACTTGGTGGCCTCCAGCGCCTGTTCGGCCGCATCCGCCGTCGCGGTCAGCGCGTCGGAAAGCGAGGCACCGGCGGCAGCCTGCGCCTCCAGCATCGTGGCGATGGGATCGAGCACGTCGAGCAGCGTCTTGTCGCCGACCTTCGCCTTGCCGCGCTCGGCAACGCCGTCGCGATAGGCGCGCCAGAAGGCGGCCATGTCGGCGGTGCCGAGCGCATCCTTGCCCTCGACGGCTTTGCTGGCGCGCAGGAACCCGGTTGCCGTCAGCGTGCCCATGGTGGAGGGTGCGGTGCGGGCCATGGTGGCGCCGGCGGTGCGCAGCAGCTTGGAAATGCCCGCCGCCTCGCCTTCCGCTTCGAGCGCTTCGGCGGCGGCGGCGAAGGCCTTGCTCATGGTGATGCCGAGATCGCTGTCGCCCACCTTGCCGTCGAGCGCGATGAGGAATTCGCGCTGTTCGGCGAAGAGTTCCTTCCAGCTCTTGAAGAGGTCGATCAGGCTGGCGGCGTCCAATGTCTGAAGCGTCATGGCATCACCCCGCGACGTGCTGGAAGAACGGCGTGTTGGCCGGGGCGGCGATAAGACGGTCCAGTTCCTCGTCGAGATGCAGGATCGAGATCGAGGCGCCGGCCATCTCCATCGAGGTGGCGAACTCGCCGACCCAGACATGTTTCGCGGTGACGCCGCGCGCCTCCAGAAGCTGCGATACGCGGCGGAAAAGGATGTAGAGCTCTTCCAGCGGCGTGCCGCCGAGGCCGTTCATCAGCACGGCGACAGTGTCGCCCTGCTTGTAGTCGGTTTCCGCGAAGATGCGGTCCACCATCTCGTCGACGACGGCGTCGGCCGGCGCAAGCTTCTTGCGGCTGATGCCGGGCTCGCCATGGATGCCCATGCCGATTTCCATCTCGTCCTCGCCGATGGAGAAGGTGGCGTGGCCGATTTCCGGCACGACGCAGCTCGAAAGCGCGACGCCCATGGTGCGGGTGCGCAGGCGCGCCTTGTCGGCAAGGCGGGTGACCTCGTCGAGCGAAAGACCTTCGGCGGCGGCAGCGCCCGCCGCCTTGTAGATGAAGAAGATGCCCGCGACGCCACGGCGCTTGTGCTCCTCGCCGACGATCGACGAGGCGACGTCGTCATTGCCGACGACCTGCTTGACCGCGATGCCGTCGAGATCGGCAAGCTCGGCCGCCATGTCGAAATTGATGATGTCGCCGGTATAGTTGCCGTAGATGTAGAGGACCCCGGCGCCCTGGTCGATGTGCTTCGTCACCTGGTACATCTGCTCGGCGCTGGGCGACTGGAAGACGCCGCCGACGGCCGCGCCGTCCAGCATGCCGTCGCCGACGAAGCCGAGGAAGGTCGGAAGGTGCCCGGAGCCGCCGCCGGTGGCGATGCCGACCTTGCCGGGCCTGGTCCGGGCCGTCACGAGGCAGCGCAGGTCGTCGGCCGCATAGGTGACGGCGGGATGCGCCTTGTAGATGCCTTCCAGCATCTCGTCGACGAAGTTGACGGGGTCGTTCAGGAACTTCTTCATGGGTTTCCTCCGAAGTGGGGGTTATTTCTTGCGCTGGCGCGTGACGAAGAAGGCGGCGGCCAGCAGGATGAAGCTGCCGACGACGAGCCGCTGCCAGGTGCTGGGAATGCCGACCATGACGAGCACGCTGTTCAGCACGACGATCAGCAGCACGCCGAGAAGGGTGCCGAGCACCGTGCCCGTGCCGCCGGTGATGCGCGCGCCGCCGAGCACGACGGCGGCGATGACGTTGATCTCGGTGCCGACGAGATCGAAGGGATTGGCCTGCCGGTTGGCGCAGACATGGATGATGCCGGCAAGGCCCGCGAGCGCCCCCGCATAGCCGAACAGGAAGACGTGCACGGTGCGCAGGCTATAGCCGAGGCGGCTTGCGATGTCGGCATTGCCGCCGACGGCGAAGATGGCGCGGCCCATCAGGGTGCGGTTGAGGATCCACCAGGTCACGAGGGCCGCGACGGGCAGGACGAGGAAGTAGAAGGGCAGCGTGATCAGCGCGCCGTTGGCGGATTCGAACTGGACGAGCGGCATGCGGCCGAAGGCGCCCATCTGCGGCGGCAGCGACATGATCCAGACCGTGCCGATGAAGGAGAGCAGGAAGCCGCGGAAGAGATATTGCGTGCCGATGGTGACGATCAGCGACGGAACCTTGAGGTGATGGACGAGCAGGCCGTTGACGATGCCGAGCGCCACCCCGCCGAGCGTCGCCATGAAGATGACGACGACGATGGGAAGGCCCGGCAGGTAGCTCTGCACCAGCACCGTCATCGAATACATGGTGAAGGCCGCGATCGCCGTGAAGGACACATCGATGCCGCCCGCCGCCAGGATGATGAAGACGCCGAGCGCGAAGAGCCCCATGACCACGCTGGCGCGGCCGATGTCGATGAGCGTCGAGGGTTGCAGGAAAGCCGGGTTGGCGATGGCGACGCTGACGCAGATCGCGACCAGCAGCAGGAAGGTGATGGTCTCCGGGCGGCGGCGCACGAGCTCACCGAAGCTGAAGGAACGCGACGGGCCGGCGGCGCCGTGGAGTTCATCGGTCCGTGAAGCGTTCATTGCACAGTCTCCGTCATGGTCGTCAGCATCGCCTTGTAAAGCTGGTCTTCGGTTGCCGCCTCCGCATCCACCTCCGCGACCACCCGGCCGCTGTTCATGACGAGGATGCGGTCGGCGTTCTGCAGGAGCTCGGGCAGGTCGTCGCTGACGATGACGAGACCCATGCCTGCTTCGGCGAGCGCCTGGATGACGCGGTAGATCGTATCCTTGGAGCCGACGTCGACGCCGACGGTCGGTCCGTGCAGCACGAGCAGCTTCGGCGCGATGCTGAGCCAGCGGCCGATCAGCACGCGCTGCTGGTTGCCGCCAGAGAGCGCGCCGACCGGCAGGTCGAGGTTCTTCGTGTTGAGCCGCATCTCCTCGGAAAGGCGCGCGGCGATCCTGCGCCCCTCCTCCCGGTCGACGACGCCGAGCGAATTGGCAAGGCGCGAGACGATGAGGGCGATCTCGTTCTCGAAGATCGACTTGTCGAGGAAGAGGCCTTCGGCGAGCCGGTCCTCCGGCACGTAGCCGATGCCCTGCTCGATGGCCTCTGCCGGCGAGCGCACGGTGACGGCCTTGCCACCGAGCGTGAGCGTTCCGGCCGATGCGGGGGCGACGCCCGTCAGGGCCATGGCGAGTTCGTTGCGGCCGGAATCGGCAAGGCCGGTGATGCCGAGGATTTCGCCCTTCCTCAGCGAGAAGCTCATCTCCTGCACGCCATCGGCGGCGAGACGGTCGACCTTGAGGAGTTCCTCATCGGAGGGCTTGCCGGTGCGATAGCGCTGGGCGTCGATGGAACGGCCGGTCATCAGCTCGGCCAGCTCCTTCTTGCTGTAATTCGCGATAGGACCCTGCGCGACGCACTGGCCGTCGCGGAAGACGACGGCATGGCCGCCGATGCGGTAGCATTCGTCCAGCTTGTGCGTGACGAAGAGCACGGCGACGTTTTCGGAGCGAAGGCGCTCGACGACGCGGATGAGATTGTCCACCTCGCGGCGCGTCAGCGAGGTCGTCGGCTCGTCCATGATGACGAGCTTGGCGCGGGTCGCGATGGCCCGCGCGATGGCGACAAGCTGGCGCGAGGCGAGCGGCAGGTCGGAAACGATGGTGTTGAGGAAGGCGCGGTCGGTCGGCAGGCCCGCGGCGGCGAGCGCCCGTTCCGCCGTCTCCCGCAGCCGCTTGCGGTCGAAGAGGCGCGCGAGGCGGCCGTTGGCGTTGACCAGCTGCTCGTTCAGCGCGACGTTCTCGGCGACCGTAAGGTTCGGCAGCAGCGACAGGTCCTGGTAGACGGTCTCGATGCCGGCGGCGAGCGACTGGATCGGCGTCAGCGACGAGAAGGTCTCTCCGCCCAGCACAATCTCGCCCGAGGTCGGTGCATGCGCGCCCGACATGATCTTGATGACGGTGCTCTTGCCGCAACCGTTCTCGCCCAGGAGATGGTAGGCCTCGCCCGGCTGGAGCGTCAGGTCGATGCCGCGCAGGGCATGGACGCCGCCGAACCATTTCTGGATGTTCCTGAGTTCAAGGAGCGCCGCCGGTTGCTGCGCGGTATGTGCTTGTGCCGCCACGGAAATTGTCCTCATGCTGACCGGCGCGTCGCCACGCCGGACGGTTCCGGCCGGAAGGAAAACCTCCCGGCCGGCTGACGGTTTGCCGGATCAGAACATGTGTTCCTTGTAGGTCGCCTTGTCGGCGAGGACCATGCCGTTGCCGAGGATCAGGAGGCCCTTGCCCGCGCCCTGCTTGACGGAGACCTTGTTGTAGCCTTCGACGCCGAGGTCCATGCCGTCGGTGACTTCCTTCTTCTCCAGCAGCAGCTTGGCGACGGCGTTCATCGCCATGCCGGCCTTCTGCGGATCCCAGAAGCCGATCGCCGTGATGGCGCCGGATTCCAGAAGGTCGGCCGACGGGTTCGGAAGGCCGGTGCCGACGAGGCAAATCTTGCCGCTCAGGCCCGCTTCGTCGATGGCGCGGCCGACGCCGAGGACGTCGTTGCCGGCAGAGGTCTGGAAGCCCTTGATGTCAGGGTGCTTGCGCAGGATTTCCTTGGCCTTCTCATAGGTGCCGTTGGCGTCGTCGAAGGATTCGTTGTTCGGATCGACGAGCTCCATGCCGGCATATTTCTTGGCGTTCTCCTCGCCCGCACCGACCCACTGCATATGCGTGCGGCTGCCGAGCGAGCCGACGAAGGTCGTCCACTTGCCTTCCTTGCCCATGCATTCGGCCAGGCGCTCGTTCAGCGCCGCGCCGTAATCGGCATTGTCGAAAGCCTCGACGTCGGCATTGGTGTTCACCTGGTTGTCGGCCTCGTGCGTGACGACGACGATGCCGCGCTCCATGGCGCGCTGAAAGGTGCCTTCCAGGACGGCCGGGTCCATCGGCACGACGGCGAGCGCGTTGACGCCCTTGGCGACGAGGTCGTTGACGATCTGAAGCTGCTGGGCCGAGTCGGCCGTCGCCGGGCCGCTCTGGCTGGCGACGACGTCCGGATTGGCCTCCTGATAGGCGACGACGCCCGTGTTCATGCGGTCGAACCACGGAATGCCGCTGATCTTGACCACGGTGGCGATGACGGGCTTTTCCTGGGCGGCCAATACGCCGATGGAACCTGCGAGCGCGACGGCTGCAACGGTGGTTCCGGCCAGAACCTTCTTCGAGAACGATTTCATGTTTTCCTCCACGAATTTTCCCTCCACTTTCACTTCGGCGCTTGAGGGACAGGCACCGAAGGGGTTTGCGAGCGGCAACCCGGGGCGAGGAAGCCGGCAATGTCGTAGCGGCCGACGGCCAGGAAGGTGAGCAGCAGCAGCCCCCAGGCGAAATCGCGCACGAAATTGGAAAGGCCGCCGAAATTGAGCAGGCTCGACATGAGCTGCAGGGCGATGGCGCTGAGCACGACGCAGACGACGCGCCCGTAGCCGCCCTCCGGCTTCACGCCGGCCATCACGGCGATCAGGATGGCGATCAGCAGGTAGGAGCTGCCGTAATCGAACTTCACATTGACGTTGCGCGCCGCGATGATGATGCCGGCAAGGCCCGACAGCGTGCCTGATATCGCATAGGTGGCGACGATCACGCCGTTCCGCGGGAAGCCCGCATAGACCGCGGCCTTGGGATTGGTGCCCATCAGCATCAGCCAAAGACCATAGGGCGTGAACTTCAGCAGCGCGGCGACGATGCCGGCGACCAGCACGAAGAGAAGGAAGCTGATCGGCACGGCCGCGATCATGTCGTTGCCGATGCTGGAAAGCAGCGCCGGGCTGCCGACCATCACGGCCTTGCCGCCGGAAACCACGACCGCAAGCCCCATGAAGGCCATCTGCGTGCCGAGCGTGCAGAGGATGGGCGTGATGTTCAGCCGCGAGATCAAGAGGCCGTTGATGACGCCGCCGGCAAGGCCGACGAGCAGCGCGCCCGCGATGAAGGCGAGGCTGAAGGCCGTGCCGCTCTCCGTCGCCGACAGGAAGGACGAGACGATCACGGCGGAGAGCACGCCCGAGAGATTGGCAAGCGCGATGCCGGAGAGGTCGATACCGCCATTGCCGGCGCACATGGCCAGCATGACGCCGATGGCCAGCAGGCCGATTTCCGGCACCTGGCTCGCCATGGACTGGAGATTGAAAACGGAAAGGAAGCCGCCGGAGATCAGCGCGCCCGCCACGAGCAAAAGGCCGTTGATGACAAGCAGCATCGCCAGCTGTGCGCCGGTTTTGTGCATGATCTCCTCCCATTTGTTTACTAAACAAATTTCGACTTCACTAAAACGCTAGCAAAGGAAATTTGTGCTGACAAGCCCTGTTTGCATGCCATATCGGTTGCGAAAGGCGTCAATTTGCCCTAGGTCTCAGCAGGATCACTTAAATCGTTTAGTAAACTTGTTCGCAGTTGCAGCATAAAAAGGCCGCTGACCGCCGCATGAAAAAACCGGGAAAACTGACCATCAGGGACATCGCCGAGGCGGCGCGCGTATCGCCGGCGACGGTTTCGCTCGTGCTGAACGGCAAGGGGGAGATTTCCGGCGTGACGCGGGCGCGCGTGCTGGAGGCGGTGGCGAGCCTCAACTATGTGCCGCGGGCGACACGCAGCGCCGAACCCGGCGAGACGCTGCGCTTCCTGAAGATCGCCAAGCACGGCCACACCGTCAACCGCGACCACAGCGTCTTCATCTCCGACTATATCGACGGCATGTCCGCCGAGGCGACGCGGCGCAACTATACGCTGGAGGTGGTGAGCTTCGAGGGACAGCCGATCTCCTCGGTCGCCGAATCGCTGGCGGGCGCGCCGATTTCCGGCGTGATCGCGCTCGGCACCGAGCTGACGGAGGCCGATATCAGGCTGATCCAGGGCCTCGGCCTGCCGACCGTCTTCATCGACACGTTCTACGACGTGCTCGACGCCAATTTCGTCGACATGAACAACGAGGACGCCGTCTACAAGGTGCTCTCTCGCTTCCGCATGCAGGGCTTCCAGCGCATCGGCTTCGTCGCCTCCCATGTCGACACGACCAACTTCCGCCTGCGCCGCGAGGCCTTCTTCAAGAACATGGCGCGCCTCGGCCTGCCGGTGAACGAGGCCGACATCCTCTCGGTGGAATCGACCTATGACGGGGCCTATCTCGATACTCGCGCGCTGCTGTCGACCGGGCTCGACCTCGCCGAATGCTACTTCTGCACCAACGACATCATCGCCTACGGCTTCATCCGGGCGCTGCGCGAACACGGCGTCTCGATCCCGGAGGACGTCTCGATCATCGGCTTCGACAACCTGCCGCAGAGCGCGACCATGGAGCCGGGCCTGACGACCATCGACGTTTCGAAACGCAAGATCGGCTACCTCGCCGTCACCGTGCTCGACGACCTGATCACCGCCGCGGACCCGCAGCCGCCGGTCAAGATCCTCGTCGGCGCGGAGCTCGTCCTGCGCGCCAGCCACCAGCACGGCGCGCCGAAGATCACCGAGGAGCGCCCGCGACGGGCGGCAAGGCAGCCGGCGGAATAAACCCGAGGAGGAAGACCATGGAATACAGGACGCTCGGCCGCACGGGCCTCAAGGTTTCGGCCATCGCCATGGGCACCTTCTCCTTCGGCGGGGTCGGCGCGTTTTCGCGCGTGGCCAGCCAGGGCGTGGCGGAAGCCCGTCGCCTCATCGACTGCTGCATCGACGGCGGCGTCAACCTCTTCGACACGGCCAACATGTATTCGCTCGGCCGCTCGGAGGAGATTCTCGGCGAGGCGCTCGGCGACAAGCGCGAGAAGGTGCTGATCTCCTCCAAGGCCCGCATGCGCATCGGCGACGGGCCGAACGACGAAGGCACCTCGCGCTACCACCTCATCCGCGAATGCGAGGCGAGCCTCAAGCGGCTGAGGACCGACCATATCGACATCTACTTCATGCACGAATGGGACGGGGTGACGCCGGTCGAGGAAATGCTCTCGGCGCTCGACACGCTGCGCCAGCAGGGCAAGATCCGCTATATCGGCTGCTCCAACTATTCCGGATGGCACATCATGAAGGCGCTCGGCGTCGCCGAGGCGAAGAACCTGCCGCGCTTCGTGACCCAGCAGATCCACTACACGCTGGAAGCGCGCGAGGCCGAATACGAGCTGCTGCCGATCTCCATCGACCAGGGCCTCGGCGTCATGGTCTGGAGCCCGCTCGCCGCCGGCCTGCTCTCCGGCGCCTTCGGCCGCGACAGGACGCCGGCCGATTCCCGCCAGGCCGCCGGCTGGAGCGAACCGCCGATCCGCGACCGCGAACGCCTGTGGACTATCGTCGATGCGCTGGAAGGCATTGCCCGGCAGCGCGGCGTCACCGTCGCGCAGGTTTCGCTCGCCTGGACACTGTCCCGCCCCGCCATATCGAGCCTCGTGGTCGGCGGCCTCAGCGAGGACCAGTTCCGGGAAAACATCGCGACCGCGGACCTGAGGCTCTCGGAAGATGAGCTCAACACGCTGAACAAGGTCAGCCGCCCGCCCTACATCTATCCCTATTGGCACCAGCACAATTTCGCCAGCCAGCGCTTCAGCGCCGGCGACCGGGCCTTGCATGACGGCTACGCCGATCTTGGACCGGTTTGACCTGACGGTTGGACCAGGGAAAGGCATAAGGTTTGCCGAACGCAGTCACGGGACCAGCGGTGATCCCTTGAGGTCGAAACGATGCATCCATGCCGGCTCATCGGCCCGGGTAATTGGCGACACAGCCCGAATAGGCATCGAGGCCTCTCGCATCATGACATTTCGGCAGAATCTATAACTCTGGTTCCCGCGCGCCCTTCGATGGCGGCGTCAAGCAGGGCCTTTGCAATCCTTGGGCTCGGATTGATCCGCAACGACTTGGGGAGCAACGGCCCCAACAGTTTCAGGACGGCGGCGCCGATTTGCTCGCGTCGACGCATGTCCTCTCGTTCGCCGCCGATCAGCCCCGGTCTCGCCAGCGTCAGCGACGCGAATCCGAGCGTAGCGAGGTCGGCCTCGGTCTCGCCTTTCACCTTGAAATAGAAAAGGGCCGAGCGAGGGTTGGCGCCCCTCGCAGAGACGATGGCGAAAGCCGGCGTTCCATGCGCTCTGGCGAGCCTGGCGACGGCAAGGGCATAGTCGTGGTCCACCCTGCGGAAGTTTTCGCGAGACCCTGCCTTCTTGATGGTGGTGCCAAGCGTGCAGATCACCGCATCGGCCCGCCACCAGTCGGCGTCCGCGGGCAGGTCGTCGAAACGGACCAGCGGGGCGGTCAGCTTGGGATGGGTCACCGCGAGGGGCCGCCGCGTCGGTGCGACCAGCGTTTCGACCCTCGCATCCGCAAGCGCCTGCGCCAGAACCTCCCGCCCCACGACACCGGTCGCACCCAACAACAGAAGTCTCATGCCGGCCTCCTCAGGCTTTTCGATCCCAGACCAGCGCCTGCTCCTTGCGGACCATCTCCCCGGCGCTCTCGGGGCGCACGGTGCGATAGGGCGGATCCTCCGCCTCGATGACGTCGATCATCGCCGCGATCATTTCGGCAGGGTCGTGCTGCCTGTCAAGTTCGCGCACGGGCCAGTGCTCCACGACGCGCTCGCCCAGGCCCCACCACTGGTCCATGCTCTCCATTCCCGTATCGTTGAAGCCGGTGCGATAGGCGCCGGGATTGACTGTCACGACCTCGACGCCATAGGGCTTCAGTTCCTCGTGCAGGGCCGAGCAGATGCCTTCGACCGCATGCTTGGAGGCCGCATAGGCACCGTCGAAGGGCACCTTGACCAGCCCGGCGACCGAGGAGGTCCAGACGATCCGGCCGCTGCCGCGCCTGACCATCTTGCGGGCAAAGCCCTGCGCCAGTTCAAGGGCCGCAAAGACGTTGGTCTCGAAGACCGAGCGGAAGACCGCCATCGGAATCTCGGCCATCGGCCCCGATTCCATGATGCCGGCATTGTTGTGCAGAACGTCGATGTCCAGTTCCAGCGCCCTGGCGCGGTCGATCTCGTTGAGCACGTCGAGCTTGATAACCTGCATCTCAATGCCATCCGCCCTGGCGGCGTTGCGCAATTCCCAGACCTGCGGCCAGATCTGGCAGCCGGCGATCACCTGATGACCGCGCCGTGCGAGGCCGAAGGCGACACCGCGGCCGAACCCGGAGGCCGCGCCGGTGATGAGGACCGTCTTACCCATGTCGTTTCTCCCGGTGCGTTCAGGCCGCGATCTCGCCGTTGCGGATCGCCACCCGGATCGCCTGTGCCGTCGTCGTAACGCCGAGGCGCTTGCGGATGCGCCGAAGGTGATTTTCGATCGTGCGTTCTGAAAGGCCGAGCGTCGCGGCGATCTCGACCTGCCGGCGGCCGGCGGCCGTCCAGGCGAGCACCTCGCGCTCGCGTCCGGAGAGCGCTCCGATCTCATCGTCGGCGGGTGTCTCGAGGAGCTCGCGTGCCGTAAGAAACGCGGCTTCGGCAACAAGTTTCAACGCCAGTTGGGCCTGCGGCGACGCGTCGATCCGCTCGCCGCCGAGGCTCATCGCGCCTTCCAGTCCCAGCGGGCCGAACACCGGCACCTGAAGGCCGTGAATACCACGCCCCCGGGGCGTCCGGACGATCCGGTAGAGCTGGCCGCCCCTTGCCGTCGTCTTGGTCCAGAAGAACGGCTCCCGCGCGTCGAGGATATGCCGCGTGACCGGGCAGCGACGCACATAGGTTTCGGCATCGACCGCCTCGCCGCCGCCGAACCAGTCGCCCTCGACCCAGTAGATGCGCTCGACCACCTCGTCCTTCGCGGCGGAGGCCGAGAACAGGACGAAGCGGTCGTAGCCGAGCGAACCGCAGAACACGCGCAATGCGTCCTCGATCACGGCGAGGCTTTCGGCGCCCTTGATGAGGAGAGCGCTCCGGAATGCCGCCTCTGCCGTGCGCGCGTCCGTCATCAGGCCGTGACTTCCTTGAGGAGGGTCTCCGCCGCGAGCTTGCCCAGGTTGTTGCCGGCCAGCGGGCTGTCTCCCGTGATCAGGGTACGGTCCCTGTGCACGGCGCCGGTAATGCCGTCGTTCACGATCTCGAAGCCGAGCGTCTTCAGCTTCTCGCCGAACTTCCACGTCAGGTGGCCCGGCATGTAGCCGATGTCGGGCGTCGTGGCGTCGAGCGCATCGGGGAAGGCGCAGATCCTGAAGCCGCGATAGATGTCGCTGTCGCCGACTGCCAGGAAGGCCGCCGGGCCGTGGCAGAGAGAAATGACGAAGCGGTCGTTTGCCGCCGCCCATTCCAGCGCCGCGCCGACATCCCTGCTCCCGGGAATGCCGATCAGCGCGCCATGCCCGCCGGGAACGAAGATCGCGGCATAGCCGTCCAGCCCGCCGGCGATCACATCGGCCAGCTTGCGCGGCTGCTTGAACTGCGGATGATATCTGGCGAAGAAGCCCTTCACCTCGTCGTCCTCGGACGGCATGGCCCAGAACTCGAACTTGACCGGATTGCCGGAGACGGTGGCCACGTCGAAGGCGAAGCCCGCCTTGTCGAGGTGATACATCGGCAGCAGCGTCTCCACCGGGTGGTTGCCGGTCGAAAAGAAGCTGCCGTTGTCGGTCAGGAGGTAGCGCTCATCCGCGCCGATCATGAGGATTTTCTTCGCGCCCCTGTAGGGGGTCGGATAATCCGCGCCGCCGAGGTCGGACTTCGGCGACGTGAACTGGCTCAGGGAATAGATCGAGGGAAAGAACGCGTTCTCTTCCGCCGGATCGGGTTGCGGTTTCTTGTCGGATACATTTCGGTAGGACATGCGCGCCTCGCTGGCTTGTGATGATATGACGAAGTTAGCGCGTAGGGAACGATTGCATAATGAGGGATTTCCCTCAACGCCCGGAGAGACGGCCGGGTTCCGCGTCGTCATGCGGTTTCGCGTCGGGACGCCCGATGCAACGCTATTTTATGCCGCGATCCAAAAATCCGCTTTTCTTTTCGCAAAGCCGCGCGTAAGGCGCCTCCCACGACGATGACGGCAGTCGAAGCGACCACGCGGGATGCTTCGCATGGCCTCGCCCCGCAGAGGCGCGCCATTGCCCGACGCCGCCCTCGCCGTATGCGCAACAAGCAGGATTTTGGAAATGAACGACGCAGGGACCCATTTGCGCGGCCTGGCTCGGGACGCTACCGAACTGACGGAGAGCGGCCTGACGCCGCAGATCCTGTGCGGTCCCGATTCGCCGCTTGCAGGCCAGCCGGGCGAACGGCTTTCCCGTGTCTTCGAGGGGCTGGCCGCTGTCCACGCCGCCGCGCCGGCCGTCATGGACAACGGCCGTGTCTGGACCTACCGCGAGATGGATACGGCGGCGAACCGCTTCGCGCATCTCCTCGCCGGGCGCGGCGTCAGGCCCGGCGACCGCGTCGCCCTCCTGCTCGACCGCTCCGCCGAAACCTATATCGCCATCCTCGCCGTGATGAAGGCCGGCGCCGTCTTCGTGCCGCTTGCCCCGGCCTTTCCCGAAGAGCGCATGTCGCTCATCGTCGAGGATGCCGGCGTCAGCCTCGTCGTCACCAACGCCGGCTATGCGCCGCGCGCGGCGGCGCTTTCCGTTCCCCATCTGGTGATCGCGGCCGATTGCCCGCAGGCTGCCGCGCAGCCGGATACCCCGCTCGAGGTCGCCGCCGGCGGGGACGACACCTGCTACATCCTCTACACATCGGGTACGACTGGCCGGCCGAAGGGCGTGGCGGTGCGCCACCAGAGCATCTGCAATTTCGTGCGCATCGCCGCCGAGGCCTACAGCTACCGCCCGGGCGACCGCGTCTACCAAGGCATGACCATCGCCTTCGACTTCTCCACCGAGGAGATCTGGGTGCCCTTCGCCGCCGGGGCGACCATCGTGCCCGCGCCGGGCCGCATGACGCTGGTCGGCGAGGAACTGGCGGATTTCCTCCGCGCCAACGCCATCACCTGCATGGCCTGCTCGCCGACGCTGCTCTCCTCCATCGAAAGCGACGTGCCGAGCCTTCGCGCCATCCTGGTCGGCGGCGAGGCCTGCCCGCACAATCTCGTCACACGCTGGTCGAGGCCCGGCCGCCGGATCCTCAACACTTACGGCCCGACCGAGGCGACCGTGACGGCGACCATGGGTTACCTGACGCCCGAGCGCGCGGTCACCATCGGCGCCCCGCTGCCGACCTATTCCATCGTGATCCTCGATGCGGAGCGTCCGGTTCTGTCGGCACCCGGCGATCTCGGCGAGATCGGCATCGCCGGCATCGGCGTGGCCTCCGGCTATCTCAACCGGCCGGAGCTTACGGCGCAGAAGTTCATCGCCGATTTCATCGGCCTGCCCAACAACCCCTCGCAGCGTATCTACCGCACCGGCGACCTCGGCCGCATAAACGCCGACGGCGAGGTCGAATACCACGGCCGCATCGACACGCAGGTGAAGATCCGCGGCTACCGCATCGAGCTCGGCGAGATCGAGGCCGTCCTGCTCGGCCAGCCCGCCATTGCGCAGGCTGCCGTCACCACCTGGGAAATAGAGCCCGGCCGCGTCGAGCTGGTCGGCTACTACGCGCTGAAGTCCGGCGCGGAGGCGATCGCCCGCGCGGACCTTGCGCGCGAACTGCGCCGCCGCCTGCCCGACTACATGGTGCCCTCCTTCCTGGAGGAACTGCCGGCGCTGCCGATGACCGTCTCCGACAAGGTCGACACGCGCAAGCTGCCGAAGCCGTCCGGCGTGCGGCTCGGCGCCGAGCGCAAGGAGATCCTGCCTTCGACCGACGACGAGCGCTTCCTGACGGAGGCGCTGCGCGACGTGCTGAAGATGGACGACATCTATGTCGAGGACAATTTCTTCGACGACCTCGGCGCCAATTCCCTGCTGATGGCCCGCTTCTGCGCCCGGCTTCGCACGCGCCGGGAATGGGCGACGACGTCGATGCGCGACATCTACCTGCATCCGACGGTGGCGGACCTCGCACGCCACCTGCGGGGACCGGAGGAGGAGGCCGCGGCGGCGGAGGAACCATGCCTCACGCACCGCGCCTCGAACCTTGCCTACTGGACCAGCGGCGCGGCCCAGCTCGCCTTTTACGGCCTCTACAGCTATTTCGGCTTCTGGATGCTGAATTCGGGCCTCAACTGGGTCTATGACATGCTCGACGACCCGGTCCAGCTCTACCTGCGCTGCGCGATCCTGTCGGCCGCCGTCTTCTTCGGCATGTCCGGCTTCGCCGTCGCCATGAAGTGGCTGCTGGTCGGCCGCTGGAAGGCCGAGAGCTTCCCGATCTGGGGCCTTCGTTACTACCGCTTCTGGGTGGTCAAGACGCTGATCCGCACGGCGCCTGTCGTGCTCTTCCGCGGCAGCCCGCTCTACAGCCTTTACCTGCGCCTGCTCGGCGCCCGGCTCGGCCGGAGCACCACCATAGAATGCCGCGCCGTTCCGGTCTGCACCGACCTCATCTCCATCGGCGAGAACGCCATCCTGCGCAAGGAATCGATGGTGCTCGGCTACCGCGCGCAGGCCGGCTATATCCATACCGGCCCCATCGCCATCGGCCGCGACGCCTTCGTCGGTGTCGGCTGCATGATCGACATCGACACCGCGATCGGCGACCGCGCCCAGCTCGGCCACGCTTCCTCGCTCCAGCGCGGGCAGCATATCCCCGACGATGCGCACTGGCACGGCTCGCCCGCCGTTGCGACCACGGCGGACTATTGCAAGGTGCCGGTCGTCACGCTCTCCAAGACGCGGCGCATCCTTTACGAGGCGGTGCAGCTCGTCACGCTTTTCGTCATCGTCACGCCGTTCCCGCTGTGGTTCCACAGCTACTGGCAGGATGTCAGCGACGATTACCAGGAATCCATCGGCATCGTCGCCATCGGCACGACCTTCACGCTGGTCGCGCTCATCGCCGCCCTGCTCTTCGCCGCGCTGGCGCTGCCGCGCCTGTTCAGCCTCGTTTTGAAGCCCGGCCGCACCTACCGGCTCTACGGCTTCCATTTCTGGCTGCAGTCCATCGTGGAGGTGTGCACCAATGCGCGCCTGCTCAACCTGATGTTCGGCGACAGCTCCGCCGTCGTGCATTACATCCGCGCCCTTGGCTGGAACCTCAACAAGGTGGTGCAGACCGGCTCGAACTTCGGCAGCAACCAGCAGCAGGACAACCCGCTGCTCTGCGAAATCGGCACGGGCACGATGGTCTCCGACGGGCTCTACATGATCAACGTGCACAAGTCCGCGTCCGCCTTCCGGCTGGAACACACGAAGGTCGGCGAGCGCAACTATTTCGGCAATAACATCTTCTATCCGCCGGATGGGCGCACCGGAGACAACGTCCTGCTCGGCACCAAGGTCATGGTGCCCATCGACGGGCCGCTGCGCGAGAATGTCGGCCTGCTCGGCTCGCCGCCCTTCGAGATCCCGCGCATGGTCAAGCGCGACAAGGAGCTGATCCAGGGCGTCAGCGAGGAGGACCGCCGCGCGCGCCTGCCGCACAAGAACCGGCACAACCTGGCGACGGCGCTGATGTTCATCGCCGTGCAGTGGACGATGCTCTTCGTCACGCTGGCGATCTGGGACCGGGCGCTGAACTACTATACGGAATGGGCGCAGGCCGCGCTCTTCGCCGCCGTCGTCCTCACCGGGGCCGTCACCATCCCGTTCTATATCCTGATGGAATGGGCGAGCCTTGGCTTCCGCCGCCTCCAGCCGCAGATGACGACCATCTACGACGTCGCCTTCTGGCGGCACGAGCGGCACTGGAAGCTGTCGGATTCGCCCATCGTCCGGCTCTTCGCCGGTACGCCCTTCCGCCCGATGATCCTGCGGGCTCTCGGCGTGAAGGTCGGCAAGCGCGTCTATGACGGTGGCGCGAACCTGACGGAGCGCTCGCTGGTGGAGATCGGCGACGACGCCACGCTCAACGAGGGCTGCGTCATCCAGGCCCATTCGCTGGAGGAAGGCGCCTTCAAGTCGGACCATATCCGCATCGGCAACGGCTGCACGCTCGGCCCCGCCGCCTTCGTGCACTACGGCGTGACGATGGGCGACGGCGCGATCGCCGATGTCGACTGCTTCGTCATGAAGGGCGAGATCCTGGAGCCGAACTCGATCTGGCGCGGCAATCCGGCCAAGCTGCACGGCTTCGTCAAGCCGGTCTCCGCCGAATGAGCAGCAGCGCGGCCGAGACCGCGCTGCTGGCGCAGATGAGCCGGCTGGCCCCGCCGGGGGTCCGGCTCGGCTGCCGCCTTATCCGGCAGGGCGACGAAGCCCTGCTCCTGCCCGAAGAGGCCGCCGTCCTCCCGGCGCGCCGACCGGCGGCCCGGCGCGCGAGCGGCGCCGCCCGTGCGCTTGCACGCGATTTACTGGCCGCGGACGGGATGGGGGCCGTGGGAATTGGACGCTCCCCCGCAGGCGCGCCCCTCTGGCCGGACGGCTTTGCCGGCTCGCTCGCCCATGACGCCGAGATGGCCGTCGCCGCCATCGCTCGCACGGCCGACATTCCATCGCTCGGCATCGATGTGGAGCCGGCCGAGCCGCTGCCGGACGAGATCGCCCCCCTCGTGGTGATGCCAGCGGACGTTCTCGCGGGCGTCGATCCTCGTCTGGCGACGCGGCTTCTCTTCAGCGCGAAGGAGGCCGTCTACAAGGCCGCCTATCCGCTGGACGGGGAGGTGCTCGGCTACGAGGACATCAGCGTCGATCTCGCGCGCGGCGAGGCCCTCGTTGCGAACGGCCGCCGGATGCGGCTGTCCGCCTGCCTCCTCCCCCGTATCGTCGTCCTCGCCGTCGCGACGACTGCTCAGCCTCTCAGCCTATCCTGGGCGTCAGCCGGCGGCGGCCAGCCTGACGCGGTGCTGCGGGGCGATCTCGACCAGTTCGGATGACAGCGGCGCCGTAAAGACATCCGGCGCGATGCTGCCGTCCGTCACGAAGCCGCGGCCCTTGATCAGCGGCGAATCGGGAAGGCTGCCCAATCCCGCAGCAGGGTTCAGGGCGGCATCCGGGTCTGGTATGGCGGCGATCAGGCGGCGGGTATAGGGATGCGTCGGGTTCTCGAAGATCTCCCGCCAGCCGCCCTCCTCCACGATCTGCCCGAAATACATCACCAGCACGCGGTCGCTCATATGCTCGACCACGCTGAGGTCGTGGCTGATCATCAGGTAGGAGAGGCCGAGCTTTTCCTGGAGATCCAGCAGGAGGTTGATGATCTGCGCGCGGATCGACACGTCCAGCGCCGAGACCGGCTCGTCCAGCACGACGATCTCCGGTTCGAGGATGAGCGCGCGGGCGATGCCGATGCGCTGGCGCTGGCCGCCGGAGAATTCATGCGGATAGCGGCGCGCCTGCTCGGGTGTCAGCCCGACATTCTTCATCATGGCCTCGATGCGGCCCTCGATCTCCGAGGATGCCGTGATGCCGTGCAGCTTCAGCGGCGCTGCGAGCGAGGTGCGCACGGACTGGCGCGGATTGAGCGAGGCATAGGGGTCCTGGAACACCATCTGCACCGCCTTCGCGCGCTGCATGCGGCCCGGCGCGCCGGCACCGGCGAGCGGCTGGCCGCGATAGCGGATCGCCCCTTCCGTCGGCTCCTGCAGGCCGAGGATGGAAAGCGCGGTCGTCGACTTGCCGCAGCCGGATTCGCCGACGATGGACAGGCACTCGCCCTTGGCCAGCTCGAAGCTGATGCCGTTGACGGCGTGCAGCAGCCGCTTGCCGCCACCGAAAAGGCCCCCGCCGGAAATCGGGAAGCGCACATGCAGGTCGTCCACCTGAAGGAGCGGGGCGGTCATGGCTGGCTCCCTTCCGCGCCGCGTGGCGCGATGAAGCGGGTCTCCGTCAGCTTCGAGCGGTCGGCGATGATGCCGTCGATATCGACCAGCCGCTGGCGGCCGTGCTGGCTGCGGCTGCCGAGGCGCGGCAGGGCGCCGAGGAGGCCGCGGGTATATTCGTGCCGGGGGGTCTCGAAGAGCGCCCGCGTCTCGTTCTCCTCCACGAGGCATCCCGAATACATGACGCCGACGCGCTGGCAGATGCTGGCGATGACGCCGAGGTCGTGGCTGATGAAGAGCACGGCCGTGCCGCGCTCGGCGCAGAGCTCCTTGATGAGGCGCAGCACCTCGGCCTGGACGGTGACGTCGAGCGCGGTGGTCGGCTCGTCGGCGATCAGGAGGTCCGGATTGCAGGCGAGCGCCATGGCGATCATCACGCGCTGGCGAAGGCCGCCCGACATCTGGTGCGGATAGTTTTTCGCCCGCCGGTCGGGATTGGGCACGCGCACGCTGGCGAGCGCCTCGACCGCCAGCTTCTGCGCCTCGTCCCAGCCCTTGCCCTGATGCAGCACGAACATTTCCGCGATCTGCCGGCCGACGGTGGAGAGCGGGTTCAGCGCCGTCATCGGCTCCTGGAAGATCATGGCGATGCGGTTGCCGCGCAGGCGCCGCATCTCGCGTTTCGAGAGGGCAAGGAGGTCCTGCCCCTTGAACAGGATCTCGCCGCCGGAAACGGCGAGCGGCTTCTTCAGGAGCCCCATGACGGCGAGCGACGTCACCGACTTGCCGGAGCCGGATTCGCCGACGAGCCCGTAGGCCTCGCCCGGCATGATCTGGAAGGAGACGCCCTTGAGGAGCGGATGGGAAACCGAGCGGCCGAGCGCGACGCCGAGCTGCAGGTCCCTGATGTCGAGCAGCGGCTGGGTCATGGCCTGCGCGTCCTCATATGCGGGTCGAGGCTGTCGCGCAGGCCGTCGCCGAGAAGGTTGAAGCCGAGCACCGAAAGGAAGATGGCAAGGCCGGGGAAGAGCGCGACCCAGGGCGCGAGCTGGATGAGCTGGCGCGCATCCGTCAGCATCGAGCCCCAGCTCGGGAACGGCGGCTGGATGCCGAGGCCGAGGAAGGAGAGCGCCGCTTCCGACAGCACCGCCGAGCCCATGCCGAGCGTCGCCATGACGAGGATCGGCCCCATCATGTTGGGCAGGATTTGCGTGAACATGATGCGCAGGTCCCCGTAGCCGAGCGTCTGCGCCGCCTGCACATAGCCCTGCGATTTCAGCGACAGCGTCGAGGAGCGGGCGATGCGGCAGGTCCAGCTCCAGTTGGTGAGGCCGAGCGCGACGAGGAGCGAGGGCAGGCCCGGGCCGAGCACCGCCATCACGGCGAGCGCGAAGATCAGCGAGGGGATGGCGAGCATGACATTGGTGAGGCCGTTGACGAGGTCGTCCCACCAGCCGCCCCAATAGCCGGCGGTCATGCCGAGCGTGACGCCGATGATCGAATTGATCACCTGCGAGACGATGCCGACCGTCAGCGAGATCTGCGCGCCGTAGAGGATGCGGGTATAGACGTCCCGTCCCTGCCCGTCCGTGCCGAACCAGAAGGTGGCATCCGGCGGCAGTTCGGAGTTCATCAGGTCCGCGTCGAGCACCGGATCGAAGGGCGCGATCCACGGCGCGAGGACGCCGGCTAGGATCACCAGCGCCGTCAGCCCCGCGCCGAGCCAGAAGTTGAAGCCGAGACGCATTCTCGTCACTCCTGCTTGATGCGCGGATCGATCGCGGCATAGATCAGATCGACGGCGGTGTTGATGACGAGGAACCAGAGCACGATGACGAGGATCGTACCCTGCACCACGGGAATGTCGCGGATCGCCACGCTGTCGACCAGCAGCGAGCCGATGCCCGGCCAGGCGAAGAGCTTCTCGATGACGACGGCCTGGCCGATCAGCGAGCCGAATTGCAGGCCGACCGTGGTGACGATCAAAACCAGCGCGTTGCGCGCCACATGCCAGCGCACCACCTTCATCTCGCTCATGCCCTTGGAATGGGCGGTGCGGATGAAATCGGCATTGAGCACGTCGAGCACGCCCGCCCGCGTGGTGCGCGCGAGAAGCGCGAGCGGCGTCACGCCGAGCGTGACGGCGGGCAGGATGAGGTTGCGGAACGATCCGTCACCGTAGCCGAAGCTCGGCAGCCAGTTCAGTTGCAGGGCGAAGAGGTACATCAGCAGCAGGCCCAGCCAGAACTGCGGCATGGAAAGCCCCGAGACCGCCCCGACCATCGTCACCGTATCGAGCACCGATCCGGGCCGGAGCGCCGCGAGGAAGCCGAGCGGCACGCCGACGACGAGGGCGAAGGCCATGGCGGCGATCGCCAGTTGCAGCGAGGCCCACATGCGGTCGTTGATGAGGTCGATCACCGGCTGGCGGGTGCGGAAGGACGTGCCGAGGTCGAAACGCGCAAGGTCGGTGACATAGGTCACGAAGCGTTCGACCAGCGGCTTGTTCAGCCCGAATTCCTCGTTGAGGCGGGCGATCATCTGCGGGTCGGCGGCGCGCTTGCCGTCGGCGAAGAGGCTCGCCGCGAAGGTACCGGGCACCACGGAGAAGATGACGAAGATCAGCAGCGCCACCACGACGACCGTGGGGATGACCTGCAGGATGCGGCGCAGGGTGAAGCGTAGCATGAGCGGTTCCGTGTTGGGCGCCCTTGCGGGGCGCGACAATCGATGCGGGGGCGGCGTGAAGACGCCGCCCCCGAACCCCTCAAGGCTTATTTGCGCGAGTCCGGCGCGGTCTCGTCGATCCAGATCTCGTCATAGGGCTGGACCGCCAGTTCCGTCGCGTTCGGAACGAGGCCGTGGATCCACGGCTGATAGGCCATGACGGCCTTGTTGTAGTTGAAGAACCAGACCGGGGCGTCGTCCTGCACGATGTCGTTAGCCTGGCGCAGGAGATCGTTCTGCTTGGCCGGGTCACGCTCCTGCTGGGCCGCGTCGTAGAGCTTGTCGAATTCGGGGCTCGCATAGCTCGTATAGTTGCAGGCCGACTGCGCCGTCCTGGAATGGTAGCAGCGCAGCGCGTTCAGCGGGTCGGGACCGGACAGGTTCGACCAGATGAAGGCCTGGAAGTTGTTCGTCGTCACCGCCTCGCCGAGCGCGGAGCTTTCGACCGGCTTCGGCTTCACGGTGATGCCGACCTTCTTCAGCATCGGAAGGATCGCCTCAACGATCGGCACGCCCCAGCTTTCGTTCGGGCTTGCCGTGACCTCGAACTCGAAACCGTCGGCATAGCCGGCTTCCGCCAGCAGGGCCTTGGCCTTTTCCGGATCGAAGGCATAGGGCGCCTTGTCCTTGTCGAAGGCCGGCGAGGAGATCGGCAGCCAGCCGGAGGCCGGATAGGCCTTGTTCTTGACGAGGCGCTCGATGATCAGCGGCGCGTTGATGGCGTGGTTGATCGCCTGGCGGACGCGCTTGTCCTTGAAGGGCTCGAAGGCCGGGTTGAAGCCGATATTGCGGGTATAGACCTCGGCGACTTCCAGCAGGTGGTCCTTCAGCGCTTCCTCGCCCTGATAGGCCTGGTACTGCGTCGGGCCGAGGATCGAGACGTCGATTTCCTTGTTGCGGAAGGCGACGTCGCGCGCGGCGTCCTCGGCCATCAGCACGATGTTGATGCGGTCGAGATAGGGCTTGCCTTCCTCGTAGTACTTGTCGAACTTCTCGACGACGACCTGCGAGCCCGGCACATGCTCCTTGAAGACGAAGGCGCCGAGGCCGACGGGGTTCTTGCCGAAGGAGGCTTCGTCCTCGACATTCGACGGATAGATGACCGTCGTGTTCTGCATCAGCGGGAAGCCCGGATTGATCGGGCCGGTATAGGTGATCTCCAGCGTGTTGTCGTCGATCTTCCTGAGGCCGGAAATCTCCTCGGCCTTGCCGGCGATATAGTCGTCCGCGCCCTTGATGTTGGCGATGAAGCTTGCGCCCGGGAAGGCATTCTTCGGATTGGCGATGCGCTTGTAGCTGTAGATGATGTCGTCGGCCGTCAGCGGCTTGCCGTTGTGGAAGACGGCGTTCTTGCGCAGGTGATAGGTATGGGTCGTTCCGTCCTCGGAGACCTCTTCGGAATCGGCGAGTTCCAGCACCGGCTTGTTCTGGATGGAGTCCCAGCTATAGAGCGCGCGGTGGATGGCCTGGGTGATGAATTCTTCCTGCGTGTTCGGGCTTGCCTGCACGTCGAGCGTCGCGAAGC
The DNA here is from genome assembly GCF_021401195.1 of Shinella sp. NM-101. Taxonomy (NCBI): domain Bacteria; kingdom Pseudomonadati; phylum Pseudomonadota; class Alphaproteobacteria; order Hyphomicrobiales; family Rhizobiaceae; genus Shinella; species Shinella sp. NM-101. The sequence continues at coordinate 138,954 of NZ_JACBFT010000006.1, read as the reverse complement.
TCGAACCATAGGGTGCGGTGAAGACGAGCGTCCCGCCGGAACGTTCGCCCGCAGCCAGCGCCCCGGTAGCCACCCCGAGGCCGAGCATTGCGGCCAATGTCAGTCTTTTCAGCATTTCGTTCTCCCTCTTGTGCCGTTTTCGGCATCGTTTCGTTTCAGTCCGGCAGACCGTCAGCGCGCATCGTGCACGACGCGGCCTGCAAGCAGGGTCAGCAGGCAGCGCGTGCCTGAGAGAATGGTGTCGGTCGGGGCCTCCAGAAGATCGTTGTCGAAGACGGCGATGTCCGCCCACTGGCCGGGCACGAGCCGGCCCTTCACGCCTTCCGCCTTCTGCGAATAGGCGCCGTATTCGGTATAGGCCTGCAGGGCCTCCTCGCGGCCCAGCGTCTCGGAAGCCTCCATCACCGTGCCCTTGCCGGTCTGGCGCGTGATCATGGCGTGGAGGTTCGGGAAGGGATCGGGCGAGCAGACCGGCGAATCCGAGCCGGTCGAGGGCTTGAGGCCGAGGCGCATCCAGGTGCCGATGGGGTAGGACGGAAGGCCGCGCTCCTCACCGAGCACGGCGATGTAGCTGTCGCCGAAATCGTGGATGAAGGCCATCTGCGGCGCCGGCAGGATGCCCGCCGCCTTCATGCGCGCATGCTGCTCAGGTGTGGAGAAGCCGCAATGCTCGATGCGGTGGCGGCGATCCGGGTCGGGATTGCCGGCCAGCGCCTTCTCGTAGGCGGTGATGAGCTGCTCGATCGCCCCGTCGCCGATGGCGTGGCAGACCATCTGGTAGCCGCGGTCGTGATAGTCCTTGACGGCGGCATAAACCACCTCGTCGGACAGCATCTGCACGCCGATATTGTCCGGCTCGCCCTCATAGGGCTTCGTCATCCAGGCCGTGCGCCCGCCGGCCGAACCGTCGAGGAAGACCTTGACGCCGCCGACCCGCAGCATGTCGTCGCCCTTGCCCGAAAGCAGCCCGGCGCGCCAGCAATCCTCGACGATAGAGACGCCGGGATCGCCGAGCAGCGTCAGCCAGACACGCACCGGCAGGCGGCCGGCGAGCTTGGCCATCTCATAGGCCTGGATTTCCGCAAAGCCGGCGACATGGCCGACCGCCGCGTCCATGCAGCTCGTGATGCCGAACGAAAGAAGATGCCTGCCGCCGCGCTCGATGGCATCGATCAGCTCCTCGGTCGTCGCCTCGGGCATTGCCGCCTTGACGAGGTTCTGCGCGTTCTCCGCAAGCAGGCCGTTCAGCCTGCCGCCGGTGAGGCCGATCACGCCGCCGTCCGGCACCGGCGTCGCCTCGGTGATGCCGCCAAGGTCGAGCGCGCGGGAATTGGCAATGGAGACATGGCCGCAGGCCCGCGTCAGCAGGACCGGATGATCCGGCGCGGCACGGTCGAGATCCTCGCGCGTCGGGTGGCGGCCGGTATCCAGCTTGACCTGGTCGTAGCCGCGGCCGCGCACCCAGGCGCCCTTCGGCGTCGTCGCCGCACGCTCGGAAATCCGCGCCATGAGGGCGGCGAGCGTCGGCGCGGCGGCGGGCGTCGCATCCACATGGCCCATGGCGATGCCGGTGGCGATGAGATGCAGGTGGTTGTCGATGAGGCCGGGGCTCGCAAAGCGGCCTTCGAGATCGATGACCTCGGTCGAGGGGCCCTTGAGGCCCAGGATGTCGGCATTGCTGCCGGTTGCGAGAACCTTTCCCTGCCAGACGGCAAGGGCTTCGCTGATGCCCTCCGCGCGGCCGCGCCAGATGCGCCCGTTCACCAGGATAAGATCAGCTTCAATTCCGAATGCCATTCACAATCCCCCTGTCGGCACCGGCAGATCGCGGGAAGGCGACCATACACCAGAAGGCGCTGAAACCCGTCCGCAAGACGGCTCCAGCCGGTACCTATTTCCTCCAGGTGCAAGGTGAGAGGTTAAGCGTGCCTTGGCCAATTCGCTTTTGGCACCACCCCATGCGAAATCAGCATACGTATTTCGATTGAATGACTTATGGTGGATTTCGCGCAGACAGTATCGGAAAGGAAGCCGGCGATGGAGATCAAGTGGCTTGAGGATTTCGTGACGCTTGCCGACACGTCGAGCTTTTCGCGCGCGGCGGAATTGCGCAATGTCACGCAGCCCGCCTTCAGCCGACGCATCAAGCAGCTGGAAGGCTGGCTCGGCGCCACGCTGATCAGCCGCGCCACCATGCCCGCGGAACTGACGCCGGCCGGGCGCAACTTCCTGCCCGTCGCGCAGGAGGCGATCCGCACCTTCTATGCGGCGCGCGAGGCGCTTCGTCCGTCGAACGAGCCGGGCCTCATCCGCTTCGCCGCGCTGCATACGCTGACCGTCACCTTCTTTCCGCGCTGGCTGCAGGCGCTGGAAAGGGAAGGCGGCGCCTTCAGCACCTCGCTCATTCCCGACCGCGGCGGCATCGAGGCCAATCTCGACGCGCTCATCGGCGACGAGGCGGATTTCTTCCTGACCTATGCCCATCCAGAAGTGCCGTTCCACCTCGATCGCGGGCAGTTCGCCTCGCTGACCGTCGCGCGGGACCGGCTGGTCCCGCTCGTGGCGACGGAGATCGTGCTGTCCGGCACGCCGCAGCCGGGGCGCAACATCCTCGACCGGGCCGTCGCGCAGCCGCGACTTGCCGTTCCCTATCTCAGCTACGGCTTCAATTCGTTCTTCGGCGTCGCGCTCTCGCGCCTCATGCTCCGCCGCCCGCCCTTCCGCCGCCGCACGACGCATGAGAACACAATCAGCGCCGGCCTGATGAACATGGCCGTGACGGGGGCCGGCGTGTGCTGGCTGCCGGAAAGCCTTGCGCGCGAGGAAATCGAGGCCGGCCGCCTCGTGCCTGCCTCGGAGGACGAGGGCTGGAACCTCAACCTCGACATCCGCCTCTATCGCCACGCCGCACCGCGCAACCGCAAGGTCGAAGACCTGTGGCGCACGGCGCAGCAGGCGCTGGAACGCGCCTGATCAGACTTTCAGGAAGAGCAGCGCGCGCAGGATCTCGGAAAAATCCCTGTGCTCGAAGGCGACGGCGCGGGGGCCGTGCGCCTTGGCGCCCGGATACCAGCCGGCGCGATAGGCCTCCGTCGGCGTTCCGAACTCGATCACCACCTCGTAGTGGTCGGCCCTTGCCGGAAGCGCCTGCGCGAAATCGCCCGAGAGCGCCGCCGCCACGCCTTCACGGATCAGGCGGCGCGACCAGGCGGGCGAGATCGACGTCGAGGCCTTGCCCCTGCCGTCCAGCGTCTCGACCGCGGCAAGGCCGGGCACCATGGCCCGCGCCTCCGCGCACATGCCGACATCGCCCGAAAGGAAGACGGACGGCACGCCGTAGCCGGCGGCACAAAGCGCATTGAAGGTGAATTCCGAGGCGACCTCGCCGTTGAGCAGCAGCCGCGAGATGCGGAGGTTGGACGTATGGGCGAGCGGATTGACCTCCGTGCCCGCCTTGGAATGGTAGCCGGTATAGAGCGCCGCCGCGAAGGTCTCGTCGATGCCGAACATCATCTCGTCGGGATGGCCGGACCAGCCGCGCACGATGCGCGCATAATCCGGCAGGCGGTCGAGGATGAGGTTGCGGCCGCTGTCATGGGCGTCCTTGATCACCACTTCCGTCGCGCCCGCGGCCCGCGCCCCCTCACAGGCGGCGACCACCTCGGCGGTCATCAGCGCGCGGAACTCGGTCCAATCAGGGTGCGTGCGGTCGGCCTCATTCCAGTGGGCGATGCCGGCGGTGCCTTCGATATCTGCGGAAATGAAGACTTTCATGGCAGCGGATTCTCCTTGAGCCAGTCGGCGAGCGAGGGATAGAGGCGGCCGTTGCGGGCGGGCGTGGCGGGCGCCATGCAGAGCGCGTTCAGCACGGCCTCCTGCACCGTCTCGGCGGCGGCGCGGAAGGCGATGTCGATATGGTCGTCGGCAAGCCGCTCCTGCGTGGAAAAGGCCCTGGCCGGATCGTGCTCCACCGGATCGGCAGTGGTGAAGCAGAGGACGACATCGCCGCTGCCATGCCCCCAGAACGCGCCGAGCCGGGCAAGCCCCGCCCCGCCGCGCCGCGCGACGCGCTGCAACTGGCGATCGCCGAGCGGAAGGTCCGTCGCCATGACGACGATCACCGAGCCGCGCTCGGGATTGGCCGGCGCGCGCGGATCGGGCCGGCGGCCGTCCGGCAGGACGAGATCGCCCGCCGCGCCGAAATTGGCGAGCACCAGCGTGCCGAGCGTGAAATCGCGCTTGCCGATGCGCATCAGCCGCGAGGCCGTGCCGATGCCGGCCTTGAAGCCGAAGGCGGTCATGCCGGAGCCGGCCCCAACCGCACCCTGCTCCACCGGACCGGGCTTCGCCGCATCCAGCGCGGCGTCGGCATCGGCGGGCGTCACCGCCAGCGCCTGGATATCGTTGATGCTGCCGTCGTTGCACTCGCAGACCAGCGCATTGACCGTTGAGGTCTTGCGGCCGATGGCGGGATTGGCGGTGATGGCGCGGCGGATGAGCGCCTCGGTGCAGGCCGCGACGCCGAAGGTGTTGGTGAGCAGGATCGGCGTCTCGATGGTGCCAAGCTCGGCCACCTGCATCAGGCCGGCCGACTTGCCGAAGCCGTTGATGACCTCGACCGCCGCCCGCGGCTTCAGGCGGAACGGGTCGCCGGCATGGGGAACGATGGCCGTGACACCGGTGAAGCACCCATCGCCGCGCAGCGAGCGATGGCCGACGGCAACGCCGGCGACGTCCGTGATGGCATTGCCCGGCCCCGGCGCGAGCCTGCCTTCGGGCATCAAGCCCCATTCCCGTGCCGTCCTCATGCCGCCTCTCCCAATTCCTGTCGTTCCTAGACCGGAACGCCGGCCGCTTCCAGATAGAGGGCCTGGAGTTTTCGCGTCATCGGGCCGGGCCTGCCATCGCCGACCGTACGCTCGCCGATGCGCACGACGGGCATGACGAGGCTGGAGGCGGAGGTCTGGAACGCCTCGGCGGCGCCCTGCGCCTCTTCCGGCGAAAAGGCGCGCTCCTCGATGGTGAGCCCCTCGGCGGCGCAGAGCCGGGCAAGGGCGCGCTGCGTGCAGCCGGGCAGCGTCGCCTGCGAGGCGGCGCGGGTGAGGATGCGCCCGTCGGCGGTGATGACATGGGCCGTCGCGGAGGCGCCTTCCGTCACCAGCCCGCCCTCCACCAGCCAGACGTCGTCGAAGCCCCGGGCGCGCGCCGCCTGCTTGGCCATGACCTGGCCGAGCAGCATGGCGGTCTTGATGTCCCGCCGCCGCCAGCGCGGGTCCTCCGCCAGATCGATGGAAATGCCCTCCCGCTGGCCCTTGGTGCCGGTCAGCACCTTTGCCTGCGTGAAGCCGACGAGCCGCGGCGCGAGCGCGTCCGAGTAGAGGAAGTCGCGGTCCGCCTCGCCGCGCGAGACATGCAGGTAGATCGTGCCGTCCCGCAGGCCATTGCGGGCCATCAACTCCGCCTGCACCGCCGCGATCTCCTCCAGCGGCAGCGGCAGCGGAATGGCGAGCTCCCCCACCGAGCGTTCCAGGCGGGCAAGGTGCAGGTCGTTGTCGATCATCCGGCCGTCGATGACGGCCGTCACCTCGTAGATGGCATCGCCGAACAGGAAACCGCGATCGAAAAGCCCGATGCGGGCCTCCTCCTCCGGCACGAATTGACCGTGGACGTAAACGATCCTGCCCATCTTTTCCTCTTGCTGCGCCGGTTATCCCTGGCCGGACCATAGGAACGACCCGGCGCGGCTGACCAATTCAATTTGGGCAGGACCTTATGCAAAATCTGCCTGGGTCTTTATCTTTCAAAGGCTTGGCATGCTTTTTCAAAGCCGGCGCCTGGCGCTGTCCGACAGCCGGGCGTGAACAGCGCATTGAAATCGGCTGATGACGAGCCGGTTTATGCCGGTTCGGCAAGATTTCTTCATAAAACTTCCGAAGCGGGACATTTCCGCCAATGATTCCCTGTCATGGCTGAAATATTCTTGACATAATTCCGTTTCGGAAATTTACTCTCCCCATTCAGGCCGATATGGAACCGGAAATGAGCCAGCGCTACATCGTCGACGATCTGGACCGCGAGATCATCCGCTATCTCTCCGAGGACGGCCGTCTTTCGGCCGCCGAAATCGCCGGCCGGATCGGCAGCGTCTCCGAGCGCACGATCCGCAACCGCATCGCCGGCCTCCTTCAGGCCAAGATGATCGTGATCGGCGCCATTCCCGATCCCGTGGCGCTCGGGCGCGACGTGCAGGTCGAGCTGTTGATCGAGGTCGAGGCGGGCAAGCTGGAGGAGGTCGCCATCCAGCTCGGCGAATACGAGGAGATCGGCTACCTTGCCGCCACCAGCGGCACGGCCAATCTCAGCGCCTCGCTCTTCGTCGCCGACCATGCGGCGCTTCTCGAATTCATCGACCAGGAGCTGGGCAAGCTGCCCGGCGTCAAGCGCGTGACGAGCTCGGTCGTCCTGCGGCTCTACAAGGTATTCGGCACGAGGACGACCGCGATCAGCCGCGGCTCGGACCTCGGCGGCAAGAAGAAAGGATAACCCATGCTGCGCATTGGGGTTGATGTGGGCGGAACCAACACGGATGCAGCGCTGCTGCGCGGCACCGAGGTTCTGGCGACGGTGAAGTCCTCGACCACGGCGGACGTGACCTCGGGCGTGAGCGCGGCCATCCGCACGGTGCTCGCCGAGGCGGGCGTCGCCGCCGGCTCGGTCGATGCCGTCATGATCGGCACCACGCACTTCCTCAATGCCGTCGTCGAAGGCCGGCATCTGGAAAAGGTCGGCGTGCTGCGCGTTTGCGGCGCCTCCACCCGTTCCCTGCCGCCGATGATCGACTGGCCGGACACGCTCCGCCCCGTCGTCGACGGCGGCGCGGCGCTGGTCGGCGGCGGCGTCAACTATGACGGCTCGGAGATTGCCCCGCTCGACGGTCCGGCGATCCGCGAGGCCTGCCGCGACTGGCGCGCGCGCGGCATCGCCGCCGTCGCCATCTGCTCCGTCTTCGCGCTGGTCGATCCGCGCATGGAGAACGAGGCGGCCGAAATCGTCGCCGCGGAAATGCCGGACGCGGCGATCAGCCTGTCGCACCGCGTCGGCCGCACGGGCCTGCTGCCGCGCGAGAGCGCCACCATCCTCAATGCCAGCCTCCACACGCTCGGCCGCGAGACGGTCGGCGCCTTCCGCGCGGCGTTTTCCGCGCTCGGCCTTAACTGCCCGCTCTACCTCACGCAGAACGACGGCACGCTGATGACGGCGGACTTCGCCGAGCGTTATCCGGTCTTCACCATCGCCTCCGGCCCGACCAACTCCATGCGGGGCGCGGCCTTCCTCACCGGGCTTTCCGACGCCGCGGTCATCGACATCGGCGGTACCACCACCGATATCGGCATGCTGGTCGCCGGCTTCCCGCGCACCCGCAGCGAAGGCGCGATGATCGGCGGCGTGCCGACGAATTTCCGCGTGCCCGACGTCTATTCCTTCGGCCTCGGCGGCGGCAGCATCGTGCGGCCCGGCGACGCGCCGACGGTCGGCCCGGACTCGGTCGGTTTCCGGCTGCCGGAAAAGGCGCTCTGCTTCGGCGGCGATACCCTGACGGCGACCGACATCGCGGTGGCCGCCGGCCTCGTCGATCTCGGCGAGCGCGACCGCCTGTCCCAAATCACGCCCGATTTCGCCCGCCGGATGCTGGCGCAGATGAAGGCCAGCATCGAGACGGTGCTCGACCGCATGAAGCCGAGCGCAGAGCCGATCCCGGCCATCCTCGTCGGCGGCGGCTCGGTGCTCGTCGACGGGCTGCTGGAAGGCACCTCCGTCTCGCTGAAGCCGGATCATTTCGGCTCGGCCAATGCCATCGGCGCGGCCATCGCGCAGGTCTCCGGCGAGGTCGACAGCGTGGTCTCGCTGGAAGGCACGACGCGCGAGAAGGCGCTCGAAAGCGTGGTGGCAGAGGCGCGCGCGCGCGCGGTCGAGGCGGGCGCGGCGGCCGAGACGGTGACGCTCGCCGAAATCGAGGAGACGCCGCTGGCCTACCTGCCCGGCAATGCCGTGCGCATCGCGGCGAAAGTCATTGGAGAACTCAGGGCATGAAGTACTGGACGCTCACCGAGGCGGATATCGACCGGATCGCGGTCGGCTGCGGCATTCTCGGCACCGGCGGCGGCGGCAGCACCTATCACGGCTCGCTGCGCGCCAAGGCGCTGCTGCGCGAGGGCAAGCGCATCCGCATGGTGCGCCCGGCCGACATGGCCCCGGACGCGCAGATCATCGGGATCGGCGGCATCGGCGCGCCGACCGTCGGCATCGAAAAGATCGCGGAGGGCGCCGAGGGCGTGCGCCTGATGCACGCGCTGGAGCATCACCTCGGCCGCAAGGTCGACGCGCTGCTCGGCGACGAGGTCGGCGGCGGCAACGGCATCGCGCCGATGCTGACGGCCGCCATGGTCGACCTGCCGGTGGTGGACGCCGACGGCATGGGCCGCGCCTTCCCCGAAGTGCAGATGACGACCTTCTTCATCCACGGCCAGCCGGTGCAGCCGGCGGCGCTTGCCGATGCGGATGGTAACGTGCTGATCGTCACCGAGGCGACCACGCCGAAGATGCTGGAAAAGCTTTTGCGCGCCAGCACCATCGCCATGGGCTGCACGGCGCTGATGACGACCGCGCCGATGTCCGGCGACTTCGTGCGCCGCTTCGGCGTGCCGCACACGACGAGCCAGGCCTGGAGCCTCGGCAATGCGGTGCTGGACGCCCGCGCCGCCAAGGAGGATCCGGTCGAGGCGATCCTCAGGCAATCCGGCGGCATACGCCTGATGCGCGGCAAGGTCACCGACATCGCCCGCCGCGTCAGCGCCGGCTTCAACCGCGGCACGCTGACCGTCGCGGGGCTCGACGAGGATGCGGGACGCTCGATCGCCATCGAGATCCAGAACGAATATCTCATCGCGCGCGAGGGCGAGGCGATCATCACCATGGTGCCGGACCTGATCTGCATCGTGGATTCGGAGACCGGCCGCGCCATTGGCACGGAAGAGCTGCGCTACGGCCTGCGCATCGACGTTCTCTCCATGCCCGCGCCGGTGCTGCTGCGCAGCGAGATCGCGCTCGAATCCGTCGGCCCGCGGGCCTTCGGCTATGATTTCGACTTCGTGCCCGTCGGCATATCCGCCGATGCGCCCGCCGTCCCGCAATACGAAGAAGACGCCTGACCGTCCGCCCACCAACCTCCATGGGAGACCGACATGAACCGCCGTAATTTCCTGAAGACGACCGCTCTCGCCGCTCTTGCCGCCGCGGGCACCCGCTGGAACCTTGCCATGGCGCAGGGCACGGGCAGCATCTTTACCCTCGCCTGCCCGACCAGCTTCCCGGACCTCGACCCCGCGACCTCGTTCTCCAACGACGGCGCGGTGCTCGCCAATGTCTATGAGGGCCTTGCCCGCTACATCCCGGCGACCGATACGACTGAGGCGAAGATCGAGCCGCTGCTCGCCACCGGCTGGGAGGTCAGCGAAGACGGCCTCGCCTGGACCTTCACCCTGCGCGACGGCGTGAAGTTCCACGACGGCAGCCCGCTCACCTCGGAGGCCGTCAAGGGCTCCATCGAGCGCACGAAGAAGATCGGCGGCGGTGCCTCCTTCATCTGGGGGCCGGTGACATCAATCGAAACGCCGGAGCCGCTGAAGGTCGTCTTCAAGCTTTCCGAGCCGCAGCCGCTCGACCTCATCGCCTCGGCCGGCTTTGCCGCCTGGATCCATGCGCCGTCGTCACTCGACAAGGACAATGCCTGGTTCAACGCCGGCAACGATGCCGGCACCGGCCCGTTCAGGATCTCGCGCTACGAGCCCGGCCAGCGCGCGGTGCTGGAGCGCGTGGAAGGCTATTGGGGCGAGGTGCCCGAGGGCGCCTTCCAGACGGTCGCCTTCGAGATCGTCGAGGATGCGACGCTCGCCCAGAACATGATCGAGAGCGGCCAGGCCGACTGGACCTACAGCCTGCCCTACGAGAACCTGGAAGCGCTGAAGTCCAACCCGGACCTCAACGTCGTCGTCAACCCGTCCTTCGAGACGCTGTTCGGCCTCTACAACGTCAAGCGCGCGCCGCTCGACAAGGTGAAGGTGCGCCAGGCCCTGTCGCTGGCCTTCCCCTATGACGACGTGATCGCCGCCGGCACCAGCGGCTTCGGCACGCGCGCCAAGGGCGTCGTTCCGGCCGGCATCTGGGGCCACGACGCGGAAGCGCCGGTTCCGAAGACCGACCTCGAAGCCGCCAAGGCGCTGCTGGCCGAGGAAGGCATCGAGCCGGGCCTCGAACTCACAATGACCTATTCCACCTCGCAGGCGCTCGAAGCCGTCGCCGGCGAGCTCTGGAAGGCCAATCTGGAAACCCTCGGCATCACGCTGACGCTGCAGCCGATGGCCTGGGAGGCCCAGTGGCAGCTCGGCAAGTCGAACCCGGAAGCCGCGCAGGACATCTTCGTCATGTTCTGGTGGCCGACCTTCGTCACGCCCTACGACTTCCTCTTCAACCTGTTCCACAGCGAGGAGAAGCCCAACTTTAACCTCGGCTACTATTCGAACGCCGATGTGGATGCCAAGATCGACGAGGCGGCAAAGCTCTCCGGCACCGACCGCGCCCGCGCGGAAGCCCTGTTCATCGAGGCGCAGCGCAAGATCATCGAGGACGCCGCGGCCGTGTTCATGCTGGACCAGCCCAATGTCCACGTCATCCGCGCGGACGTGAAGGGCTATGTCGACAACCCGGCCTACGGGCATGTCAACTTCGTCAACGAACTGAGCCGGTAAGGCCTACGGCGGTCCGATGGAACTTCTCCGCTACATCCTGCGCCGCATGATCCTCTCCGCCTTCGTGGTGGTGGGAGTGACCTTTCTGGTCTTCATCGTGGCGCAGGTGGTTCCCTCGGACCCCGCAGCGCTCTATGCCGGCCCGCGCCCGACGGCCGAGCAGATCGAGAAGGCGCGTCAGGAACTCAATCTCGACGCGCCGCTCCCGGCGCGCTTCGCGACCTTCGCCTCGGCCATGGCCTCCGGCGATTTCGGCGTCTCCTACAAGTCGCGCCGGCTGATCGCGGAGGACCTTCGGGCCTATCTTCCAGCGACGCTGGAGCTTGCGGTCTTCTCCACCGGCCTTGCGCTACTGATCGGCATTCCGCTCGGGGTCGCCGCCGCCGCGCGGCAGGGCCGGTGGCCTGACCGGCTCGGCAGCCTCGGATCCATCGCGGCCGTCGCCATGCCGACCTTCTTCCTGGCGATGCTGCTGCAGCTCGTCTTCGCGCAATGGCTCGGCATCCTGCCGCTTTCCGGGCGCCTGTCGCGCGAGATCGCCATTTCCGCGCCGTTGCAGATGGTGACCGGCTTCAACCTCATCGATGCGATCATCGCCGGGCGCGCCGACGTCTTCGGCAATGCGCTGGCCCACCTCATCCTGCCGGCCCTGACGCTCGCCTCCTATCCCGCCGGCGTCGCCATGCGGCTGACGCGCTCGGCGATGATCGAGATCCTGGAGCGCCGCCATGTGGTCGCCGCCCGCGCGCTCGGCCTTTCCGAGCCGCGCATCCTCTTCGGCCACGCGCTGCCGAACGCCATGGGGCCGGCGCTGACCGTGATCGGCCTGTCCTTCGCCTATGCGCTGACCGGGGCGGTGCTGGTCGAGATCATCTTCGCCTGGCCGGGCCTCGGCCGCTATGTCTCCGAGGCGATCCTCGCCAAGGACTTCCCGGTCATCGCCGCCGTCACCATGGTGGTGACGATCTGCTATGTCGTGATGAACCTCATCATCGACATTGCCCAGGCCCTGGTCGACCCGCGGGTGGCGCTCTCATGACACGTCTCGTTCAACGCCTCGGCTGGCCCGGCACCATCGCCCTTGCAATCGTCGTCCTCTTCGTCGCCGCCGCGATCCTCGCGCCGTGGATCGCGCCCTATCCGGCGCAGGGCGCCGGCGCACCGAACGTCATCGCCAAGCTCCGGCCGCCCTCGGCGGAGTATTGGCTCGGCACCGACCATCTCGGCCGCGACATCCTCAGCCGCATCATCTACGGAACCCGCGTCTCGCTGACCAATGGCGTGCTGATCGTCGCCTTCTCGCTGCTCATCGGCCTGCCGGTCGGCCTTGCCGCCGGCTATTTCGGCGGCTGGGTCGACGAGGCGCTGATGCGCGGCACGGACGTCTTCCTCGCTTTCCCCGCCCTGCTCCTCGCCGTGCTGATGGCGGCGGCGCTCGGGCCGGGCTTCCTCAACAGCATCGTCGCCGTCGCCGTGACCTGGTGGCCCTGGTATGCCCGCCTTGCCCGCGCGGAAGTGCTGGTGCTGCGCGGCCAGCCCTATGTCGAGGCCGCGCGCCTTGCCGGCGTCTCGCATCCGCGCATCATCATAAGGCACATCCTGCCCGCCACGGGCCGGCCGCTGACCGTCCAGGCGGCGCTCGACGTCGGCCCGGCGCTCCTGACGGCCGCCGCCCTCTCCTTCCTCGGCCTCGGCGTCCTGCCGCCGACCGCCGACTGGGGCCAGATGGTCGATGCCGGCCGCAAGTTCTTCCCGGCGCGCTGGTGGTATTCGGCCATGCCCGGCATGACGATCTTCATCGTGGCGCTCGCCTTCAGCGTGCTCGGCGATGCGCTGCGCGAGCGCAAGGGAGGTGCCGTCCGTGCCTCTGCTTGATGTCCGCGACCTCTCGGTCAGCATCCCGACGCCGGACGGCGATGTCCATGCCGTGCGCTCCGTCAGCCTTGAGATCGAGCGCGGCGAGATCCATGGCGTGATCGGCGAATCCGGCTGCGGCAAGACCATGACCGGCATGGCGGCGCTCGGCCTCGTGCCGAAGGGCGCGCGCATTACCGCCGAGCGCTTCCATTTCGACGGCGAGGACCTCGGCGAAAACGCGGCGCGCCTGCGCGGCCGGCGCATCGGCCTCATCTCGCAGGACCCGGCGGCCGCGCTCAATCCGGTGCTCTCCATCGCCCGCCAGCTCGACGACGTCATCCGCGCCCATCGCGACATGTCCCGGCAGGCCCGCCGCGCGGAAGCCCTATCGCTTCTCGCCGCGACCGGCCTTCCCGACCCTGAAAGGGTGCTGAAGAGTTATCCGCACCAGCTCTCCGGCGGCATGCAGCAGCGCGTCGTCATCGCGCAGGCGCTCGCCACCGGCGCGGACTTCCTGATCGCCGACGAGCCGACGACGGCGCTCGACGTCTCGGTCGGCGCGCAGGTGCTGGCGCTCCTGCGCAAGCTCGTCGCCGAGCGGGGCCTGACCGTATTGATGATCACCCACGACATGGACGTGATCGCGGAAGCCTGCGACCGGGCGACCGTGCTCTATGCCGGCCGCTCCGTCGAGACCGGGCCGGTCGCCGCCGTGCTGCAAAGCCCCGGCCATCCCTATACCCGCGCGCTTCTCGCCGCCCTTCCCGATGCCGCCCCGCATGGCGCGCGCCTTGCCGCCATCGAGGGCTCCATCCCGCCGCCGCGCTCGGCCATCACCGGCTGCGCCTTCGCGCCGCGCTGTCCGCAGGCCATGGCCGTCTGCAGCGCCGAGCCGCCGCCCGAGCGCCGCCGCGATGCCCATCGCTGGCTGTGCCACCTGCCGGAGGACGCCGCATGACCCCGGCCCCGATGCTCGACGTCGACACGCTCGTCATCCGATACCGCGCCGGCCTTTTCGCCGCGCGGCCGAAGCCTGCCGTCAACGGCGCGAGCTTCCGCCTCGAAAGGGGCGAGACGCTCGGCATCGTCGGGGAAAGCGGCTCGGGCAAGACGAGCCTGCTGCGCGCCATCCTCCGGCTGCTGCCGGTCGAGAGCGGCGCGATCCGGCTCGACGGGCAGGACTGGCTGGCGCTGAAGGGCGACGCGCTTCGAAAGGCGCGCCAGAAGATCGGCGTCGTCTCGCAGAACCCCTTCCTGTCGCTGAGCCCGCGGCTCACCATCGAGGAGATCCTCGCCGAACCCATGCTGGCGGCCGGCCGGTGGCAGGGCGCCGCCATGCGCGAGAAGATCGCAAGCCTCCTCTCCGACTGCGGCCTTCCGGCCGACTTCCTCGCCCGGCGCGCCCGCGAGCTTTCGGGCGGGCAGGCGCAGCGCGTCGCCATCGCCCGTGCGCTGGCGCTGGAACCCGGCCTCCTCATCCTCGACGAGCCGACCTCGGCGCTCGACGTCTCCGTGCAGGCGCAGATCCTCAACCTGCTCTCGGACCTCAAGGAAAGCCGCGGCCTTTCCATGCTCTTCGTCACGCACAACCTGAAGGTCGTCGCGCATATTTCCGATACGCTCCTCGTCATGCGGCGCGGCGACGTCGTCGAATTCGGCCGGACCGAGGACGTGATCGGCGCGCCGGCCGAGGCCTATACCCGCGAATTGCTCTCCTTCGGCCGCAAGGCCGCAACAGTCTAGACGGCTCCTTTCCGCGGCAGCCCGTGGCTTCGCGCGAAAAGGGGCAGGACGGCGCCCCACGCATTCGAGGCTCGCCTCACGGGAGGTCATGGCGTTATAAGGAGAGATGGCCAGAATCACGTCGCACCGCCCGGATGATCACGAAGATGCGACCGACGCGTCGCCCGGCGACGGCCTTTCGCAAGAAGTCGCCGTTTCCGCCCCGCCGGCGCCGCCCGCGCATCTGCAAGACCTCACCGACCGCGCCCGCTCCTATGTCGAGGCGGCAAGTTCGGCCAATACGCGGCGGGCCTATGCGGCGGACTGGAAGCATTTTTCCGCCTGGTGCCGGCGGCAGGGCCTTTCGCCGTTCCCGCCGGACCCGCAGGTGGTCGGCCTTTACATCACGGCCTGCGCCTCGGGCACGGCCGAGCGCGGCACCAGGCCGAACACCGTCTCGACCATCGAGCGGCGCCTTTCCGCCATCGGCTGGAACTGCGCCCAGCGCGGCGTGCCGCTCGATCGCAGGGACCGCCACATCGCCACCGTGCTGGCCGGCATCCGCAACCGGCATGCCGCCCCGCCGCGGCAGAAGGAGGCGATCCTGCCCGAAGACCTCCTCGCCATGCTGGAAACGCTCGACCGCGGCACGCTGCGCGGCCTGCGCGACCGCGCCATGCTGCTCATCGGCTTTGCCGGCGGCCTGCGCCGCTCGGAGATCACCGGGCTCGACCTCGGCCGCGACCAGACGGAGGACGGCCGCGGCTGGATCGAGATCTTCGACAAGGGGGCTCTGGCGACCCTGCGCGGCAAGACCGGCTGGCGAGAGGTGGAGATCGGCCGCGGCTCCTCCGACGCCACCTGCCCGGTCGCCGCGCTGGAGACGTGGATAAAATTCGCCCGGATCGCCAAGGGGCCCCTCTTTCGCCGCGTGACCGGCAAGGGAAAAGACGTCGGCCCGGACCGCCTCAACGACCAGGAGGTGGCACGCCTCGTCAAGAAGACCGCGCTCGCCGCCGGCGTTCGCGGCGACCTCTCCGAGGCCGAGCGGGCGGAAAGGTTCGCCGGCCATTCGCTGCGCGCCGGCCTTGCCTCCTCCGCCGAGGTCGACGAGCGCCATGTCCAGAAGCAGCTCGGCCACGCCTCGGCCGAAATGACCCGCCGCTACCAGCGCCGGCGCGACCGCTTCCGCATAAACCTCACCAAGGCGGCCGGCCTGTGATGCGGCAAAGGGGGCGGAATCCGCCCCCCTCGCCTTCCCGAACTTCGCTTACTTCTTGCCGCCCCAGCGTTCCGGGTAGCCCGGAAGTTCCTGGCAGCCGCAGAGGCTGTAGTGCAGCGGCGGCATGCGCTCGTCGACATAGTTCGCCAGAACGTCCTCGGTGATCGCCGGCTGCGGCAGCACCCATTCGGGGCCGGGAACCGCCTTGCCGTCCAGCACGTCGAGGGCCGCGATGACGGCCGTGCGCCACTGGTAGGTCGGGTAGGACGGGCCGATCGCCGTCAGCTTCTCCGACTGCCACTTGCGCAGGAAGTCCTGCTGGTCCTCGCCGCTGATGACAGGATAGGGAAGGCCCGCATCCTCGAAGGCTTCGAGCGCCGCCGTCGCCGTATCGCCGGCATCCATCCAGACCGCGTCGATCTTCTCGCCGCGGTTGATGTAGTCCTCGACGACGGACTTGGTCTTGGCCCGGTCGCTGCCGGTGAATTCCGAGCCGATCACGTTGATGCCGGCCTCGTCGAAGATGTTCTTGGCGGCCGAATAGCGGGTCTCCAGCACGTCGACGCCCGGCATGATGCGTAGCGCCAGCACGTTGTCGCCCTTCTTCAGCTTGCCGGCGATGAACTCGCCCGAGGTGATGCCGAAGCCGTAGCCGCCGACAGGATGGATATAGGTCACCGGGCAGCTCGTATTGACGCCGCGGTCGAAGACGACGACCGGGAGCTTGCCGCAGGCCGCTTCCACGGCCGGAGTGAGCGCCGCCGTCGTGTTGGGCGAGACGATCAGCGCATCGCACTTGCCGCCGCTGACGAGGGCCTCGATATCGGAGATCTGCTTGTCGTCCTTGCCCTCGGCATCGACGACGATCAGTTCCTTGAGGCGATCCTTGTGCAGCTCGGCCTCGGCATTGAGGTTGTTGAGGCCGACGACGCGCCAGGGATTGAAGACGCCGGCATTGGAGAAGCAGAGCGTGACCTGGCCGTCCTTCCTGTATTTCGCCGTGTCGACCATGCCATCGCCGAGATGCTGCGCCCAGGGCTGGCCTTCCGGTCCCTGCGGCGTCATCGAAAGCTGCTCGCGCTGCTTCTTGAACTCGGCCGGGTCGTTGAAGTCCTGCGCCAGCGCCTGCCCGGCGAATGTGAGCGCGACGGTCGTCGCCAGAAGTGTCCTCAGTGTCATGTCTTCCTCCTCCAGAATGCCGGCCGCGCCGGCGGTTGATGCTATGTCGGGTCAGGTCCGCCGCCGGCCACGCCACACGCTGGCGCCCACCGCGGCGATCAGGATCAGGCCCTGGATGCTGTCGCGTAGCGCCTGCGGCAGGCCGATGAGATTGAGCAGGGTGAAGAGCGCGAAGAGGCTGAGCGCCCCGAACACCGCGCTCCAGATGGAGCCGCGCCCGCCGAGAAGCTGCGCGCCGCCGATGACGCAGGCGGCGATCGCCTGCAGCTCCAGCCCCTCGCCGGCATTGACGGAGACGCCGGAAAAGCCGCCGATCAGGATGCCGGCCGTCACCGCCGAGACCGCGGAGACCACGAAGGCGAGGATGCGCGTCGCGGCGACCGGCGTTCCGGCCAGCTGCGCCGCCCGCGGATTGTCGCCGACGGCGAGCGCCCGCTTGCCGTAGACGGTGCCGTTGAGACCCCACCAGGCGAGTGCCACGAAGCCGGCAAGGACGATGGCCGCCAGCGGCAGCGCGCCGAGGACGGGAACGTCGCGCCAGACCAGACGGCCGAGATTGCGGAAATTGTCCGGCAGGTCGCCGCGCGCCGCCCCGCCCGACCAGGCGAGCGCCAGCCCGTTGACGGAGAGCATCGTGCCGAGCGTCGCGATGATCGAGGGCACCTTGAGGAAGGCGACGACGAGGCCGTTCACGAGGCCGACGGCGATGCCCATGGCATAGAGCACGCCGATGACCGCCCAGGTCGTCTCCGGATCGCCGTTGATCAGGATCGAGGCGGCGAGCACGACCAGCGTCGCGACCGCTCCCATGGAGAGATCGAAGCCGCCCGTCAGGATGACGTAGAGCTGGCCGCAGGCGAGGATGACGAGCGGCGCGGCGCGCCGCAGGAAATTCATGAAGAGGCCCGGCTCCAGATAGTTCGGCTGGAGGAAGGCGATGCCCGCATAGAGCGCGAGGAAGATGACGAGGCCGGCATTGACCGCGATGCGTGCCGGGCGGCGAAGGGAGGAAGGGGTCTGCGGGACGGGGCTCATGCGACATGCCCCTTCGAGCGGACGGCGTGGATGGCGACGGCGGCAACGACGATGGCCCCGCGCAGCACCTGCTTGAGGAAGGCGTCGATGCCGAGCATGTTGAAGCCCGCATCGAGGCTGGCGAAGAGCAGGACGCCCGCCAGCGTGCCGGCGACGCCGCCCTTGCCGCCGGCAAGGATCGTGCCGCCGATGACCGTCACGGCGATGGATTCGAGGTCGTAGATGCCGTCGCGGCCGATCCAGGGCGTGCCGGATTGCAGCCGGGCGGCGAGATAGAGCCCCGACGCGCCGGCAAACAGGCTGGCGACCACATGGGCGGACAGCGTGACGCGCTCCGTGCGGATGCCGGCGAGCCGCGCCCCGTCCGGATTGCCGCCGACGGCATAGATGCGCGCGCCGAACAGCGTGCGGTCGAGCACGAAGGCGGCGGCGAGCGAGAGGGCGGCGAGCAGCAGGATGGAATAGGGCACGCCCAGCACGCCGCCATAGGCGACGACCTGGAATTCCCGCGCCACCGCCCCCTGCAGCATGCCGAACGAGGCGGCGAGCACGCCCTGGATGACGAGCCCCGTGCCGAGCGTCGCGATCAGCGGATTGATGCCGCCATAGGCGACGAGCGCGCCGTTGACGAGGCCGACCGCGAGGCAGAGCCCGAGGCAGATCACGATGGCCGGCAGGATCATCGCCGGATCGCCCTGCATGATATGCGAGGCGAGGACGGCGACGGCGCTGATGAGCGCGGCGACCGAAAGATCGATCGACCCGACGAGGATGACGAAGGTCTGGCCGACCGCGACCAGCCCGAGGGCCACCATGCGCTGGAGGAGGCCGACGATGCCCTGCCCGCCGAGCTGCGCGGTCTCGCCGGTCGCAAGCGCGACAACGACGAAGAAGCCGATGGAGAGCCCCGCCAGCAGCACGGCGATGGAGAGGCCCGGAGCGGCCGGCTTCGGCTTCACGATATCCGTCGTCATGCGCGTGCCTCCGCTTGCGGCGCATCCGCAAGGCCGAGGGCGAGATGCATGACGTCCTCCTCGCTCGCGCCCCTCGGCAGTTCGCCGGACAGGCGGCCCTGGTGCATGACGAGGATGCGGTCGGCGATGCCGATCAGCTCGGGCATGTCGGAGGAGATCACGACGATGCCGCGGCCGGAATCGGCGAAGCCGCGCATCGTCTCGTAGATCGCCGCCTTGGCCGCGATGTCGATGCCGCGGGTCGGCTCGACGAAGACGAGGATGTCGGATGCCTGCGCCAGCCAGCGCACGATGATCGCCTTCTGCTGGTTGCCGCCGGAGAGCGTGCCGATCTCCTGGCCGAAATCCCCGGCCCGCACGTCCATGCCGCGCAGCCGTTCGTCGATGGCGGAAGGCGCGAAGGCGCCGCGCTCCGGCCGCGTGAAGAGGCCGGCCATGGAGCGCAGGGTCAGGAGCGCATTGTCGCGCACGGACTGGCGCAGCGCGAGCCCCTCGCGCTTGCGGTCGCCCGGCAGGTAGCCGATGCCGGCGGCCGTCGCCTGCCGGGGCGTGCGAAGGGCGACCGGCCTGCCGCGCAGCGCGACCGCGCCGCCGGAGAACGGCGCATCGCCGACCAGTGCCTGCGCCAGCGCGCCCTTGCCGGAATCTTCCAGGCCCGCCACGCCGACGATCTCGCCGGCCCGCACGCTGAGGGCGATGTCGCGCAACGCCGCATTCACCCCGCCCTCGACAGCAAGGAGGACGGCACCCGGCGCGGAGACCGACGGCGCGGGGTAGAAATCCTTGAGGTCGCGGCCGACCATCGCCCGCACGATCTCGCCGATCGGGGCGGCCTCGCGCGGCCGCGTCCAGACCTTCCTGCCGTCCTTGAGGACGGTGATGCGGTCGGCGATCGCCGTGACCTCCGGCATGCGGTGGGAGATATAGACGATCGAGACGCCCTCGCCCCGGAGGGTCCGCACCAGCGCGAGGAGCGTGCGGCTGTCGCGCTCGTCCAGCGCCGCCGTCGGCTCGTCCATGACGAGGATGCGCGCATCGAGGAGAAGCGCCTTGGCGATCTCCACGAGCTGCTGCGTGGCGATGGAGAGCGAGGAAACAGGCGCCTGCGGATCGATCTGCGCGCCGATGCGGCGAAGGAGCGACGCCGCCTTCTTTCGCATCGCCGCCTTGTCGAGGATGCCGCGCCGGGCGATCTCGCGCCCCATGAAGATGTTTTCCGCCACCGTGCGGTGCGGCAGCAGGCTGAGCTCCTGATGGATGATCGAGATACCCGCTTCCGCCGCCTGACGTGGATGGGTGAACTGCACGGCCCTGCCGTCGAGGCGGATCTCGCCGGCATCCGGCCGGTAGCTGCCGCCGAGGATCTTCATCAGCGTCGACTTGCCGGCGCCGTTCTCGCCGCAGATCGCATGGACCTCGCCGGGCAGGCAGTCGAAATCCACGCTGTCGAGCGCGCGCACGCCCGGAAAGACCTTGCCGATGCCGGACATGCCGAGGGTGGGGACAGCCGTCATGCCAGCCGCTCTCCGGCCGCCGCCCATTCGCGGCGGATGAAGGCGACGCTCTCGGCGAAAAGGCCGTCGAGATCGTCGAAGAGATCGCGCCAGACGCGCGTCGCGCCGGCAAGCTCCGGCAGGGCGCGGCCGAAGGATTCGACCGTCAGCCAGCCGTCGTAGTTGCAGCGGCGCAGCGCGTCGAAATGCGCCGCGAAGGGCACATGGCCGGAGCCGGGAACGCCGCGGTCGTTTTCCGAGACATGGAAATGGTTGATCTCGCCGTGATAGCGCTCAAAAGTCGCCGGCGGGTCCTTTTCCTCGATATTGGCGTGGAACGTGTCGAACATGTAGCCGTAGTTGGGATGGTTGACGGCGCGGTAGATGGCCGATGCCTGAGCGATGGTCGACATCATGTAGCATTCGAAACGGTTGACCGCTTCCGCCGAAATGCGCACGCCCGCGGGCGCCGCGTATTCCGCCATCGCGCGCATCGCCTCCACGCAGCGGCCGGTTTCCTCCGGCGTCGGCCCGAAGCCGGTGAAGACACCGACTGGCGAATGGAGGGGCCCCGCGACGATCTCGCCGCCCATCGCCGCCGTGCAGTCGACGATCCAGCGATGGTGGTCGCGCGCTTTCGCGCGCACCGCCGGATCGGGGCTGACGGGATTGGCCTCGGGCGTCGCGACGGCGGCCGCGCCCGCCGTCAGGCCGATATCGGCAAGGAGCCGGCCGAGCGCCGCATAGTGCTTGACCTTGCCGGAGAAGACAGGAACCTCCACCGCGTCGTAGCCGAGCGCCTTCAGCCGTTCGAGCTGGCGCGCGTGCTGCATGCCGATATCCGCGCCGATGACGAGCAGGTTGAATGCGACCTTCACTGATATCCTCCCCTTCGCCGCGCCGGCCTCTCCCGTCGGCCTGCGCGACACGGCCACAATGGCAGGCTTGACTCGGCAATTCTTGCGGACGACAACAGTGGTAAATTTCTTAAGTCATTTTGTGTTGGGAGGCGCGACGTGAACAGACATGCGGTGATTTCGCCGGCCGATTGCCGGCCCTCGGTCTTCCGCCAGCCGGACTCCGTCATGTATGCCGACAACTGCAAGGAATTGCAGGCCGCCGCCCGCCGCGGCGAGGTCGAGCTTCACGCCTGGACGCGCGGCAGCTACCCCGGCACCTCGCTCGGCGAGCGCCTGCCGGGCATCCGCACCGTCGGCTTCTGGGATGCGCGCCACGGCCAGTCCTGGGGGCTCGGCCGGCATTGCAACGAAGGCTTCAAGATCGCCTATCTCGCCCGCGGCAGCCTCGACCTCGTGGTGGACGAACGGACCTATGCGCTCAAGCAGGGCCAGTTCATCGTCATCCGCCCCTGGCAGCTCCATTCCATCGGCAATCCGAATGTCGGGCCGAGCCGGCTCTTGTGGATCATCCTCGATGCGGGCCTGCGCCGGCCGAGCGAAACGCCCGACTGGCCGGACTGGCTCGTCTTCTCCAGGGACGAGGCGGCGCGGCTCGGCGAGATCCTGACGCAGAACAATCAGCCGGTCTGGGACGGCGGCGCCGAGCTCTGCCGCACCTTCGAGGCCATCCCCTCCATCCTGCTCGAGCGCAGCCCGGAGGACGGCGAGACGCGCCTCAAGGTGGCGATCAACGCCATGATGCTGAGCCTGATCGACCGGATGGGCGAGCAGGCGCCGACACTCGATCCCGATCTTTCGACCTCGCAGCACACCGTCGCGATCTTCCTGCGGCGGCTTGCCCATGCGCTGGAGGAGGACTGGTCGCTGGAAGGCATGGCCGAGGAATGCGGGCTCTCGCGCACCCGCTTTTCCGACTATTGCAAGAAACTCACCAACATGGCGCCGCGCCAGTATCTCCAGCACCTGCGGCTGGAGCACGCCTCACGCCTGCTGCAGGAGCCGCGCAACACCAGCGTCACCGAGATCGCGCTGAGCTGCGGCTTCAATTCGAGCCAGTACTTCTCGAATGCCTTCAAGAAGCGCTACGGCTACTCGCCGAGCAGCCATCGCGCCTGACGGCACGCTCCGGGCTAGGCGCCGGCGGCAAGCGCGGCGACCCGCTCGAAATGGCCCCGGCCGAGGTGGCCCGTGCCGTCGCGGATATCGGCCGCGATCGCCGCCTTCAGCGCCTCGGCATCGCGCCGGGCGATGGCGGCAAGCGCCTCGGCATGGCGGTCGACCTGGTAGGTCTCCGACAGCGTCTCGCCGGCCCGGCGCATGAAGGGACCGAGGCGCAGCCACAGCGATTCGATGAGCGGCAGCATGACGGTGCCGGGCCGCGCCTCGTAGAGACAGCGGTGAAAGTTGAAATTCGCCTCCACCAAGCGCCCGAAATCCCCCGCCGCAAGCGCCTTGTCCGCCTGCTGGTCGAAGGCCCGCATGCGGGCAAGCCGCATCTCGTCGACGAAGGGCATGGCGCGCTCGGCGGCGCGCGTCTCCAGCGCCACGCGCGCCTCCAGCACCTCCTCGAAGCTCTGCGGGTCGAGATCGCGCACGCGCACCCGGCGATTGTCCAGCAGCTCCAGCGCGCCCTCGGCGACGAGACGGTGCAGGGCCTCGCGCACCGGCATCGCGCTGACCCCCAGCGCCTCGGCAAGGCCGTTGATCGTCACCGGATCGCCCGGCTCGAACTGGCCCGTCATGATCGCGTGCCGCAGGACGCGATAGACCCATTGCTTGGCGGATTCAAAGGCCTCCCGGCCGGCCGCGACCAGCATGCTGAAATCCTCCCCGTGCTCTCCCGCTCCTGCGCAGGCTTATCGTCCCAGGGCTGAATTTCCGGGTATTTGCACCCAGGACGGATAAATCCCCAAAGCCCAAAATCGCCCTTTACAGATTTGATCAAATTATGATTTGTTGTGATCATAAGCAAGTCAAGCCTATCACATGAGAGCCGTGACCAGCGGCCGGACAGAGGATAGCCGGCGGTCCGGGCGGAGGAAGCTCGGGCGCCGGTCGAACAACGGGGAACCGATGACTGAGACGCGCACGACCGCGGCCCATGGCGGCGCCATCGGCATGCATGGCATCAAGAAATGGTTCGGCAACTTCCAGGCCGTCGACGATGTCACGCTGGATATTCGCCCGAACGAATTCTTCACCCTTCTCGGCCCGTCGGGCTGCGGAAAGACCACCCTCCTCAGGATGATCGCCGGTTTCGAGTTGCCCACGGAAGGGCAGGTCCTCCTCGACGGAACGGACATTTCCCGCCTCCTGCCGAACCAGCGGCCGGTCAATACGGTCTTCCAGAACTATGCCCTGTTCCCGCATCTGACGGTCGCCGAGAATATCGGCTTCGGCCTGAAGATGCTGGGCAAGGCGAAAGCGGACATCGAGGCCGTCGTCAGGGACATGCTGAAGCTCGTGCACCTCGAAGGGCGCGGCGACAATCCGGTGACGCAGCTTTCCGGCGGGCAGCAGCAGCGCGTGGCCCTCGCCCGGGCGCTGGCGCCCCGGCCGAAGGTGCTGCTGCTCGACGAGCCGCTTTCCGCGCTCGACCTCAAGCTGCGCAAGTCCATGCAGATGGAACTCAAGCGCCTGCAGCTCGAAACCGGCATCACCTTCGTCTTCGTCACGCACGACCAGGAAGAAGCGCTCACCATGTCCGACCGCATCGCCGTCATGTCGACGGGCACGGTCCGTCAGGTCGGCTCGCCCTGGGACATCTACGATCGCCCGGCCGAACGCTTCGTCGCCGATTTCATCGGCGAGACGAATTTCCTGGAGGCCGACGTCGTGTCCGTCTCCGGCAACACGGCCCGCGTGCGGCTTTCCTCGGGCGCGGAAATCTCCGCGACCTACCCCGCCGACCTCAAGCCGGACGGCAAGGTCACCATCGTCGTGCGCCCCGAACATGCCCGCGTCGGGGCGCCCTCGCCCGGCTCGGTCCTGAACGGCACCGTCCACGAGATCGTCTATCTCGGCACCGATACGCATCTCCACATCCGCCTCGACGACGGCAAGGCCTTCATGGTCCGCCAGCAGAACGCCCGCAGCGGCCATTGCGGCTTCTCCAAGGACGACGCGGTCGGCATCGACTTCAGCGACGACGTCGCCCAGATTCTGAGGGACTGACGATGAACGGCGCCCAGCAGGCCGCCCTGGCGGCGCGGAAAAAGGACATACGCTCCCGCTGGCTGCTGAGCACGCCGGCCCTTGCCATCATCTTCTTCGCGGCGGTCGGGCCGCTTTTCGTCATGCTGCTCTATTCCTTCATGGCGAAGGGCGACTATGGCGACGTGCGGTTCGGGGAATTCTCGCTGGACGGCTGGACCTCGGTGTTCTTCCAGCGCGACATATTCGACGACACGCTGGGCTTTGCCGATGCGCACCTGTCGATCATCTGGCGCTCGATCCAGCTTTCGTTCTTCACGACCCTTCTTACGCTTCTTCTCGGCTTTCCGACCGCCTATTTCATCGCGACCCGCCCGCCGCATACCCGCGAGATCTGGGTCTTCCTGGTCACGATCCCGTTCTGGACCAATCTGCTCATCCGCACCTTCGCGATGCAGCAGGTCATCCGCAACGAGGGCCTGCTCAACAACGCGTTGATCTGGCTCGGCGTGATAAAAAGCCCCTTGCAGATCATGTATACCGACACCGCCAACCTCCTCGGCATGACCTATGTCTATCTGCCGCTCATGGTGCTGCCGCTCTATGCCTCGATCGAAAAGCTGGATTTCCGCCTGGTGGAGGCCGGGTACGACCTTTATGCGACGCGCTTCCAGGTTCTGCGGCGCATCGTCATCCCGCTGGTCAAGCCCGGCCTCGTCGCCGGCTCGATCCTCGTCTTCATCCCCTCGCTCGGCGCCTATGTCATTCCGCGCGTCCTCGGCGGGGGCAAGAACATGATGCTCGGCAACCTCATCGAGATGCAGTTCGGGTCGGGCCGCAACTGGCCGCTCGGGGCCGCGATGTCGATCACGCTGATGGCGCTGGTGATGGTGGCGCTGATCGTCTATGTGCGCAACGCCTCGCGGGGAGGCGCCGGCCATGCTTAGATCGCGCTTCGACGTCCGCGCCCAGCCCGGCTTCGGGCTCGTCACCCTCTTCACCTTCTTCGCGCTCTACCTGCCGATCGGCGCGCTGGTCATCTATTCCTTCAACGGCGCCGATTCGCTCTCGCGGTGGGACGGCTTCTCGACGCGCTGGTTCGTCACGGCCTGGCAGAACGCGGCCGTCCAGGATGCGGCGATGCGCTCGCTGATCATCGCGATATGGGCCGCGTTCCTGGCAACGGTCGCGGCCACGATGGCGGCGCTCGCGACGACGCGCACCGAGCCCTATCGCGGCCTCACCTTCAAATATGCGCTCATCAACCAGCCGCTGATGGTGCCGGAAATCGTGACGGCCGTGGCGCTCCTGATCGTCTTCTCGCGGATCAAGGTCTGGACCGGCTATTCCGGCCTCGGCTACCTGATCGCCGCCCACACCGCCTTCTGCATCCCCTTCGCGTATCTGCCGATCCGCGCCCGCCTCGAAAGCATGGACCTGACGCTGGAGCGGGCGGCCGCCGACCTCTACGCCACGCCCTGGATGACGTTCCGCCATGTGACGCTGCCGCTGCTGCGCCCGGCTGTCATCGCCGGCTTCATGCTCGCCTTCGTCATTTCGCTCGATGACGTCGTCATCACGGAATTCGTGAAGTCCGGCGGGCAGGACACCCTGCCGACCTACATGCTCGGGCAGCTCCGGCGCGAGACCTCGCCCGAGATCAACGCCATCGCCACGGTCTTCCTTGCGCTTTCGACCGCGCTCGTCGTGATCTTCTTCTTCATCAACAGAAAACAGGCCACAGAGAGGAACTGAGAATGAAAACGAAATGGATGATAACGACGGCCACGACGGCGATCGCCGCGCTGGCATTCGCGAACGCCGCATCGGCCGCCGGCGAGCTCAACATCTTCAACTGGGGTGACTATACCAACCCCGAGCTCGTCAAGAAGTTCGAACAGAAGTTCGACGTCAAGGTGACCGTCACCGACTACGATTCCAACGACACCGCCCTCGCCAAGGTCCGCGCCGGCGGCCACGGCTTCGACATCGTCGTGCCCTCTGCCAACTACGTCCAGATCTGGGTCAAGGAAGGCCTCCTGCAGGAAGCCCGCCCCGACCAGATGGAGAATTTCAAGAATGTCGACGAGCGCTGGGTCGACGTTCCCTGGGATCCGGGCCGCCACTATACCGTTCCGTGGCAGTGGGGCCTGACGGGCATCGGCGTCAACAGCTCGGTCTACAAGGGCGACATCAACACCTCCGCCATCTTCCTCGATCCGCCGGAAGAACTCGTCGGCAAGATCAACGTCGCGCCGGAAATGAACGACGTCCTCTTCGCCACGATCAAGTATTTCGGCGGCGAATGGTGCACCATGGACAAGGAGGTGCTGCGCAAGGTCCGCGACAAGCTGGTCGAGGCGAAGTCGAAGTGGCTCGCCATGGACTACAGCGTGACGGAGAAGCTGCCGGCCGGCGACTATGCCGGGGTCTATTACTGGAACGGCGCCATCATGCGCTCGCGCCTGAAGAACCCCGACATCAAGTTCGGCTATCCGAAGGAAGGCTTCCCCTACTTCATGGACAGCGTCGCGATCCTGAAGGACGCCAAGAACACCGAGAATGCCAAGCTGTTCATGAACTTCATCATGGACCCGGAAAACGCCGCGCTGATCTCGGCCTTCGCCAAATATGCCAACGGCATCAAGGGCTCGGAAAAGTTCCTGCCGGCCGAAATGCAGTCGGCGCCCGAGCTGGTCGTTCCGGCGGAATTCCAGTCGGCGGGCGAATTCCTCGCGAGCTGCGAGCCGGAGGTGCAGCAGCTCTACACCAAGATCTGGACCGAACTGCAGAAGTAAGCGGCATGGCCGCGTAATACGAGGACAGCCCGACGCGGGAAGGCCATGCGCCTTCCCGCGCTTCGGCTGGATTTTTCATGATCAGGACCTTCAAGGACAGGCACGGCTTTGCCCGCGCCGACGTCACCCTCGCCAACTGGCGCACCGCCCCCTACAGCCGCTGGACCTTCCAGAACGTGCGCGACCTCGTGCCGACGGCGGTGATCGCCGCAGAAGCCCCGGCGGCGGAGGCGCCGCTTGCCAGCGACGCCTTCCTCGACGCGGCGATGGAGACCGGCCTTGCCGGCGCGCCGAACGCCCGCGCCTTCCTCGAATTCGCCCACACCGACGCCTTCGTGCTGATGCGGCGGGGCGAGATCGCGGCGGAATACTATGCCCCGCATGCCGATCCGAACGCGCCGCATCTCGTCTTCTCCATCTCCAAGTCGCTGACCGCTGTCATCTCCGGCATCCTGGAGGCGGAAGGCCTGGTCGATCCCGACCGGCCCGTTACCGGCTACCTCCCTGAGGCGAAGGGCAGCGTCTATGGCGACTGCACCTACCGCGACGTGCTGGACATGCGCGTCAGCCTCGATTTCGAGGAAGCCTATCTCGACCCCCACGGTGCTTTCGCGCGCTATCGCCGCGCCATGCTGTGGAACCCGCCGATGAAGGACGCCGAGCCCGAGACGCTCGCCTCCTTCCTCCTGACCCTGAAGAAGGCCGAGCGGCCGCATGGCGGGCCGTTCTATTACGCCTCGCCGAACGCCGACCTCATCGGCGTCGTCATCGAGCGCGTGACGGGTGCCCGCCTCGCGGACCTTGCCTCCGACCTCCTCTGGAAGCCGATGGGTGCCAGGAGCAATGCCGACATCACGGTGGACGCCATCGGCACGCCGCGCACCGCCGGCGGCGTTTCCGTGACCGCCCGCGACCTTGCCCGCCTTGGCGAGCTCCTGCGCAACCACGGTGTGCGCAATGGCCGGCAGATCGTTCCGGAAGGCTGGATCCGCGACATGCAGGAGAACGGCGACCGGGAGGCCTGGCAGCTGGGCCGCAATGTCGACCTGCCGAACGGGCGCTATCGCAGCCAGTGGTACCAGTCGGGCGAAGCCGACGGCGCGTTCTGCGCCATCGGCATCCACGGCCAGTGGCTCTATGTGGACCCAAGCACCGAGACCGTCATCGCCAAGCTCTCCTCCCAGCCCGAGCCGCTGGGCGACGAGGAGAACCAGGACATGTTCACCTTCTTCCGCGCGCTCTGCCGCCGGGCGATCTGAAAGCGGGGAAACGCACATGCAGACCGAAGCGAGCTTCATCATCCGCAACGCGCGGGTGCTGACGATGGACGAGGCGAACCCGCGCGCCAGCGCGGTCGCCATCGCCGGCAACCGCATCCTGGCGGTCGGTTCCGAGGCACAGATCGACGCCTATTCAGGCCCTGACACCCATGTCATCGACGCGAGGGGCGGCACTGTCCTGCCCGGCTTCAACGAGGCGCACATGCACATCTTCGGCGGCTCGGCCGAACTGCGCGAGCTCTCGCTGATGGGTCTCAAGGGCTTCAGTGCGCTGGAAACGGCCTTGCAGGACTATGCGGCGCAATATCCCGAACGCCGGCTGCTGATCGCCCAGCACGCCGACTACACGATCCTCTCCGACGACGAGCGTGTGACGCGCCATCACCTCGACCGCATCCTGCCGGATCGCGCAGTGCTGATCTTCGCGCCCGACCATCACACCGCCTGGGCCAACACGCTTGCGCTTGAGATGGGCGGCATCCTGGAAGGCCGCGATGTCGGCGTCGGCAACGAGATCGTCATGGGCGAGGACGGCCTTGCCACCGGGGAACTGCGCGAGAGCAACGCCATCCGCCCCGTCTCCGCGCTCGGCGAGACGGGCGGGCGCGAGATGCTCGGCGTCGGCACCGGCGGCGATCCGGACCATGTGACGGCGGAGGAGCGCGCCGGCGACATCGATATCCTCAAGGAGGGTCTCGCCTATGTCGCCTCGCTCGGCATCACCTCGCTGCAGAACATGGACGGCAGCCTCTACCAGCTCGAAATGCTGGACGAGATCGAGAAGACGACAGGCCTTCCCGTGCGCGTGCGCATGCCCTTCCACATGAAGAACTTCATGCCGCTCTCGGACCTTCAGACCAAGGCTGCCGCCTGGCGCGAACGCTTCGACACCGACCGCCTGCGCTCGGATTTCGTCAAGCTCTTCATGGACGGCGTGACGGAATCGGGCACCGCCGTCTTCGTCGACGACTACAGCCACCAGCCCGGCTGGAAGGGCGAGCCGCTGTTCTCGCAGGCCCATTTCGACGAGATCGCCATCGCCGCCGACCGTCTCGGCCTGCCGGTCGCCGTGCACGCCATCGGCGACGGCGCGGTGCGCATGGTGCTGAACGGCTACGAGGCGGCCATCAGGGCCAACGGCACGCGCGACAGCCGCAACCGCGTCGAGCATATCGAGGTCGTGCATCCCGACGACATCCCGCGCTTCAAGGCGCTCGGCACCATCGCCTCCATGCAGCCGACCCATCCGCCCGGCAGCGCCGGCCTGCCGCTGGAGCCCTACCTCTCCTATATCGGCGAAAGCCGCTGGCCCTACGCATTCGCCTGGCGCACGCTGGTGGATGCCGGCGCACCGATCGTCTTCGCCACCGACTGGCCGGTCTCCCCGCTCGATCCGATGCATTGCATCCAGTGCGCCATGACGCGCACCGTCTGGAAGGACGGCATGAAGGACGAACGGCTGTCGCTGCACGAAACGCTGGCCGCCTATACGCGGACCAGCGCCTGGGTCGAGTTCATGGAGGGCCGCAAGGGCGTGCTGAAACCCGGCTACCTCGCCGACATCGTCGTGCTGTCGGCGGATGTGGAAGCGGCCGACGTCGCGAACCTTGCGCAGATCCGCCCCGTGACCACGATCTGCGACGGCCGGATCACCTACCAGGCATGACGCCACCCGCCGCCGCGACGCGCGGCGGGGGGTGGTCAGGCCGGGCGGCCGAGATCGGCGAGATAGGTGTTTTCCGTCCGCGATTTCGCGTAGTCCTCCGGCCGGATTTCCGCGAAGAGCAGGGTCTCGCCCTCCGCGGGCGCCTCGGCGAGCAGCATGCCGTCGGGCGCCGCGATGCGCGAGAAGCCGGCATAGGTGAAACGGTCGTCGGCGCCGCAATGGTCGACATAGGCGACGAAGACCTGGTTCTCGAAGGCGCGGACCTGGATCATGTGGCTGGCGATGAAGGTGCCGGAAGACCCCTTCGGCAGCGCGGTCGGAACAACGACGAGATCGGCGCCGGCCAGTGCGAGGCGCCGGACGTTTTCCGGGAACTCGACATCGTAGCAGATCAGCATGCCGAGCCGGATGCCGCCCAGTTCCACCAGGACGGAGGCGGGAACGCCGGGCCGGAAGACATTCCGCTCGTAGTCGCCATAAAGATGGGACTTGCGATAGACCGCGTTCGTGCCGATGCCGTCGGTGAAGAGCGCGCTGTTGTATATCAGCGTGCCTTCCTGCTCGGCGAACCCCGCGACGACGGCGAGCTTGTTGTCCTTGGCGATGGCGCTGAGGCGCGCCGGCACGTCGCCGGTCGCGGGCGAGGCGAGCCTCGTCAGGGCATCCTCGCCGGCGCCGTAACCGGTGACGGCCAGTTCCGGAACGATCAGCAGCTTTGCGCCAGCCGATGCCGCATCGACGGCCGCGGCGGCGATGCGCTGGAGATTGGCCTCGCCGTCGCCGGCGATTGCATGCATCTGAAGGGCAGCGATCCGCATGTCTCTTCCTGTTCTCCCTTGCGGCTCCGCAGACCGGAGCGCTCTCAATCCCGCGACGACATGGCGCCGAGCAGCTTCGGCAGGTCGCCGAAGCGCGCGACGAGGCCGAAGATGACGGCGGCGATCGCCACGAAGAGGATCGTGACCGAGGCCATCGTCGGCGTATAGCCGTAACGCAGCGCGTTGAAGATCTTGATTGGCAGCGTCTCCATCGTGAAGCCGATCGTCATGTAGGCCACGATATATTCGTTGAGCGACAGGACGAAGGCGAAGGCATAGCCGGAGACGAGATAGGGCAGGATCAGCGGCAGGACCACCGTGCGGAAGATCGTGCGGTCGTCCGCCCCCATCGTCGCGGCCGCCTCCACCAGCGAGCGGTCGATGGAGGAGAAGCCGAGCGAGAGCGTCACCAGCGGCAGCGTCACGAAGAAGATGGCATGGCTGATCACGGCCGTCGCCGGCTGGCCGTAGAAGCCCGTCGTCGCCCAGAAGGTGAGGAGGCCAAGCGCGGTGATGACCGGCGGCAGCGTGAAGGGCGCGATGCCGAGCAGCTGGAAGATGTTCGCCCAGGGCGCATCGCGCCGCCAGAGGAACCAGGCGAGCGGCAGCGCGATCATCAGCGCCACGGCGGCGGAAAGCGCGGCGAGCGTGATGGAGGCGAAAAGGGCGTTGCGCCATTCGACATTGGCGAAGATCTCGCCGTACCAGCCGAGCGAAAAGCCCTGCGGCGGGAAGGCGAGCGTCTGCTTCTCGTTCACCGAGACGCCGGCGACGACGATGATCGGCAGCGCCAGAAACAGGCCGATCAGGCCGAAATAGAGCCGTTGCAGCAGCGTGTTCATGCGGCTTCCCCCTTGCGGCCGGCATAGACGGTTAGCGCGACGAGGCCGAGCGTGACGAGCACGAGGAAGACGGCCATGGCGGCGGCGAAGGGCATGTTCGACTGGTAGATCGCCTGGTCGGTGATGAGCACCGAGAGCGTCCAGTGCTGCGGCCGGCCGAGGATTTGCGGCAGCAGGTAGGAGCCGAGCGCGAAGATGAAGACCATGATCAAGGTCGCGACGATGGTGTTGCGCAGCGCCGGCACGACGACGGTGAAGAACGCCTTGACGGGCGAGGCGCCGAGCGTACGCGCGGCCTCCGTCAGCGTCGGGTCGAGCCGCACGAGGGCGGGATAGAGCACCAGCACCGTATAGGGCAGCGCCTGGTAGACCATGGCGGTCAGCACCGCGCCGAAGCTCGGGTTCAGCGCCACCGCCTCCTTCAGGATGCCGAGCGCGACGAGGATGTTGGTGATGCCGGCGGTGCGCGAGAAGAGCGTCGACCAGGCAAAGCCGATGATGACCTCCGACAGCGACAGCACCGAGAGCAGCGCCACCAGCCAGAGCACCTGCGCGCGCCGCCCGGCGCGCGAGAGGAGATAGGTGAAAGGTACGGCGAGAACGACGCAGCAGATGGCGACGGCGATCGCCAGGAACAGCGAGAAGCCGAGCACCTTGCCGAAGAACAGGCTGAGGAAGCGGGCGTAATTGTCGAAGACGAAATCGGCCGAATAGAAGCCGGCCGGATCGCGCTTGAAGAAGGAGACGGCGATCATCGTCGCGAAGGGCACGACGAAGAAGACGATCAGCATGCCCGCCGGAAAGACCAGCGGGCCGTAATCGGAAAGCTTCTGCGGGGCTTCGCGCCTCATGACTTCAGCACCACGCAGTCTGCGGGGTTCAGCTTGAGGCCGACCTCCTGCCCGACGGAAACGTCCGGCCGCGCATTCGGCATGGAAACGGCGACGATCTGCCTGCCGCCGGCCTCCACGAAGGTCTCGATCGTGCCGCCGAGATCGCGAATGAACGTGACCTTTCCGGTGATCGCGCCGTTTCCGGGCGCCGCGAGGTGTACGTCCTCCGGGCGCACCGAGAGGACGCCGGCCTTGAGGCCGGGCGGAATGGCAAGGCCGGTGACGGGGCTGCCGAGAACCGAGGCACCGGAGGCGTCCGCGGAAAAATCGATGAGGTTCGTCATCCCGATGAAGTCGGCGACGAAGGTATCGGCCGGGCGGCGGTAGATCTCGACCGGCGGGGCGGCCTGGCGGATCTCGCCGCCGTTCATCACGACCACGGTGTCGGCCATGGTCATCGCCTCGCGCTGGTCGTGGGTGACGACGATGGTGGTGATGCCGAGGCGCTGCTGGAGCTGGCGCAATTCCACCTGCATGGCCTCGCGCAGCTTGGCGTCGAGCGCCGAAAGCGGCTCGTCGAGCAGGAAGAGCTTCGGCGAGATGGCGAGCGCACGGGCAATGGCGACGCGCTGGCGCTGGCCGCCGGAGAGCTTCGCGACGGGGCGGTCGGCGTAGCCCATGAGATGGATCATCGAGAGCAGTTCGTCGACGCGCTTCTTCTGCTCCTCCTTGCCGATGCCACGGATGCGCAGCGAATAGGCGATGTTCTCGCCGACCGTCAGATGCGGGAAGAGCGCCAGCGACTGGAAGACCATGCCGAGGTCGCGCTTGTGCGTCGGGACATGGGTGATGTCCTTGTCGTCGAGCCGGATCTCGCCGCTCGTCGGCAGGTCGAGGCCGGCGACCATGCGCATCAGCGTGGTCTTGCCGCAGCCGGAGGGGCCGAGCAGGCAGACGAAGGTGCCGTGCGGCACCGTGAGCTGCACGTTCCTGACAGCCGTAAACGTGCCGAATTGCTTGGTGACGTTCTGGAGGGTCAGTCCGGACATTGGTTCTCCGCTCGGCGCGTTTCTGGCGCTCGGCCGCTGGCATATCCCATACCGGCGGCCGAGCGGGATTTCTATCGGAAGGCTCTTATCAGCCCGCGATCATTTCCGTCCACTTCTGGTTCAGCCAGTCGGCCTTCGAGGTGTAGAGATCGTAGCGCGGGATGATCGGCTCGATGTCGGAGGAGACGGCGGCGAACTCCTCGGCCGTCAGGTCGAGCAGGTCGCGCTTGACGGTCGGCGCGGTGCCGACCTTGCGCGACAGCAGCGCCTGGATCGACGGCTGGCTCATGTAGTTGATGAAGGTGTGCGCCTCCTCCACCTTGCTCGAAGCGCGCGACAGCGCCCAGCAGCCCGAATCCATGATGCCGCCTTCCTTCGGGAAGGTGGAGCGGACCGGCTGGCCGTCCTTGGCGGCAAGACCCGTCACGTCGTGGTAGTACTGGCCCATCGGGATTTCGCCGGACTTCAGCGACTGCTCGAACTGCGCCTCGTCGCGATACCAGAGGCGGACGTTCGGCTTCACCTCGGCGAGCTTCTCGAAGGCCTTGAGGAGACCTTCCTCGGTATCGAGCGCGTTCGTGCCGCCGAAATGGGTCTTGGCCGTCACTTCCAGCAGGAAGGAGTTGGAGACGAGCGCCAGCAGGCCGAGCTTGTCGGCGTTCGCCGGATCCCAGAGCGCGGCCCAGGATGTCGGCGGCTCGGGATAGACATTGGTGTTGGTGACGAGCGTGATGTACCAGGCGACGGCCCCGATGCCGGCGACGCGGCCGTCCGGATACTTGTTGACGAAATGGTCGATGAGGTTCGACGCGTTCGGGATCTTCGACACGTCGAGCGGCGCCCAGAGCTCCGTCGACTGGCCCTTGAGCATGGCGACCTGCGACATCATCGAGACGTCGGCCGGGGCCTGGCCGGCGCGGGCGGCCTGTTCGAGCTGGACGAGCCAGGCCTCGCCGGTCGGCTCGGCGACCGATTCCACGGCGATGCCCGTTTCCTTGGTGAAGTCCGCGAAGATGTTCTTGTCGAAGGAATCCTTGAAGTAGCCGCCGTAGACGCCGACCTTCAGCGACTTGTCCTGCGCGCGCATGACTGCCGGCATGGCGAGCAGCGAGGCGCCGGCAACGCCCGCACCCAGCACGGCGCGGCGGCTGACATTGGTCTTGAGGATGTCACGCATGGTCGTCTTTCTCCTTTGAGGCCGGCCGGTGGATCCGGCCGGGAGTGTTCCCGTTGTCGTCATTCTATGTCAGGCCGTCGGCGCCACGGAAGGGCCGAAAGCCGTCGGGGTCGGATTTTCGCGAAGAAACCTGCAGCGGGCCCGCGCGGTGCATCGCAGCGCATTGCTGACGGGCCGGAGCCTCCCGATCGTTCCCCAGGGCTTCGCCCTCGTTTTTCACAGTATCGTTATAAAACGCTTGGAAAAGCAATTGTCATTGTTATAGCGTTTGCCGTGAGAAAAACTCACGCCCCAGGTTTCCGTTTCATGGCTTCGCGCCTGCCCCCGCTCAATCCCCTTCGCGCCTTCGAGGCCACCGTCCGCCGGGGCTCCGTCTCCGCCGCGGCGCGTGAGTTGAACGTCACGCACGGGGCGATCAGCCACCAGATCCGTGCCCTGGAGCAGGCGCTCGGCACCGCGCTGTTCGAGCGCGGCGGCAAGCGGTTGAAGCTGACGCCGCAGGGCGCGCTGCTGCTGCCGGCCGTCACCAATGCCTTCGGCGAGATCGCGGCGGCGACCGCGCTGATGAAGCAGCCGGAAACCCGCGGCGAAATCACCGTCACCTGCGTTCCGGCGCTTCTGTCGCTCTGGCTGATCCCGCGCCTTGGCAGCTTCACCGAGCATTATCCCGGCGTGCGCGTCACGCTGATCGCCTCCAACGACCCGGAGAACCTGCGCTCGCTCGATACGGACGTCTGCGTCCTCTACGGCGACGGCAACTGGCCGGACTGCTGGACGAGGCTCTGGTCGCACCTCTCGCTCTTCCCGGTCGCCAGCCCCACGCTGCTCAACAGCCGGCCGCTGCGCTCGCTGCGCGACCTTGCGGACCACACGCTATTCCACGGCGACGACGGCAGCGAGTGGAACACCTGGCTTTCCGCCGCCGACGCGATCGGCATGGCGCCCGGCCGCCAGCATTTCATGAGCGATGCGCGCCTTTCCACCGAGGCCGCGCTACACGGACAGGGCATCGCTCTTGGCGACACGATCACCGCCAGCAACCTGATCGCACGCGGCGAACTGGTCGTGCCCTTCGACCTGACGGTGCCGGCCAACCACGCCTTCCACGTCGCCTGCCGGCACGCCGCGCGCCAGACACCCATCGTCAAGGTCTTCATCGACTGGCTCTTCGCCTCGCTAGAGGAGACCCTACCAGAACCGCAGGCTTCCGCCCGCATGCTGCTGCGCGGGCGCGGCGGCCGGGCGGCCGATGCCCACCGCCCCCTTTCGGCCCCGGCCTCGCGCCGGCCCGCTTCAAGCCAACCGCGCAAGACCCGCGCCTGACCGCCAGAGAAGACCATGCCCCGTTTCAACCCGCTCGTCGCAAACCTTTCCGCCCCGCCGATCCCCTCGGTCTTCGCCTGGGCCTCCGCCTATGATGGCCGCAGCGGACCGATGATCGACCTGTCGCAGGCCGTGCCCGGCTATCCGCCGCATCCCGAGATGCTGCGCCTGCTCGGCGAGAACGCCGCCTCGCGCACCTATACCGGCTACGGCCCCATCGAGGGCGAGGACAGCCTGCGCAAGGCCTATGCCGCGCATCTGTCCGAGACCTACGGCACGCCTCTTGCCGCCGGCAATGTCCATGTCACCGCCGGCTGCAACCAGGCCTTCATCTGCGCCGCCATGGCGGTTGCCGGGGCGGGCGACGCCGTGCTGATGACCGATCCCTACTACTTCAACCAGGAGACCACACTCGCCATGCTCGGCGTGAGGACGCGTTTTGCGCCCTGCGACCCGGCGAACGGCTTCCTGCCCGACGTCGAGACGCTTGCCGCCGCCATCACGCCGGATGTCAGGGCCATCGCACTCGTCTCGCCGAACAACCCGACGGGCGCGGTCTATCCGCCGGAGCTGATCGCGGCGATCTACGACCTCTGCGTGGCGCGCGGGATCTGGCTGGTCCTCGACGAGACCTATCGCGATTTCCTGCCCGTCGGCGCCGGCCGGGCGCACGACCTCTTCTCCCGCGAGGGCTGGGAGGAGACGCTGATCGGCCTCTACAGCTTCTCGAAATCCTTCTGCATTCCCGGCCATCGCCTCGGCGCGATCACCGCCGGCCCCACCGTGGTGGAGCAGGTCGCGAAGATCATGGACAATCTCCAGATCTGCCCGCCCCGCTCCGCCCAGGCCGCCGTCGCCACGGCCCTGCCGCTGCTGGCCGACTGGCGCGAGGAGAACCGCCGCGAGATCGCCCGGCGCGTCGAGGCGCTGCGGGCGACCATGGCGGGCGTTCCGGCCTGGCGCGTCGGCGCCGTCGGGGCGTATTTCGCCTTCATCGGCCATCCGTTCGAGGGCACGCCCTCCGCGCGCGTCGCGGAAAGGCTCGCCAAGGAGGCCGGCATCCTCTGCCTGCCGGGCAGCTATTTCGGCGAGCGGCAGGAGGGCTACCTGCGCTTCGCCTTCGCCAATGCGGATGTCGAGACCATTTCGCGAATAGAGGAGCGCCTCGCGAGTTTTCGTTGAGGCGGTTCGGTGAAATCGGCCTTGACCTTCCCACGGGGGAAGGGTTCAGCATGGCGCAAACATCAGGAGATTGCCCATGAGCGACGACAAGACCCTCGCCTTCACCGTTGAAGACATGACCTGCGGGCATTGCGCCAGGACGATCACCGGCGCGGTGCTGGCCGCCTACCCTGCCGCCAGGGTCGACGTCGATCTTGCTGCAAAGCGCGTCTCCGTCGAGAATGCCGGCGACCGCGCGGCCGTCGCTTCCGTCATCGCGGCCGAGGGCTATTCGCCGGTCGATGCCTGATGCGTCAAAAAGGCGCTTGACCTTGACATGATGGGAAGGTGCACGATCTATCCGACTTAGGATGAAAGGTGCACCATGCTCACCGAGACCGACCGGCAGACCATCAAGCTTTCCATTTCCGACATGACCTGCGCGTCCTGCGTGCGGCGGGTGGAGAAGGCCATCGAAAAGGTGCCGGGCGTTGCCGGCGCCGCCGTCAACCTCGCGACGGAAAAGGCGGATGTGACCTTCGCCGGCACGCCCGATGCCGCCGCCGTCGCCGAGGCCGTGCGCAAGGCCGGCTACGGCGTTGCGGAGGAGGTGCTGGAATTCCCCGTCGAGGGCATGACCTGCGCCTCCTGCATCGGCCGCGTCGAGAAGGCGCTGAAGGCCGTTCCCGGCGTGCTGGACGCCACCGCAAACCTTGCGCAGGAACGCGCCCGCGTGCGTTTCCTCAAGGGTGCGACCTCCTTCGAGCAGCTCGCCGCCGCCGTGGAAAAGACCGGCTACAAGGCCATCCGCGAGACGACCGCCGCGCCCGAAGAAGACCGGCGCGCGGCCGAGGCGAAGACCCTGCGGCGCGATCTCATCATCGCCGCCGTGCTCACCGCGCCGCTCTTCGTCATGGGGATGGGCGCGCACGCCTTTCCCTCATTCGGCCATTATATCCATGAAACGCTCGGCATGCAGACGAGCCGGGTGATCCAGTTCGTATTAGCGACGGTGGTGCTTGCCGGGCCGGGCCTGCGCTTCCTGCGCAAGGGCATTCCGAGCCTCCTGCGGCTGGCGCCGGACATGAATTCGCTCGTCGTGATCGGCACGCTCGCCGCCTGGAGCTTTTCCACCGTCGCAACCTTCGCGCCCGGCCTCCTGCCCGGCGGCACGGCCAATGTCTATTTCGAGGCGGCCGCCGTCATCGTGACGCTCATCCTTGCCGGGCGCTATCTGGAGGCGCGCGCCAAGGGGCGCACCGGCGAGGCGATCCGCCATCTCGCCGGCCTGCGCGCAAAATCCGCCCGCGTGCTGCGCGACGGCAAGGCCGAGGACGTGCCGCTGGAGAGCGTCGTGCCCGGCGACATCGTGCTGGTGCGGCCGGGCGAGAAGGTGCCGGTCGACGGCGAGGTGACGGACGGCAGCTCCTATGTCGACGAATCCATGATCACCGGCGAGCCGATGCCGGTCGCGCGCAAGGCTGGCGACATGGTGACGGGCGGCACGGTCAACACGACCGGCTCCCTCACCTTCCGCGCCACCCGCGTCGGCGCCGATACCGTGCTTTCGCAGATCATCCGCATGGTCGAGGACGCGCAGGCGGCGAAACTGCCGATCCAGGCGCTGGTCGACCGCGTGACGCAATGGTTCGTGCCAGCCGTCATCGCCGTCGCGCTCGTGACGTTCGGCCTCTGGCTGGCGCTCGGGCCGAGCCCGGTCCTCGCCCATGCGCTGGTCAACGCCGTCGCCGTGCTGATCATCGCCTGCCCCTGCGCCATGGGCCTTGCGACGCCCACCTCCATCATAACCGGCACCGGCCGGGCGGCCGAGCTCGGCGTGCTCTTCCGCCAGGGCACCGCGCTTCAGACGCTTGAGGGCACCGATATCGTCGCCGTCGACAAGACCGGCACCCTGACGCTCGGCCACCCGACGCTGACGGAGATCGTGCCGGCGGAAGGCTTTGCCCGCGCCGACGTCCTCGGACTGGTCGCCGCCGCCGAGGTGCATTCGGAACACCCGATCGCCAGTGCCATCCAGGAGGCGGCGGTGGCGGAAGGCATCGACCTTCCGGCCGCCGCCGGCTTCCTCACCACATCGGGACAGGGCATTTCCGCCGAGGTCTCCGGCCGAAGGGTGGAGGCCGGCTCGGTCGGCTTCATGCAGGCGCGCGGCCTCGACGTCGCGCCCTTCGCGGGCGATGCCGAACGGCTGGCCGCCGAGGGCGCCTCGCCGCTCTATGCCGCCATCGACGGGAAGCTCGCCGCCCTCTTCGCCGTTACCGACCCGGTGAAGCCGACGACGAAGGAGGCGGTCGCCAGCCTCAAGGCCCTCGGCATCGAAGTCGCCATGATCACCGGCGACAACCGCCGCACCGCCGAGGCCGTTGCGGCAAAGCTCGGCATCGACAGGGTGATGGCGGAGGTGCTGCCCGACGGCAAGGTGGCCGCGGTGCACGCGCTCTCGTCCGACGGCGCGAGGAAGGTCGCCTTCGTCGGCGACGGCATCAACGATGCGCCGGCGCTCGCCGCCGCCGATACCGGCATCGCCATCGGCACCGGCACGGACGTCGCCATCGAGAGCGCCGACGTCGTGCTGATGGCCGGCGACATGCGTGGGGTCGCGACCGGCATCGCCCTGTCGCGGGCAACCATGCGCAACATCCGCCAGAACCTCTTCTGGGCCTTCGGCTACAATGTCGCGCTCATTCCGCTCGCGGCCGGCCTCTTCTACCCGGCCTTCGGCATCCAGCTTTCCCCCGCGCTGGCAGCGGGCGCCATGGCGCTCTCCA
Source organism: Shinella sp. NM-101 (assembly GCF_021401195.1). Lineage (NCBI taxonomy): Bacteria > Pseudomonadati > Pseudomonadota > Alphaproteobacteria > Hyphomicrobiales > Rhizobiaceae > Shinella > Shinella sp. NM-101. The sequence goes on along the minus strand of NZ_JACBFT010000006.1, from coordinate 98,858 downwards.
GCGTCTTCGTGGTCACCAATGCGCTGCGCCTGAAGCGCTTCCGCCCCAAGGGACAAACGGCATGATGAATATCGGCGAAGCGGCGGAGGCGACGGGCGTCACCGCCAAGATGATCCGGCACTACGAGCAGATCGGCCTTATCCCCGAGGCCGGCCGCACCGGCTCCGGCTACCGCATCTACGGCCCGAAGGACCTCTCGACGCTCTCCTTCATCCGAAGAGCCCGCGACCTCGGCTTCTCCATCGCCCAGATCCGCGACCTCCTCACCCTGTGGCAGGACCGCGCCCGCGCCTCCGCCGACGTCAAGCGCATCGCCAACGAACATATCGACGAGATGAAGGCCAAGATGGCGCTGCTTCAGGAGATGGTGCACACGCTGGAACACCTCTCCGCCCATTGCCATGGCGACGACCGGCCGGACTGTCCGATCCTCGAACAGCTTGCCAGCGGGTCCGGCAAAGAGGGCTGCTGCTAGGTCAGGCCACGGCGGAAAGATGCTCGTGCACGGCAAGCCAGCGGCCGGCGGCATCGCGGGAAAAGACGATGGTCTCGCGCTCGTTGTTCGTCAGCCGCTCGCCGCCCATCGAAAGCTCGGTCTCGACGGCGTGGGTGAAGACAGCGACGTCGCCGAGGAGCTGGACGCGGCGGTCGGTCGAACGGCAGGCATGGATGCGGAAGCCGTCGCGTTCCTCCCACAGCGCCCATTCGGCCTCGTAGGCGGCGCGGCCGTTCAGCGGGCGGTCGAGATTGTAGAAGAGGAAGGTCGCCTGCGGGGCGAAGGCGGAAAAATAGGCGTCGCGGTCGTGCCGGGCGAAGGCGGCGACGAGGGCATCGGCGGCGGAGAGGACGGCGGCTTGCGTATCGGTCATGCTTTTCCCGGGGTCAGACGATCTTGACGGTGCTGATGAGCCTCGCGATGGGCGCATGCTGCGCCTCGACGCGCGCCTTCAGCTCTCCGAGCGGCATGGCGTCCACCTTGCAGAACTCGATGAACATCATGTTGAGATTGTTGAAGAAGACCTCGCCGATGGCCCTAGCATCGACGCCCGCATGCACGACGCCGCGCGCCTGCAACGTCTCGACGAGCCGCACCACCTGGGCGGAAAGCTGGCCGTCGAGATCGGTATAGCGGCGGGAGAGCGGGGTTTCGGGCTGCTGGATGGAGATCGCCATCGCCGCGCGCCACATCTCCTTGGAGAGATAGACGAGCGAATGGTCGTAGTATTGCGCGATCAGCGTGCGCAGCGCCTCGGCGACGTCAAGCGGCGGGTTGGCGACGATGCGCGCCCCGCCCTCCAGCACCTCGGTCACCTCCATCGCGACGGTGGCGACGAGGATGTCGCCCTTGTTCTGGTAGTAGTTGTAGAGCGTGCCGACGGAGACCTCGGCCATCTCGGCGATGGCCTCGATGCGGGCGCTGTCATAGCCCTCGCGGCGGAACAGCGTGGCGGCGGCATCGAGGATGCGGCGCGTCTTGTCCGCCTTCTGTTTCGCCCGCAATCCGGCCATCGGCCCCTCCACTGAATCTCTTCAAAAATGAGATTGACTTAAAAAATGAACTCGTTCAATCTTTTTCTCAAGGCGCCATGACGAGTGCCATCCGAAAGGCCACGCGCCTTCAGCCAGAGGGAAAGACGATGACGAAAACCGTTCCCGGCGGCCTTGCCCGCCGCATGCTTCTTGCCACCGCAGCCACCATTGCCTTTTCGCCCGCCGAGGCGATGGCGCAGGACGAACTGAACGCCCTCGTCTGGTGCGACCACACCGACCCGGCGCTGGTCGAGCCCTTCGAAAAAGCCAACAACGTCAAGGTGAACCTCAAGGAATACGAGGGCACGGGCGCGGCGATCTCGATCATCGAGCAGTCCCGTCCCGGCGACTGGGACGTGCTGGTTATCGACGCCGTCGACGTGCCGCGCGCCATCGACATGGATATCCTCGGCGAGATGCCGGCCGACAAGCTGCCGCTCGGCGACCTCTTCCCTGAAGTGCGCATGGACGAGACGACGACCCGCGACGGCAAGGTCTACGCCGTCACGGAAAAATTCGGCTACAACACGATCTCCTATGACAAGACCAAGGTCGACCCGGCCGACATGGAAGACCTCACGGTCATGTGGTCGGACAAGTACAAGGGCCATATCGCGCTCTATGACTATTACCTCCCGATGGTCGGCCTGACGGGCGTCGCCATCGGCAAGAAGACCGCCGACCTCACGCAGGACGACCTGCCGGCGATCAAGGAGAAGCTCTTCGAGATGAAGAAGGTCTCCCGCCAGGTGAGCGACGTCGTCGCCTCGCAGACGGCGCTGGCGACCGGCGAAGTGGACATCGTCGTCGGTGGCGGCGAGTGGCTGACGGCCGGGCTTTCGGCGGAAAAACCCAATCTCGACTGGACGATCCCCAAGCAGGGCGCGTTGCGCTGGGCGCAGTCGATCGGCGTCTTCAAGAATTCGGAGAAGCAGGATCTGGCGCTGAAATTCGTGCAGTATATCGTCAGCCCCGAGGGGCAGGCGCGGCTTGCGACGTCCTCCTGCTACTGGGCGATGCCGGCGAACGCCAAGGCCGGCGAGCACCTGACCGACCCGCAGAAGACGGCGCTGCGCTGGGACAGGCAGCCGGAATACCTGAAGAATTCGCAGCTCTACCCAGTGGCGGATGCCGACATGGATGCGGCGATGCAGGATATCTGGACGGAGATGCTGCAGCAGTAAGGTTTGTGGGGAAGCGTGGGTCCTCGGGTCAAGCCCGAGGATGACGGTGGGGAGGAGGAGGCTTCCACCCCATCGACGGCGTGTCGTGAGTTGCCGGTCGGCGGCGAATGCTGCCCCTCGCATCGTATGAAGCGTCTTGCGGCACCGAACAGTGGGAAGGATGCATTTCCGCCCCATCGAAAGGCGCGGCATGTGCCGCCGCTGCTTCAGTCCCCGCTCCTCCCCTCTTTCGTCATCCTCGGGCTCGACCCGAGAATCCACGCCCTGAGCGCCACCAACGAGGCCCCAAGACGATGACCGCCACAGCCCTCGAACGCGCGGAGCGCCGCAAGGCATGGGCCTTTGCCCTGCCGGGGCTACTCTGGACCGCCCTCTTCTTCCTCGTGCCCTTCGCCTATATGGCGGCGATCAGCTTCTGGACGCGGCAGGGGCGCGAGATCGTCGCGACCTGGACGCTGGACAACTATGTCGCCTTCTTCACCAAGGCGCATTTCTTCAAGGGGCTGGTGGTCTCGCTGGAGATCACGGCGACCGTCACCGTCATCTCCGTATTGCTCGCCTATCCCCTCGCCTGGATCATCGCCGAGCGGGTGCCGAAGAAATGGCAGCGCTTCGCCCTCGTCATGGCGATCCTGCCCTTCTGGACCTCCTATGTGGTGCGCTCCTATTCCTGGCTGCTGGTGCTGTCCAAGGGCGGCGTCGTCAACCAGGCGCTGCTCTCAATCGGCGTCATCTCCGAGCCGCTGGCGCTCTCTGCCAACCGCACCGGCACCGTCATCGGCTTCGTGCATTTCTTCGTCATGCTGCTGACGCTGACGATCTATGCCAACCTCATCCAGCTCTCGCCGAACTACCGGCGCGCGGCGGCAGATCTCGGGGCGAACGCCTTCCAGACCTTCTGGCATGTCGTGCTGCCGCTGACGCTGCCGGGCATCATGGTCGGCGCGTTCCTGACCTTCGTCCTGTGCATCGGCGACTACATCACCCCGCAGATCCTCGGCGGCAACAACGAGCTGGTGCTGCCGCAGGTCATCATGCTGCAACTCGGCCGGCGGGCGGACTTCCCGATGGCGGCGGCGCTCTCGCTGGTGCTGATGGCGGTGGTGACGCTCGCCTATATCGCCTGCGCGCGCTGGCTGAAGATGGAGAGGACATGACCATGCGGCAGCTTTCCACCGTCCTTGCCGCGCTCTATGCCGGCCTCATCTATCTCTTCATCTTCCTGCCCGTCGTCGTGCTGGTGCTGTTCTCCTTCCAGGACGGCACGCTGCCGGTGCCGCCGCTGAACGGGCTGACGCTGCGCTGGTACGAGGCGGTCTTTTCCGACGGCAAGCTGATGGCAGCGCTCGGCAATTCGCTGCTGGTGGCGGTCGTCTCCTCGGCCGTCGCGTGCCTCCTCGGCTTCCTCGCCGCCTATGCCTTCGCCCGCTACACACTGCCGGCCTCCGCCCTCCTGCGCGGCCTCATCGTCGCGCCGATGACGGTCAGCACGCTGATCATCGGCCTCGGCCTCCTTTCCATGCTGAACGTGACCGGCATGCGGCTTTCGCTCGTGACGGTCGGCATCGGCCATGTGGTGATCAACCTGCCGCTCTGCTTCGCCATCATCTATGCCTCGATGGGCGGGCATCAGGTGAACATCGAACGGGCGGCGCGCGATCTGGGGGCGAAGGACTGGCAGGTCATGCTGCTTGTCACCGCCCCCATGCTGCTGCCCTCGATCCTCGCCGCCTTCTTCCTCTCCGTCACTTTCAGCTGGGACGAGTTCATCGTCGCCTTCCTGCTGTCGCGCTTCGACGTGACGCTGCCGGTCGAGATCTGGAGCATGCTGCGCTCCGGCCTTGACCCCAGGACCAACGCCATCGGCAGCGTCGTCTTCCTCATCTCCGTCGTGTTCCTCATCCTCATGGAACTCACGGTCTTCAGAAAAACCGGGAAATCCTCATGACCGCCGACGTTTCCATCAAGAACGCCACCAAGGACTTCGGCGCGTTCCGGGCGCTGGACGACGTCTCGCTCGATATCGCCGCTGGCGAATTCATCGTGCTGCTCGGTCCATCGGGCTGCGGCAAGACGACCCTCCTCTCCATCCTCGGCGGTTTCATCGAGCCGACCTCGGGCACCATCGCCATCGGCGGGCGCGACATGACGCACGTCTCGCCGGCAAAACGGCCGACCACCACCATGTTCCAGGACTATGCGCTCTTTCCGCATATGTGCCTGCGTGACAATGTCGGCTTCGGCCTGCGCATGCGCGGCATGGTCAAGAAGGAGCGCTACGAGAAGGCCTTCTCCTATCTCGATCTCGTCGGCCTCAGGGCCTCCTCCGCCAAGAAGCCACATGAACTTTCGGGCGGCCAGCGCCAGCGCGTGGCCCTCGCCCGGGCGCTCGCGGTCGACCCCGACGTGCTGCTGCTCGACGAGCCGCTCGGCGCGCTGGACCTGAAGCTGCGCCGGCAAATGCAGGACGAATTGAAAGCGATCCAGAAGCGCGTCGGCACGACCTTCGTCCATGTCACCCACGACCAGGAGGAGGCGATGGCGATCGCCGACCGCATCGTCGTGATGAACAAGGGCCGGATCGAGGATATCGGCACGCCGGCCTCGATCTACATGCGGCCGCGCTCGCTGTTTTCGGCAGGCTTCATGGGCGAGGCCAATTTCCTGCCTGCGACGGTGCAACGCGTCGCCCCCGACGAGGCGGAGGTGGAGACCACGCTCGGCCGCGCCGTCCTTCCCGCCGCCGCCTTCGTCTCCGGTTCGCCGGTCGCCGGAGGCGCCGTCACGCTCTGCATCCGCCCGGAGCATTTCCGCTCCGCCAGCGCCGATTTGCCCACCGTCTCGCTCGGCCGGGGACGCATCACCGGCAGCGCCTTCTTCGGCACCCATCACCGTTGCCATATCGAGGCGAACGGAACGGTGCTCACCGCCCATCTGCCGCAGACCGAGACGCCGGACGTCGGCGCCGAGCTTGACCTTCGGCTGAAGGCGGATAGCATCGTGGTGCTTCAGGACGGAGCGGGAGTTTAGGGTCAATGCAGCGCATCCGCCCGGAGGATTGGTACAGCGTTCGTCGCCTCGACGACGACGTGACCGCTATTTCCGAGCCCTATATCCAGGAATTTTACCGCTGCAATATCTGGCACATCCGCGGGCGCGACCGAGACATGCTGGTCGATAGCGGCATGGGCGTCGTCTCGCTGCGTGAATGGGTGCCGCTCGTCACGGAGCGCGACTTGATCGCGGTGGCGAGCCACACGCATTTCGACCATATCGGCTGCCACCACGAATTCGAGTGCCGTGCGGTGCATTCCGCCGAGGCCGATCTTCTCTCCAACCCGACGCGGCAGAACACGCTGGCCGATCCTTACGTCACCGACGAGATATTCGACGCGCTGCCGCCCGAGCCCTATTGCTCGAAATGCTACGCGGTGAAGAAGGCCCCGGCGACGCGCATCCTCGAAGACAGCGACGTCATCGACCTCGGCGACCGGCAGTTCGAGGTCGTCCACACGCCGGGCCACTCCCCGGGGGGTATTGCGCTCTACGAGAAGGCGACCGAAATTCTCTTCTCGGGCGACATCGTCTACGATGGCCCGCTGATCGAGGACACCTATCATTCCGACCTGACACATTATATTGCCTCGATGGAACGGCTCCTGACCCTGCCCGTGCGGCTGGTGCATGGCGGCCATTTTCCAAGCTTCGGCGGGGAACGCTATCGCCAGCTCATCAGGGGCTGGCTCGACGAAAAACAGAAGTGACGGGAGAAAAGCATGCTCGACAAGCGCAAGTTCTACATCGACGGCCAGTGGGTCGATCCGTTGAAGGCCAACGACCTCCAGGTGATCAATCCGGCCACGGAAAAGCCGATCGCGGTCATCTCCATGGGCACCGCCGCCGATATCGACCGCGCCGTCGCCGCCGCCAGGAAGGCGTTTGCGACCTATAGCCAGACCAGCGTGGAGGAGCGCCTCGCCCTCCTCGAAAAGCTGCTGGCGATCTACAAGCGCCGCTATGACGAGATGGCCCGCACCATCACGCAGGAACTCGGCGCGCCGATCTCCATGAGCACCGAGCAGCAGGCGGATGTCGGCGTCGGCCACCTGCAGGGCTTCATCGACGCGCTGAAGCGCCTCAAGAGCCGCGAAGTGCTGCCGAACGGCGACGTCGTGCGCCGCGAGCCCATCGGCGTCTGCGGCCTCATCACGCCTTGGAACTGGCCGATCAACCAGATCGCGCTGAAAGTCGTGCCGGCGCTGGCGACGGGCTCGACCTGCGTGCTCAAGCCCTCCGAATTCACCCCGCTCAACGCCATGCTCTATGCCGAGATGGTGGACGAGGCCGGCTTCCCGGCGGGCACCTTCAACCTCGTCAACGGCGACGGCATCGAATGCGGCGCGGCGCTCTCCCGGCACAAGGACGTCGACATGATGTCGTTTACCGGCTCCACCCGCGCCGGCATCGCCGTCAGCAAGGATGCGGCCGACACGGTCAAGCGCGTGACGCTGGAGCTCGGCGGCAAGTCGCCGAACATCGTCTTCGCCGATGCGGACCTGGAAGACCGCGTCGCCGGCAGCGTCGCCGAATGCTTCAACAATTCCGGCCAGTCCTGCGACGCGCCGACCCGCATGCTGGTCGAGCGCTCCGTCTACGACAAGGTGGTCGAGATCGCCGAGCGCACCGGCAAGGAAGCCAAGGTCGGCAACCCGGAGGAGGAAGGCGGCCATATCGGCCCGCTCGTCTCGCACATCCAGTTCGGCCGCGTGCAGGCGCTGATCGAGGCGGGCGTTGCCGAAGGCGCACGGCTTCTCGTCGGCGGCCCGGGCAAGCCCGATGGTTTCGAGACCGGCTATTTCGTCAAGCCGACGATCTTCGCCGACGTCAACAACGACATGCGCATCGCCCGCGAGGAAGTGTTCGGCCCGGTCCTCTCGATCATCCCCTTCGACACCGAGGAGGAAGCGATCGCGATCGCCAACGACACCGCCTACGGCCTTGCCGCCTATGTGCAGACCGGCAATCCCGACCGCGCCGAGCGCGTCGCCGCCCGCCTTCGCGCCGGCATGGTGCATATCAACGGCGGCCCGCACCGCTACGGCAGCCCCTTCGGCGGCTTCAAGCAGTCCGGCAACGGCCGCGAGGGCGGCCTTTTCGGCCTTGAGGATTTCCTCGAAGTGAAGACCGTGCACCGGCCCGACGCGGCCTGAGCTGGGGTTGACGGTGGCGCTCGAAAGGGCGCTGTGGCCATCCGATGCCTTCTCTTTCGTCATGCTCGGGCCTGTCCCGAGCATCTGCGGCGTCTCGGTTCACGATGCGTCGGCAGATCCTCGGCTCAAGGCCGAGGATGACGGAGAGTGCGGGGACCGTCTTCAGCAAATCCCGCCCGATGGAAAGATTCCGCCTAAATCGGCGTCCTCCATCTGGTTCAAACCGGCAGGGTCTGATAGCTCGCTGGCACGCCCCCATTCGGACTGATGCCGTGTCCCCAATTGCCGCCTCCCGTCATGCCCGCCTTGCCCTCATCGCCCTTCTGGCGGGAGGCGTCGCCATCGGCGGATCGCCGATCTTCGTGCGTCTTTCCGAGGTGGGCCCGATGGCCACGGCCTTCTGGCGCGTCTCGCTCGCGCTGCTGCCCTTCTTCCTGATGTCGCGGATGGCACGGCAGGGCGACGAGACGCCGGCCGGCCTGCGCGACCATCTCCTGCTGCTGCTGCCGGGCGTGTTCCTGGCGCTCGACCTTGCCGCCTGGCACCTGTCGCTGCACATGACCTCCGTCGCCAATGCGACGCTGCTCGCCAACCTCGCGCCCGTCTTCGTCACACTCGGCTCCTGGCTGGTCTTCCGCACGCGCATCACCCCGATCTTCCTCAGCGGGCTCGCGCTGGCGCTTGCCGGCGTCATCGTCCTGAAGGGCGGGCCGACGGCCATAAGCGGCGGGCAGCTCGCGGGCGACGCCACGGCGATCGTCGCAGCCTTCTTCTATGCCTGCTACATGCTCTCGCTCGGGCATGTGCGCGCACGCTTCTCCACGCTGCGCATCATGGTCTGGACGACCCTCTCGGCTGCCGTCTGCATGCTGCCCGCCGCCTTCTTCCTGGAAGGCAGCATGCTGCCGGCAACGCTTTTCGGCTGGTCCATGCTCTTCGGCCTCGCCTTCATCAGCCATGTCGGCGGACAGGGCCTCGTGACCTATGCGCTCGCCTACCTGCCGACGGCCTTCTCCTCGCTGACGCTGCTGCTCCAGCCGGTCGTCGCCGCCATCCTCGCTTGGGTCCTGCTCGCCGAGCCGGTCGGCATGACCCAGGCTGTCGGCGGTGCGATCGTCCTGCTCGGCATCCTCGTCGCCCGCAGGGGATAACGCCCCTCAATGGTTGTGGCGGGGCGGCGTTCGCGCGATCCCGCGGAAATCGGCGGCCCCCTCGATGACCGCGCCGTCCGAAAGCTGGGTGACGGTCCGGCGGTAGATCCGCTGCCACGGCGTCGCATCCGCGGGCACCGGCGGAATGCCGTCCGCCTTGCGCCGCTCGATCTCCGCGTCCTCCACCAGCATGTCGCAGCGGCCCCCTTCGAGGTCGATGCGGATCACGTCGCCGGTCCGGAGCCAGGCGAGACCGCCTCCGGCGGCGCTTTCCGGCGAGGCGTTGAGGATCGAGGGGCTGTCGGCCGTGCCGGACTGCCGCCCGTCGCCGATGGTCGGCAGGCTGGTGATGCCGCGCTTGAGAAGGTGGTCCGGCGGCTGCATGTTGACGACCTCCGCCGAGCCCGGCCAGCCGAGCGGCCCCGCGCCACGGATGACGAGGATGGTGCGCTCGTTGATGCCGAGCGCGGGATCGTTGATGCGCCGGTGATAATCCTCCGAACCGTCGAAGACGACCGCCCTCCCCTCGAACACGCCTTCGTGGCCGGGCGTTCCGAGATAGCGCCGGCGGAACTCTTCCGAGATCACCGAGGTCTTCATGATCGCGAAGTCGAAGAGGTTGCCCCTGAGCACGAGGAAGCCCGCCCGCTCCTTCAGCGGTGCGTCATAGGGGCGGATGACCTCGCGGTCGACCGCCCCGCGGCCATCGAGGTTCTCCGCGACGGTGCGGCCCGTGACGGTGGGACAGGACCCGTCGAGCTTTCCGGCATCGAGCAGCTCGCGCATGATCGCCGGCACGCCGCCGGCCCTGTGGAAGCGCTCGCCGAGGAAGCGGCCGGCGGGCTGCACGTCGGCGAGCAACGGAATGTCGTAGCCGTGCACCTGCCAGTCCTCGGGCTTCAGCTCCACGCCGGCATGCCGCGCCATCGCCATCAGGTGCGGCTGCGCATTGGTGGACCCGCCGATGGCCGAGTTGACGCGGACGGCATTGAGGAAGGCCTCCCGCGTCAGGATATGCGAGGGGCGGACATCCTGCAGGACGAGCTCCACCGCGCGCCGGCCGGTGCGGTAGGCCATCTGGCCGCGCTCGCGATAGGCCGCCGGAATGGCGGCGCAACCCGTCAGCGACATGCCGAGCGCCTCGGCCAGGGCATTCATGGTCGAGGCCGTGCCCATCGTGTTGCAATGGCCGATGGAGGGCGCGGAATCCATCGCGGCCTCAAGGAACTCCTCCTCGTCGATGGCGCCCGCCGCCAGCTTGCGGCGCGAGCGCCAGATGACCGTGCCGGAGCCGGCCAGCTCGCCTTCGTGCCAGCCGTCGAGCATCGGCCCGCCGGACAGCACGATGGCGGGAATGTCGACCGTCGAGGCGGCCATCAGTGCGGACGGCGTGGTCTTGTCGCAGCCCGTCGTGAGCACGACGCCGTCGAGCGGATAGCCGTAGAGGATCTCGACGAGGCCGAGATAGGCAAGGTTCCGGTCGAGCGCGGCGGTCGGCCGCTTGCAGTTCTCGAAGATCGGATGGGTGGGGAATTCGATGGGAATGCCGCCCGCATCGCGGATGCCGTCACGCACGCGCCTTGCCAGGTCGATGTGATGGCGATTGCAGGGGGTGAGGTCGCTGCCGCTCTGCGCGATGCCGATCACCGGCTTTCCCGAGCGCAATTCCTCCGGCGTGATGCCGTAGTTCATGAAGCGCTCGAGATAGATCGCCGCCATGTCGACATGGTCGCGGTTGTCGAACCAGTCCTGCGAGCGCAGCCGGCGTTTGCCTGTCATGTCTTCCGTCATCGAATGAGCCTCGTGCAGATGTCCGGCGCAGTCTTCCACCGCAGCTCGGCCGGATCAACCGCGGGATTGCCCGGCGCGCCGCTTATGCAGCCATCAAAAATGCTGACTGGATCGGCTCGCCGGAATGTGTCACAGCCCTCCGGTCCAAAGACCCGGGTTTTCGCCATGACCGACATCGCCGCCTCCTCGCCTGCCGCGGGCTCCGCCCGTCTCGGCGTGCTCCTGATGCTGCTCGGCATGGTGATGTTCTCGCTGAACGACGTGCTCGGCAAATGGCTGGTGGCGACCTACTCCGTCGGCCAGCTCATGCTGATCCGCAGCCTAGCCGCGCTCGTCGTGCTCTCCCCCTTCTTCTGGCGGGTCGGCTGGCGGCGGCTGGTCGACGTCGACCGGCCGAGGCTGCATCTGCTTCGTGCGGCGCTGTTTGCCGTGGAGGCCTGCGGTTTCTACTTCGCCGTCGCCTACATGCCGCTTGCCGATGCCATGACCTACTGGCTCGCCGCCCCCATCTACGTTGCCGCGCTCTCGCCGCTGATGCTCGGCGAGAAAGTCGGCTGGCGACGCTGGACGGCCATCGTCATCGGCTTCGTCGGCGTCATCATCGCGCTCTCGCCCTCGAAGGACACGTTCACGCTGCCGGCGCTGATCGCGCTTGCCGGCAGCCTGGCCTTCGGCCTTGCCATGGTGCTCGGCCGGTCGCTGCGCGCGGCGCCCGACACGACGCTCGTCTTCTGGCAGATCGCCGGCGCGGCCGTCGTCGCCGGCATCTGGTGTCTTGCAGACCCCGCCGGCTGGGCGCCGCTCCGCCCCCTCGACTTCGGCCTGCTCAGCCTTCTCGGCATCGTCGCCATGGGCGCGCACATGCTGGTGAACCGCTCGCTGAAGCTGGCGGATGCGGCGACCGTCGTGCCGCTGCAATATACGATGCTGCTCTGGGCGGTGGTGTTCGGCTGGTTCTTCTTCGGCGACGTGCCGCGCTCGGCCATGCTGGTCGGCGCCGGCTTCATCGTCGCCTCCGGCCTCTTCATCTTCTTCCGCGAGCAGCAGTTGAAGCGGCGCGTACCGCCTGTCTGAAACGGCCGTGCCGCTGCAGGCCCTCGATCTTTAGCCATCGGGATCGGTGGTCGACACGGCGAAATGCCCGTAGAGGGCGGCGCGTCAAGATCAGAACGTCGGGGGCGTGTTGATCCAGATCAGGATCGTCTCCCCGTCGTGGCGGTTGCGCCAGGCATGGCGGCGGCAGCTTTCGAAATAGAGGCTGTCGCCGGGACCGAGATCATGGAACTCGTGGCCGTCGAGCACGATTTCCACCTGGCCGGAAAGCACATGCACGAATTCCTCGCCGTCATGCATGTAGGCGCCGTCGCTGGAGGCGCCGGGAGCGAGCACGAAACGGTGGCAGTCCATCATGTTGCGCCCGTCCGCCAGCACCTGCACGGTGACGCCGGGCGATGTCTCGGGCCAGAATTTCCATTCCCCCGCCCGGACGACGGCGCGGTTGTCCTCTTCCTCCTCGCCGGAAAGCTTGGAGACGGTCGTGCCGTAATAGTCGGCGAGATCGTGCAGCACGCGGAAGGTCACGCCCTGCGAGGTGCGCTCGAAGGTGGAGAGCACCGAGGTCGCGATGCCGATGTCGCCGGCGACCTGCTCCAGCGTCCTGCCTGCGGCGTGGCGCAGGCTGCGCAGCTTGCGGCCGATGCCCTGCGGCGCATCGCCCTCGGATGCATTACCGTCGGCGGGAGGCTCTTCGGCTTCCAGCGCCTCGCGGATAGCGGCCGGGTTGAGGCCCCGCTCCGTGCGATACCAGGCGATGCGCTTCAATCGCGCCACGTCGTCGGCGCTGTACTGGCGATGCCCCGTCTCCGAGCGGCCGGGCACGACGAGACCCTGCGCCTCCCAGAGCCTCAGCGTGGAGGCCGAAACGCCGGCAAGCCGCGCGGCCTCCGCCACCTTGTAATGCACCGGGTAATGCACCGGCTCGCCCGAACCCATCGCGCCAAATCCCTGATTCTGTATTATCCTTCGTATAGCATTTCCGGACGCGCCGGCCGGGTGGAAAATCCGTCGCATTGCACGCGTAAAATGCCGTTGCATTCTTGCAGAAAAAATGTAGGAATTCCACACAAGTCTTGCAGAAAAAATGTAAGTTAATGCAAGCCGACGAAACGAAGCCTCCAGATCCAGGAACAGCGCCATGACCGCCACGCCTCTGACAGACCGCAAGAACGCCGCCATTTCCCGCGGCGTCGGCATGACCACGCAGATCTACGCCGACCGTGCGGAGAATGCGGAAATCTGGGACAAGGAAGGCAACCGCTACATCGATTTTGCCGCCGGCATCGCCGTGGTCAACACCGGCCACCGCCATCCGCGTGTCATCGAGGCCGTCAAGAAGCAGCTCGACCGCTTCACGCATACCTGCCATCAGGTCGTTCCTTACGAGAACTATGTCGAGCTTGCCGAGCGCCTCAACGCCATCACCCCCGGCAACTTCGCCAAGAAGACGATCTTCGTCACGACCGGCGCGGAAGCCGTCGAGAACGCGGTGAAGATCGCCCGCGCCGCCACCGGCCGCCAGGCCGTCATCGCCTTTTCGGGCGGCTTCCACGGCCGTACCTTCATGGGCATGGCGCTGACCGGCAAGGTGGTGCCCTACAAGGTCGGCTTCGGCGCCATGCCGGGCGACGTCTTCCACGCGCCCTTCCCGATCGAGGCCCATGGCACGACGGTCGAGCAGTCGCTGAACGTGCTCAAGAAGCTCTTCGCCGCCGATGTCGACCCGAACCGCGTCGCCGCGATCATCGTCGAGCCGGTGCAGGGCGAAGGCGGCTTCTACCCGGTCCCGGTCGCCTTCATGAAGGCGCTGCGCGAGATCTGCGACCAGCACGGCATCCTTCTCATCGCCGACGAGGTGCAGACCGGCTTTGCCCGCACCGGCAAGATGTTCGCCATGGAGCACTACGGCATCGCGGCCGACCTGATGACCATGGCCAAGGGTCTCGGCGGTGGCTTCCCGATCGCGGCCGTCACCGGCCGCGCCGAGATCATGGACGCGCCCGGCCCCGGCGGCCTCGGCGGCACCTATGCCGGCAGCCCGATCGGCGTTGCGGCGGCCCATGCCGTACTCGACGTCATCAAGGACGAGGACCTGTGCAACCGCGCCGAGAACCTCGGTGCGCGCCTCAAGCAGCGCCTCGCCTCGCTGCAGGACAAGGTTCCCGAGATCGTCGACATCCGCGGCCCGGGCTTCATGAACGCCGTCGAGTTCAACGACGTCGCCACGAAGCAGCCGAGCGCCGACTTCGCCAACAAGGTGCGCCTGAAAGCTCTCGACAAGGGCCTGATCCTGCTCACCTGCGGCGTGCACGGCAACGTCATCCGCTTCCTCGCGCCGATCACCATCCAGGACGAGGTCTTCGCCGAAGCGCTCGACATCCTCGAAGCCTCCATGGTCGAGGCCCGCAGCGCCTGATCGGCGCCGCAAGCGAACGAACCACATCCTCCCAAGGCGACACCCGGGGCATGGCTCCGGGTGAACGGCCTTTCCTGTCCGAAAGGAATGCAATCATGGCCTTCCACGATGCTCTCACGAAGCACCTGAAGTCGACCGATTTCCTGCGCGATGCAGGCTATGTCAACGGCAACTGGATCGGCGGCAACGGCGCCGCGACCTTCGACGTCTTCAATCCCGCGACCGGCGAAAAGCTGGCGACGCTGCCCGAGATGGGCGCGAGCGAGACCGCCGCCGCCATCGACGCCGCCCACAAGGCGCAAGGCGCATGGGCCGCCCGCCCCGCCAAGGACCGCAGCATCCTGCTGCGCAAGTGGAACGACCTGATCGTCGCCAATGCCGACGAGCTGGCCGCCATCCTCACCGCCGAAATGGGTAAGCCCCTGCCGGAAGCGCGCGGCGAAATCCTCTACGCCGCCTCCTATGTCGAATGGTACGCGGAAGAGGCCAAGCGCATCAACGGCGAGACGATCCCCGCCCCTTCGGTGGACAAGCGCATGCTCGTCATCAGGCAGCCGGTCGGCGTCGTCGGCACGATCACGCCGTGGAATTTCCCGGCCGCGATGATCGCCCGCAAGGTCGCCCCGGCGCTCGCCGTCGGCTGCACGGTCGTCTCCAAGCCGGCCGAGCAGACGCCGCTCTCGGCCATCGCCCTTGCCGTGCTGGCGGAAAAGGCCGGCATTCCCGCCGGCGTCTTCAACGTCATCCTCGGGACCGACGGCCCGGCCATCGGCAAGGAGCTGTGCTTCAATCCGAAGGTGCGGAAGATCTCCTTCACCGGCTCGACGGAAGTCGGCCGCATCCTGATGCGCCAGTGCTCCGACCAGATCAAGAAGGTCAGCCTGGAGCTCGGCGGCAACGCGCCCTTCATCGTCTTCGACGACGCCAATCTCGACGCCGCCGTCGAGGGTGCCATGGCCTCGAAATACCGCAATGCCGGCCAGACCTGCGTGTGCGCCAATCGTCTCTACGTGCAGTCGGGGGTCTATGACGCCTTCGCCGAGAAGCTTGCGAAGAAGGTCGCCGAGCTCTCCGTCGGCAACGGCTTCGACAAGGGCACGACCATCGGCCCGCTGATCGAGGAGGCCGCCATCGCCAAGGTCGAGGCCCATATCGCCGACGCCGTCTCCAAGGGCGCGACGGTCCTTGCCGGCGGCAAGCGCATCGAGGGCAACGGCACCTTCTTCCAGCCGACGGTGCTGAAGGGCGTCGCGCGCGGCATGACAGTGGCGAGGGAAGAGACCTTCGGCCCCGTCGCCCCGCTCTTCCGCTTCGACACGGTCGAGGACGTGATCGAACAAGCCAACGACACCGAATTCGGCCTCGCAGCCTATTTCTTCGCCGGCGACCTCAAGAAGGTCTGGAAGGTGGCCGAAGCGCTCGAATACGGCATGGTCGGCGTCAATACCGGCCTCATCTCCTCCGAAGCCGCCCCCTTCGGCGGCATCAAGCAGTCCGGCCTCGGCCGCGAAGGCTCCGCCCACGGCGCGGACGACTATCTGGAGCTGAAATATATCTGCATGGGCGATGTGGCCTGACGACACGACCGCCCCGCTTCGGCGGGGCGGTTCCTATGCGGCTTCGATATCCGTCCTGGAGAAATCGTCGCCCTTGTAGAGCAGCGGCATGTTGAGGTGCCGGGCACAGGCATAGGCGAAGCAGTCGCCGAAGTTCAGGCCCGCCGGATGCCGGCCCTTGCCGAAACGCTGATAGGCGATGACGGCCAATTCGCCCGTACCGGGATCGACCGGCTCGACCTTGACCGAAAGCAGCTTCAGGAAATCCGTGACGAGGGCAAAGGCATCCGTCGGCGCGATCTGCCTCTGGCGCCCCACCGCAAGCGAGGTCTCCCAGATGGCCATCGGCGACGTAAAGCGCATTTCAGCCCGCTGGAGCCTCCCGAGGAGCGCGTCAGCCCCCTCTTCGGACGCCAGGATTGCTACGAACGCCGAGGCGTCGACGAACATCGATCAGTCCTCGTAAAGACTATCGATGAAAGCCTTGTCGGCGGGCGGGCCGACCTTGGGGTATTTCGCATCGAGATCGCGGACGAAGGCCTTGGCCCGGTCCGCCAATGTCGGCTCGCTTTCCGCCCGCTCCAGCTCACGCGCCAGCGCCTGCCGCACCGCCTCGGTCTTGCTGACCTTGCGGAGCGCGGACAGCCGCTCGGCAAGCCGGTCGACTTCCTGATCCTTGACATAGAGCGGCATGGTATATCCTTTCGTAGTCCGGGGTATATATAACATGCGGCACGCGGCTTTCAAAGCTCAAGCCGCCTTCACCGTCTCTGGATGCGCCGCCTTGAAGGCCGGAAGCACACGGCAGGCCTCGGCGATCCGCCGCACCTGCGTCAGGCCGGACAGGTCGGCGCCCCAGCGTTCGGCGTTGTAGACCTGCGGGACGAGGCAGAAGTCGGCCATGGTAGGGGTTTCGCCGTGGCAGAAGGCGCCGGTGGCGGGGTTGTCGAGTAGAGCCTCGACGGCGGCAAGGCCTTCGCCGATGAACTTCTTCATCCAGTCGGCCCGGACACCCTCTCCGCCGCCGGTGATCTCCATGACATGGCCCACGACGCCCGTATTGCAGACGGCGTGGATCTCCATGGCGATGGCGTAGGAGAGCGTGCGCACGCGCTGCCGGCCGAGCGGGTCGGCGGGGAGGAAACGCGCCTGTCGGCGCGTTTCGCAGAGATATTCGATGATGGCGAGGGACTGCGTCAGCGTCTCGCCGTCGATGACGAGCGCCGGCACGAGGCCCTGCGGGTTGCGGGCGCGGTGTTCCGGCGCGCGCTGCTCGCCGGTGAGGAGATCGACGGAAACCCGGCGATAGGCGAGGCCGAGGCTTTCGAGCGCGATGCGCACGCGGTAGCTGGCGGAGGAGCGCCAGTAATCGTAGAGGACGATCTCCTCGCTCATCGGGTCACTCCTTCTCGTAGCGCGTCACGGTCTGCTCGATGGCGCCGAAGATCGAATGGCCCGCCTTGTCCTTCATCTCGATGCGCACGGTGTCGCCGAACTTCATGAAGGGCGTCTTCGGCGCACCGGTGGCGATCGTCTCGATGGTGCGGACCTCGGCGATACAGGAGTAACCCGCGCCGCCCTCGGAGACCGGCTTGCCGGGGCCGCCGTCGAGCTTGTTGGAGACGGTGCCCGAGCCGATGATCGAGCCGGCGACGAGCGGGCGGGTCTTTGCCGCATGGGCGACGAGCTGGCCGAAATCGAAGGTCATGTCGACGCCGGCATCGGCCTTGCCGAAGGGCGTGCCGTTGAGCGAGACGAGGAGCGGCAGGTGCAGCTTGCCGCCCTCCCAGGCATCGCCCAGTTCGTCCGGCGTGACGGCAACGGGAGAGAAGGCGGAGGAGGGTTTCGACTGGAAGAAGCCGAACCCCTTGGCGAGTTCGCCTGGGATGAGGCCGCGCAGCGAGACGTCGTTGACGAGCATGACAAGGCGGATCGCATCGCGCGCCTCCTCCACGCTCGCACCCATCGGCACGTCGTCGACGACGACGGCGATCTCGCCCTCCATGTCGATGCCCCAGGCCTCGTCGGACGCGAGGATCGGGTCGCGCGGACCAAGGAAGCTGTCGGAGCCGCCCTGGTATATAAGCGGATCGGTCCAGAAGCTCTCCGGCATCTCGGCATTGCGGGCCTTGCGGACGAGTTCGACATGGTTGACATAGGCAGAACCGTCCGCCCATTGGTAGGCGCGCGGCAGCGGGGAGGCCGCGTCGTGCTCGTGGAAGCGGGTGGTCGGCTGCGAGCCGGTCTCCAGCCCTTCGGCGACCCGCTCCAGCCGCGGCGCGACATGCGCCCAGTCATCGAGTGCCGCCTGCAGGCTGCGGGCGATATGGCCCACTTCCGAGCAGCGCGTCAGGTCGCGCGAGACGACGACCAGTCGGCCGTCGCGGGTGGAATCCTTCAGTGTCGCAAGTTTCATGCGTGTCGCTCCCGATCTTGTTTCCGGCCGGCGGATCGTGTCATCTTCCGGCCGCCTGTCTCCACCCGCATGCGCCGCGTCCGCGCCGCATCGCCTCTCCAAGGAAATCCCGCTTGAACCGCACGGTCCGAAATTCCCTGCTGATCACCGCCGGCTTTATCGCCGTGACGGCCGCCATCCTTTATACGATGGGTCAGCCGCTCATCTGCAAGTGCGGATATGTGAAACTGTGGCATGGCGTGGTGGTTTCCTCCGAAAACTCCCAGCACCTCACCGACTGGTACACGCCGAGCCACATCATCCACGGCATCCTGTTCTTCGGCTTCTTCACGCTGATCCTGAAGAAGACGAGCATCAATGTGCGGCTTGCCCTGTCGCTCATCGTGGAATGCGCGTGGGAAATCCTCGAAAACACCGACATGGTCATCAACCGTTACCGCGAATCGACCATCTCGCTCGACTATTTCGGCGACAGCGTGGTCAATTCGAGCGCGGACATTCTCGCGATGGTCGTCGGCTTCTTCCTCGCCTCGCGCCTGCCCGTCTGGGCAAGCATCGCGATCATCGTCCTCTTCGAGGCGACGACGACCTACCTCATCCATGACGGACTGACGCTCAATATCCTGATGCTCGTCTGGCCGATGGAGGCGGTGAAGGCCTGGCAGGGCGGCTGAATTCACTTGATTCCCGGCGTGCCGTCGAACCGGCGCTCCAGCCCGTCCCAGCAGTCGAGATAGTTGTCCTGCAGCGTCTCCAGCTCGGCCGCGAATTTCGTGAGCTGCTGCGGAAACCGTGTCTCGAACATGAAAGCCATGGTGTGGTCGAGCTTGACGGGCTTCAGCTCGCCGTTGGAGGCCTTGTCGAAGCCGGTGGCATCGGGGCCGTGCGGCAGCATCATGTTGTGCAGGCTCATGCCGCCGGGCACGAAGCCCTCTTCCTTGGCATCGTACTGGCCGTGGATGAGGCCCATGAACTCGCTCATGATGTTGCGGTGATACCAGGGGGGGCGGAAGGTATGCTCGGCGACCAGCCAGCGCGGCGGGAAGATGACGAAGTCGATATTCGCCGTGCCGGCCTCCTCGGTCGGGGCCGTCAGCACCGTGAAAATCGACGGGTCGGGATGGTCGAAGAGGATCGCGCCGACCGGCGAATAGGTGCGAAGGTCGTATTTGAACGGCGCGTAATTGCCGTGCCAGGCAACGACGTCGAGCGGCGAATGGCCGATCTCGGTGACGTAGAACTTGCCGCACCATTTGACATGGACACGGCAGGGCGTCTCCTTGTCCTCGTAGGCGGCAACGGGGGTCTTGAAGTCGCGCGGATTGGCGAGGCAGTTCGCGCCGATCGGGCCGCGATCCGGCAGGGTGAATTTCGCGCCGTAGTTCTCGCAGACATAGCCGCGCCAGACGTCGCCCTCGCCGATGCGCGAGACCTTGAACATCATGCCGCGCGGGATAAGTGCGATTTCCAGCGGCTCGACATCCATGATGCCCATTTCAGTGAAGATGCGGATCGCGCCCAGCTGCGGCACGACCAGCAGCTCGCCGTCGGCATCGAAGAAATAGTCGTCCACCATGTCCGCGTTGAACGTATAGGCATGCGCGGCCATGCCGACCTGGGTCAGGACGTCACCCGCCGTCGTCATGGTGCGGATGCCTTCGAGGAAGTTCAACGCCTCCTTCGGCGCGGGCAGCGGGTTCCAGCGAAGCTGGCCGAGCGGCAGGGAATGGTCGTCCAGGCAGGGCGCGGTCTTCCAGTGCGGGTAGCTCGCATGGGAAAAGCGGCGGGTGTGGCGCACGCTCGGGCGGATGCGGTAGAGCCAGGAGCGCTCGTTGGTGCCGCGCGGGGCGGTGAAGGGCGAGCCCGAGAGCTGCTCGGCATAGAGCCCGTAATTGCACTTCTGCGGGCTGTTCTGGCCCTGCGGCAGGGCGCCGGGCAGGGACTCCGTCTCGAAATCGTTGCCGAAGCCCGGCATGTATTTCAGGCTGTTGGTGCTGCCAGCCATGGCTTGCCCTCCTCCGCAAGGCTCTTTATCAGATAGTTACAGATGTAACCGTCCATTATGTAACCATCAAGGCGGCCGGCCATGGACTTCAAGCTCGAAACCTTCCTGCCCTACCGGCTGAACCAGGCGGCCGAGCGGGTAAGCCAGCGCTTTGCCGCGCAGTATCGGACGCGCTACCGCATGACACGCCCGGAATGGCGGACGCTCGCAGCCCTCGGCGCCTACGGCCGCATGACGGCGACGGAGATCGGCGCCAATTCCAGCATGCACAAGACGAAGGTTTCCCGCGCCGTCCGGGCACTGGAGGAAAAGCGCTGGCTGAAGCGCAACGAGGACGCCGACGACCGCCGCTTCGAGCATCTGGACCTGACGCCGGCCGGCCGGCGCATCTTCACCGAGATGATCGAACTCGCGCACGCCTACGAGCGGGAAATGGCGCAACTCCTCGGCGCCGGCGCCCTTGAGCAACTGGAGGCCGGCCTTGCGGCGATCGAGGCGAAACTGCCGGGCGCGATGCCCTTGCGATCGTCCCGTGAGTGACGGGACCGGAACATCCGTCCACCGTAATAGCGCACCGCCAGAGACCCTGCCGGTGGCCCATCCGATCTGGACTCGCGATATGCAACGCGACGGCCGGCTCCCGCGAGCGATCTCCATGGTCCGGCATTCTTGCAGGAAAAGCACATTCCCCGGACTTCGCGGAAAGGGGTTCCTGCCCAACTCACACCGCGGGAACGGCAGGTCTCATCGAGCACGACATTATCCATCAGGCAGACGCGGCTCACCGGGGGGGATAGACCACCGTTCCGTCCGCTTGCGGCTCGGCGCCGGGAGTCAGGTGCGCCTCCTCGATCCGGCCTTCGCCCATGATGTGGAAGACGGTTTCGCCCTGCGCGATGAGGTAATCGGAAACGATGCGGCGGTGACAGCGCCACCAGACTGCCTCGGCGCACATCATCGCGCAACGCCACCGATGCCCCTCCGTGCGAAGATGTTCCAGGCCCGCATGGAAGGCATCGGACAGCGCATAGTCGGCGTAGTTATGGAAGCTCCTGTTTTGCCAAAGGCCATTGACCTGCGGCGGCAAGGCCGGCACGCGGCCTCGGAGCCCGCCAAGTGCCGCGACATGTTCATAGGCTATCTGCACCTCGGCCAGCGCGGTGGACAACGCGTCGTGGTTGAACTGCGGATTGGCGCGTGACATCGGCATCTTTCGAATATCGACGACCCGTTCGATGCGCGCGGAACGCAGAAGGGCGACAAACTCCGCGAGACTGCGGTTGGAATGGCCGATGGTGAAAAACGGCTGCGTCATCGCCGTCCCGCAGGATCGACGGCGCTGCCATCATGGATGAACTCCAGCGTATGCCGGTCGGGCTCGCCGGCAAAGAACCGCTCCAGCGCAAGCCGGAAGCGTCTCTCCCTGCCCTCTGCCGCCACTTCGAACAGGGTCATCGAGGAGCGGAATTTCAGGTCGTCGGGCGAGCCGAAGATGTCATGGACGGAACCGCCCTGCACGGCGAGCACCGCATCGACCGCCTCGGCCAGCCTTCCGGCAAGCACGGGATGTTCGAGATAGGCCCTGGCCTCGTCGAGCGAACCGATGCCATAGAATTTCGCGGTAGGAGATCGCCCCAGCGCGCGCAATTGCGGGAAAACGAACCACATCCAATGGCTTTCCTTGCGGCCCGCCCGCAGTTCCGCCAGGACCGTGGCGAAGACAGGGTCCTGTGCCGCAACGAAGCGGGAAAGCTCGAACCGGTCGTCCCCTGTCATCGCTTCGCCTCCTGATACCCGGCTACATCCTACCACAGTGAAGGTGGATCACAGGCAGGTGGCGTATCCGCCCAACGACCGAACGCATCGTGTTGTTTCGCCGCGCCGGTCGTTTGCCGCGGTTCTTCGGTAGCGGCGACATCGGCGCTCTTGAATTCCTGTCGTCCCCTCCCCATCTCTCGCTCACTGCCCGTTCTCGACGACTGCCTGCAGCGATGGTCCCCTGTCGCGCGTTCGTAGTTGTCCGGGCTCGAAGGGCGCTCCCCGAAAGGGTCGAGCGCCCTTCGTCATTTCAGGCCTTCGGCTTGGCGCTGGGCAAGGATCTGCTGCTGTTTTCCAGCCGTGAGCCTTCGTGAAAGGCCATGCCACTCGAAAGAGGAGAGGCTTGGCAAAGTTTGGGTTGACCCGTTTTGCCGGCGAGGTGACACTTCGCTCCACACTTGACGGGAGGAGAGACGATGGACGAACCTGAACGCTGGCGCCAGATGGCAAGCGCGCCGAAGGACGGTAGCCGAATCCTCGTCACGGTCCGCTCCTCCGAGCAGGGACCGGCGGAAGTCGACGTCGTCTACTGGTCGCATGGCGATCGGTTCGGCGGGGAAGGCTGGCGCGCCTCCGATTCCGCGCCCGGCTGCGTCATCGAATATGCCGAGCCGGAGCTGAAATGCTGGATGCCGATGCCTTCGGCCAATTTCGGCCGCGCCGCGCCCGCACCATGGCAGGGCGACGATGCCCAGCAACTCGACGGGTCGGGAATTTAGCCGTTTCCGTGTCGCAGGAGGGAAGCAATCTTCGCGACGGACAATGGCGGCCGGTCAAGCCGCCTTCGCGGGATTGAAGCACGCACCTGCGGGAAGGAGCGTCAGTCGGTTTTCGACTTGTGCTCCGGCTTGCCCTTGCGCCTGGTGGAAGCCATTTCCTCCAGCTCCTTTTCCGACATGGATTTCTCCATGCCCTTCGAGGCGCCCTTGAGCTCGCTCTTCTTCATGTCGCCGCGCTTGGCGGCAAGGGCCGCACCGGCGGCCTTCTGCTGCGCTTTCGATTTTGCCGGCATGACAGCCTCCTTTGTCGAATGGAGCGCAAACGCGGGCCGCCGTGCGATGTTCCCGGGGAGGCGCATGCGGAGGCTCGCCCCACGTCCGGCCTGCCGGCCTCCTTCTCCTTGGCTGCGGGGAGAACGGGATATGCCGCGCCGGCTTCCCCAACCAACAACCGCG
Source organism: Shinella sp. NM-101 (assembly GCF_021401195.1). Taxonomy (NCBI): domain Bacteria; kingdom Pseudomonadati; phylum Pseudomonadota; class Alphaproteobacteria; order Hyphomicrobiales; family Rhizobiaceae; genus Shinella; species Shinella sp. NM-101. Next base: position 75,550 of record NZ_JACBFT010000006.1, on the reverse strand, counting down.
CGTGGGGCAGGCCCCCTCTCCCTGCTTGCGGAGCGAGGGATAGGGTTGAGGGCAGGGCCACAGGCGATATGTTCACCCCCGCTCCTTCACCGTTTCCATCGCCACATTGGTCGAGGTATTGGCGACATAGGGCAGGTTCGAGATGCGCTCGCCGAGCACAAGCCGGTACTTCTTGATGTCGCGGGTGCGGATCTTCAGGAGATAATCGAAGCGGCCGGCGATCATGTGGCACTCCTCGACTTCCTTGATCTTCTTGACCGCCGCGTTGAAGCTGTTCAGCGCCTCTTCGTGGGTGTTGGTCAGCTTCACCTCCGCGAAGGCGATGTGGTCGAGGTTCATCTTCGAAGGGTTGAGGATCGCCTTGAAGCCCTGGATGAAGCCTTCGGCGATCAGCCGCTTGAAGCGGTTCTGGCAGGGCGTCTTGGACAGGCCCACCTTCTCGGCCAGCTCCGCGACGGGGATGCGGCCGTTTTCCGTGAGTTCCTCGAGGATTTTCCGGTCGAAAGCATCCAGCGACCCATCAGCGTGGGAAATATCGGGCAAATCACCCTCCAATCTGCGAAAAATAGATACAATCAGCCTAATCGAAGGCGATTTGAAGTCCATTTGTTTTTTAGCATCATGATATTGTCCGCACCAGTTTCCCGGATCGCCCAAGCGACATCCGGCCGCCCTCGACGCGGCCGGCGCAAGCGGCGAACCTTTACCGCGAACAGGGGATGATGGTGCACGACAAGAGCTTCGATGATAGCATGCGGCCGGACCTTCTCGGCCACTACAAGCCGCTCGGCATAAGGGCGCTGGTCGCGGCCTGCAGCATCAGGGCGGAGCGGTCCGCGCGCGGTGCGCCGGCCATCCGGCTCCATCGCGCCCCGGAGTTCCATGACGTCCCCGACCGGGACGAGCCTGCCGTCACCTTCATCCGCTGATTTCCTACAGAACCTCGCGTCCCACAGGTCCCGCCATGCAGAAACCCTTTGCCAATTTCGCGCCGCCGATCCGCCCGCAGAGCGAGCTTCGCCAGGCGATCACCGCCGCCTATCGCCGCCCCGAGACCGAGTGCCTGCCGCCGCTCGTCGCGGCCGCGCGCGTCACCGACACGCAGCGCTATGACATCCGCAGCACCGCCCGCACGCTGATCGAGGCGCTGCGCGCCAAGCACAAGGGTACCGGCGTCGAGGGCCTGGTGCAGGAATATTCGCTGTCGAGCCAGGAAGGCGTGGCGCTGATGTGCCTTGCCGAGGCGCTGCTGCGCATTCCCGACACCGACACGCGCGACGCGCTGATCCGCGACAAGATTGCCGAAGGCGACTGGACCTCCCATATCGGCGGCGGCAAGTCGATGTTCGTCAATGCCGCGACCTGGGGCCTCGTCGTCACCGGCAAGCTCACCTCCACCGTCAACGACCGCGGCCTTTCCGCCGCGCTCACGCGCCTCATCGCGCGGGCCGGCGAGCCGGTCATCCGCCGCGGCGTCGACATGGCGATGCGCATGATGGGCGAGCAGTTCGTCACCGGCGAGACCATCGAGGAGGCGCTGAAGCGCTCCAAGCCGCTGGAAGCGCGCGGCTTCCGCTATTCCTACGACATGCTGGGCGAGGCCGCCACGACCGCCGCCGACGCCGAGCGCTACTACCGCGACTACGAGGCCGCCATCCATGCCATCGGCAAGGCCTCGGCCGGCCGCGGCATCTACGAAGGCCCCGGCATCTCCATCAAGCTCTCGGCGCTGCATCCGCGCTATGTCCGCGCGCAGGCCGCCCGCGTCATGGGCGAACTGCTGCCGAAGGTGAAGGCGCTCGCCGCCATCGCCAAGAGCTACGATATCGGCCTCAATATCGACGCCGAGGAAGCCGACCGGCTGGAACTCTCGCTCGACCTCCTCGAAAGCCTCTGCTTCGACGAGGACCTCAAGGGCTGGAACGGCCTCGGCTTCGTGGTGCAGGCCTACGGCAAGCGCTGCCCCTTCGTGCTCGACTTCATCATCGACCTCGCCCGCCGCTCCGGCCGGCGCGTCATGGTGCGCCTCGTCAAGGGCGCCTACTGGGATGCCGAGATCAAGCGCGCGCAGCTCGACGGCCTCGAAGGCTTCCCGGTCTATACGCGCAAGATCTATACCGACGTCGCCTATGTCGCCTGCGCCCGCAAGCTGCTCGCCGCGCCGGATGCCGTCTTCCCGCAGTTCGCCACGCACAACGCGCAGAGTCTCGCGACGATCTACCAGCTCGCAGGCCCGGATTTCGCCGTCGGCAAATACGAGTTCCAGTGCCTGCACGGCATGGGCGAGCCGCTTTACGACGAGGTGGTCGGCAAGGACAAGCTGGACCGGCCGTGCCGCATCTACGCCCCCGTCGGCACGCATGAGACGCTGCTCGCCTATCTCGTCCGCCGCCTCCTCGAAAACGGCGCGAACTCCTCCTTCGTCAACCGCATCTCCGATCCCAAGGTCTCGGTGGAATCGCTGATCGCCGATCCGGTCGACATCGTCGCCGCCATGCCCGTCGTCGGCGCGCAACACGACCAGATCGCCCTGCCCGTCGACCTCTTCGGCAAGAGCCGCGCGAACTCCAGGGGCCTCGACCTTTCCAATGAGACGACGCTTGCCGAACTCGCCGGTGAGCTTGCCGGCAGCGCCGCCGGAGAATGGCACGCCGCCCCGCTTCTGGCGGACGGCTCCACGGCCGGCGAGACCAGCGACGTCCTCAACCCCGCCGATCACCGCGACGTCGTCGGCCGCGTCACCGAGATCAGGGCAGAAGACGCCGAGCGCATCGTCGGCATGGCGGCGGACAGCGTCGCCGTCTGGACCGCGACCGCCCCCACCGAGCGCGCCTCCTGCCTCGACCGCGCGGCGGACCTCATGGAAGCGCGCATCGAGCCGCTGATGGGCATCATCATGCGCGAGGCCGGTAAGTCAGCGGCCAATGCCATCGGCGAGGTGCGCGAGGCCGTCGATTTCCTGCGCTACTATGCCGAACAGGCGCGCCGCACGCTCGGGCCCTCGCACCTGCCGCTCGGCCCGATCGTCTGCATCAGCCCGTGGAACTTCCCGCTCGCCATCTTCACCGGCCAGGTCGCGGCCGCGCTCGTCGCCGGCAATGCCGTGCTGGCGAAGCCCGCCGAGGAGACGCCGATCATCGCGCATGAGAGCGTGAAGATCCTGCACGAAGCCGGCGTTCCGGCCGGCGCGCTGCAATTCGTGCCCGGCGCGGGCCGCGTCGGCGCGGCGCTTGTCGGCGCCTCCAAGACGGCCGGCGTCATGTTCACCGGCTCGACGGAAGTCGCCCGCCTCATCCAGGCCCAGCTTGCCGAGCGCCTTTCGGAAAGCGGCAAGCCGATCCCGCTGATCGCCGAGACCGGCGGCCAGAACGGCATGATCGTCGATTCCTCGGCGCTTGCCGAGCAGGTCGTCGGCGACGTCATCGCCTCGGCCTTCGACAGCGCCGGCCAGCGCTGCTCGGCGCTGCGCGTCCTGTGCCTGCAGGACGACGTCGCCGACCGGACCCTGACCATGCTGAAGGGCGCGCTGAAGGAACTGACGCTCGGCCGCACGGACAGCCTCAATGTCGATATCGGCCCGGTCATCACCGCGGAAGCCCGCGACGGCATCGTCAAGCATATCGAGCGCATGCGTGAGCTCGGCAACAAGGTCGAGCAGCTCCCGCTGCCGGCCGGCACGGAGAACGGCACCTTCGTGCCGCCGACGATCATCGAGCTGAAGACGCTTTCCGACCTCAAGCGCGAGGTCTTCGGCCCCGTGCTGCATGTCATCCGCTTCCGCCGCGCCGATCTCGACCGGCTGATCGACGACATCAACGCCTCTGGCTACGGCCTCACCTTCGGCCTGCACACGCGCCTCGACGAGACGATCGCCCATGTCGTCAGCCGCATCAAGGTCGGCAACATCTACGTCAACCGCAACATCATCGGCGCGGTCGTCGGCGTGCAGCCCTTCGGCGGACGCGGACTTTCCGGCACCGGCCCCAAGGCGGGCGGCCCGCTCTATATCGGCCGCCTCGTGCAGAAGGCCCCGATCCCGCCGCAGCAGGATTCGGTGCATACCGATCCGGCATTGCGCGACTTCATCACCTGGCTCGACCGCAAGGGCAAGGCCGCCGAAGGCGAGACGGCGCGCAGCTTCGCCAACCGCTCCGCGCTCGGCCTGGAGCGGGAGCTGTCCGGCCCGGTCGGCGAACGTAACCTCTACGCGCTGCATCCGCGCGGCCGCATCCTCCTCGTGCCGAAGACGGAAGCCGGCCTCCTGCGCCAGGTCGCGGCGGCGCTCGCGACGGGCAACCAGATCGCCATCGACAGCGTCGAACCCGTTAAGCCGGCTCTGACTGACCTCCCCGCCTCCGTCGCCGCCCGCCTGACGTGGACGGCCGACTGGGCGAAGGACGGCCCCTTCGCCGGCGCGCTCGTCGAGGGCGAGGCGGAGGACGTCGAAAGCGTCAACCGCAAGATCGCCGGCCTTCCCGGCCCGCTGGTGCTGGTTCAGGCGGCGACCAGCGCGGAACTTACGAGCGACCCGGAAGCCTATTGCCTCAACTGGCTGCTGGAGGAGGTCTCCACCTCCATCAACACGGCCGCCGCCGGCGGCAATGCCAGCCTGATGGCCATCGGCTGACAGGCAGTCGCGGCGGATTGCGCCGCGACTATCCTTCCCGCGGGCATGAGGCCCCTCATCCGGCCTGCCGGCCACCTTCTCCCCGCAGGCGGGGCGAAGGGGCTATGCCACGCTGGTTTCCTTCCCCATGCGCCTAAGCGATGCGTCCCTTCCGCCTTGCCGCAGGGCAATCGCATATGAATTCGACGCTGCCGCCCGCCCCTTCTCCCCTCGGGAGAAGCTGGCCCGAAGGGTGGATGGGGGCCGGGTGCCCTCCTTTGGCTTCCTCCTGCCTTCAACATCTCCCTCACCGGCCTGCGGGGAGAGAGCCAAGGTGAGGGGCAATCCCACATGCGACACCCTCACCTTTCCACCACCGAATCACCCCACATCACCCTCGCAAAATCCGCCTCCGCCACCCGCCCCGGGCGCGGCAAATAAGGCGCGTCTACCTCAGCGTTTCCTCCCGCAGCCGGATCGCCGCCATCCGCATCGACAAGGCATGCCTCGCGCCAGCCTCACCTGCAAATTAACCATTTGTTAACCATTTCACCGCTACACCGGAGCTACCGAAAATTAACCAAGATGACTGACGTGTTAACTCAACCCCGGCCGATCCGCCTCAAGGGGCGGTCCTTCCTTGCGCTTGCGCTGACCCCTGAGCTGCCCTTTGCGGACTGGCTGCGGCGGCTCGACGATCTCGCCGCCCGCTCGGCCGGCTTCTTCCTTCGCCGGCCGGTGGTGCTGGACGTCGAGGGGCTGGACATCGACCGCGCGGAGCTTCGCGAGCTCGTCGACCAGCTCAATGCGCGCAACGTGCGGGTCATGGGAATCGAGGGCGCCCGCTCCTCCCTGCTCGGTCCCGACATGCCGCCGGCCATGACCGACGGACGCCCGGCGGCCGACATCGAGGCGCCGGCGGACGAGCCGGCGGAGCCGATGGAAACGGCAAGGCCGGTGAAGGCTGCGGCGCCCGTCGCCGTCGCACAGGTCCCGTCGACCCCGTCGCTGGTCGTCTCGCGGCCCGTACGCTCGGGCCAGTCGATCTTCTTCCCGGAGGGGGACGTCACCATCATCGGCTCGGTCGCCTCGGGCGCCGAGATCGTCGCGGGCGGTTCCATCCACGTCTACGGCCCCCTGCGCGGCCGGGCGCTGGCGGGTTCGGCGGGCAATGCCGGAGCGCGCATCTTCTGCCGCAAGCTCGAGGCGGAGCTGATCGCGATCGACGGCTTCTACAAGACGGCTGACGACATGGATCCGGACCTGCGCGGCAAGCCCGCGCAGATCTGGCTCGAAGGCGAAACAATCAAGGCCGCGACACTCGGCTGACGAATCCAACGCACTGGAGACACATATGGGCAAGGTAATCGTTGTCACATCGGGCAAGGGCGGCGTCGGCAAGACGACGTCGTCGGCCGCATTGGGCGCCGCGCTGGCGCAGAACGGCGAGAAGGTCGTGGTCGTGGACTTCGACGTCGGCCTGCGCAATCTCGACCTCGTGATGGGCGCCGAGCGCCGCGTCGTCTACGACCTCGTCAACGTCATCCAGGGCGAGGCCAAGCTCACGCAGGCGCTGATCCGCGACAAGCGCGTCGAGACGCTCTACCTGCTGCCGGCCTCCCAGACCCGCGACAAGGACAACCTGACGCCCGAGGGCGTGGAGAAGGTCATCGCGGCCCTGAAGAACGCCTTCGACTGGGTGATCTGCGACAGCCCCGCCGGCATCGAGCGCGGCGCGACGCTGGCCATGCGCCATGCGGACATCGCCATCGTCGTCACGAACCCGGAAGTCTCCTCGGTCCGCGATTCGGACCGCATCATCGGCCTTCTCGATTCCAAGACGCTGAAGGCCGAGAACGGCGAGCGCATCGAAAAGCACCTGCTGCTCACCCGCTACGACGCCATGCGCGCCGAACGCGGCGACATGCTGAAGGTCGACGACGTTCTGGAGATTCTCTCGATCCCGTTGCTCGGCATCATCCCGGAAAGCATGGACGTGCTGCGCGCCTCGAATGTCGGCGCCCCCGTGACGCTGGCCGACGGCCGCAGCGCCCCGGCGCTCGCCTATTTCGAGGCGACACGCCGCCTCAAGGGCGAGACTCTGCCGGTCACCATTCCCGGGGACAAGCGCAGCTTCCTCGGCAAGATCTTCGGAAGGAAAGCGGCATGAACCCGTTCCGTTTCTTCTCCCGCGGCCAGTCGGCCCCCGCAGCGCGCGAGCGCCTGCAGGTGCTGCTCGCCCACGAACGCGCCGCCACCGGCGACTCGGACCTCGTCAACAAGCTGCGCGACGAAATCCTGAAGGCGATTTCCAAGCACATGCAGGTCGACGACGAGAAGGTCTCCATCAAGATGGAGCGCGGCGCGCAGGTCTCGACGCTCGCCGTCGACATCGAGATCCCGTTCGACCCGACGAAGAAGGCGGCCTGACGGCCGCCTTCCCCTCGCCGCGCGCCAGGCGGATGCCCGGCACCGATCCCGCACGTTTGAAGGACAAGCGCACCGCCACCGGCCCCTTGCGGCCGATACCCAGTTCAACTTCTGTCCCAAGGAGGATGCCATGACCCGATTAGCACTTCTGGAGAGGCTCAAAGCAGCCCAGCGGATGCCCAAGTACCAGGGGCGTGACATCACCACCATCAGCGCCATCCTTTCCAACCAGGCACTGGCGCGACATGTCGAAGTTTGCGAACAGGCCGCAGGGATCGCGGCGCCCCCCGACGAACCGCCCGGAAAGTCACGCCCGGACGACACGGGCCGGATTGCCCGCCCGATGTCCTGACTGCGCCATTTTGTCGCTATCAGAATGCCCCCCCGCCGAAGCCCCGGCGGGCGGTCGTCCGCTTGCGTTGTGGTTAACGGCTGCTTTCGCAGGCTTTTGCAGGCCCGGCAAAACCCACTTGAGAATCGTTAAAAAAACGCCCCTGCTTGCCGCCACGCCGGGCCCTGCCTGCCATTGAATCCTTAAAGTTGACTCTTACAGTCATGTATAATATCGCCAATCACATCCGCCCTGCGGATTGTTGAAGTGGAGATATTTATGAACATTGTTAAGGGGTTAGCCGGGCCGCTAGCAGCGGTGGCCGTGGGGGTCGCGCATGCCAACGCCACGGAGATCCGGGGCTTTACCGAATTTGAAGGTCGATGGCTGGGAGGAGAGGCGGCGGGCCAGCTCGGCGTCATGCTGCCGTTCCGCCTCGATGACAGCCAGTCGTTCTTTCTCGACCTCAGCGGGGCATTCGTCGAAGGCGGCATCCGGCAGGGATCGCTCGGCGCCGGCTATCGCTTCGGCGCGCAGAACCCTTGGACATTCGGCGTCTACGGCTATTACGATTATCTGAAGTCCGGTTACGGCAACGACTTCCATCAGCTTTCGCTCGGCGCGGAGGCCATCGGTCCTCTCTTCGAGACGCGGGCCAACATCTACCTGCCGCAGCACGGCAGCAGGGCGGCGGACGGCGCGGGCCGTGGCGTGGTCAGCGGCGGAACCCTCAAGTTCCGCGAGGGGCGCGAGGAGGCCCGCACGGGCGCCGATGCGGAAATCGGCGTCAAGGTCCCCGGCATCTCGGAAGACGGCAACGCGCAGCTCAAGCTCTATGCCGGAAGCTACTGGTACGAAGGCCGCAATGTCAGCGACATGTTCGGCGGCAGGCTCCGCGCGGAACTCACGGTCGCCAATGTCGCCGGCCTTCCCTCCGGGTCCACGCTCTCCTTCGGCGCAAGCGCCGCCTACGACAACGAGGACAAGATCACCGGCGGCATCATCGCGCGGCTTCGCATCCCGTTCGGCGTTCCCGCCGGCGGAACGGTCGATCCGTTTGATGCCGCCACGCAGTCCGTCCGCCGCAATGCGGCTATCCGGACCGAGGTCGCGGCGAGCGGCGCGCTGGAGGATGCCATCTTCGCCTTCAACGGGCGGGCCGCCGGCACGGTGCTGAACGTATCGGCCGCAAGCGGCGATGCGGCCGCCATCAACACCCTGCTCGCCGGCGCCGGAAACGGCGCGCTCGTGCTGGCAGACGGCGCTCTCGGCCTTGACGGCTCGCTCATGCTGGGCGAAGGCCAGGCGCTGCTCGGTGGTGGCGGGACGCTCGCCCTGCGCGGCGCCACCAGCGGCGGCCGCGGCACGTTCACGAACGCCGGGGCGGCGACGACGCTGACCGGCTACGATCCGGCGCAGGACGTCGTGACGATGGCCTCGAACAGCATGCTCTCTTCGCTCGCCATCACAGGCGGCCTTGCCGGCATCGGCAGCACGGATACGTCGGGCCTCACCATCGACCGTGTCGATGTTTCGGGAACCGCGCATGACGGCATCCGCCTGACGCGCGTCGACGGCGCCGTCGTCGAAAACAGCGCGATCCACGATCTCTACATCTGCACGAACAACACGACCTGCGAATTCTCCGTCATCGGTGATCCCAACCGGGCGCCCTACGCCGCCATCAGCGCGCATGGCACGAAGAACCTCACCGTCCGCGACACCGCGATCGACAACGTCACCTACGGCATCTTCGCCGGAAGCGCGATCGACGACAGCGACTGGCCGCCTGTCATCACCGACCTTGCCAGCAACATCGTCATCGACAACGTGACGATTTCCCGCTCGCGCCGCGAGGGCATCCTCCTCGTTGCCGCCGACGACGTGACGATGAACAGGGTGACGATCGACAACACGAAGCAGGATCGCGACATGGACCTCGTCGTGCTGCAGGGCACGTCGAATGTCCGGATCACCGACATGTCGCTGAAGGGCGGCATCAACGGCCTGATGCTCGTCACCGCCTCCACGCTGCCGGACGAATCGCAGACGACGAATGTCAGCGTGGACGGCCTGAAGATCGACGGCACGACCAATGCCGGCATCTTCTTCAACCCGGTCTCCGGCATCGACCTGAAGAACGTGACGATCACCAATGCCGGCACATACGGCATGTTCTTCTACGGCTCGAGCTGGTCTGGTCCCGTCAGCGACATCTCCTTCGAGAACGTTGCGATCGACAATGCCGGAACGGCGGGCCTCTATTTCATGGGGCCGTCGGAAGACCTTTCCGGCAGCGTCACGGTCAGGAACACGCCGCGCGATTGCAAGTCCGATCCGTCATGGAACGGCGGCCTCAGCGGTTCGATCGCCCAGCCCGGCGGCTCGGTCTTCATCGTGAACGGCAAGGAAATCGGCGCCGGCACCTTCGTCGCCCGTTGCGGCTGAAGCCGATAGCGCTGTCCCCGCGGCCGAGGCCGCGGGGATCCATGCTAGCGCGCGAACTTCCGCGCGCCGGCTACGCACAGCACGATGGCGAGCGTCGTGAAGACCATCAGCGGGCTGACCTTCTCGTGCAGCAGGCCGGCGGCGAGCACGAGGCCGAAGAAGGGCTGGAGAAGCTGGAGCTGGCCGACCGCCGCGATGCCGCCGAGCGCAAGGCCGCGATACCAGAAGATGAAGCCGATCAGCATGCTGAACACGGAGACATAGGCAAGCCCCGCCCAGGCATCGCCGGCAATGCCGGCCCAGCTTTCGGGAAGCGAGACGAGCGCGATCAGCGCCATTGCCGGCAGCGACAGCACGAGCGCCCAGGAGATGACCTGCCAGCCGCCCAGCCGGCGCGAGAGCTTGGCGCCCTCCGCATAGCCGAGGCCGCAGACGATGACGGCGGCGACCATCAGGAGATCGCCGACGAGCGAGACCTCGGCGCCGGAATTCAGCGCGAACCCCACCACTGTCGCGCTGCCGAGGACGGAAAAGAGCCAGAAGAGCGGCTTCGGCCGCTCCCCGCCGCGCAGCACGCCGAAGATCGCGGTCGAAAGCGGCAGGAGGCCGATGAAGACGATGGAATGGGCGGACGTGATGTATTGCAGCGCGATCGCCGTCAGCAGCGGGAAGCCGACGACGACGCCGAGCGCGATGACGGCGAGCGAGAAGAGATCGTCACGCGAGGGCTTCGGCTGGCGCAGCGCGAGCAACAGGGCCGCACCGAGAAGCGCGGCGATGACCGCCCGCGCCGATGTCAGGAACATCGGTGAGAAGCCCGATACCGCGATGCGCGTCGCCGGCAGCGAGCCGCTGAAGATGATGACCCCGAGCAGCCCGCTGCCCCAACCGTCCGTCGATGTTTTCATGATACCTCGCATTCCCCTTTCCGATACATCCGGGGGGCTGGCGGCGGCAGGAACAAAACCATACAATTGCGGCGAACTGTATTGGTATGGAGAGCCATACAATGACCGTGCACACCGCCGGCAGCCGGACCCTCGACGTCATGGCGGCCATCCGCGGCCGGATCGCCGGCCGCGCCCTTGCGCCGGGCGACCGGCTTCCCTCGATCCGGCGCTTCGCCGCCACGATGGACGTTTCGCCCTCGACGGTCGTCGAGGCCTATGACCGCCTCGCCGCGGAGGGGCTGATCCGGGCGCAGCGCGGCTCCGGCTTCTACGTCGCCAATGCCGCAAAGCCGCCCTTGAAGCTTTCGGCGGAAACGCCGAAGGCGCGGGCGGTCGATCCGTTCTGGGTGTCGCGCCAGGCGCTCGATGCGGACGAAGCCGTGCTCAAGCCCGGCTGCGGCTGGCTACCGGCGGACTGGATGCCGGACGAGGCGCTGCGCCGCGCCATCCGCAGCCTCGCCCGCAGCGACAGCGACGTCCTTGCCTATTACGGCAGCACGCGCGGTTCGCCCGCCCTTCGCCGCCTGCTGCTCGGCCGGCTGGCCGAGGACGGCATCGAGGCGGGGCCGGACAACCTCATGCTGACCAATACGGGCACGCAGGCGCTCGACCTGATCTGCCGCTTCCTGCTGCGGCCGGGCGATACGGTGCTGGTCGACGACCCCTGCTATTTCAATTTCCAGGCCCTCCTGAAGGCGCACCAGGTGACCATGGTCGGCGTGCCGTACAGCCCGTCCGGCCCCGACGTCGCCGCCTTCGAGGCCGTGCTCGGCGCGCAGCGTCCGCGGCTTTACATCACCAATTCGGCGATCCACAACCCGACCGGCGCGACGATCTCGCCGCAGGTGGCCCACCGGTTGCTGAACGCCGCCGCGGGCAGCGACATGACCATCGTCGAGGACGAGATCGTCGCCGATTTCGAACCGGAGCCCTCCACAAGGCTCGCCGCGCTCGACGGGCTTTGCCGCGTCATCCGCATCGGCAGCTATTCCAAGACGCTCTCCGCCTCGGCGCGCTGCGGCTATATCGCCGCCCGGCCGGACTGGATCGAGGGGCTGGTGGACCTGCAGATCGCCACCAATTTTGGGGGCCCGAACCCCATCTCCGCCGAGATCATCGCGCATATGCTGTCCGGCGGGGGCTACCGCAAGCACATGGAGGAGCTGCGCCGCCGGCTCGTCCGAACGCGGCGCGAGACGGTGGAGCGGCTGCACAGGCTCGGCATCGAGCCGTGGCTGCTGCCGCGCGGCGGCTTCAATCTCTGGTGCCGGCTGCCGGAGGGGCTCGATTCGGCGCTCGTCGCACAGGCCGCCGTTTCCGAAGGCGTAGTTCTCGCCCCCGGCAATGTCTTCAGCCTTTCGCAGGGCGCCGCCGGCTTCATGCGCTTCAACGTCGCCCACATGCTGGAGCCGCGGGTCTACGAGGTTCTTGCAAGAGCCATGAAGGCGACGCCCTGACGCGCGAACGGCGGATGCCTGGTTCGCCGGAACAAACCTGTCATGCCGGCATTCTTCCCGCATTCGAACGGGAGTGTGACGGTGGCGCCGAGAGCGAACTGGAAAGGTTTCCTGAAGGTGGGCGAACTGGTGTGCCCGGTCGCGCTCTATACCGCCGCCTCGACGAGCGAGCGCATCTCCTTCCACATGCTCAACCGCCGCACCGGCCACCGGCTGCACCGGGAATTCGTCGACAGCGAGACGGGCAAGGTGGTGGAGCGCGAGGACCAGGTGAAGGGCTACGAGGCCGGCGAGAACGACTATATCGTGCTCGATGCCGAGGAGGTCGCCTCGGCAGTGCCGGAGAGCGACAAGACGATGGACATTGCCGCCTTCATCGCCTGCGGCGAGATCGACGACCTCTATTTCGACAAGCCCTATTATCTTGCCCCGTCCGACCGCCACGGGCAGGAGGCCTTCACGCTGATCCGCGAGGGCATGAAGGCTCGGAACGTTGCGGCGCTGGCCGAGACGGTGCTGTTCCGCCGCGTCCGCACGCTCATCATCCGCCCGCATGGCGAGGGCCTCGTCGCGACCACGCTCAATTACGACTACGAGGTGCGCTCGGCCGACAAGGCCTTTGCCGACATTCCCGCCATCAAGCTCAAGGGCGAGATGCTGGAGCTTGCCGAGCACATCATCGGCACGAAGAGCGGAAGTTTCGATCCCAAGGCTTTCGACGACCGCTACGATGCCGCGCTCGCCGAGGTGGTCAAGGCGAAGATAGAGGGCCGCAAGATCAAGCCGGTCAGGCCGAAGGCCGAAGGCAAGGTCGTCGACCTCATGGAAGCGCTGCGCCAGAGCGCCGGCAAGGACGCCAAGCCAAAGAAGAGTGCCAGCGCGAAGAAGGCCGCACCCGCGCGCAAGCCCGCGGCTAGCCGGCGGAAGGCAGGGTGACGATGGCGACGCTGGACGTCTACCGCCAGAAACGCGACTTCAAGGCGACCTCCGAGCCGAAGGGCAGGAAGGGCCGCAAGTCCGGCCACAGCTTCGTCATCCAGAAGCACGACGCCACGCGGCTGCATTACGATTTCCGCCTCGAAATGGACGGCGTCCTGAAGAGCTGGGCGGTGACGCGCGGGCCGAGCCTGGTGCCGAGCGAGAAGCGTCTTGCCGTGCATGTGGAGGACCATCCGCTCGACTACGGCGACTTCGAGGGCACGATCCCCAAGGGCGAATATGGCGGCGGCACGGTGATCGTCTGGGATCGCGGCACCTGGAGCCCGATCGGCGACGCCCGCAAGGCCTATGCCAAGGGTCATCTCGAATTCGAGCTCGACGGGGAGAAGCTGCACGGCCGCTGGCATCTGGTGCGCATGCACGGCAGGCCCGGCGAAAAGCGTGAGAACTGGCTGCTGATCAAGGGCGACGACGAATTCGCCGTGCCGGAGGGCGAGGACGACCTTCTCGATGAGCGGCCGGAATCGGTGAAGACCGGGCGAACGATCGATGATGTCACCGGCGAAAGCCCCGGCTGGTCCTCCAGGACCGGGCGCATCCGCAAGTCGGGCAGCAAGGCCAAGGCGAAGGTAGCGGAGCCCGAGGCGACGACGGCGACCGCGCCGGATCCCGCAAGTCTCAAGGGCGCGCGCAAGGCGAAACTCCCCGACTTCCTGCCGCCGACGCTGGCGACCCTTGCCGCCGCCCCGCCGCCGGGCGAGCGCTGGCTGCACGAGATCAAGTTCGACGGTTACCGTCTCCAGGCGCGCATCGAGGCCGGCCGGGTCAAGCTCCTCACCCGCAGCGGGCTGGACTGGACGAAGAAGTTCGGCAAGGCCGTGGTTTCGGCCTTGCGGGACCTTCCGGTCGGCACGGCGCTGATCGACGGCGAGCTGGTTGTCGAAAGCGGCGCGGGCGCATCCGACTTCTCCGCCCTCCAGGCTGATCTCAGCGCCGGGCGCGACGACCGGTTCGTCTTCTATGTCTTCGACCTTCTCTACCTCGACGGCTACGATCTCACCCCCCTGCCGCTGGAGGCGCGCAAGGCGCTGCTCGAAAAGCTCGTGCCGGGCACGGACGGCGGCATCCTGCGCTACAGCCAGCATTTCGACGAGAACGGCGCGCTCGTGCTGCGCCACGCCTGCCGCCTCAGCCTGGAAGGCGTGGTTTCGAAACTGCGCGACGCGCCCTATCGGGCCGGACGCAGCAAGAGCTGGATCAAGTCAAAGTGCTCGGCCCGGCAGGAATTCGTCATCGGGGGCTACGTGCCCTCCACCGTCTCGCGCCAGGCGATCGGCTCGCTCGTGCTCGGTGTCTATCGCAACGGCAAGCTCGATCCCGTCGGCCGCGTCGGCACCGGCTTCAGCGCGTCCGTCGCCGCCGATCTCTTCCGCAAGCTGAACCGCATGCGCACGGACGAAAGCCCGTTCGGGCGCAGGCTGACGGCCGAGGAGGCCCGGCAGGCGCGCTACGTGCGGCCGGAACTGGTGGCGGAAGTGGAATTCCGGGCCTGGACGGCGGACGGGCACCTGCGCCATGCTTCCTTCCGGGGCCTGAGGGAAGACAAGCCCGCAACGGAGGTCGTCGCCGAAGCGCCAAGGTCGAAAGCAACTGCAACCCCCAAGGCCGAAAAGCCGCAGCGCCGCACCGTGCGCCTCACCCATCCAGACCGGGTCTACTGGCCCGACGAGGGCGTCACCAAGGAAGGACTGGCGGATTATTATACCGAGGTCTGGCGCTACATCGCGCCGCATATCGTCGGCCGGCCACTCGCGCTCCTGCGCGCGCCCGGCGGCATCGACGGCCAGACCTTCTTCCAGAAGCACGCCTGGAAGGGCATCAACGCCAATATCGTCGAGGTGCAGGACCCCGCCGAGAAGGACGACGAGCCCTATGTCGCGATCAACGATTTCGACGGGTTGATGGGACTGGTGCAATCGGGCACGCTGGAAATCCATCCCTGGGGCTCGACGCTTGCCGACTGGGAACGGCCGGACCGGATCATCATGGACCTCGACCCCGGCGACGGCGTCGACTGGCAGGCCGTCATCGACGCGGCGGAGGAGACCCGCAAGCGCCTCGAAGGCGCGGGGCTCAATGCCTTCGTCAAGACATCCGGCGGCAAGGGCCTGCATGTCTGCGCGCCGCTCAAGCCCTCCGCGCGCTGGCCGGCGGTCAAGGCCTTCTGCAAGGGGATCGCCGACGCGATGGCCAAGGACAGCCCCGACAAATATGTCTCGACCATCACCAAGTCGAAGCGGCGCGGCAAGATCCTCATCGACTACCTGCGCAACCAGCGCGGCATGACGGCGGTGGCGCCCTATTCCACCCGGGCGCGCCGCGGCGCGGCCGTGTCCATGCCGCTCGCCTGGAGCGAGCTCAATGCGGACATCGGCCCCGCCTATTTCACCGTGAAGAACACGCCGACGCGCCTTCAGGCGCTGGACGCCGACCCGTGGGCGGATTTCGCCGAGGCCGCCAAGCCGCTGAAGGCGAAGGGCTGACTACTTGCCCTTGCCTTCCGCCTTGATACTCTTGCGCAGGGCGTCCATGATATTGATGACATTGCCGGACGTGGGCGGCGGCGTCTTCGCCTTGGCGGGGCGCTTGCGGCCCTTCTTCTTCGCGGCGATGATGTCGAGCAGGCGATCCTGCACCGGATCGTCCGCCATCTTCGGGTCCCATGCCTTCGTGCGCTCGCGGATCAGCGTCTTGACCAGCGACAGGGCTCTGGATTCGGGCTTTGCCTCTTCGAGCCCGGCGAAATAATCGTCCTGCGCGCGCACCTCGTCGCCGTAGCGCAACGTCCACAGCACGATGCCCTTGCCGCGCGGCTCCAGCATCACCGCGCGCTCGCGGCGATAGAGCACGAGCCGGGAGATGCCGACCGTCCCGGTCGCGGCCATGGCTTCGCGGATGACGGAGAACGCCTCCTCGCCGACGGCGTCGTTGGGAACGAGGAAATGCGGGGAATCGTACCAGATCCATTCGATGGATTCGCGCGGCACGAAGGTCTCGATGTCGATGGTGCGCGTGCTTTCCAGCGCCACCGCCTCGATCTCCTCGTCTTCCAGGATCACGTAGTTGTCCTCGCCGCGCGGATAGCCCTTCACCTCGTCGTCCTCGTTGACTGCCTTCCCGGTCACGGCATCGACATAGCGGCTGACGACCGGATTGCCGGTCTTGCTGTTGAGCGTGCGGAAGCGGACCTTGTCCTCCTGCGAGATGGCCGGCGACATCGCCACCGGGCAGGTGACCAGCGAGAGCTTCAGATAGCCCTTCCAGAAGGCGCGCGGCGCCATCAGCCTTTCTCCTCGATCGGCAGATGCTTCGACATGGCGAAACGCTCGGCGAACGCGATGTCCTCCTGCGTGACGATGGGGATGGGGTCGGAAAGGATGGCGAGGAGCGCCTCGCGCGAAATGGAATCATCCTCCAGCACCTCGATCAGGGCGCCACGGGTCTGGCGCTCGGCACGCAGCAACGCCGCCAGCGCCAGTATCAGCCGATCCTTGTTGTCCATGGGACGAAACCTCCGGGGAACGCGTTCACACCTCTAATGCGGCATCTCGCAGGGAGTTCCCGGAACATTCGGCAGGCAAGGCGGTTCGGTTCGGGAACCGACAAGAAGGGGCGAACGATGACCCTGACCGCGCTGGCGCTCAACTGCACCCTCAAGACCGGAACCGCGAAGGATCCTTCCTCGACCGACCGCATGCTGAAGCTTCTCGCGGCGGAAATGGAACGGCACGGCGTGACGACGGAGTTCCTCCAGCTCGCCGACCACGACATCAAGCCGGGCGTCACGTCCGACGAGGGCGAAGGCGACGCATGGCCGGGCATCCGGCAGAAGATCCTCGATGCCGACATCCTCGTCATGGGCACGCCGATCTGGATGGGCCAGCCGTCGAGCGTCTGCAAGCGGGCGCTGGAGCGGATGGATGCCTTCCTGGAGGAGAAGGACGACAAGGGCCGCATGGTCTCCTACGGCCGGGTCGCCGCCGTTGCTGTCGTCGGCAACGAGGACGGCGCGCACCATGTCTCGGCGGAGCTCTTCCAGGCGCTGAACGACGTCGGCTTCACCATACCGGCCAATGCCGTGACCTACTGGGTCGGCGAGGCGATGGGGTCGGTCAATTTCGTCGACCTCGAAGAAATCCCCGAGGTGGTTCGATCGACGCTCGACCTCGTTGCGCGCAACACGGTGCATGTCGCGCGCCTCCTCAGCAACAAGGCCTATCCCGGCGAAGGAGAATGACGATGGCAAGGAAGAAGGAGAAGTGGTCGCAGGACGTGACCGAGAACAGCGATGCCATGGACCTGAAGGAAGGCGTCTTCAAGCAGGACAGCGCGAAGAAGATCGCCGATTCCCTCAAGAAGTCGGCCGAGAGCAGCCAACGGCGCAAATCGAGCCCTTTCCGATCGGCCATGTCCATGCTGACATTCTACATCAACCGGGCCGGCGACCAGCTCTCCGGCAAGCGCCGCCAGACGCTGGAAAAGGCCAAGGACGAATTGCGCAAGGATTTCGGCACGACGCCGAAACACGGCAAGTGAGGGCGTAATGAAACAGCCGGAAACCCTTTTCCTTCCCCCAAGCGAATGGGTGCCGAACCACCCCTTCCTGCCGGTCCTCGTCTACCGTGACGTGTTCGACGGCGGGGAGAAGGACCCGGCCCGCGCCTTCGAGCAACTTTTCCACGATGCGGGATGGCAGGGGCTCTGGCGCAACGGCGTCTTCTCCTACCAGCACTATCATGTCGGCGCGCACGAAGTGCTCGGCATTGCCGCCGGCAAGGCGGAACTCCTGATCGGCGGGCCGGGCGGCAAAAGCCTCGACGTGCGGTCCGGCGATTGCCTCGTGCTGCCCGCCGGCACGGGCCACATGCGGATTTCCGCCAGCGGGGATTTTCTCGTCGTCGGCGGCTATCCGCCCGGCCAGCATGCCGACATCGAAACGGCGGCGGCCACGCCAGGCGAGCTCCAGGTCATCGCAACCCTGCCCATTCCGAAGAGCGACCCGCTCTACGGCACCGGCGGCCCGCTCGTTTCCCTCTGGCGCGAAAGCCTCGGGGGCTAGCCACGCGCCGGGCGGGGACGGGGCTACGCCACGGGTGGCCCGGCATGGCGGCGGAGAAGGTACTGCCGGTCGTCGAGGGTCGAGCAAAGAACGGCAAGGACGATGCCGATGCCCGCGCCGAGCAGGGTATCGAGGACGCGCTCCGGGACCATCGCCATCCCGGCGGCGTGGGGCGCGGCAAGATAGCTCATGAGAAGCGCCATCGGCGTCACCAGGACCTGGCCGAGGCCGTAGTTCGAGCCGATGATCATCTCGGTCGCAAATTGCAGGACGGCCAGGAGCGCGATCACCGTCCAGACCGAGGGCGCCTGCTGCAGGATCAGCCAGACGAGGATGGCCCCGGCGACGGTTCCGAGCGTTCGCTGCAACGCCCGGTTCATGCTGATATGCAGATGCGTGCCCTGCATCACGGCCATCGCCCCGAGCACGGCCCAGGCGGGATGGGGCGCGCCGAGGGCGTGGGCAGCAAGGGCCGCGACGGCCGAACCGAAGGCGATGCGGAGGGCCGCGGCGATGCGATGGCTTGCCGGCCGCAAGGGCTCTGCGGGAAAGCCGCCCTCCCCGTCCGCCTTGTGGCGGAATCTCTCCGTGGCGCTGCAAACCAGCCAGGCGAGCAGGGCGACGGCCGCGGTCGCAAGGACACGTTCCATGACCTCCTCTCCCGGGACGGCATGTCCCATCGAGGCGCCCGCCGCGAAGGCGAAGATGAGCGCACCGGGCAGGCCGAACCGGCCGGTGGCGACGACGAAGAAGAACAGCCCGGACGCCATTGCCAGCAGGAGGAGCTGGACGATGTCGGACACCCCGGACCAGGCCGCAACGGACATGGCGAGGACGCCTGCGGTCTGCCACAGCGCGCATTGCAGCACGATCCGGCTCCGCCCGCCCCGCGGCGCAAAACGGCCGAACAGGGCCACCAGCGAACCCAGCGAGGCAAAGCCGATGAGATGCGGCCAGGGCGAGAGATGAACGAGCGGAAGAGCGATGAGTGCCGTCAGCGCCGCCTGCAATCCCGCCAGCGCGGAATTGCGCAGGGACGGCTGGCCCGACAGCGCCATGCTTTCGCGGAATTGCCGCGAGCGCAGAAGATGGCGGGTGGCGTCGATGCGGCGCGCCGGGATCGATACGTCCTCGACAGTCATCGGGATTTTTCCTCGCGGCGGCGCGCCTGCATGGCGGAAAGCCGCTCCTCGATCCTGTCGAAATGGCGAAGCATGGCGGCAAGGTCGGCGTCCGTGATGTCCGCCAGCATCTCTTCCTCGCCCTTCGCCAGCTCCCGGCGAATGGCGGCGACCCGCTGCTCGCCATCGGCGGTGAGGTAGATCAGCCTCGCGCGGCTGTCGCTCTCGTCGACGCGGCGTTCGGCGAGCCCCTGCCGGCAGAGGATGTCGAGCAGGCGCACCAGGCTGGAGCCATCGATGCCGACCAGCGCGGCCAGCTCCTTCTGGGTCACGCCGCCGCCGGTCTCCTGGAGATGGATCAGCGGCGCCCAGGTGGCGTCGGAGAGGCCCGCTTCGGCAAGACGCTCATCGAGCGCCTTCCGCCAGCGGCGGGCGAGCAAGGAGAAGCGGATCCCGAAACGGGCGCGCGGAGAGGAGGATATGGAGGTCATGGGCGGAGTAAACCACAGGATAATTTGATTTGCAATTCAAATTATATATACATGCTATTCCGCCGAACGGCCGCGGGGACGCTGCGCGGACTGCGCCGCGCAACGTCAGGCCTCAAAGCAGGCCGGCGGCCGTCATCAGTTCCACGACCTTCTTGTTGTCGAGCGTGGAGGCCTCCACCTTCGGCGCATCGAGGTCCTTCAGCGGAACGAGCTTGGGATTGGACTCGCCGGCAACAGCATATTCATAGGAATCGCCATCGCGCAGGATGGACTGGCCGCCCTTGCCCGCGATCCACTTCAGGAAGGCCTGCGCCTCCTTCTGGTGCTTGCCGGACTTCAGCACGCCGCCGCCCGAAATGCTGACGAATGCGCCCGGATCCTGGTTCCTGAAGTAATGCAGGGCGACGTTGCCGCTGTTTTCGCCCGTCTTGGCCTGGTCGCCGAACCAATAGTAATGATAGATCACCGCGCCTTCGATCTCGCCGGCATTGACCGCCTTCATGGCGATGCTGTTGCCCTTGTAGGGCGTCGCGTTTTCCTTCATCGCGCCGAGCCAGTTCGCCGTCGTCTCCTCGCCCTTCAACTGCAGCAGCGCGCCCATGATGGCCTGGAAGTCCGCGCCGGCCGGCGAGGCGCCCCAGCGGCCCTTCCAGGCGGGATCGGCGAGGTCGAGCAGCGACTTCGGCAGCTTGTCCTCGGTGAGCTTCGTCCTGTCATAGGCGAAGACCGTGGAGCGGGCGGCGATGCCGGTCCACATGCCGTCCGCCGGACGGTACTCCGCCGGCACCTGGTCGAGCGTCTCCTTCTCGACGGGGGCGAAACGGCCGGCCTCGTCGAGCAGCACCATCGCCGGGGAATTCTCCGTCAGGAAGACATCGGCGGGAGAAAGGTCGCCCTCCTCCAGGATCAGGTTGGCGAGCTGCATGTCGCTGCCCTTGCGCACCACGACCTTTATGCCCGTCTCCTTCGTGAAAGCCTCGATCCAGGCATTGCCGAGCGCTTCGTGCTGGGCGTTGTAGACCACCAGCTCCTCCGCCCCCTGCGCGCGGGCGACGGGCGCAAGGGACATGGACGCCGCGAGCGAGAGCGCCGCCAACACCATCGGGATCGACTTGGTCATGTTCTTCTCCTTCACGAGATGTGCCGTATCGCCCGTCGCTACCAGAATCGGCGGGGCCGAAAAACTATCCATTCATACTCCACTTATAGCACGCCGGTCCGGACGAGTCCCCTGCGCGGCGCGCGAATTTCGCCGCCGCAAGTCACCGAAAACGCGTGCGGCATCACAAACCATTGCGTTTTACTCAAGAAATCCTTAGGGCAGGGTCAGGCCGCCTGTCGTCACCGGGACGATAGGGGCCGCCTCCTTGTCATGGCATGAAGGCACGAGCCTTGTTGCAGGAAAATACAGCGCAAACCCTCGACGGGGCCTGGCCGGCGGCGCGCAGGCGGCGCACCGCCCGCATCCCCTATGCGCCCGTCGTGGCGCTGGCCATGCTGGTGGCGCTGTTCAGCCTCGTTCCGCTCGGCTTCATCGCCCTCGTGACCTACGACGTCGGCTGGGAAACGGTCAGGGCACTCGTCTTCCGCCCCCGCGTCGGGGAACTGGTCCTCAGCACGATCTATCTGGAGATCTTCACCATCCCGCTGTCGATCGCCGTCGCCGTCGGGCTCGCCTGGCTGACGGAACGCACCGACATCCCCTTTCCCCGCCTCTGGGCCTGGCTTGCGATAACGCCGCTGGCCGTGCCGGCCTTCGTCCACAGCTATGCGTGGATCAGCCTCGTGCCGAGCATGCGGGGGCTGGCAAGCGGCGTCTTCGTCGCCGTCCTCGCCTATTATCCGTTTCTCTATCTGCCGGTCGCCGCGGCCCTGCGCCGGCTGGACCCGGCCGTGGAGGACGCCGCCGCCTCGCTCGGCCATGCCCCCGCCGCGGTCTTCTTTCGCGTGGTCCTTCCGCAGCTTCGCATCGCCATCTGCGGCGGCTCGCTGCTGATCGCCCTGCATCTCCTGTCGGAATACGGCCTCTTCGCCATGATCCGCTTCGACACGCTGGCCACAGCCATCGTCGACCAGTTCCAGTCCTCCTACAACAGCCCCGCGGCCAACATGATCGGCGGCGTGCTGGTGACGGGCTGCCTGCTGCTGCTCGGCCTCGAGGTGCTCCTGCGCGGCAACGAGCGCTATGCCCGCGTCGGGTCCGGCGCGGCAAGGCCGACGGATCGGCGCAGGCTCGGCCGGCTCAGGCTGCCCGTCATGCTGCTGCCGGCCGGCCTTGCCGCCCTGACGCTCGGCGTGCCGCTCACCACGCTCTGCCGCTGGCTCTGGCTCGGCGGGCTCGACATCTGGACGGGCGGCGTGGCGCGTGCGGTCCTGCAGACCGTCGTCCTCGCGCTGGCCGGCGGCATCCTGGCGACCCTCGCCGCCATTCCCATGGCCTGGCTTTCGGTGCGCGCACCCGGCCGGCTCCAGAGGCTCCTCGAAGCCTGCCACTACTATATCGGCTCGCTGCCCGGCGTGGTGGTCGCGCTGGCGCTGGCATCGATCACGGTTCGCTTCCTGCTGCCGCTCTACCAGACCTTCGCCATGCTGCTGGCCGGCTACATCCTCCTCTTCCTGCCGCGCGCGATGGTCGGGCTGAGGGCCAGCATCGCACAGGCGCCCGTCGAGCTGGAGCGGGCGGCGATGGCGCTCGGGCGCACGCCCGGGCAGGCGGTGCGGCAGGTCACCCTCCGGCTCGCCGCGCCGGGCGCCGCGGCCGGCATCGCCCTCGTCGCGCTCGGCATCATCAACGAGCTGACGGCAACGCTCATGCTGGCGCCGATCGGCGTGGAGACCCTCGCCACGCGTTTCTGGTCGCTGACAAGCGAGATCGACTATGTCGCCGCCGCGCCCTACGCGGTCATGATGGTGGCGCTCTCCCTGCCGCTCACACTGCTGCTTCACGCTCAATCGAAGAGGACGACCGGCCAATGACGCTGCTCGATCTGGAAGACATCAGCCGGCGCTACGGGACGGTGCAGGCGCTGGACCGGGTCAACCTGTCGGTCATGGCCGGCGGCCGCACGGCGGTGGTCGGCCCTTCGGGATCGGGCAAGACGACGCTCCTGCGCATCATCGCCGGCTTCGAATTCCCCGATACCGGCCGCGTGCGCTTCGACGGCAAGCTGCTTGCCGACGGTCCGGCCGGCATTCCCGCGCACAAGCGCGGCATCGGGATCGTCTCGCAGGACGGCGCCCTGTTCCCGCATCTGAGCGTCGCCGACAACATCGCCTTCGGTTTCGAGCGCGGCGCGACGGACCGGACGCGGCGCATCGCCGAGCTCCTCGAAATGGTGGAGCTCGATGCCGCGATGGCGACACGCCGGCCGCACCAGCTCTCCGGCGGCCAGCAGCAGCGCGTGGCGCTCGCCCGCGCGCTGGGCCGCCGGCCGCGCCTGATGCTGCTCGACGAGCCTTTCTCCGCCCTCGACACGAGCCTGCGCGAGAACATGCGCAAGGCGGTGGCGCGCGTGCTCCATGCGGCCGGCATAACGGCGATCCTGGTGACCCACGACCAGTCCGAAGCCCTCTCCTTCGCCGACCAGGTGGCGGTGCTGCGCGCCGGCCGGCTCGTCCAGGCGGGCGCGCCGCAGACACTCTATCGCCAGCCGCGCGACCGCGAGACGGCCCTGTTCCTCGGCGACGCCGTGCTGCTGCCGGCCATCGTCCGCGACGGTTTCGCCGATTGCGCGCTCGGCCGCGTGGCCGTCGACGGCAACCACACGGGCAAGGCGGAGATCATGCTGCGGCCGGAGCAGATCCGCGTCGCCGTCGAGGACGTGACGCCGCTGAACGGCGGGCGCGTGGTGGATGTGCAGTTCGGCGGCGCCGTCTGCACCATATCCGTCGCGCTCGCCGACGCGGCGCTTCCGCCGATCACGCTGAAGACCTCCAGCGTCGCCCTGCCGGCGGCCGGCAATCTCGTGCGCCTCGACGTCACCGGCAAGGCGCATGTCTTCGCCTAGCCGCCAGCCGTCTGCCCGCAATCCGCATCATCCCGCTCACATCACGGCTTGGCAGCCGCCTGGTGCCTTCTGCCGGCCCCGGCCTTTCCGGCGGGATTCGGCGTCCCTCAGCGCTGACGGGCGAAGGCCCACCTAGTGCTTGGCCTCCTGAAGGATATTGCCCCCGTCCACGACGAGAACCGCGCCGTTGATGTAGCTCGCCTTCGGGGAAGCGAGGAAGGCGACCGCGGCCGCGACTTCGCCCGGCCGGCCGGCCCGCCCGCACGGCGTTGCTTTCGCCGCACGGCGCTCCTCCTCCGTGGAGGCGCCGGTGTCGATCCAGCCGGGAGCGACGGCGTTGACCGTCACGCCGCTCGGGCCGGCTTCGAGCGCCAGCGCATGGGTCATGCCGACCATGCCGGCCTTGGCGGCGGAATAGGCCGTCTCGCCGCGATTTGCGACATAGGGGCCGGTGACCGAGGCGACGTTGACCACGCGGCCATAGCCGTCCGCCAGCATGTCCGGCAGGTAGATGCGGGTCGCGAGGAAGGCCGTCTTGAGGCTGACCGAGATGCCGCGGTCCCAGTCCTCCTCCTCCAGCTCGACGAATTCCCGCTGGAGCGCCGGCTGGGCGAGGCTGCCCATGCCCGCATTGTTGACGAGCACCGCCGCCGGCCCCGTCTCCTGCCGCAACGCCGCGACCGCCGCCCTGGAGGTCAGGTCGCAGAGATGGCCGGTGGCGGAAAGACCCGCGGCCCGCAGTTCCTCGGCGCGGGCAAGGATACGCGCGCTGGTCGCCACGAGATGGACGTGGAAGCCCTCCTCCGCGAGGCTGCGTGCGCAGGCGAAGCCGATGCCGTCTTCGGCGCCCGCGCCGGTGATGATTGCCGTCTTGCGCTGCATGTCGGTCTCCTCAGTAGCCGGCGGTCACGCCGAAATCGATCGAGAGCGCCGCACCCGTGATGGGCGCCGCATCCTTCTCGCAGAGGAAGGCGACCATGCGCGCGATCTCTTCCGGCCGGATGAAGCGGGCGGCGGCCTGCTGGGGATAGTTCGACAGGAGCTTCGCCTTGTAGCCGTCCGGATCGCCGCCACCGTAGCGCTCGGCCTGGAACTCGATCATCGGCGTCGCGACATCGCCGGGGCAGACGGCGTTGACGCGGATCTGGCGCGGGGCCAGTTCAAGGGCCAGCGCCTTGGTCAGCAGCACGAGGCCGCCCTTGGAGGCGCAGTAGATGGACGCGCCGTTGTTGCCGACAAGGCCGGCATCGGACGCGATGTTGACGATGGAGGCACCGGCTCCGAGGTGCGGGATCGCCGCCTGGATGAGGAAGAACGCCCCCTTCAGGTTGACGTCCATGACGACGTCCCAGTCCGCCTCGGTCATCGACACGGCCTCGCCCTCGCGCCAGACGCCCGCGGAATTGACCACCACGTCGAGCCGCCCGCGCCAGGCCATGACAGCCTCGACCGCGGCCGCGCAGGCGGCGACCTTGCTGATGTCGAGCGGCACGGCGAGCGCCTCGCCGCCGCCGGCTTCGATCTGTTCCACGGCTGCCGTCAGGCGCCCGGATTCAAGGTCCGCGACGGCGACCGCAAAACCATCGGCGGAAAGCCGCGCGGCGATTGCCGCCCCCATGCCGCCGGCTCCGCCGGCGATCAGCGCTACGCGTTTGTTGTCTTCCATGCCTGCTCCTCGCTGAATTCGACTTGCGGGCAAGAAGACGGACCGCCGCGGCCGTAGTCAACAGCAGAGTTCGCATGGCCCCATGCGATCACCGCACGATTACTTCAGAGCTGATGCAGCACGAAGGGCTTGCCCTCGATCGCCTCGACCCGCATGCGGAAGCCGAAGACGGCCTCCAGCGTGTCCGGCGTCAGGATGTCGGCGGGCGCACCGTCGGCAACGATACGCCCTCCCCTCATCGCGACGATCCGGTCGGCATGGGCGCTCGCCTGGTTGATGTCGTGCAGCACGATGACGACCGTCTTGCCGTTCGCATCGGCGGCGGCGCGCAGCGAGCGCATCAGCTCGCGGGCATAGTACATGTCGAGATTGTTCAGCGGCTCGTCGAGCAACAGGTAGTCCGTCCCCTGCGCGAAGGCCATGGCGACGAGGGCGCGCTGGCGCTGGCCGCCCGAAAGCGTCTCGATGAAGCGGTCCGCAAGGTCGGTGAGGTCGAACCTCGCGAGCGCCGCGTCGATGACGGCGTGGTCGGCATCGGTCAGGCGGCCACGGCCATGCGGGAAGCGGCCGAAGCCGACCAGCTCGCGCACCCGGAGGCGGCTTGCCACCGTCGTGTCCTGCCGGAGGATGGCGACGACCTTCGCAAGCTGGCGGCCGGGCGTCGTGTGCACCGGCAGCCCGTCGATCTCGATTTCGCCGGCCTGCAGCGGCTGGAGGCGGGCGACGAGGGACAACAGCGAGGATTTCCCCGCGCCGTTCGGGCCGATCAGCGCCACGACGCCGCCCTTCGGGATGATCAGGCTGACATCGCAGAGGATCGGCGCCGTCCGGTGCCTGAAGGAGACGTTTTCTATCCGGATCATTTGCGGCTCCCGAGGAACAACAGGAGGAGGAAGACGAGCCCGCCGACGAATTCGATGACGACGCCGAGCGCCGTCGCGTTGCCGAGCGCGTGCTGGAAGAGCGTCTGCCCGCCGACGAGCACGACGATGCCGGCAAGCCCGGCCGCCGGCAGCAGCACGCCGTGCCGGCGGGTCCCGACGATGCGCTCGGCCAGCGCCGCCACGAGCAGGCCGAAGAAGGCGACGGGGCCGACGAGCGCGGTGGAGACGGCGACGAGCGCCGAGACGAGGAGGAGCAGGCCCGTGACCGTCCCCGCCCAGCCGATGCCGAGCCCCGTCGCCGTATCGGGCCCGAGCGAGACGACGTCGAGCACATGGCGCGACCGCCAGGCAACGACGGCGGCAACGGCCGTCACGATAGCGGCGAAGACGAGGAGATCCGTGCGCACGGCGTTGAAATTGGCAAAGCTCGCCGTCTGCGCCACGGCGAACTCGTTGGGATCGATAAGACGGGCGAGCAGGGCGTAGAGGCTGCGGAACAGGACGCCGAAGACGACGCCGGCAAGCAGCATCAGCCCCATGTCGAGCCGGCTTCTCAGCATGGGCAGAAGCAGCGCGGAGGCGAGCGCCATGAGCAACAGAACCTCGATGCCGAACTTCAACTGCGGATCCAGGGCGACATAGCCGATGCCGCCGAGCAGGAAGATCATCAGCATCTGGCCGAAGAGATAGAGCGCATCGAGGCCCATGACCGAGGGCGTCAGGATACGGTTGCCGGTGACGGTCTGGAAGATCACCGTGGAAAGGGCGATGGCGACGCCGACCTGGACGAGCGCCGCGAGCTTGAGGAGGCGAAGCTCCAGCACGAAGGCGATGTTGCCCCTGAGCCCGATCGCCAGGAACGCGGCGATGCAGAGCAGCGCTGCGGCGGCAAGGACGAGAAGGCGGCGCTCAGCCATGGGTGCCGCGCCGGAAGAGAAGCCAGAGGAAGATCGCGCCGCCGACCACGCCCATGACGGTTCCGACCGGGATCTCGTAGGGGTAGCGGATGAGACGCCCGGCGATGTCGCAGGCGAGCACCAGCCCCGCTCCGCCGGCCGCCACCCAGCCGAGCGTGCCGCGCACATTGTCGCCCATCAGCCGCGAGACGATGTTCGGCACCGCAAGGCCGACGAAGGGGATCATGCCGACGACGACCACCGAAAGGGCGGTGATGACCGAGACGATGACGAGGCCGATCTGCATCATCCGCGCATAGTCGATGCCGAGCCCGACGCTCGCCTCGCGTCCGAGCGCCATGATGGTGAGCCGATCGGCGACGAACCAGGCGACGGCCACCATCAGTGCCGAGATCCACAGCAGTTCGTAGCGCCCGCGCAACACACCGGAGAAGTCGCCGTTCGTCCAGACGGAGAGATATTGCAGGAGATCGGCCTGCCAGGCGGCATAGGTCGCCGCCGCGCCCACGACACCGCCATAGACGATGCCGAAGAGCGGCACGAGAAAAGGCTGGGCCGGCGGCAGGCGCTGCGCCGTCGCAAGGAAGACGGAGGTGCCGAGAAGGGCCGCGCCGCCCGCGACCAGCGTCTTCAGCGGCAGGGCCGCGGCGGGAAAGAACAGCGTGACGAGCAGGATGCCGAGCTCCGCGCTCTGCGCCGTGCCGGCCGTCGCCGGCTCGACGAAGCGGTTGCGCGAAAGCGTCTGCATGATGAGGCCGGCAATGGCGAGGCCCGCGCCGCACAGGATGGCGGCGAGCGTGCGCGGCAGGCGGCTGACGACGAGGAGCTGCAGCGCATCCGGGTCGGAAAGCACCCTGCCGAGCGGCAGCGGGCTGACGCCGACGGCAAGGCTGAGCATGAAGAGCGCCGCGAGCGCGAGGCCCGCAAGCACGGTCATCCGGAGAGAAGGTTGCGAAACGGCGGCAGTCATGGGGGAGGGTTCAGGCGGCCTGGGCCGGGCAGGTCCGGCGGTCTGCTGTGTCAGGCATGGCTTTCCCCTCGCATCCGGGTGGCACCGAAGCGCCCGTCAAAAACATTACGTCCTTACTCATGTTTCCTCGGCAAGGGAAGCCGCCCATTCTGTCGCAGCGCCGGCCCTTATCTTTTCCTTATGCCGCCCGCGCGCCTTCCCAATCGAAACCTGACCCCCGCCGGGCCTAGTCTTCTGCCAGCAAAACAGGAGAACGGACATGTCCGATGTCATCTTTCTTGCGCTTGGCTGCGGCGCGTTCATCGTCCTTGCCGCCTATGCCCGCGCGCTCGACCGGCTGTGAGGCGGCGATGATCGAACCCCTCTTCGGCCTTCTCGTCGCCGTCGCCCTCGGCGTCTATCTCGTCGTCACGCTGCTTCGGCCCGAACGCTTCTGAGCCTCCAGGAGAATCCCATGACCATGATCGGGTGGCTACAGATCGCCCTCTTCTTCCTTGCGGTGCTGATCACCATCAAGCCGCTCGGCCTCTACATGGCCCGCGTCTTCTCGGGCGAGCGCACCACGCTGTCGCCGGTTTTCGGGCGCCTCGAAACGGACCTCTACCGCCTGTCCGGCATTTCGCCGGACAGGGAACAGGGCTGGCTCGCCTATACGCTCTCCATGCTGGTCTTTTCGCTCGCCGGCTTTGTCGCGCTCTACGCGATCCTCCGGCTCCAGGCCTATCTGCCGCTCAACCCGCAGGGCTTTGCCGGCATGGCACCGGACCTTGCCTTCAACACGGCGGTCTCCTTCGTCACCAACACCAACTGGCAGAACTACGGCGGCGAAACCACGCTCAGCCATTTCAGCCAGATGGCGGGCCTGACGGTGCAGAACTTCCTCTCCGCCGCAACGGGCATGGCGCTGGCCGTGGCGCTGACGCGGGCGCTCGCGCGCTCCAGGGCCGCGACGCTGGGCAATTTCTGGGTGGATATGACGCGGGCGACGCTCTACGTGCTCCTGCCGCTGGCCCTCGTGGTGGCGCTCGTCTTCGTCGCCATGGGCCTCCCGCAGACGCTGGACGCCTCCGTGACGGCGACGACGCTGGAAGGCCCCGGCCAGACCATCGCGCTCGGCCCGGTCGCCAGCCAGGAGGCGATCAAGCAGCTCGGCACCAATGGCGGCGGCTTCTTCAACGCCAATGCCGCCCACCCGTTCGAGAACCCGACGGCCTTCTCGAACTATCTCAACATCTTCGCCATGCTGTCGATCTCGGCCGCGCTGGTCTACACGTTCGGCGAACTCGTCGGCAATCGCCGGCAGGGCTGGGCGCTCGTCAGCGCCATGGCGATCCTGCTGATCGCGGGCGTCGCGACCGTCTACTGGGCGGAAGCCGCCGGCAACCCGATCCTCACCGCGCTCGGCGTCGATGGCGCGAGCGGCAACATGGAGGGCAAGGAAGTGCGTTTCGGCCAGGCCATGACGGCGCTCTATGCCGCCGTCACCACCGGCCTTTCCGATGGCGGCGTCAACGCCATGCACGGCTCCTTCACCGGGCTCGGCGGCCTCGTGCCGATGTTCCTGATGCAGCTCGGCGAGGTGCTGCCGGGCGGGGTGGGGTCCGGCCTCTACGGCATGCTCGTCTTCGCGCTGCTCGCCGTCTTCGTGTCCGGCCTGATGGTCGGCCGCACGCCGGAATTCCTCGGCAAGAAGATCGAGGGCCGCGAGATGAAATATGCCATGCTCGCGGTGCTCGTCCTGCCGCTCGCCATCCTCGGATTCACCGCCGTTTCCGCCATGCTGCCCTTCGCCGTCGCGAGCATCGGCACGCCGGGGCCGCACGGCCTGTCGGAAATCCTCTATGCCTTCACCTCGACGGCCGGCAACAACGGCTCGGCCTTCGGCGGGCTTTCGGGCAATACGGTCTGGTACAACACGACCCTCGGCATCGCCATGCTGCTCGGCCGCTTCGCCTATGTCGTTCCGGTCATGGCGATCGCCGGCGCGCTGGCCGCCAAGGTCAAGGCACCGCCGTCGGCCGGCACCTTCCCCACGGACGGGCCGCTCTTCGTCGGCCTGCTGATCGGCATCATCCTCATCCTCGGCGGCCTGCAGTTCTTCCCTGCGCTCGCCCTCGGCCCCATCGTCGAGCACTTCGCGATGCTCGCCGGCCAGACCTTCTAAGGAGAACGCCATGTCCAGGGACCATCACGCCCAAAGCCTTCTCGACCCCGCAATCCTGCTGCCGGCCGCACGCGACGCCTTCGTCAAGCTCGATCCCCGCCGGCTCGTGCGCAACCCGGTGATCTTCGTCACCGAAGCGGTCGCCGCCGTCGTGACCGTGCTCTTCCTGCGCGACCTCTTCACGGGCGGCGCGGAGGCCGGCTTCTCCGGCCAGATCGCGGCCTGGCTCTGGTTCACCGTGCTCTTCGCGACCTTCGCGGAGGCCGTCGCGGAAGGGCGCGGCCGGGCGCAGGCCGACAGCCTCAAGCGCACGAAATCCGAACTGACCGCCCGGCGGCTCACGGCCTCCGGCACGGTGGAGACGATACCGGCCACCACTCTGGCCGTCGGCGATGTCGTGCTCGTGGCGGCCGGCGAACTGATCCCCGGCGACGGCGAGGTGATCGAGGGCGTCGCCTCGGTCAACGAGAGCGCCATCACCGGCGAATCCGCCCCCGTGATCCGCGAATCCGGCGGCGACCGCTCGGCCGTGACAGGCGGCACGCAGGTGCTCTCGGACGAGATCAGGGTGAAGATCACCATCGCGCCCGGCTCCTCCTTCGTCGATCGCATGATCGCGCTCATCGAGGGCGCGCAGCGGCAGAAGACGCCGAACGAGATCGCGCTTTCCATCCTGCTCTCCGGCCTCACGCTGATCTTCCTCTTCGTCTGCGTCGCCATCTGGGGCCTTGCCGGCTATTCCGGCACGGTACTGACGGTGACCGTGCTCGCCGCCCTCCTCGTCACGCTGATCCCCACCACCATCGGCGGCCTGCTCTCGGCCATCGGCATTGCCGGCATGGACCGCCTCGTGCGCTTCAACGTCATCGCCACCTCGGGCCGGGCGGTGGAGGCGGCCGGCGACGTCGATACGCTGCTGCTCGACAAGACCGGCACCGTCACCTTCGGCAACCGCATGGCAAGCGACTTCCTGCAGGCCCCCGGCGTTTCGCAGGCCGAGCTTGCGGAAGCCGCGCTCCTGGCCAGCCTTTCCGACGAAACGCCGGAGGGCCGTTCCATCGTGGCGCTCGCCACGGGCGAATTCGGCGCATCCATGCCGCAGGCCCGCTTCGACGCCGTGATCGCATTCACCGCCGAAACCCGCCTTTCCGGCGTCGACGTCGCCGGCCGCCGGCTGCGCAAGGGCGCGGTCGATGCCGTGCTGCGCTTCGCCGGCGTCGCGCAAGGCGCCGCGCCGGACGAATTCCACCGCGCCGTCGAGACGATCGCCCGCAGCGGCGGCACGCCGCTCGCCGTCGCGGACGGAGATCGCCTCCTCGGCGTCATCCACCTGAAGGACGTGGTGAAGCCCGGCATCAAGGAGCGCTTCGCGGCGCTGCGCGCCATGGGCATCCGCACCGTGATGGTGACGGGCGACAACCCGGTCACCGCCGCCGCCATCGCCTCGGAAGCCGGCGTCGACGATTTCCTCGCCCAGGCGACGCCCGAAGACAAGCTCGCCTATATCCGCCGCGAGCAGCAGGGCGGCCGGCTCATCGCCATGTGCGGCGACGGCACCAACGACGCCCCCGCCCTCGCTCAGGCAGATGTGGGCGTCGCCATGCAGACCGGTACCCAGGCGGCCCGCGAGGCGGCCAACATGGTCGACCTCGATTCCAGCCCCAC
The DNA here is from genome assembly GCF_021401195.1 of Shinella sp. NM-101. Lineage (NCBI taxonomy): Bacteria > Pseudomonadati > Pseudomonadota > Alphaproteobacteria > Hyphomicrobiales > Rhizobiaceae > Shinella > Shinella sp. NM-101. The sequence continues at coordinate 43,385 of NZ_JACBFT010000006.1, read as the reverse complement.
CAAGCTCATCGAGATCGTCGAGATCGGCAAGCAGCTCCTCATGACGCGCGGATCGCTGACCACCTTCTCCATCGCCAATGACGTGGCGAAATATTTCGCGATCATCCCGGCGCTGTTCGTCGCGACCTATCCGGCGCTCGGCGCGCTCAACGTCATGGGCCTTGCCTCGCCGCAATCGGCCATCCTGTCGGCCGTCATCTTCAACGCGCTGATCATCGTCGCGCTCATTCCCCTGGCGCTGCGGGGCGTCGCCTACCGCCCGGCGGGCGCGGCCGCGCTCCTGCGCCGCAACCTCCTCGTCTACGGCCTCGGCGGCCTGATCCTGCCTTTTGCCGGCATCAAGGCTATCGACCTTGCCGTCAGCGCCCTACATCTGGTGTAATCATGCTGAACCAACTTCGCCCGGCCATCACCCTCGTCCTCGCCCTGACCGCGCTTCTCGGGCTTGCCTATCCGCTTGCCGTGACGGGTGTCGCGCAGGCCCTGATGCCACAAGCCGCCGATGGCTCGCTGATCGAGAGGAACGGAACCGTCGTCGGCTCCGCCCTGATCGGCCAGTCCTTCGCGACGGACGGATATTTCTGGCCGCGCCCTTCGGCGACCGGACCGGACGCCTACAACGCCGCCGCCTCGTCCGGTTCCAACCTCGGCACGACCGCCGCGAAGCTCAAGGCGCGCGTCGCGGCCGATGTCGAGCGGCTGAAGGCGGCGGGCATCGCCACGCCCGTACCCGCCGACGCGGTGACGACGTCGGGCTCCGGCCTCGACCCGCACATCTCCCCGGCCTTCGCGCGCGCGCAGGTCGCGCGGGTGGCAAAGGCCCGGGGACTGTCCGAGACGGATGTGGCGACCCTCGTCGAAAACCGTATAGAAGGCCGGCTTTTCGGATTCATCGGCGAGCCCCGGGTGAACGTGCTACAGCTCAACCTGGCGCTCGATGCGCGCGGCACATGAGAGGGAGAATGGCCGACATCGACCGCGACGACAGTCGCAGACCGGACCCCGATGCATTGCTTGCCCTTGCGGAGAAAGACCGCCGGGGCAAGTTGACCGTTTTCCTGGGCGCGGCCCCCGGCGTCGGCAAGACCTACGCCATGCTGACCCGCGCCGCGCGCCTGAAGGCGGAAGGCGTCGACATCGTCGCCGGCCTCGTGGAGACCCACGGCCGCAGCGAGACGGCCGCCCTCCTCGGCGGGCTGGAGGTGCTGCCGCGCCTTGCGGCCAGCCACCGCGGCAAGGCGCTGGAGGAATTCGACCTCGACGGCGCACTCGCCCGCCGCCCGCGCATCGTGCTCGTCGACGAGCTTGCCCACTCCAATCCAGAAGGCAGCCGGCATCCCAAGCGCTACCAGGACGTCGAGGAACTGATCGCCGCCGGCATCGACGTGTGGACGGCGCTCAACATCCAGCACCTGGAAAGCCTCGCCGATCTCGTGGCGCAGATCACCGGCGTCACCGTGCGCGAGCGCGTGCCCGATGTCGTGCTGAAGAAGGCCGACGAGGTCGTGCTGGTCGACCTGCCGCCGACGGAACTGATCGAGCGCCTCAAGGAGGGCAAGGTCTACCTGCCGGAAAGCGCGAGCCGCGCCGTCGACCGCTTCTTCCGCCTCGGCAACCTCACGGCGCTGCGCGAGCTCGCCCTCCGGCGCACGGCCGACCGGGTGGACGACCAGATGGTCGACTACCTCAGGCAGAACGCCATCGAAGGCCCCTGGGCGACGGGCGAGCGGCTGCTCGTCTGCGTCGGGCCGGACGCGCTTTCGGAAAAGGTCGTGCGCGTGGCAAGCCGGCTCGCCACCGGCCTCAACGCGCCGTGGCTGGTCGTCTCCATCGAGCGGGCGGACCGCGAGGTCGAGACGACGGAGCGGCTGCAGCGCATGGAGACGCTGTTCCGGCTCGCCGAGCAGCTTGGCGCCGAAACCCGGCGGGTGGTCGGCAACGATTTCGTCGAGGAGATCCTCAAACTCGCCCGCCGCGAGCACGCGACGCAGATCGTCATCGGCGCCGGGCGCCACCGCGGCTGGAGGCGGTTCCTCTCCCGTTCCCTTCCCGATACGCTTTCGCGCGAGGCGGCCGGCATCGGCGTGCATTTCGTGACGCCCGACAAGGCGGAGAAGCCGGAGGCCGCGACACGCTTTCCCCTGCCGGCACTCGCCTCCTATCGCCAGTCGGCCCTCATCGCCGCCGGCCTCACCGCCGCCATCGCGGCCGCGGGCAAGCTCGTCTATGTCTTTGCCGAGCTGCCCAACATCTCGCTGCTCTTCCTGCTCGCCGTTCTCGGCTCGGCGGTGCTCGGCGGCTATGTCTCGGCCTTCATCGCGGCGATCCTGTCGGCGCTCGCCTACAACTTCCTCTTCATCGACCCGCTGCACACCTTCACCATCACGGCGCCGCACGAGGTCTTCGCGCTCATCGTCTTCCTGTCCGTCGCCATCATCGCCGGGGGCTTCGCCTCGCGCATCAAGGAGCAGGCGGAGGTCGCCCGCGTGCGCGCCACGGCCCTGCAGTCGCTCTACGATTTCTCGCGCAAGCTCTCGACGACCGCCAAGGCCGACGATGCGATCTGGGTGGCGGTCTCGCACCTCCAGGCCAGCCTGAGGCGCAACATCGTGCTGCTGCTGCCGGACAAAGGCGACCTCAGGATCGCCGCCGTCTGGCCACCGGATACCGACCTCGACGTCACCGACTTCACCGCGGCGCGCTGGACGCGCGACAAGCAGGAGACCGCCGGCTCCGGCACCGGCACCCTGCCGAACAGCCGCTTCGAGTTCCGCCCGCTGATGGGGCCGCACGGGCTGGTCGGCGTGTGCGGCATCGAGCAGACCGAGGAGCGGCTCGACCTCAACGCCGAGCGCGCGCTCTCGGCCATCCTCGACCAGACCGCCATCGCCCTCGACCGCGCCCGCCTTTCGGAGGAAAGCGTGGAGCAGGCCGCAAGGCTGGAGGGCGAGCGCTATCGCGAGGCGCTGCTTTCCTCCATCTCGCACGACCTGCGCACCCCGCTCGCCACGATCATGGGCGCCGTCACCAGCCTGCGCCAGCTCGGCGACCGGATGACGCCCGAAAGCCGCGACGACCTGCTCCAGTCGATCGAGGAGGAAGGCAGCCGCATGAGCCGGTTCGTCTCCAACCTCCTCGACATGACGCGCATCGAATCCGGCACGCTGAAGCCGAAGGGCGATTGGCTCGACGTCTCCGACGTGGTGCAGGCCGCCGTCGAGCGCGCCCGAAAATACTTCCCCGGCAAGGTCATCGAAACCGGGATCGCGCCCGACCTGCCGCTCATCGAGGGCGACAGCGTGCTGCTCGGGCAGGTGCTCTTCAACCTGCTCGACAATGCGGTGAAGTATGGCGGCGAGGAACCGGTCAACGTCTACGCCCGGCGCGATGGCGGGGATGTGCTGATTTCCGTCACCGACCTCGGCAAGGGCATCGCGCCCGCGGAGCTCGACCGCGTCTTCGAGAAGTTCTACCGCCGCGGCAAGCCGGACGGCCGGGCGCCCGGAACCGGCCTCGGCCTTTCCATCGCCCGCGGCTTCGTGGAGGCGATGGGCGGCAGGATCCATGCGGAGAGCCCGGCGGTGAAGAAACGGGGCACGCGCATCGTCATCCGTTTCCCGGCGGGCGAGAAGAAGGCTGACAGGGCGAAATGACAAACGAGCGCATCCTTGTTGTCGACGACGAGCCGCAGATCCAGCGGTTCCTCAAGCCCGCCCTCAAGGCGGCGGGCTATGACGTGGTCGAGGCGGCCACGGGCGGGGAAGCGCTGAAGGCCGTGGCGACGACCGCCCCCGACCTCGTCATCCTCGACCTCGGCCTGCCGGACATGGACGGCAAGGAGGTGGTCACCAGCCTGCGCGGCTGGACGACCATCCCGATCATCATCCTCTCGGCCCGCGAGCGCGAAAGCGAGAAGATCGCCGCCCTCGACCTCGGCGCGGACGATTATATCGAAAAGCCCTTCGGCATCGGCGAGCTGACCGCCCGCATCCGCACCGCGCTGCGCCACCGCGCGCGCGCCGCCGCGCCGCCGGCAACGCTTGCCACCGACGGCCTCGTCATCGACACCGTGCGCCGGCTGGTCCTGCGCGAGGAGGAGCCGATCCGGCTGACGCCGAAGGAATACGATCTCCTCACCCTGCTCGCCCGCCATGCGGGTCGCGTCGTCACCCACAAGACGCTGCTCACCTCCGTCTGGGGGCCGGCCCACGGCGAGGACCTTCATTATCTGCGCGTCTTCATCGGCCAGCTTCGCCAGAAGATCGAGCGGGACCCGACGCGACCGTCCATCGTGCGCACCGAGCCCGGCGTCGGCTACCGGCTGGTGGTCGACCCGGAAACGTGACGGGCGAAGAAAGGGTGGCCGCCTGCGCATTTTTTTGCGCAACCGTACCGGATTCGCGGAATCAGACCTTCCCTCTGCGCCGGCAAACCCCTAGTGGGAGATCACTCGCGCAACCCGCGAGCTTCCCCGCGTCATTGGGAGCCAAACCGTGACGCTTGCTGCCCCGCTTCGTGCGGGGCTTCTTTTTTTCAAGCCCGGATTTTACGGCGCAGGCCGCCGCAAGACCCGCCAGGCCGCCGCCGCGCTCATGGCGGCGAGCGCGTACCAGGTCAATGCATAGACGAGATGGCTGTTGCGGAAGGCGACGACGGTGAGGCCGCCGATGGGCAGCCCGCCCGGATTGGGCGTCGCATCCGCATCGATGAAATAGGGTGCGACATCGGCAAGGCCCTTTGCCGCCGCGATGGCCGCGACGTCGCGGGAGAACCAGCGATCCGCCGCCGGATCGTTGGAGCGCAGGAACGCCCCGCCCGGCTCCGTCATGCGCAAAAGCCCCGTGACCGCGACCGGCCCGGCGGCGATCTCGCCCGCCAGCCGCGCCTCGGGCGTGCTCCTCTCCGCCGGCACGAAGCCGCGGTTGATCAGGATCGCCGAGCCGTCGGCAAGGACGAGCGGCGTCACCACCCAGAAGCCGGCGCCCCGCTCCGTCACGGCCTGCACCAGCACCGTCCTGTCGTGCCGGAAGAGGCCGGTGGCGGTGACGCGGCGGTATTCGTCCTTCTCCCTATCGACCGAGGGCCATTCCGACCGGACCGGCGCGGGAACCGGATCGGCATGGACGCGGCTTTCGACGCGGGCGATGAGATCGAGCTTCCAGAAGAGCCGCTGCACCTGCCAGGTGCCGAGCGCGAGGAAGACGGTGACGAGCAGGACCAGAAAGGCGGCGAGGACGAAGCGGGCGCGGGAAGATGGTTCGGACATCGGTGCTATCGCACCCCTCTCTGCCCTGCCGGGCGTCTCCGCCACAGGGAGGAGCCATCGCCCATGGGACTGGGCGTTGCCGTTCTTCCCTTCTCCCCCACGGGGAGAAGGTGGCCCGAAGGGTCGGATGAGGGGGTACTCCGAATGAAACCGTTGATTTTTTCTGCCTCCGGTATCCCCCTCATCCGCCTGCCGGCACCTTCTCCCCGTGGGGGAGAAGGGGATGGGGCAACGCCCACACCCACCGCCACCCTCACGGCATGTTCTTCATCATGTCGTGGGTCATCGGCATCATGTTGGCGTTGAGGTGGTGCATGACCCAGAGCGAGCCCGCCAGCGCGATGCCGACGATGATGAGCGTGAAGATCAGCGCCATCAGCGTCCAGCCGCCTTCCGAGCGCGGGTTCATGTGCAGGAAGTAGACCATGTGCACGAAGATCTGCACGACGCCGATGCCCATGACGAGGACGGCCGTCAGCAGCTTGCTTTCCAGCACGCCCGCCATGACCAGCCAGAAGGGAATGGCCGTCAGGACCACCGACAGGAGGAAGCCGATCATGTAGCCCTTGAAGGAGCCGTGGCCGGCCTCGTGCCCGTGGCTGTGCGCGTGGTGGGCTTCGGCCGCGCTTTCGTGGGTGGGGTGCGCGCTCATCCGAGGACTCCGAGAAGATAGACGAAGGAGAAGACGCCGATCCAGATGACGTCGAGGAAGTGCCAGAACATGGAAAGGCACATCAGCCGGCGGCGGTTCTCATGGGTGAGGCCGCGCCTCTTCACCTGCACCATCAGCGTGATGAGCCAGATCATGCCGAAGGTGACGTGCAGGCCGTGCGTGCCGACCAGCGTGAAGAAGGACGACAGGAAGGCCGAGCGCGTCGGCCCCGCGCCTTCGAGGATCAGGTGGTAGAACTCGTAGAGTTCCAGCCCGAGGAAGGCCGCGCCGAAGACGCCGGTGATGGCGAGCCAGACCAGGGTCTCCATCTTGGCATTGCGCTCCATCTGGAGCATCGCGAAGCCGTAGGTGATGGAGGAGAAGAGCAGCATCGCCGTGTTGATCGCGACGAGCGTCAGGTCGAAGAGGTCGGCCGGCGACGGGCCGGCGGCATAGTTGCGGCCGAGCACGCCATGCGTCGCGAACAGCACGGCGAAGATCAGGCAGTCGCTCATCAGGTAGAGCCAGAAGCCCAGCATGGTGCTGTTTTCCGGGTGGTGCTCTTCCGTCAGGTAGAAGGTCGGCTTTTCGCCGGTGTCGTGGACTTGGGTCGCGCTCATGGGCTCAGGTCCGTTCTTGCAGCAGTTTCGTGCGCGCGTCCTCGGTCGCCGTCACCGTTTCGGCGGGGATGAAGAAGTCGCGGTCGTAGTTGAAGGTATGGGCGATCGACACCGCGACGATCGCGATGAAGGAGAGCGCAGCCAGCCACCAGATGTACCAGATCAGCGCGAAGGCGAGCACCGTGCTGATGCCGGCGAGGATGATGCCCGTGCCGGTGTTCTTCGGCATGTGGATTGGCCTGAAGCCTTCCAGCGGGCGCACATAGCCGCGGCTCTTCATGTCGTACCAGCTGTCGTGGTCGTGCACGACGGGCGTGAAGGCGAAGTTGTAGTCCGGCGGCGGCGAGGAGGTCGACCATTCGAGCGTGCGGGCGTCCCACGGATCGCCGCTGTCACAGCGTAGCTGGTCGCGCCTCAAATAGCTGACGACGAGCTGGACGATGAAGGAGGCGATGCCGAGCGCGATCAGGAAGGCGCCGAAGGCGGCGATAACGAACCAGATCTGCAGCGAGGGATCCTCGAACTGGCTGACGCGGCGGGTGACGCCCATCAGGCCGAGCACGTAGAGCGGCATGAAGGCGAAGAAGAAGCCGATCTGCCAGAACCAGAAGCTCATCTTGCCCCAGAAGGGATCGAGCTTGTAGCCGAAGGCCTTGGGGAACCAGTAGACGACGCCCGCCATCAGCCCGAACAGCACGCCGCCGATGATGACATTGTGGAAATGGGCGATGAGGAACAGCGAATTGTGCAGCACGAAGTCGGCAGGCGGGATTGCCAGCATCACGCCCGTCATGCCGCCGATGACGAAGGTCACCATGAAACCGACCGTCCAGAGCATCGGCACCTCGTAGCGGATGCGCCCGCGATACATGGTGAAGAGCCAGTTGAACATCTTCGCCCCCGTCGGGATCGAGATGATCATGGTCGTGATGCCGAAGAAGGCGTTGACCGAGGCGCCCGAGCCCATCGTGAAGAAGTGGTGCAGCCACACGATGTAGGAGAGGATCATGATCACGCAGGTCGCATAGACCATCGAGGCATAGCCGAAGAGGCGCTTGCCGCAGAAGGTCGCCACCACCTCGGAGAAGATGCCGAAGGCCGGCAGGACGAGGATGTAGACCTCCGGGTGGCCCCAGATCCAGATGAGGTTGATATACATCATCGGGTTGCCGCCGAGGTCGTTCGTGAAGAAGTTCGTGCCGACATAGCGGTCGAGCGACAAGAGCGCGAGCGTGGCGGTGAGGATCGGGAAGGTCGCGACGATCAGGATGTTGGTGCAGAGCGAGGTCCAGGTGAAGACCGGCATCTTCATGAAGGTCATGCCCGGCGCGCGCATCTTCACGATGGTCGCGATGAGGTTGATGCCCGACAGCGTCGTGCCGACGCCCGCCACCTGAAGGCCCCAGATGTAATAGTCCACCCCGACGCCGGGACTGTAGTCCGCGCCAGACAGCGGCGGATAGGCGAGCCAGCCGGTGCGCGCGAACTCGCCGACGAAGAGCGACATCATGATGATGATCGCGCCCGCCGTCGTCATCCAGAAGGAGAAGTTGTTGAGGAAGGGGAAGGAGACGTCGCGCGCGCCGATCTGCAGCGGCACGACATAGTTCATGAAGCCGGTGACGAAGGGCATCGCCACGAAGAAGATCATGATCACGCCATGGGCGGTGAAGATCTGGTCGTAGTGGTGCGGGTTGAGGTAGCCCTCGCTGCCGTTGAAGGCGATGGCCTGCTGGATGCGCATCATGATGGCATCGGCAAAGCCGCGCAGCAGCATGACGATGGCGAGGATGATGTACATGATGCCGATCTTCTTGTGATCGACGCTGGTGAACCACTCGTGCCAGAGATAGCCCCAGAGCTTGAACTTCGTGATGAGCGCGAGGAGCGCGATGCCGCCCAGCGCGACCACCGCGAAGGTCACGACGAGGATGGGCTCGTGGTAGGGGATCGCTTCGAAGGAAAGCCGTCCAAAGAGGAAATGCGTGAGGCTGGTGTCACCGAACATGGGATCGTCCAATAGCGTTTCAGATGCGGCCCGGAAATCTTGGGGCCTCGCGTGTCCGCCGCCGATGGCGGGCACGATGGGATCTAGTGCGCCTGATGCGCGTCGTGGTCCGTCGCGGCCGGCTCCTCCTGCCGGTCCTCGACGCCCTCGGCCGGTTCTTCGCTGCGCGCGGGATTGCCGGTTTCCGGGAATGTGGCGGCGGGGGCCTCGTCCGCGGCATGGCGGTTGTCGTGCTGGAGCTTCGCCTTGTTCTCCTGGCTCTCCTTGCCCGCGCCGCCCATCATGTCGATGTGCATCATGTCCTTCATGCACATCTGGCCCTCGCGCACGCACATGTTGAGCACGGCGTCGTAGAGGCCGTTATCGACGGAGGCGTAGTAGCGCACCGGCTCCTTGACGCTCGGCTTTTCCAGCTTGAGATAGGCGTCGCGGTTGAGCGCCGTGCCGTTCTGCTTCACCTGCGCGACCCAGGCGTCGAAGCCGGCCTGGTCCACCCCGTGGAACTTGAAGCGCATGTGCGAGAAGCCGTCGCCACTGTAGTTCGAGGAAAGGCCCTCGTATTCGCCGGCCTTGTTAATGACGGCGTGCAGCTTGGTCTCCATGCCCGGCATCGTGTAGATCATGCCGGCGAGCGCGGGGACGTAGAAGGAGTTCATCACCGAGGAGGCGGTGAGCTTGAAGTTGATCGGCACGTCGACGGGCGCGGCCATCTCGTTGACCGTGGCGATGCCGTAGTCCGGATAGAAGAACAGCCACTTCCAGTCGAGCGCCACCACCTCGACGGTGATCGGCTTCGTCTCCTCGGAAACCGGCCGGGCGGCATCGATCCGGTCGAGCGGGCGGTAGGGATCGAGCTTGTGGGTGCTGACCCAGGTGATCGCCCCGAGCGCGATGATGATGGCGAGCGGGGCCGACCAGATGATGACCTCTAGGCCGGTGGAGTGGTGCCATTCGGGATCGTACTTTGCCGCCGTGTTGGACTGGCGGTAGCGCCAGGCGAAGAACAGCGTCAGAAAGATCACCGGGACGATGATCAGCAGCATCAGGATCGTCGAGATGACGATGAGGTCCCGCTGCTGCGTGGCGATATCGCCGGAGGGGGACATCACGACCATATTGCATCCCGAAAGGATGGCCAGCATGGGGGCTAGAATGATCGAGTGTCGGGCTAAACTGAATTGCTTCGGCATTTCGGCCTCAACTTGCGTTCTGTCTAGTCGGCAATAATCGGACGCGGTCGGGGTTGGAAATGAGGTCCATCGTCGCAGCGCAGCATTCTGTCGCAGCACGGTAATCAATCAGGGGCTTTCTGTCGATGCGCGTTTGTACTAGCGCAATAGAAATGCCTGTTGTCAATTTCCGCGCCATAAGACGCATTGCCCGCCGGTCCTTGATCTTGGGCGCCGATTGATCAACATTCTAGTGACATGACCCTGATCCGCACGGAGGCGTTCATGAGTTCGGCCATCAATCCCACCTCGTCCGGCATGGAGCGGGATGCCCGCCGCATGCACCAGGACGACAAGCCGCTCTCGCCGGGCAGCGTCGCCATCGGCGTGGTGATCGGCCGCACGTCGGAATTCTTCGACTTCTTCGTCTACGGCCTCGGCTCCATCCTCGTCTTCCCGAAGCTCATCTTCCCCTTCGCGCCCAATGCGGTGGCGGCGACGCTGATGGCCTTCGCGCTGTTTCCGCTGGCCTTCCTCGCCCGCCCGGTCGGCTCCTTCGTCTTCATGTGGATCGACCGCAACTACGGGCGCGGCACGAAGCTCACGATCGCCCTGGTGATCCTCGGCGGCTCGACGGCCTCCATCGCCTTCCTGCCGGGATACGATACGCTCGGCTACTGGGCGGTGGCCCTCCTCGCGCTCTTCCGGCTCGGCCAGGGCTTCGCGCTCGGCGGCGCCTGGGATGGCCTTGCCTCGCTGCTCAACCTCAGCGCCCCCGCCAACCAACGCGGCTGGTACGCGATGATCCCGCAGCTCGGCGCGCCCATCGGCTTTGCGCTGGCCAGCGTCCTCTTCGGCTACTTCGTCAGCAATCTCTCGGAGGCGGACTTCCTCGCCTGGGGCTGGCGCTATCCCTTCTTCGTCGCCTTCGCGATCAACGTGGTTGCGCTCTTCGCGCGCCTGCGCATCGTCGCCAGCAAGGAGTTCGGCGCGGCCATGGAGGCGCAGGAGCTGCAGGCGCGGCCGATCTTCGAGATGCTGAGCAAGCATGCCATCGACGTGGTGCTCGGCGCCTTCGTGCCGCTCGCCAGCTTCGCGATGTTCCACCTCGTGACGATCTTCCCCTTGAGCTGGGTCACGCTCACGGGCGGCCAGTCGGCGGCGGAATTCCTGTGGGTCCAGGTCGCCGGCGCCGCGGTCGGCGCCATCGGCATCGTGCTCTCCGGCCTGATCGCCGACAGGATCGGCCGTCGCAACCAGCTCATGGTCGCCGCGATCCTGATCGCCATCTTCTCCTTCTCCGCGCCGTTCCTGCTCGATGCCGGCGGCAAGGGACAGGATGCCTACATCCTCATCGGCTTCTTCATCCTCGGCCTCTCCTTCGGCCAGTCCTCCGGCGCCGTCTCCTCGCGCTTCACGCAGTACTACCGCTATACCGGCGCGGCGCTCACCTCGGACCTCGCCTGGCTGATCGGGGCCGCCTTCGCGCCGCTCGTGGCGCTGGGCCTTGCCTCCAGCTTCGGCATCATCTTCATCGGCGGCTACCTGATCTCCGGCGCGATCTGCACCATCGCCGCCCTCAGCCTCACCCGCGTCCTCGACCAGCACTAGGCGCCCATCCCTGCCGGTCGCCGACAAGCGACCGGCTCCCCTACGCTTCCGCCGAAAGCCCTTGACAGACAAAAGTCCCGGGGTTATTGGGTAATCGATAACCCATGGGAGAGGTGGCAAGATCGTGGCGGTATCGCTCTCTGACATAGCGGAACGTGCGGGCGTCTCGGTGAAGACGGTCTCAGGCGCGTTACACGGCGGCTCCGCCCGCATGTCGGACGACACGCGGCAGAAGATCAAGGCCATCGCCGACGAACTCGGCTACGTGACCAACCTTGCCGCGCGCGGCGTGCGCCAGGGCTGGCTGCCGCTGGTCGGCGTCATCTCCGACGGCCTCATCACCTCGCCCTTCGCGACCGAAATCGTGCGCGGACTGGACGGGGCCGCGCGCAGCGCCGGCATGGCCGTCTTCGCCATCAACCACGGCGGCGGGCGGGAGATCGACGCCGTTCTCGGCGAAGTGCAGCAGTTCCGGCCGCGCGCCGTCGCCTATGCGGCGATGTTCCACAAGAACGTCGCCCTGCCGGACAAGCTCGCCGGCGCCCTCGGCGTCATGATCAATTGCCGGGAGGCCACGGGACGCGTGACCTCGCTGGTGCCGGACGAAGAGGGCGGCGCGCGCGAGATCGTGCGCCATCTGCTCGCGGCCGGGCGCCGCCGCATCGCCTTCATCAACCTGCCCGGCATTCTCGCCGGCACGCTTCGCGAGAAAGGCTTCCACGCCGCGCTCGCCGAAGCCGGCGTCGCACCGCTCGGCGTGTTCCCCGCCGTGCGCCGCAGCGTCTACAGCGACCGGGCGCCCAGCCTGGTGCCGGTCCACATGGACGCGCTGCTCAAGTCCGGCGAACGGCCGGACGCCATCCTGTGCGGCAACGACCGCGTGGCGATGGAAGTCTATGCGGCGCTTGCCCGCGCCGGCCTTCGCATACCGCACGACATCGCGGTGGCGAGCTTCGACAACCAGGTCGAGCTCGCCTCGCGGCTGGACCCGCCATTGACCACCATGGCCCTGCCGCACCGCGCCATGGGCCGCCTCGCCATGGAAATCCTCCTGGCGGAGCAGCCTGAACCGCCGCATCTGCGGAAACTGCCGTTCCATCTGGTCGAACGGGCATCCGTCTGAAATTCCGGGTTACGATCGCATTCAACAGGAGGAGACCATCATGACTGCGCATTTGGGTAATCGTTTACTTTCCATCCTTTTCGCCTCCGCCGCCCTCGCGGCGACGGCCGGCCTCGCCGAGGCGAAGACCGTCATCCACGTCATGCATCAGGGCGATCCGGGCTGGGTGAAGGCCTATGGCGACGTCGCCAAGCGCTTCGAGGCGGCCAATCCCGACATCGACATCGAGCTGATCTACGCACCGCACGATGCCTATAACGAGAAGTTCAGCGCCGCCGTCATGGCAAAGCAACTGCCTGATGTCATGGAGCTCGATGCGCCGTTCCTGGCGAACTACGTCTGGTCCGGCTACCTGCAGGCGGTCAAGCCGCTGCTCGACCAGGACCTGCTCGACGACATGACGGATTCGAACATCTCCCAGGGCACCTACCCGATCGACAAGGAGCTTTACGCGATCGGCCTCACCGACTCCTCGGTCGTGCTCTACGGAAACAGGAAATATCTGGAGGCCATCGGGGCGCGCATTCCGAAGTCCGTCGACGATGCCTGGACCCGCGAGGAATTCGAAGGCTATCTCGAAAAGCTCTCCAAGCTCGAGGGCGTGAAGTGGCCGATCGACACGTTCCGCGGCTACGGCATCAAGACGGAGTGGATCACCTATGCCTATGGCCCGCTTCTGGAAAGCGCCGGCTGCGATCTCATCGACCGCACGACCTGGACGGCCGGCGGCACGCTCGACGGCGAGGCCTGCGTCAAGGCGCTGACCATGATGCAGACCTGGGTCAAGAACGGCTGGGTCGTGCCGACCTCGTCCGGCACCAACCAGTTCTATGCCGAGGGCCAGCCGGCCGCGCTCGCCATGGGCGGCCACTGGTTCTATGCGGAAGCCGCCGCGGCGATGAAGGACGACATCGTCGTCATGCCGCTGCCGAAGATCGGCGAGAAGGGCGTCAGCCCGAACGGCACCTGGATCTGGGGCATCTCCGCGACTTCGGAAAATCCGGAGGCAGCCGGCAAGTTCCTGAGCTTCATGCTGAAGGACAAGGACTATCGCGACTACGCCAGGTCCCAGTCGGCCTATCCGGGCCTGAAGAGCTTCGCCGCCGAATCCCCGCTCTATGCGGAAGGCGGCCCGCTCGCCATTGCCTTCGAACAGGCCTCCAAGACGGCCGTCGCCCGTCCGCCGCACCCGGCCTATCCGACGATCACCTCGGCCTTCATGCAGGCGGTCGACAAGATCTTCAACGGCGGCGATCCGCAGGAAGCCCTCACGTCCGCGGCCAGGAAGATCGACGAGGACATCGAGGACAACGCCGGCTACCCGCCCTTCGACGCGCAGCAGTAAGGCGCTTGCGCGGGGCCGGCCCTGCGGCCGGCCCCGCCCCCGGGAGGATGACCGATGAGGAGGAGACCATGACCTTGCAACAGACGACCATGCCGCGCCCGCGCGCCGGCCGGCGCGACCGGCAGCGCTTCTGGCAGGAGGTCGCGATGATCGCGCCCGCCGTGCTTCTGCTGGCGACCTTCCTGATCACGCCGTTCCTCCTGTCCTTCTGGACGGCGATGACCAACCAGCCCCTCGTGCCGCGCCCGACGCCGGTGCGCTTCGTCGGCCTGCTGAATTTCCAGCGCGTCTTCAGCGATCCGCTGTTCTGGACATCGCTGTGGAACGTCACGCGGTTCACCATCTGGGTGCTGCCCGTCCAGTGCGGCCTCGCCTTCCTGACCGCGTTGCTGCTGCATCAGAAGCTGCCCATGCGCAACCTTCTGCGCGGCATGTTCTTCCTGCCGGCGATCACCTCCATGGTGGTGGTCTGCGTGATCTGGGGCACGCTGTTCCAGTATCCGAGCGGCCCGCTCAACCAGATCGTCGGCTTCCTCTCCGGCGGCACGATCCAGCCGATCGACTGGCTCGGCGATCCGGACTGGGCGATGTTCTCCATCGTACTGCTTTCCGCCTGGCAGGCCTACGGCTTCCAGATGATCATCTACCTCGCCGGGCTCCAGGGCATTCCGGAAGAGCTCTACGATGCGGCCCGCATCGACGGTGCGAGCGCGCTGCGCCGCTTCTGGCACGTCACCATGCCGGGCCTGCGGCCCACCCATGTCTTCGTTCTGGTCATCACGACGATCCAGGCCTTCAAGCTCTATACGCAGGTCGCGATCCTCACCCAGGGCGGCCCGCGGGAAAGCACGGAAACCGTGGTGCATTACATGGTGCGCGCCGGCTTCGAGGAGCAGAAGCTCGGCTACGCTTCAGCCGTCTCCGTCATCCTCTTCGTCATCGTTCTTCTGATCGCGCTGCTCCAGCGTAAACTCCTGAGGCGCTTCGATGTCTGATCTCGTACTGACCCAGGCCGCCCCGCTGGCAAAATCGAGGGGCAACGGCAAGACGGGCCTGCGCATCGTGCAGACCGCCTGCATCTTCGTCATCGCACTGGTGATGATCTCGCCGCTCTTCATGCTGCTGATCGCCAGCCTCAAGGACGACCGCTTCCGCATCCTTGCCGACATGGGCAGCTTCCGGGCCTTCTGGGTGAGCGAGCCGACGCTCTCCAACTACCGGGAGATCGCCAATTTCTCCGGGGAGCTCGCCTATGGGCGCTATCTCTTCAACTCGCTGGTGATCCTCGTCGCCACCGTCGTTTCGGGCCTCATCGTCAACTCCATGGCAGGCTTCGTCCTGGCCTGGGGGTCGCTGCGCGGCAAGGCGATCCTGCTCGCCCTCGTCGTCGCGCTCTACGTCATCCCGCAGGAAAGCATCATCATGCCGCTCGTCGTGATGATGTCGCGGGCGGGGCTGACCGATACCTTCGCCGTGCAGATCCTGCCCTGGGCGGCAAGCCCGCTCTATGTCTTCCTCTTCTACCAGTTCTTCGCGCAACTGCCGAAGGAACTCTACGAGGCGGCGGAAATGGACGGGGCCTCGGCCTTCCGCATCTACCGGTCGATCTACATGCCGCTCAGCCTGCCGGCACTCGCCACGGTCTCGATCCTCATGGGCATCGAGAGCTGGAACCAGTATCTCTGGCCGACGCTCGTCACCCAGACCGACTATGCAAGGCCGATCGCCGTCGCCATCGCCACCTTCTTCGGGCAGGACAGCATCTACTGGGACCGCGCCATGGCGGCCTCCGTCCTGATGATGATCCCCGTCCTCATCCTCTACCTCGCCTTCCAGCGCTGGTTCGTAAGTTCGTTCGTCGGCTCCGCCGTGAAAGGTTGACTATGACACTACAGGCAAAATCCGTGGCGCCCGTGCCCGAAACCATCCGGGCCGATCTTCCGGCAGGCACCGTGCTGCATCTCTGGCTGAAGGCCCGGGCGGCGGGCGAGCCCGCAAGGCTGCTGATCGCCGTCGACGGCAGCGAGATCGGCGAACCCGCCATCAGCCGGACGGAGGAGTTCGAGTTCCTCGCCGTCACGCTCGCGGCCGGCGGCCACACCACCCTATCCTACGACGACGCCACGACGACGCTCTCCGTCGCCTATGCCTTCCATCCGGCAAGCGTTCTCGAAGAGGGCATTCGCGTCCTGCACAGCGATCCCCGCACCGCGGCGCCCGACGTGCCGTCAAGCTACCACTTCCGCCCGCCCTTCGGCTGGATGAACGATCCGAACGGCTTCGGCCGTTTCACCGGCCGCGTCCATCTTTTCTACCAGCATTATCCGCACAGCCCGCGCTGGAACACGATGCACTGGGGCCATGCCGTCTCGAAGGACTTCATCCGCTGGACGCATCTGCCGATGTTCCTCTTTCCGGCCGATCACCTTTCGGCAAGCGACGACGGCCGCGGCGGCGCCTTCTCCGGCTCGGCCATTCCCGTTGCCGGACCGGAAGGCGAGGAGATCCGCGTCTTCTATACCGAGCACGTCCGCGACCGGCAGCCGGAGGAGCAGATCCAGCTTTCCGCCGTCAGCCGCGACGGCATCGCCGCCGGTCCTTCGGAAATCGTGCTTCCGCTGCGCCCCGAAGGCCTTGATCTCACCACGGACTTCCGCGACCCCTACGTCTTCAGGGGGCCGGACGGCCTCTGGAAGATGCTGCTCGGCAGCCGCGACAGGACGGGCGGCGTGGTGCTGCTCTACGAAACCGCCGCCGCCGATGGTGCGGATGGCTGGACCTTCATCGGCATCATCCACCGCGAGGACGGCTTCGGCATGACGGCGGCGGAATGCCCGTGCATGGTGCCGGTCGGCGGCAGGGCGGGCGATCCGCAAACCCGCTGGGCGCTGATCTTCGGCCTGCTGACGAGCCGCGACCCGGCGACCGGCCGCCGCAACCTCACCTCCGTCACCGTCGGCCGCTTCGACGGCCGCACGTTCACGGCGGATTTCGAGCAGGAGCTGGACTTCGGCTCCGACGCCTATGCCTTCCAGGCCTTCGTCGATGACGGAGAGCCGGTCGGCATCGCATGGCTCGCCAACTGGACGGACTTCACCCGCAAGGACGATTTCCCGACGGCCATGACCCTGCCGCGCCGGGTGCTGCTGGAAGGCGACACCGTGCTGACGCCGCCCGCCACGGCCGCCGAAAGCCTGCGCCACACGCTCATCGACAGCGCGGCGCTCGCCGCCGGCAACACCGTGGCGCTCGGCAACGGCGCCGTCGAGATCGTGCTCGACCTCTGCCAGGCGGGCGCCGCCTTCGACCTTGCCTTCGACCATCCGGACGTCAGGCTCGGCGTGCGGGTCGACGGCGACGGACTGGCCATCGTCTTCGACGCCGGCACCGGCAAGACGCCGCCGCGCTATCTCGCACCCGGCGCGCGTCCGTCCAGCCTGCGCGTCTTCCTCGACGCCGGTTCCATCGAGGTTTTCGCAGACAACGGCCGCTGGACGGGCACCAAGCGCATCCCGGGCTTTTCCAGCGCGCGCTCGGCGACACTGACGGCACCGGCCGGGGCCGTCGCTGCCGCCTGCATCTGGCAGCTCAAGCTTTGAGGAGGACATGACATGGCATCAGTGGCGATCGATCAGGTACGCAAGCAATACGGCGCGGCATCCGTCATCCACGACGTTTCCGTGGACATAGAGGACGGCGAGTTCGTGACGCTCGTCGGGCCGTCCGGCTGCGGCAAGTCCACGCTCCTGCGCATGCTGGCGGGGCTGGAGGACATCAGCGGCGGCGAAATCCGCATCGACGGGCGCACCGTCAACGAGGCGGCGCCGAAGGAGCGCGACATCGCCATGGTGTTCCAGAGCTACGCGCTCTACCCGCACATGACGGTCAGGGAGAACATGGGCTTCGCCCTCAAGCTCCAGGGCCGCGACAAGGCCACCATCGGCAGGCTGGTCGACGAGGCGGCGGGCATCCTCGCCCTCGAACCGCTGCTCGACCGCCTCCCCAAGCAGCTCTCCGGCGGCCAGCGCCAGCGCGTCGCGATGGGCCGGGCGATCGTGCGCCATCCGAAGGTGTTCCTCTTCGACGAGCCGCTTTCCAACCTCGACGCCAAGCTGCGCGTGACCATGCGCAGCGAGATCAAGGAACTGCACCAGCGGCTCGGCACCACCATCGTCTACGTCACGCACGACCAGATCGAGGCGATGACCATGGCCGACAAGATCGTCGTCATGCGCGCCGGCCGGATCGAGCAGATCGGCAAGCCGCTCGACCTCTACGACCGCCCGGACAACACCTTCGTCGCCACCTTCATCGGCTCCCCGTCGATGAACCTGTTCGAAGGTACGGCCGCCGACGGCGGGTTTCGCATCGAGGGCGGCGTCTCGCTTCCCCTTCCGGCAGACACCGGCCGGGGCGAAGCACGCACCTACGGCATCCGCCCGGAAGACCTCGACCTTGCCAATACGGGCATTCCGGCGACGGTGCTGACGGTCGAGCCGACCGGTGCGGAAACCCATCTTTCGGTACGCGTCGGCACGCAGACCGCGGTCGTCGTGCTGCACCGCCGGGTGGACCTCAGACCCGACCAGGCGGTCCATCTCGCGCCGAAGCACGAGAAGATTCATCTCTTCTCCGCCGAGGGCATCAGGCTCAATTGAGCCCGAGGCGCCTCCCGCCGAACCGCGTCCGTCTCCCGGGCGCGGTTCGGTCTTTTGCGGCGGAAACAAAAACGCATCGCCGCCAATTTCGGTGTTGCTAATCCGCCCGTCACTTAATATGTTGTTAAGTGAGGAGCGCACCATGGATGATTTCGTCGCCGTGTCAGGCAAACAGGGGGCCGTCGGGGAGAAGGTGAAGTCCTTCCGCACCGCGCGCCGCATGTCGCTCCGGGCGCTCGGCGACGCCACCGGCACCACGGCAAGCTTCCTGAGCCAGCTCGAGCGCGGTCTCAGCGGCGTCAATATCAGCACGTTGATGCGCATCGCCGAGGCACTCGGCATCAGCCTCACGGACCTTTTCGAGGACACCCCGCCGCCTGTCGGCCGCGTCATGCGCAAGGCGGAGCGCCCTGCCCTTCCGCCGGCCGAAGGCTACCGGAAAATGCTCCTGTCACGGCGCCCGATCCGCGACATGGAAGTCTATATCGGCGAGTTCGACCCCGGCGGCTCGACGGGTGAGAAGCCCTACAGCCACGGGGATTCGCACGAGCTCTTCTTCGTCATCCGGGGCAAGGTGGAACTCACCCTCGGCGACGAGCGCCATGTGCTGTCGGCCGGCGACAGCATCGAATATCCAAGCTCGGTTCCGCACAAGACCGAAAACATCGGCACGGAACCGGCCGAAGTCGTCTGGATGATCGCACCGCCGACAAGCATGGCGGCCGATCTCGACCAATACCTGCCACGGCCGGGCTCGTAGCTGCGGCAGGAACAACTGAGGCGAGCGCTACTGGGAGTATCAACGATGATGAAAATTGCGAGGGCTTTTGCCCTGACGATGACGTGCGCCCTGGCGTTGCCGGCGCTCGCACAGGAAAAGCCGGTCGCCGGCGAGGTGAAGGAAGGCTCGCTCAAGGGCAAGACGCTGACCTTCGTCTCCTACGGCGGCATCTACCAGGACGGCCAGGTGGCCGCGCTCCAGGAATTCGTCGAAAAATCCGGCGTGACCCTGCTCAACGACGGCCCGACGGAAATCGCCAAGCTGAAGGCGCAGGTCGATGCCGGCAACGTCACCTGGGATGTGGTCGACACCGCCGACCTGCCGCCCTACGTCCATTGCGGCACGCTGTTCCAGAAGCTCGACCTGTCCAGGCTCGACGTCTCGAAGATCCCGCCGGGCCAGGTCGGCGAATGCTCCGTTCCGGCGATGAACTACGGCGTCGTCCTCATGTACAAGAACGAGACCTACAAGGACAATCCGCCGAAGAACTGGGTGGACTTCTTCGACACCGAGAAGTTCCCCGGCACCCGCGCCATCGACGGCAGCGGCGACCCGACGGGCGGCCTGATCGAGCAGGCGTTCAGGGCGACCGGCGGCGATCCGAAGGCGATGACGCCGGACGACATCGAGAAGGGCATCCAGAAGCTGCGCGATCTCGGCCCCGACACGATCTACTGGAAGACGGGCGCCGAATCCCAGCAGCTCGCAGAATCCGGCGAGGCCGACATGATCATGATGTGGACCGGCCGCGCGATGACCGCCGTGAAGAACGGCGCCCAGTACACGCCCGTCTGGCAGGACTGGCTGGTCGTCATGGACCAGATGACCATTCCGGTCGGCGTCAAGGACACCGATGCCGCCTATGCGCTGCTCAACGCCTATCTCGGCAAGCGCTCGCAGGAGATCCTGACCGAGAAGACCTCCTATACGCCCATCAACATGGACGCCAAGCCGGACGTGGACGACAACACCGCAGCCTTCCTCACCTCGACGCCCGAGCGCATCGCCCAGGGCTACCAGCAGAACATTCCGTTCTGGGTGAAGAACTTCGACCTCGCCGCCGAGAAGTGGAACGCCCTCCTCTCCGGCAACTGAGCCTTCGATCGCCCGCGGGCCCGGCTTCGGCCGGGCCTGCCCTGAACCACGGGAGATGCCCTTGACCGCCACGCCCGACCAGGGCCCGCCGACCGGTCCCGTCGCCGGATCCGAACAGCCCGCCCTTCTTTCACGCCTTCGTCCCCGCGGCGCGGCGTGGCTTGCGGCGCCCGCCGTGCTGGTGCTGCTGGCCGTGCTCGCCTATCCGCTCGCGATCGTCGTGTGGCGCAGCGTCACCGATCCGGCGCCCGGCCTCGACAACTACGTCTGGTTCTTCCAGTCGGCGGTGAACAGGACGGTGCTGCAAAGGACCTTCGTGGTCGCGGCCTGGGTGACGCTCGTGTCCCTCGTCTGCGCCTATCCCTATGCCTATGCCATGACCATCGTCGGCAGGAACGTCCGGCTCGCGCTCATCCTGTGCGTGCTCGTGCCGTTCTGGCTGAGCGGCGTCGTGCGCACGCTCGCCTGGGTCATCCTGCTGCAGGATTCCGGCGTCATCAATTCCTTCCTGCGCGGCATCGGCCTGCCGCCGGTCAAGCTCATCCGCACGCTACCCGGCGTCGTCATCGGCATGACGCAGGTGCTGCTGCCGTTCATGATCCTGCCGATCTATTCCGTCATGCGGGGCATCGACACGCGCCTCCTGCAGGCCGCGCGCAGCCTCGGCGCAAAGCCGTGGCGCGCCTTCCTGCAGATTTACGTGCCGCTGTCGCTGCCCGGCGTCTATGCCGGCGCGATCATCGTCTTCATCCTGTCGCTCGGCTTCTACATCACGCCGGCCCTGCTCGGCGGCCCGCGCAGCATCCTCTTGTCCTCGCTGGTGCAGAACCAGGTGCTGAGCCTGCTCAACTGGGGACGCGGCGGCGCCATGGGCGTGGTGCTCCTCGTCGCGACCTTCCTGCTGCTGGCCATCGCCGCCCCGCTGATGCGCCAGAAGCATACGTCGACGCGCAGGGAGGCCTGAGCGATGCCCTCCTTCCCGCGCGTTCTTCTCGGCCTCTTCTGCCTGCTCGTCGCCATTCTCCTGCTCGCCCCGACACTGGTCGTCATCCCGATGTCGTTCAACGGCAACAAGTCGCTGGCCTTCCCGCCCACCGGCTTCTCCTGGCAATGGTACGAGAACTTCTTCACCAACCCGGACTGGACGACGAGCTTCGCCAACTCGCTGATCATCGCGCTCATCGTCGCGGTCGTGGCGACGGTGGTCGGCACGCTCGCCGCCTTCGGCGTCACCCGGGCCGCCGCGCGCGCAGGCGGTCTGCTGCGTGCCCTCCTGATCACGCCCATGGTCGTGCCGGGCGTGGTGCTGGCGATCGGCATCTATGCCGTCTACCTCGATACGCACCTCGTCGGCACCGTCGCCGGCTTCGTGCTGGCCCACACCATGCTCGCCATCCCCTTCGTGCTGATCGCCGTGCAGGCAAGTCTCGAAGTCTTCGACCGCCGGCTGGAGACCGCGGCGTCCAGCCTGGGCGCCGGCCGGCTGACGGTGTTCCGCACGGTGACGCTGCCGCTGATCCTGCCGGGCCTTCTCTCCGGCGCGCTCTTCGCCTTCATCACCTCGTTCGACGAGATCATCGTCGCGCTGTTCATCACCAGCCCCTACCTCAAGACCCTGCCGGTGCAGATCTACACGTCGATCACGCGCGACGCCGATCCGACCGTCGCCGCCGTCGGCACGCTCCTGTTCATGGCGACGTCGCTCATCATCATTGCCGGCCTGCTCTTCGGCATGCGCCGCGGAAGGACATGACCATGCACGCACCCCAACGATCCGCCGGCGCCGCCATCGAGATCCGCAAGGCCTCCAAGCGCTACGGTGCCTTCACGGCGCTGAAGGAGATCGACCTCCACATCCGCCCCGGCGAGTTCATGACGCTGCTCGGCCCCTCCGGCTCCGGCAAGACCACCACGCTGAACCTCATCGCCGGCTTCACCGACATCAGCGACGGAACGCTCGAGATCGGCGGAAAGAGCGTCACCGGCCTTCCCTCGCACAAGCGCAATATCGGCGTCGTCTTCCAGCACTATGCCCTCTTCCCGCACATGACGGTGGGCCGGAACGTCGCCTATCCGCTGACGCTGCGCGGCATCAGGGGCGAGGATCGCGAACAGCGGGTGAAGCGGGCGCTCGACATGGTGAAGATGGCCGACTTCGCCCATCGCTACCCGAGCGAACTGTCCGGCGGCCAGCAGCAGCGCGTGGCGCTCGCCCGCGCGCTCGTCTTCGATCCGCCGCTGCTGCTGATGGACGAGCCGCTCGGCGCGCTCGACAAGAAGCTGCGCGAATGGCTCCAGCTCGAGATCAAGCGCATCCACCGCGAACTCGGCACCACCTTCGTCTACGTCACCCACGATCAGGAGGAGGCGCTGGTGCTTTCCGACCGCATCGCCGTCTTCAACGGCGGGCGCATCGAGCAGATCGGCACGGGCCGCGAGCTCTACGACAACCCTGCGACGCTCTTCGTCGGCCGCTTCATCGGCGAATCGACGGTCCTGCGCGGCGCCGCCGAAATCTCCGGCAACGACACGGTCATGACGATCG
This sequence comes from Shinella sp. NM-101, assembly GCF_021401195.1. Classification (NCBI taxonomy): domain Bacteria; kingdom Pseudomonadati; phylum Pseudomonadota; class Alphaproteobacteria; order Hyphomicrobiales; family Rhizobiaceae; genus Shinella; species Shinella sp. NM-101. The sequence continues at coordinate 20,512 of NZ_JACBFT010000006.1, read as the reverse complement.
GCGATGAGAGGGTCGTCGCCCATGGCCGCCTTGCGGGAGACGCCCGTCCCGTCATCCTGCTGCGACCCGAGCGCGTGGCGCTGAAGCGACCCGGCACGGACGCCGCTCCCGGTGAGAACCGTCTTTCCGGTACGGTCACGGAGGCCATCTATCTCGGCTCCGGCTCGAAATACGAGGTGAAGCTGAAGGACGGCACGGTCGCCGTGGTGCGCAGCCCGCTCGGCGCCGCCGATTTCGCCATCGGCGATGCGGTGGACATCGTCTTCACGCAAGCCGATCTCATCCTTCTTCCCGACGATGCCAGCGCCGACGTGACGCTGACCTGATCCGAAAGCACTCCCATGGACGTCAAGACCAACGGCAATATTTCCTTCTGGTACGCCGACATCGGCGGCCTGCCGCAGCAGCGCGCCTCTCTTCCCGGTGACCGGGAGGCCGATGTCTGCATCATCGGCGCGGGCTTCACGGGCCTGTGGACCGCCTATTACCTGAAAAAGGCCGATCCCTCGCTGAATGTCGTCGTCGTCGAGCGCGAATTCGCCGGCTTCGGCGCCTCCGGCCGCAACGGCGGCTGGCTTTCGGGCGGCTTCGGCTGGTCGCGCGAAAAATACCTCAAGACCTCCACCCGCGGCGCGGTCATCGACATGCAGCGCGCCATGGCCGGCACGGTGGACGAGGTGATCCGCGTCGCCGAGGCCGAGGGCATCGACGCCGACATCCTGCGCGCCGACAACATCACCGTCGCCACCAACCGGCCGCAGCTCGACCGCGCCCGCGAGGAATACCAGTTCTATCTCGACTGGGAGATGCCGGCCGCCCGGATCGAGATGCTGTCGGCGGAGGCGGCCGAAAGGCGCATCCGCATCGCCGACATTCAAGGCGCCTTCGTCATCCGCGACATGGCGCGCGTGCAGCCGGCCAAGCTGGTGCGCGGGCTTGCCCGGGTGGTCGAGGGCCTCGGCGTGCCGATCTTCGAGGGAACGTCGGTCACACGCTTCGAGAAGGGCCGCGTGACGACCGATCGCGGCATCGTGCGCGCGCCGGTCGTCATCCGCGCCACGGAGGGTTTCACCGCCGGCTTTCCCGGCGAGGAGCGCACCTGGCTGCCGCTCAACAGCGCCCAGATCGTCACCGAACCGGTCCCGGACGCCCTCTGGAAGGAGATCGGCTGGGAAGGCCACGAGCTTCTGGGCGATGCCGCCCATGCCTATTGCTACGCCCAGCGCACCCGCGAGGGCCGCATCACCATGGGCGGTCGCGGCATGCCCTATCGGTTCGGCTCGAAGACCGACGTCAACGGCCGGACGCAGCAGGCGACCATCGATGCCCTTCACGCCATCCTGACCCGCCTGCTGCCGCAGACGAAGCCGCTGAAGATCGACCATGCCTGGTGCGGCGTGCTCGGCGTGCCGCGCGACTGGTGCACGACGGCCGGGTTCGACCGCTCCACCGGCATCGGCTGGGCCGGCGGCTATGTCGGCCTCGGCGTCTCCAGCTCGAACCTTGCCGGCCGGACGCTGGCGGACCTCGTGCTGGACCGCCAGACGGAGCTGACCGGCCTTCCCTGGGTCAACCGCACGGTGCGCAAGTGGGAGCCGGAGCCCTTCCGCTGGCTCGGCGTGCACTCCATGTACCAGCTCTACCGCATTGCCGACGAGCGCGAATCCGCCGGCCTGCCGCAGACATCGAAGCTCGCGGCCATCGCAGACACCATCACCGGCCACTGAGCCGCCCAAAGGACATATCCATGATCAGTTTCGAGAATTTCGGCGACCTTCTCGGCCTCGACATCGGCGCCTTCGCGCCGAAGCCGACCTCCATCGAAGGCGACCAGCAGGAGGCCGCGATCGTGCTCTGGTCGAGCCCGAACGGCCGGATGGAGACCGGCATCTGGGAATGCACGCCCGGCCGCTTCACCGCCGATCGCAGCGACAATGCCGAGATCTGCCACCTGCTTTCCGGCCGCGTGACCCTTCACAACGGCGACGGGTCCGCGCGGGAGATCGGCGCGGGCGAAATGTTCGTGCTGCCGCTCGGTTGGCGCGGCGAATGGACGATCCACGAGCAGACCCGCAAGATCTACACGATGGTTGCCGGCGGCGTGTGACCGGAACGAAGGGAGCCTCGATGACCGACGCCTTTGCGAGCCTGTTCACGCCCTTGAAGATCCGCGGCGTCGAGCTGAAGAACCGGATCATGTCGAGCGGCCACGACACGACGTTGCCGACGGACGGGCTCGTCAACGAGGCGCTCCTCGCCTACCACGCCGCCCGCGTGAAGGGTGGTGTCGGGCTGATCGTCAGCCAGGTGGCGGGCGTGCACGAGACGGCGCGCTACACCTCGCACATGCTGATGGCGACGGACGACGACTGCATCGAGGGCTACCGGCGCCTTGCGGACCTCTGCCACGCCGGGGGCTGCGCGCTCTTCTCGCAGCTCTTCCATCCCGGCCGCGAGATCATGGAGGGCGGCGACGGCCTGCTGACGGTCGCCTATGCGCCGTCCGTCTCGCCGAACGAGCGCTTCCGCGTCATGCCGCGGGCGCTCGACAGGGACATGATCGACGAGATCGTCGCCGGCTATGCGGCCGCGGCCCGACGCATGCATGCGGCCGGCGTCGACGGCGCGGAATTCGTGGCGAGCCACGGCTACCTGCCGGCGCAGTTCTTCAACCCGCGCGTCAACCGTCGCACGGACGACTACGGCGGCGCGCTGGAAAACCGGCTGCGTTTCGCGACGGAAGCGCTCACGGCGATGCGGGCGGCGACGTCGGAGGATTTCGTCATCGGCATGCGCATCAGCAGCGGCGAGCGCGACGAGCAGGGCCTTGCCGATGACGAGGCGCTGGAGATCTGTCGCCGGCTGGAGCCGATGCTCGACTATGTCAGCATCACCACGGGCACCTCCGCCTCGCTCGGCGGCGCCGTGCATATCGTGCCGCCCATGGCCTATCGCGCCGCCTATCTTGCGGGTGATGCGGCGCGGTTCCGCAAGGACCTTTCCATCCCCGTCTTCGTCACCGGGCGCATCAACCAGCCGCAGGAGGCCGAGGCGGTCATCGCGAGCGGGGCGGCGGATGTCTGCGGCATGACGCGGGCGATGATCTGCGACCCGGACATGCCGGGCAAGGCGCACGAAGGCCGCACGGACGACATCCGCGCCTGCATCGCCTGCAACCAGGCCTGCATCGGCCATTTCCACCGCGGCGTGCCGATTTCCTGCATCCAGCATCCGGAAACCGGCCGCGAGACGCGGTTCGGCACGCTGGCGCCGGCCATCCGGCCGAAATCCGTCATGGTCGTCGGCGGCGGGACGGCGGGCCTCAAGGCCGCGGCCGTCGCCGCCGCGCGCGGCCACAGGGTGACGCTCTACGAGGCGGCCGGCCAGCTCGGCGGCCAGGCGCTGCTGGCGCAGCAGCTTCCCCGCCGCGCGGAGTTCGGCGGCATCGTCACCAACCTTTCCCGCGAGGTCGAGCTCGCCAATGTGCGCGTGCAGCGCGGCGTGCGCGTCGACCGCGCGCTCGTCGAGGCGGAGCGGCCGGACGCCGTGATCCTTGCCACCGGGGCGCGGCCCTACCGGCCGGAGATCCCGATCGACGACAGCATCCAGGTGGTCGATGCCTGGCAGGTGCTGCGCAAGGAGGTCAGGACCGGCGGCCGGGTCGTCGTCGCCGACTGGCGCTGCGACTGGATCGGCCCCGGCATCGCCGAGCTCCTGACGAACGAGGGCTGCAGCGTCGACCTCGCCGTCAACGGAACGCATCCCGGCGAACTGCTGCCGCTCTATGTTCGCGACAACATCGCGGCCGAGCTGCACCGCATCGGCGTGCGCGTCACCCCCTATGCCCGCCTTTACGGCGGCGACGGCGGCACGGTCTACATGCAGCACACGGCGAGCGAGCAGCCCATCCTCTTCCAAGATGTTGAGACGCTGGTGCTCTGTCTCGGGCACGAGCCGGTGGATCCGTTGAGCGACATGCTCCGCGGCCTCGTGCCGGAGGTGCATGTCATCGGCGACAGCCTGGCGCCGCGCACCGCGGAAGAGGCCGTCTATGAGGGACTGAAGGTGGCCGCTTCGCTCTGAGAGGCGAGGCGGGAACAATTCTTCCATTTTCTGCAACGGCGGGCGGAATGATCCGCAAGGCGCGGCATCCGGTTCTCGCAACCGTGCGCCGCCGCTTCGGGCATTTCCCGGAGAAGGCGCGACGGACGACGACACACCTACAGGTTCAGGCAAGTTCATCCCTGTATCGAGCAAGCTGCCAGATCATGATTTGTGTGTTCGTTCGCTTGCTTTTTCCAGGACTTTGCTCATGACGTCGATCGTTTCCTCGCTCAGCATCAGCCAGATCCGGCAGCTTTCCGATGCGACGATCCGGGACTGGTCGACGGACGACGTCGCCTCCCTCTCCACCGGCCAGATCGGCGCCTTTTCATCCAGGCAGATCGCCGCCCTGGAGGTCGAGGATATCGAGATCCTCAGCTCCGGGCAGATCGGCGCCATCGCGCAGAACGCGATCGTCGGCCTGTCGCTGGACCAGATCGGTGCCCTCAACAAATATACCGACGGCCAGATCGAGAGCCTGACCACCGCCCAGATCGCCGCGCTGACCACCGGCCAGATCGGCACGTTCTCGTCCGACCAGGCCGAGGCGCTGACGGCCTCGCAGGTGCAGGCGCTGAGCTCCGCCCAGCTCGCCGCGCTCGATCCGGAAGACCTCGAAACCTTCTCGACCCAGGACATGGCGGCGATCAGCTACAAGGCGGTGCAGGGATTGAGCACCGCGGCCATCGCGGTGCTGTCGGCCGAACAGATCGGTGCACTGGCCCCGCTCAGCCTCGCCGGCCTCACCGCCTCGCAGTCCGGCGCCCTCACGCCCGATCAGATCGAGGCGATGACGACGGCGCAGGTCGCGCTGCTGAAGCCCGCACAGATCGCCGCGCTCAGCACCGAGGCCGTCAAGGCCTTCTCCGAAGCGCAGATCGCCGCGCTCAGCACGAGCGCCATCACGGGTCTTGCCCCAGCGCAGATCGCCGCGCTCGAACCGGAGCAGATCGAGGCCCTGTCGCCCGCGCATGTCAGGGTGCTCTCCGCCCAGCAGCTCGCGGCCATCAGCCCCGAGGGCCTCGTCACCTTCTCGACCGGGGATATCGCGGCGATTTCCGGCAAGGCTCTGCCCGGGCTCGGCACAGCTGCCATCGCCGAGCTGTCGACGGACCAGGTCGCCGCGCTCAGCGTGAAGACCATCCAGGGCATGACACCCGCCCAGATCGCCGCGTTCACGCCGGAACAGACGGCCGCGCTGACGACGGCGCAGATCGCCGCCATGACCGCCGCACAGATCGGGGCCTTCAGTACCGACGACCTCGCGGAACTGCCCGCCGGCAAGGTCGCCGCCCTGTCTCCCAACACCGTCAGGGGACTGGGCGTCGGCGTCATCGCCGCCCTCACGCCCGAGCAGGTCGCCGCGCTCACGCCCGCCCAGATCGCCGTCCTCGACGCCAAGCAGGTCGCCGCCCTTTCCGTGGAGAGCATCGAAGCCCTCTCCGCCGGCCAGATCGCGGCCCTGAGCAGCGCCGGGGTGAAGGGGCTTACGCCCGTCCAGATCAAGAGCATGAGCCTCGAGCAGATCGAGGCCTTCACGCCCGCGCAGGTGCGGGTGTTCACCGCCCAGCAGGCCGCGGCCCTCGACGGCGAGGCCATCGCGACCTTCTCGCCGTCAGACATTGCGGCCCTCTCCGCAAGCGCCATTGCAGGCCTCACCTCCGACGCCATTTCAGGCCTCACGCCGATACAGATCGCCGCGCTCGGCCCGGCCGCGATTGCAGGTCTCAAGACGGAACAGCTCGCTCTCCTCGACGATACCCAGGTCGAGGCCTTCACGCCGGCCCAGGTCAAGGTCCTGTCCGCCGTGCAGCTCCGCGCGCTCGCGCCCGATACCCTCAAGACCTTTTCCAGCGCCGACATCGCCGCGATCCAGAACAGCGCGCTTCCGGGACTGACCACACAGGCGCTCGCCGCCCTCACCACCGGCCAGATCGCAGCCCTGACAACCGGCCAGATCACCGCCCTCAAGCCCGCGCAGGTCGCAGCGCTCGACGTGGAACAGGTCGAGGCCCTTACGCCCGCGCAGGTGAAGGCGATGACCGCTGCGCAGCTCGCCGTCCTTTCTGCGGACGCCTTCGCGACCTTCTCGACGGCAGACATCGCCGCGCTCACCGCCAAGGCCGTTCCCGGTCTCGCCAGCGCGGTCATTACCGGGCTTTCGGACGAGCAGATCGGCGCCCTTGGCGCCACCGCGCTCGGCGGTTTCACGACCACCCAGATCCGCGCGCTGAGCGCCCACCAGGTCGAGTCGCTGTCGCCGGCGCAGCTCGTCTCGCTGAATGCCGCGCAGATCGCCGCGATGAACAGCGAGGCGCTCGCGCAGCTCTCGCCTGCCCACATGGCCGCGATCAACAGCAGGGCCATCACGGGCCTTCCCACATCCGCCATCGCCGCCTTCTCGCCCGAACAGATCGCCGCCCTCAGCCCCGCCGTCATCGCGGCCCTTTCCAACACCCAGGTCGGCTTGCTCAGCACGGAGCAGGTCGAAGCGCTGACGCCGGACCAGATCCGCGGGATGAGCGCGCGGCAGATCACGGCGATCAGCGCCGAGGGCATTGCGACCTTCTCCACGGCGGACATGGCGGCGATCAGCGCGAAGGCCATGCCCGGCCTCGGCAGCGCCGTCTTCGCCGGACTGTCGTCCGCCCAGGTCGCCGCCTTGTCGACCACGCAGATCGCGGGTCTGTCGGCAGCGCAGGTCGCCGGCATGACGCCGGCCTTCCTCGCCTCGCTGACGACCGCGCATATTTCCGCCCTCTCCTCGGGCGCGGTCGGCAGCCTGACGCCCGACCAGATCGAGGCCCTGACCACCGCCCAGGTCGAGGCGCTGTCGCCGACGCAGGTCAAGTCCCTGACCTCGGCCCAGCTTGCCGCCCTCGGCGCGGCCGACCTTGCGACCTTCTCGACGCAGGACATCGCCGCGATCACCGGCAAGGCCGTCGCAGGACTCAGCGCCGAGGCGATCGCCGGGCTCTCCCTCGCCCAGATAAGCGCCCTCGGCCGCGCGACGCTGTCCGGCATGACCTCCGCGCAGATCGAAGCGCTCTCGACCGCCCAGATCGCCGCGTTCTCCACCACGCAGATCAACGCCCTCACCTCCGCGCAGGTCGCCGCGCTCGAGCCGCAGGACGTGCGCGTGCTCTCGGCCGCGCAGATCGCGGCGCTCTCCAGGGGCGCGGTCTCCGGTATCGCACCGGATATCTTCGCCTCGCTTTCCGCCACCCAGATCGCGGCCCTCAGCACGAGCGCCTTCGCCAGCCTCGCCACCGGCCAGATCGAGGCGTTGAGCTCGGTTCAGGTGAGCCAGCTTTCCGCCGTCCATCTCAAGGCGCTGACAGCGGCGCAGGCCGGGGCGCTCGACCACGACATCAAGGCCCTTTCCACCGAGCAGATGGGCTATCTCACTTCCTCGGCGATCGGCGGGCTGCGCCCGGACCAGATCGGTGCGCTCGCCCCCAGCCAGCTCGCCGCCCTGACGACGGCCCAGATCGGGGTGCTTTCCTCCGGCCAGATCGCGGCCCTGAACCCCGCCGACGTCGCCGCGCTCACCAACGCCCAGATCGCCGCGCTCAGCGCGTCCGGCGTTTCCGGCCTCACATCGAGCCAGATCGCCGCCCTCGACACCGACCAGATCGCAGCGCTCGGCACAAAGCAGATGGCTGCGCTCACCGCCTCGCAGATCCCCGCCTTCAGCACCGTCCAGATCGCATCCCTGACGACGGCGCAGATCGCCGCGCTGAACGCGGGCAGCATTTCCGGCTTCACCTCGCAGCAGCTTTCCGTGCTCAGCACCAGCCAGGCGGAAGCCCTGACGAGCGCGCAGGTCGGCGCGCTCAATTCCGAGCAGATCGCGAAATTCGGCACCGCTGAAATCGCCACCTTCTCCACGAAGGACATCGCGATGATCAGCTCAAGCGCCATCCGCGGCCTGTCGCCGGCGACGATCGCCTCGCTGTCGACCGCGCAGGTCGCCGCCCTCAGCGCCTCCGCCATCGCGGCGATGACCACGCAGCAGATCGAGGCGCTGAGCACGGCCCAGGCCGAGGCCCTTACCCGGACACAGATCGGCGCGTTGAGCTCGACGCAGCTTGCCGCGTTCGGACCGGACGACATCGCGACCTTCTCCGTGCAGGAAATGGCTGCCATCACCGCGGGCGCGCTGCCCGGCCTTTCGACCGATGCCCTTGCCGCCCTTTCGACGTCGCAGGTCGCCGGTCTCAGCGCGGGCAGCATCGGCGGGCTCACGACGAAGCAGATCGCCGCCCTCAGCATCGCGCAGGTCGAAGCCCTCACCACCAGCCAGATCGGCGCGCTCAGCGCCACGCAGCTCGCCGCCTTCCCGGCCGACGGCATCGCCACCTTCGCGACGCGCGAAATCGCCGCCATCGGCTCGGACGCCATTGCCGGCCTCTCGACCGCGGCCATCGCAGGCCTCTCAACGGCGCAGGTCGCCGCCCTCGGCACCGCGGCCATCGGCGGGATGGGCAGCCGCCAGATCGCCGCCCTCACCAGCGCTCAGCTCGACGCGCTGACGACGGCCCAGGTCAGCGCGCTCAACGCCCGCCAGATCGGCAATCTCGGACCGGACTATATCGCCACGCTCTCGCCCGCGCAGATCGCGGCCCTCGCCACCGCTGCGGTCTCCGGCCTCACGCCCGAGCAGATCGCCGCGTTCACCACGGCACAGGCCGAAGCGCTCACCCCGACGCAGGTCGCCGCGCTCAGCTCGCGCCAGATCGCCGCGCTCGACATGGCCAAGCTCGACACCTTCTCCGTCGCCGACATGGCGGCGATCAGCTCGGGCGCCATGGCGGGGCTTTCGACGGGCATGCTCGCCTCGCTGACGACGAGCCAGATCGCCGCCCTCGGCCCGGCCGGGCTGTCCGGCATGACGGGCGACCAGATCGCCGCGCTCTCGACAGCCCAGGTCGAGGCGCTGACGACGGCGCAGGTCGCCGCCCTCGGCTCCAAGCAGGTCGCCGCACTCGGCACGGACGACATTGCGACGCTCTCGCCCACGCAGATCGCCGCCCTTGGCTCCGCAGGCGTGGCCGGGCTGACCTCGGCACAGATCGGAGCCCTTTCGCAGGCCCAGGCCGAGGCGCTGACGAGCACGCAGATCGCCGCCCTCACCGCGACGCAGATCGCCGCCTTCAGCGCAACGAACCTCGAAACCTTCACGCCCGGCGAGATCGCCGCGATCACCTCCCGTGCCGTCGCGGGCCTGCCGACGGCGGCGATCGCCGCCCTCACGCCGGCCCAGGTCGCCGCCATCAATGCAGCCGGCCTGACGAGCGTGCAGATAGGCGCCTTCGGCAACAGCCAGCTGGAAGCCCTCACCAGCCTCCAGATGGCAGCGCTCGGCTCAGCGCAGGTGCCTGCCCTCGGCACCGCCGGCATCGCCGCACTGTCGCCGGACCAGATCGCCGCGCTCAGCACCGCCGGCATCGCCGCGCTCAGCACCCAGCAGATCGCCGCGCTCTCGACCGCCCACGCCGAAGCGCTGACCAACACCCAGGTCGGCGCGCTGACCTCGCAGCAGATCGCCGCGTTCGGCGCCGACGACCTTGCCCTGTTCTCGACCGCCGACATCGCCGCCATCGGCTCGCGGGCCATCCTCGGCCTGTCGACGGGCATGATCGCGTCGCTGACGACCGCGCAGATCGCCGCCCTCAGCACGGCCGGTGTCTCCGGCCTGACGAGCGACCAGATCGTCGCGCTGAATGCCGAGCAGGTCGAGGCGCTCACCGCCACGCAGATAGGTGCCCTCACCTCGCGCCAGATCGCCGCCTTCGACGCGAGCGACATCGCCCTGTTCACCACAGGGGAGATCGCGGCGATCGGCTCGGCGGCCATCGCCGGCCTTTCCACATCCATCCTTGCCGGCTTCACGCCGGAACAGATCGAGGCCCTCAGCCCCGCCGGGATCGGCGGCATGACGACGGGCCAGATCGGTGCGCTCAGCCCGAGCCAGACGGCAGCGCTTTCCACGGCCCAGATCCATGCACTCGCCTCCAGGCAGGTGGCCGCGCTCACCGTCGGGGACATTGCCGCGCTGACGCCCGGCCAGATCGCGGCCCTCAGCGCGGACGGCATCGCCGGCCTCACCGGCACGCAGGCCGCCGGCCTCACCTTCGAGCAGGCCGAGGCCCTGTCGGCCAGCCAGATCGCGGCGCTGACATCCGCGGCGCTCGGCGGCCTTTCGAGCGAAGCGCTCGACACGTTCTCGACGTCCAAGCTCGCGGCAATCAGCTCTGGCGCCATCAAGGGCCTGTCGCCCGGCTATCTGGCCAGCCTGTCGGAGGCCGAGATCGCCGCCTTGAGCACGGGTGCCATTTCCGGCCTCGGCAGCGCCCAGGTCGCGGCGCTCTCGACCGGGCAGATCGACGCTCTCTCGATGGCGCAGATCGCCGCGCTGGGCACGCCCGGCACCGCCGGCCTGACACCGGGCCAGATGCAGGCGATCTCGACCGAGGAGCTTGCGGCCATGAGCCCCGGCGCGATCAAGGGTCTTTCGCCGGCCGTCATCGGCGCGCTCTCGTCGAACAGCATCGCGGCCCTGACGACGGGCCAGATCGCCGCGCTTACCTACAGCCAGGTGAACGCCATGAGCACGTCGCAGGTGGCAACGCTTTCGACCGCGCAGGTCGGCGCGATGACGGCGACGCAGGCGGCAGGCCTCGGCGCCGACGACCTCGGCACCTTCTCGGTCGAGCACATCCTCGCCCTCAGCACGAGCGCGATCGCCGGGCTGAGCACGGCGGCACTCGCCGGCCTGACCAACGAGCAGGCGAACGCCTTCACGCCCGGCCAGCTCGCCGCGATGACACAGGCACAGGTCGACGCGCTGCCCCGCGGTCCCGGCGCATCGAGCTTCTCCGCATCGGGAACCGAGACAACGTCGACCTCAAGCACGGAAAGCCCGGCGCAGACGCCTCAGTCCGCCTCCGATCCGCAGAACGAGATCGCGGCGATCATCTCGTCCTATCTCGAGATCTGAGCGTCAGGCCGGCAGGCGGCCGTCGAGCGTCGCAAGGCGGCCGTAGAGGTCCGGGCGGCGGTCGCGGAAGACGCCCCAGGAGCGGCGCTGGTGGGCGATGGCGTCGAGGTCGAAGGTGGCGGTCAGCACCGTCTCCGTCGTCCGGTCGGCCTCGGCCACCTTGGCGCCGGTGGGATCGGCGATGAAGGACGAGCCGTAGAAGGTGATGCTCGTGCCGCTGCGCCCCTCTTCCGTGCCGATGCGGTTGGAGGCGACGAGCGGCATGAGGTTTGCCCCGGCATGGCCCTGCATCACCCGCTGCCAGTGCGCGCTGGAATCGAGGCTCGCATCGTGCGGCTCGGAGCCGATGGCGGTCGGATAGAGCAGGATTTCCGCGCCCTGCAACGCCATGGAGCGCGCGGCCTCCGGGAACCACTGGTCCCAGCAGATGCCGACGCCGATGCGGCCCGCGCGCGTGTCCCACACCTTGAAGCCGGTATCGCCGGGGGAGAAATAGAACTTCTCCATATAGCCCGGCCCGTCCGGCAGGTGGCTCTTGCGGTAGTTGCCGAGCACCCGGCCGTCCGCGTCGATCACCGCGACGCTGTTGAAGCAGGACTGGCCGGCGCGTTCGAAATAGCTGAGCGGCAGCACGACGCCGAGCTCGGCGGCGAGCTTGGAAAAATGTGCGATCAGCGGATTGCCCTCGAAGGGATGGGCAAGCGCGAAGAATTCGTGGATCTGGTCCTGGCAGAAATAGGGTGCGGCGAAGAGTTCCTGGATCAGCACCAGGTCCGCTCCCTTCTCCTTCGCCTGCCGGACGAGCCCTTCGGCCCGCTCGATATTGGCCTTCTCGTCCCAGATGCAGGCCATCTGCGTGGCGGCCACCGTGACATTGCGCATTCTCTGTGCTCCCTGTTCTGAACCTCAGGGACCGTCCGGCTTGAATTCCCGGCCGCCCCGTCTATCCTGTCCCCATGCGACCCGACCTCACCTTCGAGCAGCTCCGGCACTGGAGCAGCGGCATCACCGCTGCGGTCAGCGCCACCTTGCCCGAGGAGATCTCGGCCCATTTCACGGCCGGCGCGCGCCATCTCGTCGCCTCCGACCAAGTCTATATCGGTCTCTACCTGCGCGACAGCGCCTCGATCACTATCTACGAGCGCGATCCCGACCACTGGAACCGCAACTACGATACCCGCAAGTACCGGCAGGACCCGTTCTTCCGCCTCTTCGCCGGCACGCGGCAGGATTTCCTGCTGCCGCTCTCCGCGCTCGACAAGGGCGATTTCCACACCAGCGCCTATTACCGCGACTTCTACGAGCCCTCCGGCAGCTTCGACGAGATCACCGGCGTCTTCAACTTCGACCGCAACGCCGCCGGCTTCGTCACGTATCTCCGCCGCCGCGGCGCCCGCCCCTTCGGCACCGAGGACCTCGCGGTCGCCGAGGCGACGGCCGACGCAACCCGCCTCGTGCTCGAACGGCTCTGGCGGCAATGGCGCCCGCCCGGCGAAAACCGCCTGTCGCTTGCCGGCCTCAGCCCGCGCGAGCGCCAGATCGCCCTCCTCCTCATCGACGGCGGCTGCGCCAAGACGATCTCGCGCGACCTTGCCATCGCCCCCGGCACCGTGCGCAACCACATCAAGACCGTCTACCGAAAGCTCGGCCTTCACTCCCAGGTCGAGCTGATGGCCGCCGTGCGCGAGGCCGGGACGGCCCCTCATCCGGCTGCTTGAATGCGCCGTTGCCTTTCTTCCCTTCTCCCCTCGGGGAGAAGGTGGCCCGAAGGGTCGGATGAGGGGGCGCGGCACCGAAAGACTTATCTTTTTGCCTTCGGCATCCCCCTCATCCGCCTGCCGGCACCTTCTCCCCGCAGGGGAGAAGGGGAATGAGGCAACGGTTTCCTTCCATATGCGACGGCCCTTCCGTAAAATGAGATACGGGCAAACCTATTGCCCGGAGACGATGCGCGTCCACATGCGGTTCTGCAGGCGCAGCAGCTTCGCATCGCTCGATTCCACCACGAAGAGCTTGGCCTTCACGTCATCCGGCGGGAAGACGCCGGGGTCCTTCGCCACCGCCTGGTCCATCAGCGGCAGCGATTCCGGGATCGGGTTGGCATAGGAGACGTAGCTGGAATTGGCCGCCGGATGTCCGGGTGCATGTTGAAGTCGATCCAGGCGAGCGCGTTTTCCGGATGCGGCGCATCCTTCGGCACGGCCATGGTGTCGAAGTTGATCAGCGTGCCCTCCTTGGGGATGGAATAGGCGATCTCCAGCTTCTTCTCGCTTTCGGCCGCCCGGGCCTTGGCCTGCAGGATATCGCCCGACCAGCCGAGCATGACGCAGATGTCGCCATTGGCGAGGTCGTTGATATAGCGCGAGGAATGGAAATAGCGGATGTGCGGGCGCACCTTCAGCAGCAGGTCCTCGACCTTGGCGATATCGTCCGGGCTGGTCGAATGCGGGTCGATGCCGAGATAGTTCATCGCCATGGGGATGATCTCGGCCGGCGCGTCGATCATCGCCACGCCGCAATCGGCGAATTTTTCCGCGACGGCGGGGTCGAAGACCATGGCGAGCGAATCGACCGGCGCGTCACCCATGCGCTGCTTGACCGCCTCGATATTGTAGCCGACGCCGTCGGTGACGGCCATGTAGGGCACGGCATAGGCATTGTCCGGGTCCGCGCCCCTGATCAGCGACAGCGCCTGCGGATCGAGCCTGCCGATATTGGAAAGCTTCGCCTTGTCGAGCGGCTGGAAGGCGCCGGCCTTCACCTGGTTCTTGAGGAAGGGATAGGCGGAAGGATAGACGACGTCGTAGCCCGAGCCGCCCGTCAGCATCTTGGTTTCCAGCACCTCGTTGCCGTCATAGACGTCGTAGACGACGCGGATGCCGGTCTCCTTCTCGAATTTCTCCGCCGTGTCGGGCGCGATATAGTCCGACCAGTTGTAGACGTTGACGACCTTTTCCTCCTGCGCCCACGCGCCGCCCGAAGCGGCGAGAAGGGCGAGGATCGAGACGAGCGTTCTGCGCATGGCTTTTCTCCGTCAGGCTTTCGTCTGGCCGGCATAGACCGGCAGGGTGATGCAGGCGACATTGCCGCCGCCGAGCAGGATTTCGCGGGAATTGTCGATGCCGACGATGCGATGATCAGGGAAGAGCTCGGCGAGCTTGGCTTTCGCGGCACGGTCCAGTTTTTCGTCGTCGAACTGCGGCACGACGACGACGGAATTGCCGGGATAGTAGTTGATATAGGTGGCGGCGATGCGGTTGCCGGCCGGGCGCGCCCAGGTGCTGTCGACCTGGTCGACACCCGCCGCCTCCTCCGCCGTCATCTCGATGGGGCGGGGATGGTGGATGCGGTGCAGTTCGAGCGAACGGCCGCGCGCATCGCGGGCCGAGCGCAGTACCTCCTCCACCTCGCGCACGATCTCGTATTGCGGATCGTCGCGGTCCTCGGTCCAGCTCAGCGCCACCACGCCCGGCCGCACGAAGCAGCAGACGTCGTCGATATGGCCGTCCGTCTCGTCGAAGCAGAAGCCGCGCGGCAGCCAGATGACGTGCTCCAGCCCGAGATAGTCGCAGAGCTGCTGCTCCACCGCCGCCTTGCCGAGATGGCCGTTGCGGTTGCGGTTGAGGAGGCACTGTTCCGTGGTGATCAGCGTGCCCTCGCCGTCGCATTGCAGGCCGCCGCCCTCGGCGATCAGCGGCGAGCGGTAGCGGGCCATGCCCTCGGTCTCCAGCACCTTGCGGGCGACGAGATCGTCGAGGTTCCAGGGCGAATAGAGGCCGCCGTCATTGCCGCCATAGGCGTTGAAGGTCCAGTCGACGCCGCGGACCTCGCCATGGTCGTTGACGACGAAGTTCGGGCCGCTGTCGCGCAGCCAGGAATCGTCCGTCGTCATTTCGATGAGCCGCACGCTTTCCGGCAGCATGGCGCGGGCGTTGAGCCACTGGCGGGAAGAGACGGCGATGGTGACCGGCTCGCTCTCGGCGATCGCCGCCGCCACCCTGGCGAAGAGCTTCTGGGCGGGCTTTGCGCCGAGCCGCCAGGTGTCCGGCCGCTCCGGCCAGATCAACCAGCAGCCGGCCTTCGGCTCGAATTCCCCCGGTGCGCGAAAGCCGTCGGCCTTCGGCGTGCTTGCAAGCGTGCGTACCATGGTTCCCCCGTCGCGAAATGTCGGGGGGATTAAGGCAAACGCGGCCCTTTCGGGTCAATGTCCCATTTGGGATACCTCGAAGACCGCCAGCACGTCGCCGGCCTGGAGATAATCGCCGTCCCTGGCGCGCAGGCGCAGGCGGCCGGCCTTGGGGGCAAGGACCTGCGTCTCCATCTTCATCGCCTCCATCACCGCGACCAGATCGCCTTCGGCGACCGTCGCGCCATCGGCGACCTTGAAGGCCTGCAACGTGCCGGAGACCGGGGCGGCGATGCCGTCTTCCGCCGGCTTGCTACCGGCCGCGCCGGTCGCGGCAACGCCCTGCCCCGCCGCGCCGAGGCCGGCGAGAAGCAGGCTCGGCAGCGCCAGCGAGACGCGCCTGCCGTCGATTTCGAGATGGGTGCGGACCAGCGACGGATCGGCGACGGGCTCCGGCCGCATCGCGGCCTCCGGCATGGCGGCGAAGTCGGTCTCGATCCAGCGGGTATGGACCTTGAAGCCGTCCGTCCCGATGAAGTCCTCGGTGTCGATGGCCGCGCGGTGGAAGGGCAGCACGGTCGCGACGCCTTCGATGCGGAATTCACGGAGCGCCCGGCGGGCGCGGCGCAGCGCTTCCTCGCGCGTCGCACCTGTCACGATGAGCTTGGCCATCAGCGAATCGAAGACGCCGGGGATCGTCGAGCCGGTGACGACGCCGCTGTCGAGGCGGACGCCCGGACCGGACGGCGGATCGAAGGCGGTGATCGCGCCCGGCGTCGGCAGGAAGCCGCGACCGGGGTCCTCGGCATTGATGCGGAACTCAATGGAATGGCCGCGCGGCTCCGGCGTCTCGGTGACGGCGAGCGGCTTGCCCTCGGCGATGCGGAACTGCTCGATGACGAGGTCGATGCCCGTCGTCTCCTCGGTGACCGGGTGCTCGACCTGGAGGCGCGTGTTCACCTCCAGGAACGAGATGGTGCCGTCGGCGCCGAGCAGGAATTCCACCGTGCCGGCACCGGAATAGCCGGCAGCGGCACAGATCGCCCTGGCGGCGGCATGGATGCGCGCGCGCTGTTCCGGCGTCAGGAAGGGCGCGGGCGCCTCCTCGATGAGCTTCTGGTTGCGGCGCTGCGCTGAGCAGTCGCGGGTGCCTAAAACCAGCACATTGCCGTGCCTGTCGGCGATCACCTGCGCCTCGATATGGCGCGGCCGGTCGAGGAAGCGTTCGAGGAAACATTCGCCGCGGCCGAAGGCGGCGGTCGCCTCGCGCACGGCGGATTCGTAGAGGTCGGCGACCTCCTCCATCTTCCAGGCCACCTTGATGCCGCGCCCGCCGCCGCCATGCGCCGCCTTGATGGCGACCGGCAGGCCATGCTTTTCGGCAAAGGCGATGACCTCGGCCGCCGACGAGACGGGGCCGTCGCTGCCCGCGACGAGCGGCGCGCCGACGCTGGTGGCGATGCGCCGCGCCTCGACCTTGTCGCCCAGCGCCTCGATCACCTGCGGATCGGGGCCGATCCAGATGAGGCCTGCATCCTGCACGGCCTTGGCGAATTCCGCCCGCTCGGAGAGGAAGCCATAGCCGGGATGCACGGCATCCGCGCCGGAGCGCCTGGCGATGGCGATCAGCTTGTCGATGTCGAGATAGGTCTCGGCCGGGCGCACGCCATCGAGGCCGTAGGCCTCGTCGGCAAGGCGCACGAAGAGCGCGTCGGCATCCGGGTCGGCATAGACGGCGACCGACTGGAGGCCGTGGTCGCGGCAGGCGCGCAGGATGCGCACGGCGATCTCGCCGCGATTGGCGATCAGCACTTTCTTCATGGCACTCTCCTATCGGGTCGCGGCGATTTCGGCGAAGGGGCCGATCGGGCGGAAACGGATCTTGGCGTTGATGGGAATCTGGCCGGCAAGGTCCAGATGGTATTCGGCGACCGCGCCGATGACGGGATAGCCGCCGGTCAGCGGATGGTCGGCGAGGAAGAGCACCGGCTGGCCGCTGTGCGGCACCTGGATCGCCCCCGTCGCCGTGCCCTCGCTCGGCAACTCGGCGCTGTCCCTGCGCTCCAGCGGCACCTCGCCGGCAAGGCGGATGCCGACGCGGCTCGATTGCGGCGTGACCTGCCAGAGCTGGCCCGTCAGCGTCTCGATGCCCTTTTGCGTGAACCAGTCCGTGCGGGGCCCGAGCACCACATCGAGCGTCACGACATCGCCCGCCGACGGCAGGTCGAAGGCCGGGGCCTCGTCGAGGGAAACGCTCGCAAGCCCCTCCCCGCCCCTGAGCGCCAGCACGGTCCCGGCCGTCACCGGCTCGGGGCCGACGACGGCGAGCGTATCGGTCGCCGCGCTGCCGAGCGTCGGCGCGACATCGAAGCCGCCGCGCACGGCGAGATAGGCGCGCATGCCCTTCTTCGGCTGGCCGATGGTCACGACGTCGCCGGGCTCCAGCGAGACCGGCTCGTAGGTCGAAAAATCCCGGCTGCGGCCGGCGGCATCGCGGACCGTCACCGCCGAGGTGGCGCCGGCAAGGCCGATCACCGTTCGGGCATTGCACGCGAAGGAGAAGCCGCCGAGGGTGAGTTCGAGGACCGGCGTGTTGGCCGGGTTGCCGACGATGCGGTTCGCCGCATTGAAGGCGGCGCGGTCGAGCGCGCCGGAGGCGGAAACGCCCTGCCCCGTCTGGCCGAAGCGGCCGAGGTCCTGGAAGACGGCCGGCATCGGCGCGGCGAGCACCTTGAACTGCGGCGCTTGCGGCGCGACGGCGCGTTCCTTGCGGGGCGCGGCTTGCGGGATGCTGACGGTCCTGCCCGGCTGCTCCATGTCGAAGAAGCGGACGCGGTAGCCCGGCTGGAACAGCGCGCCGGGATCGCGGTCGATGTCCCACATCCTGACGGGCGTCGTGCCGATGATCTGCCAGCCGCCGGGGCTTGCCTGCGGGTAGACGCCGCTGAAGGCGCCGGCAAGCGCGACGGAGCCGGCCGGGATGCGGGTGCGCGGGCTCTTGCGGCGCGGCACATGCAGCGCCGGATCGCCGCCCACGAGATAGCCGAAGCCCGGCGCGAAGCCGCAGAAGGCAACGGTGAATTCGCTCTCCGTGTGGCGGCGGACGACTTCCTCCACGCTGAGGCCCGTCAGTTCCGCGACGTCGGCGAGGTCCTCGCCGTCATAGCGCACCGGGATTTCCACCAGATGCTCGGAGGGCGCGATCTTCGCCGAGAGGTCGCGGGTGGCGATCCGCGCGGCAAGCTCGGCCGCCGTCACCTTTTCCGGGCGGAAGCGGATCATCAGCGTGCGCGCCGCCGGCACCATCTCCTCGATGCCGTCGACCGGGTCCGCCTGCAGCGAGGCGAAGAGCGCAAGCGTCTCGTCGAGATCGGCGAGCTCGACGAGGATGGTGGTCAGGCTGACGGGTAGGAAGCGCATCGCGCCCTCACGCCACGCCGGCGAAGGAGCGGATGGTAATGCCCTCCGCTTCGAAGCGGCGGCGGATTTCCTGCGCGATGGCGACGGCGCCCGGGCTGTCGCCATGCACGCAGATCGACTGCGCCTCGACGCGGATCGTGCTGCCGTCGATGGCCTCCAGCGTACCCTCGCGGGCAAGCTGCACCATGCGGTCGGCTATCGTCTTTTCGTCGTGCAGCACGGCGCCGGCCTCGCGGCGCGAGACCAGCTCGCCCTTCGGCGTATAGGCGCGGTCGGCGAAGGCTTCCGCAACGACGGCAAGGCCGGACCGGCGGGCGAGATCGAGGATCGGCGCATTGGCAAGGCCCATCAGGATGAGCGAGGAATCCACGGCCTTGATGCCGTCGATCACCGCCTGCCCCTGCTTCGCATCATAGGCGATGCGGTTGTAGAGCGCGCCGTGCGGCTTGACGTAGCGCACGGTGGTGCCGGCCGCGGCGGCGACGCCCTTGATCGCGCCGATCTGGTAGATCACGTCGGCGATCAGCTCTTCGGGCGTGGCATCGAGATCGCGGCGGCCGAAGCCGACGCGGTCCGGGTAGGAGACATGGGCACCGACGACAACGCCGTTCTTCGCCGCCGCCCGCACCGTCCTGTAGATGCCCGCCGGGTCGCCCGCGTGGAAGCCGCAGGCGATGTTGGCGGAGGAGACGACGGCGAGCATCGCCGCATCGTCGCCCATGCGCCAGGCACCGTAGCTTTCGCCGAGATCGCTGTTGAGATCGATAGCAGCCATGATCGTGTTTCCTTTCGCTGGTCGCGCCCGCGGTTGCGTCCGGACGAGCATGCTCCGTCGTACAAGAATGTCAATATTGTTCAACAATAATTCCATATCGTTCCGTGTATCGGCCTTTTTATCCATCTGATAGCAAAGGACTGGCGGCGATTTTCGTCCCTGCCCTCCCCCATTCGTGCTAAGGCCACCCGTAGAGAACAGGGCATGTCCGGCCATGAGCCGGAGCGAGGGAACGCAATGACCGAGGATGGAGAGGGCCTGCCGCTTGCAGACCGCCTGGCGCGGCGCATTCGCGCGCTGCTGATCTCGGGCGAGCTTTCGCCCGGCCAGCGCCTCTCGGAAGCCGCCTTCAGTGACAGGTTCGACGTATCCCGCAACTCGCTGCGCGAGGCTTTCCGCCTGCTCACCAAGGATGGGCTGCTCCACCACGAGGCCAATCGCGGTGTCTTCGTCACCGTGCCCAGCATGGCCTCGATCATCGATATCTATCGCGTACGGCGCATGCTGGAATGCGGCGCGCTCCGGCAGGCCTGGCAGCGGCATCCGGCGATCAAGGCGATGCGCGAAGCCGTCGGCGCGGCGAAACGCGAGCGCGACAAGCGCGACTGGATCGGCGTCGCCAACGCCAACATGCGGTTCCATGCGGCCGTCATCGACCTTTCCGACAGCGTGCGGCTCAACGAGTTCTACGAGCGCATCGCGGCGGAGCTGCGCCTCTGCTTCGGGCTGCTCAAGGACCCCGAGCACCTGCACGCGCCCTTCGTCGACATGAACGACGCCATCGTGACGCTTCTCGAGGAGAACCGGCCGCACGAGGCGGCGGCGCAGATGGAGACCTATCTGAACCTTGCCGAGCGCACCATGCTGAAGGCGCTGGAACGGGCCTCCGAGCACGCGTGAGCGGCGGCGGCCCTCCCTTACATCCCACGGCTATCGCCTATGGAATGCGGCGGCGCCCCATCACCTTTGTAACTTCCCTTGGCCCGCGTTTGGCGCTGTAGTGCGTGTCGCGGTGGCGGATGAGAGACCGCATGACCTTTGGGCTTGCAAGCCCGTGGGAGAGCTCGGGTCATCATCCGCCGTT
>NZ_JACBFT010000063.1:0-579 GCF_021401195.1 Shinella sp. NM-101 | reverse complement strand
GTAAGCGGTGTTTTGCACCCACCTTCCGGATCACGGCGTGATTGACGATGTTGAGCCGAATGAGGGCTTGGACATATGTCGATTTCAGAGCTTACGCTTACATCCAGCGATAAAGAGCCGGTGCGCCGGTTTGAGGTTTTCACGGGAAGCGGCCGACGGCGGGAGTGGAGCGACGAGCGCAAGGCGCAGATCGTCGCCGAGAGTTATGAGCCGGGCGTGACGGTTTGCGCAGTGGCGCGGCGTCATGGATTGACCCCGCAGCAAGTGTTCACGTGGCGTCGGCTCGCCCGCAAGCCGCTCGAAGCTGTGCCGGTCGTCGAGGTCGTTCCGATGTTTGCGCCAGCGGTCGTTGACGTGCCTACGAAGCCTGAAGCGAAGGAGCCGGAACCGGCGCGTGCCTCGAGAAAGAAGTCGAGCAGCAGCGGCGCAATCGAATTGGAGATCGGCGGGGCGATCGTCAGGATCGCCTCTGGTGCGGACGCCGCCACGATTGCCGCGGTGATACAGGCCGTGAAGGCGCAGTCGTGATCGGGCCTTCCGGAGCGGTGAAGGTCATGGTCGCCACCCGACCTGTCGACT
>NZ_JACBFT010000062.1:0-593 GCF_021401195.1 Shinella sp. NM-101 | reverse complement strand
TCCTGGAACTTCTCCGACGAGCCGAGCGCACGCCCGCCCGAGATGATGATCCTGGCAGACGTGAGCTCCGGACGGTCGGACGAGGACAGCGCGTCCTTGACATGCGTGGAGAGGCCCGGGTTCGCTGCGGCCGGGATGGTCTCGATGGTGGCACTGCCACCCTCGCCGGCAGCGGCGAACGAGGCGGTGCGCACGGTGATCACCTTCTTCGCATCCGTCGACTGCACCGCCTGGATGGCATTGCCCGCATAGATCGGGCGCTTGAACGTATCGGATGAAACGACCTCGACGATCTCCGACACCTGCGCGACGTCGAGAAGGGCCGCAACGCGCGGCAGCACGTTCTTGCCGACCGAGGTCGCCGCCGAGACGATGGCGTCATAGTTGCCGGCAAGCGACACGATGAGCGCCGCCAGCGGCTCCGCGAGATTGTTGGCAAGGCTGGCATCGTCGGCGACGAGCACCTTGGAGACACCCGAGAGTTTTGCTGCGGCATCGGCCGCAGCCTTGGCATTGCTGCCGGCGACGAGCACATGCACGTCCGAGCCGATCTTGCTTGCCGCCGTCAGCGCCTTGGCCGTCTGGTCGGAAAG
>NZ_JACBFT010000061.1:0-657 GCF_021401195.1 Shinella sp. NM-101 | reverse complement strand
ATCTGAATAGCCCCTAGATTTGTAGACGCCTTCTCCCCTAAATCTGAGGCAGGAGGCCTACATGGGCAAAGGCAATTTCACGGAAGAGTTCAAGCGCGACGCGGTGCGTCAGATCACCGAGCGTGGCTATCCGGTAGCGGAGGTCTCGCAGCGGCTGGGGGTCAGCCAGCATTCGCTCTACGAGTGGAAGAAGAAGTTCGGCATATCGAACGGCAAGACCAGCGACGAGGCCGACGAGATCAGGCGGCTGAAGAAGGAACTGGCTCGCGTTACCGAGGAGCGCGACATCCTAAAAAAAGCGGCCGCGTACTTCGCCAGGGATGCAAAGTGAAGTACGCGTTCATTGCCCTGTATCGCCTGCGGTTCTCGGTGCGGACGATGTGCCGGCTTCTCCATGTGCACCCGAGCGGGTTCTATGCCTGGCTGAAGAACCCGTTGAGCAAACGGGCCAGCGAGGACAAACGACAGACCGATCTCCTGTTTCAAGCTTGGGAAGAGAGCGGCAAGGTCTATGGCTATCGGAAGCTTCATGACGACCTTCTCGACCAAGGCGAGATGTGCTGCCCGAACCGCGTCGCACGTCTGACAAGGCTTGCCGGGATCAAGGCTGAGATCGGTTACAAACGTCGTCCTGGCAAATATGGCGGCCGCCCCTCC
>NZ_JACBFT010000060.1:0-744 GCF_021401195.1 Shinella sp. NM-101 | reverse complement strand
ATCAGCCAGATGAAGGCTCTTGAAGACGAGAACCGTCGGCTGAAGAAGATGTATGCGGAGATGAGCATGCAGGCGGAACTGCTCAAAGAGGCTCTTGGAAAAAAGTGACGCGGCCATCTCAACGCCGGGAGATGGCCGGGAAAGCGGTGGCGTTGCGCGGGGTGAGCATTGCACTCGCCTGCCGCACCTTTGGTGTCAGCGAGAGTTGCTATCGTTACAGCGCCAAGATGAACGACGAGAACGAGCAGATCGCCGATCTCCTGATCGGGTTGACGCGGGCGAAGAAGAGCTGGGGCTTCGGTCTTTGCTTTCTCTACCTGCGCAATATCCGGGGGCATCGCTGGAACCATAAGCGGGTATACCGCATCTATCGCGAGCTGGAACTGAACCTCAGGATCAAGCCACGCAAGCGGTTGAGGCGCGAGAAGCCGGACGCTCTGGCCGTACCGGAGAAACCGAACCTGGTCTGGTCTATGGACTTCATGGCGGATCGCCTTGAGGATGGCAGGCAATTCCGCCTGTTGGACGTTCTGGACGACTTCAACCGCGAGGGTCTGGGCATCGAGGTGGATTTCTCACTACCTGCCGAGCGTGTCATCCGCAGCCTGAACCAGATCATCGAATGGCGTGGTAAGCCGATGGCAATACGGGTCGACAACGGGCCTGAATACGTCAGCGGCAAGCTGATGGAATGGGCAGAGAAACAGGGCATCGCCTTAAGCCACATCCAGCCGGGCAAGCCGC